>JAFYRW010000015.1 GCA_017546785.1 Bacteroidaceae bacterium | reverse complement strand
GAGCAAAGTGCTTGCCATGAACGAGAGCGGTAAGAAATCGGTCATCAAGTCTTGGGCTCGTGCTTCTATGATTTCTCCCGATTTTGTGGGACACACAATCGCTGTTCATAACGGAAATAAATTTATCCCTGTTTACATTACCGAGAATATGGTAGGTCACAAGTTGGGCGAGTTCGCTCCTACACGTACTTTCCGTGGTCACTCTGGTAACCGCAAAAAGTAATCAGGTATTTAAAAACTGAAATAAAATAAATAATTATAATGGGAGCAAGAAAAAAATTAGCTGCTGACAAAAGAAAAGAGGCTCGCAAAAGTCTGTACTTTGCCAGTGCAAAGGATATCCCCTCTTCACCCCGTAAGATGCGTCTCGTAGCCGATATGGTACGTGGTATGGAGGTGGGTCGCGCACTTGGTGTCCTTAAATTTTCGACTAAAGCTGCTTCGGCCAACGTTGAGAAACTGTTGCGTTCAGCTATAGCAAACTGGGAGCAGAAAAACGAGCGTAAGGCTGAAAATGGCGAGCTTTATATCTCGCAGATATTCGTAGACGAGGCACGCACTCTCTACCGTATGCGTCCTGCACCTCAGGGTCGCGGATACAGAATTCGCAAGCGTTCCAACCACGTTACAATTTACGTGGATACAAAAGTAAGTAATGACAATCTAAACGTAGAAAGCAATGGGACAGAAGGTTAATCCAATTAGTAATCGATTAGGTATCATCAGAGGATGGGAATCCAACTGGTGTGTAGGTAAGAGCTGCGGTGACGAATTGGTTGAGGATACAAAAATCAGAAAATACCTTAATGTACGTTTGGCTAAAGCTAGCGTATCAAGAATTGTCATCGAGCGTACTTTGAAACTTATTACAATCACTGTTTGCACTGCAAAACCCGGTATCATCATCGGTAAGGGTGGTCAGGAAGTTGATAAGTTGAAAGAGGAGTTGAAGAAGATTACCGACAAGGAGATACAGATCAATATCTTCGAGGTTAAGAAACTCGAGTTGGATGCTAATATCGTAGCAAACAACATAGCACGTCAGGTTGAGGGTAAGATCGCTTACCGTCGCGCAATTAAGACTGCTATCGCCGGCGCAATGCGTGCAGGTGCAGAGGGTATCAAAGTACAAATTTCTGGACGTTTGAACGGTGCCGAGATGGCTCGTTCCGAGATGTACAAGGAGGGTCGTACTCCTTTGCACACATTCCGTGCAGACATTGACTACTGTCAGGCTGAGGCCTTGACTAAGGTTGGTTTGCTTGGTATCAAGGTTTGGATTTGCCGTGGTGAGGTTTATGAGAAGAGAGACCTCGCTCCTAACTTTACTCAGAGCAAGGAGAGCGGTCGCAACAACAATCCGGCTGGTGGAAGAAACTTCAAACGTAAGAAGAACAACAATCGTTAATGAATTGAATTTGAAGAATTATGTTACAGCCTAAAAAGACAAAATATAGAAGAGTGCAGCACGGTGTGCAGAAAGGTTTTGCTCAGAGAGGAAACCAGCTCGCATTCGGTTCATTCGGAATCAAGTGTCTGCAGTACAAATGGTTAAATGGTCGTCAGATTGAGGCTGCTCGTATCGCGGTAACTCGTTATATGCAGCGTCAGGGACAGATCTGGATCCGAATTTTCCCCGATAAACCTATCACTCGTAAGCCTGCTGACGTACGTATGGGTAAGGGTAAAGGAGATCCCGAAGGTTTTGTATTCCCGGTTACTCCGGGTCGTATCCTCATCGAGGTAGAGGGAGTTTCTTACGAGATTGCTAAAGAGGCTTTGCGTCTTGCAGCACAAAAACTTCCTGTTACAACTAAGTTTATTGTTAGACGCGATTATGACGCTCAAAATTAAGCATAATTATGAAGATAGCAGAAATTAGAGAGCTCTCTACAGCTGAGCTCACAGAAAGAGTGGAGACAGAAGTTGCTCGTTATGCTCAAATGAGACTGAATCACGCAATATCACCCCTGGAGAATCCTGAGTTGTTGAAGAAGACACGCCGTACTATCGCGCGTATGAAGAGTGAGTTGCGTTCTCGCGAATTAAATCAAAAATAAGAAACTACCATGGAAGTAAGAAATTTAAGAAAAGAGCGTACTGGTGTAGTTGTCAGCAACAAGATGGACAAGACTATCACCATTGCCGCTAAATTCAAGGAGAAGCACCCCATCTACGGTAAATTCGTGAGCAGAACCAAGAAGTATCATGTACACGATGAGAAAAACGAGTGTTCAGTAGGTGATACAGTTCGTATTATGGAGACTCGTCCTTTGAGCAAGACAAAGAGATGGAGATTAGTAGAAATCATCGAAAAAGTTAAGTAATTATGATACAGGTTGAATCAAGACTTACAGTATGTGATAACAGCGGCGCGAAGGAGGCTCTTTGCATCCGTGTACTCGGTGGTACACGTCGTCGCTATGCTTCTGTAGGGGATATCATCGTTGTCGCTGTAAAAAGCGTAATCCCCTCGAGCGATATGAAGAAGGGAGCTGTTTCAAAAGCTCTTATTGTTCGTACTAAGAAAGAGGTTCGCCGTCAGGACGGTTCTTATATCCGTTTTGATGACAACGCTTGCATTCTACTTAATAACGCCGGTGAAATGCGCGGTAGCCGTATTTTCGGACCCGTTGCTCGTGAACTTCGTGCAACCGACTTTACAAAGGTTGTATCATTGGCACCGGAGGTTCTTTAATATTTTAAAAAATTGAAGTAATGAAGAAATTACATATCAAAAAAGGCGATATGGTCTACGTTAATTCTGGCGAGGACAAAGGCAAGACCGGTAAGGTTTTGAAGGTCCTCGTTGAGAAAGACCGTGCTATCGTAGAAGGCGTTAATATGGTTTCTAAGAGCACGAAACCTAGCGCAAAGAATCCTCATGGAGGTATTGTAAAACAAGAAGCTTCAATCCACGTTTCTAACCTTAACCACATCGATCCTAAGTCGGGTAAGCCCACACGTATCGGTCGTAAGGTTAATGCAGAGGGTGTGAAGGTTCGTTATGCTAAAAAATCAGGAGAGGAGATTAAGTAATGAGTAATACAGCTAGCCTAAAGAAAGAATATGCCGAGCGTATTGCTCCGGCTTTGATGAAGCAGTTCAACTATTCTTCACCTATGCAGGTGCCCGTACTCAAGAAAATCGTTATCAACGAGGGTCTTGGTGCAGCAACTCAGGATAAGAAGATTATTGATGTTGCTATTAACGAGATTTCTGCTATCACCGGTCAGAAGGCCGTTGCTACAGTTTCACGTAAGGATATCTCGAACTTCAAATTGCGTAAGAAGATGCCTATCGGTGTTATGGTAACTCTCCGTCGCGAGCGTATGTATGAGTTCCTTGAGCGTTTGGTACGCGTGGCTTTGCCCCGTATCCGTGACTTCAAGGGTATCGAAAGCAAGTTCGACGGTAACGGTAACTATTCATTGGGTATCAAAGAGCAAATCATTTTCCCCGAGATTAACATCGACAACATTATGCGTCTGACCGGTATGAATATCACATTCGTAACTACCGCTAAGACCGATGAAGAGGGTTATGCTCTGCTCAAAGAGTTCGGTTTACCTTTTAAAAACGCTAAAAAATAGTATTATCCTATGGCAAAAGAATCAATGAAGGCTCGTGAGGTTAAACGAGCAAAATTGACAAAAAAATATGCTGCTAAGCGCGAGGCTTTGAAGAATATCGTAAACACAGGTACTCCCGAGGAGGCTTACGAGGCAGCACGTAAATTGCAGGATCTTCCCTTGAACTCTAATCCTATCCGTATGCACAACCGTTGCAAACTTACAGGTCGTCCCAAGGGTTATATCCGTCTTTTCGGAATCTCACGTATTCAGTTCCGTGAGATGGCATCTAAGGGTCTTATCCCCGGTGTTAGAAAAGCAAGTTGGTAATTTTTTGAGTGTTTAATATAAATATTGTCAGGGAAGTCCTGATCAATTTAAATTTAATTTTTATGACAGATCCTATTGCAGATTATTTGACGAGGTTGAGAAATGCCATTCAAGCTAAGCACAGAGTGGTTGAAGTTCCTGCCTCTAACCTCAAAAAGGAGATCACAAAGATCCTATTTGAGAAGGGTTACATCTTGAACTACAAGTTTGTTGAGGATGGACCTCAAGGCACAATCAAGATTGCCTTGAAGTACGACGCAGTAAACAAGGTAAACGCAATCAAGAACTTGGTTCGCGTTTCTTCACCCGGTTTGCGCCGTTATACGGGATACAAAAATATGCCCAGAGTGATTAATGGATTGGGTATCGCCATTTTGTCGACATCCAAAGGTGTAATGACAGACAAGGAAGCTGCTGCCGAGAAGATCGGTGGTGAGGTGCTTTGCTATGTCTACTAATAGAGGAGGAATTGAGCAATGTCTAGAATTGGTAAATTACCTATTAGTATCCCCGCAAATGTTACTATCACTGTAAGTGAGAATAACGTTGTTACTGTAAAAGGTCCCAAGGGCGAACTTTCACAGCAGGTTGATCCCTCTATCACTGTAACAGTTGAGGAAGGTCATATTGTACTTGGTTATGCAGGTGGCAAGACTCTTGCTGAGGTAACAAAGCAGGAGCACGCTTATCACGGTTTGTACAGAGCGCTAGTTAATAATATGGTAATCGGTGTTTCTGCCGGTTTCAGAAAAGAACTTGAACTCGTTGGTGTTGGTTATCGTGTGAACGAGAAGCCCAATAATTCTATCGAGTTGTTGCTTGGTTACACTCACCCTATTTATATGCAGTTCCCCGCAGAGGTTAAGATTGAGACCAAATCAGAGAGAAATAAGAATCCTCTTATCATTTTGGAGTCTTGCGACAAGCAGTTGTTGGGACTGATTTGTGCTAAAATTCGCTCATTCCGTAAGCCTGAGCCTTACAAAGGTAAGGGTGTTAAGTTTGTTGGCGAGATTATTCGTCGCAAGTCTGGTAAATCGGCAGGTGCAAAATAATTAGTAAAATCGTAAGCATATGACAACAAAAATAGAAAGACGTACTAAGATTAAGTATAGAGTGCGCAATAAGGTGTTTGGTGTTGCTGAGCGTCCCCGTATGAGCGTTTTCCGCAGTAACAAGCAGATATATGTTCAGATAATCAATGACCAGACAGGCCGCACTTTGGCTGCAGCATCTTCACTCGGTCTTGAGGCTATGCCCAAGAAAGAGCAGGCTGCTAAGGTTGGTGAGTTGATCGCAAAGAAGGCTCAGGAGGCAGGTATTACTACCGTTGTCTTCGACCGTAACGGTTACCTCTACCACGGGAGAGTAAAAGAAGTAGCTGATGCTGCACGTAATGGTGGGCTTAAATTCTAATGGATATGGCAGTTAATAATAGAGTAAAAGTCGCAAACGACGTTGAATTGAAAGATAGATTGGTTGCTATCAACCGTGTAACTAAGGTTACAAAGGGTGGTCGTACATTTAGTTTCTCTGCTATTGTTGTAGTAGGTAACGAGAATGGCATCATCGGTTACGGTCTAGGAAAGGCCAGCGAGGTAACTGCCGCTATTTCTAAAGGTATAGAGGCTGCAAAGAAGAACCTCGTTCGTGTTCCGGTACTCAAGGGTACTGTTCCTCACGAGCAGGCTGCACGCTTTGGTGGTGCTGAGGTATTTATTAAACCCGCTTCTCACGGTACCGGAGTAGTTGCCGGTGGTGCTATGCGTGCCGTACTTGAGAGCGTTGGTATTACCGACGTATTGGCAAAGTCTAAGGGTTCTTCTAACCCCCACAACTTGGTTAAGGCAACAATCGCTGCTTTGAGTGAGATGCGTGATGCACGCACTGTAGCTCAGAACAGAGGTGTTAGTATGAGTAAAGTATTTAACGGATAAGGAGGAAAATTATGGCTACTATTAAAATTAAACAGGTAAGAAGTCGTATCGGTGCTCCTAAGACACAGAAGCTCACTCTTGATGCTCTTGGTCTTAACAAAATGAATAAGGTGGTTGAGCACACTGATAATGCCTCTATTCGTGGTATGATTAAGAAAGTTCAGCATTTGGTTGCCATTGTTGAAGAGTAATTAATTTTAAAAAGATTTTGTTTATGAAATTAAATAGTCTGAAACCTGCTGAGGGTGCTGTTAAGGCACGCAAAAGAATTGGACGTGGTACCGGATCGGGTAGAGGTGGTACCTCTACACGTGGTCACAAGGGTGCTAAGTCACGTTCTGGCTACAAGAAGAAGATTGGTTTCGAGGGTGGTCAGATGCCTTTGCAACGTCGTGTACCTAAGTTCGGTTTCAAGAATATCAACCGTGTTGAGTACAAGGCTGTAAACTTGTCTACATTGCAGGCTCTTGCAGAGAATAACTCTTTGGAGACAATCAATGTTGCAACTTTGATTGCTGCAGGCTTTGTATCTTCAAACCAGTTGGTTAAGGTTCTTGCTAATGGAACTTTAACTGCAAAATTGACAGTCGAGGCTCACGCTTTCTCTGCTAAGGCAGTTGAGGCAATTGAGGCTGTAGGTGGAACAGTAGTAAAACTTTAAAAAGATGGCAAAAAAACTATCAGACCATAAGTTCGTCCAGACTATTAAAAATATCTGGAAGATTGAGGACCTTAGAGCGCGTATAGGTATTACACTCCTTATCGTGGCTATCTATAGGTTTGGTTCGTTCGTGGTATTGCCTGGTATCGATCCTACTGCTTTGGATCGCGTGGCAGCTTCGGCGGATAACGGTAGCGGTTTGATGTCTTTGCTTGATATGTTCTCGGGTGGTGCATTCACTAATGCTTCTATCTTTGCGTTGGGTATTATGCCTTATATTTCTGCATCAATTGTTATCCAGTTGTTGGCGATGGCTGTTCCCTACTTCCAGAAGATGCAACGTGAAGGTGAGAGTGGTCGCCGTAAAATCAATCAGTATACACGTTATTTGACTGTGTTTATTCTTTTGATTCAGGCACCCTCGTACCTCTTGAGCCTTCCCTATACCATTGGTGTTGGTGTTGCGCCCGGAATTAACCCTACATTATTTATGATAAGTTCTACCATTATCCTTGCAGCTGGTAGTATGTTCATCCTTTGGTTGGGTGAGCGTATTACTGACAAGGGTATCGGTAACGGAGTATCAATAATAATTATGATTGGTATCATTGCACGCCTTCCCAAGGCTCTCTATCAGGAGTTCTACTCTCGCGTAGCAGAGGCTGCCGGTGGTGGTGTTGTAATGTTGCTCATTGAGATTGTATTCTTCTTGCTAGTAATCTGTGCAGCTATCGCGCTTCTTCAGGGAACACGTCGTGTGCCTGTACAGTATGCAAAGCAGTCGGCAGGTGGTGCTACATATTCAGGTGCACGCCAGTATATCCCCCTCAAGGTTAATGCTGCAAACGTTATGCCTATCATCTTTGCTCAGGCAATTATGTTTATCCCTATGGCGTTTGCAAACTTCAGCGACAGCTTGAAGAATTCTGAGGCTGTGGCGATGCTTATGAACCCCACATCGTGGTTATACAATCTTGTATCTGCATTGTTGATTATTGCATTTACATATTTCTATACAGCTATCACAATCAATCCTGTACAGATGGCTGATGATATGAAACGCAACAACGGTTTTATTCCCGGCATCAAACCCGGTAAGCCCACTGCAGAGTATATTGATACGATTATGTCTCGTTTGACTTTGCCCGGATCTTTATTCTTGGCAGCTATCGCAATCCTTCCTGTATTTGCCGGTTCAATCTTCGGTATTCAGGGTGAGTTTGCACAGTTCTTTGGAGGTACATCGCTTTTGATTCTTGTAGGTGTTGTTCTTGACACTTTGCAGCAGATCGAGAGCTACCTTATGATGAGACACTATGATGGCTTGTTGAGTTCAGGTCGTATTAAGGGACGTATTGGTTAATTGTAGAGCTTAGAATGATATTTCTTAAGACATCGGACGAAATAGAACTACTTCGGCAGAGTAATCTGCTGGTAGGCAGAGCGCTTGCCGAAGTAGCTAAAATAATAGAACCGGGTGTAACCACCAAGCAATTGGACAAGGTTGCCGAGGAGTTTATCCGCGATAATGGGACTATCCCTACTTTCAAGGGTTATCCCAATTACGACGGTACTCCCTTTCCGGGTTCTATATGTGCATCGGTAAACGACGTGGTTGTACACGGTATACCTAATGATGTTCCTCTTAAAGAGGGTGATATCGTTTCGGTAGATTGCGGTACATTGTTGAATGGTTTTTGTGGCGACTCGTGCTATACATTCTGTGTGGGTGAGGTAGACGAGGAGACAAAGAAACTTTTACAGACGACAAAAGAGTCGCTCTATCTTGGTATTGAGCAGGCTGTTCACGGTAAGCGTCTGGGAGACATTGGTCACGCAGTGCAGTTCCATTGCGAGTCGAACGGATTCGGCGTTGTACGTGAGTTTGTAGGACACGGTATCGGGCGAGATATGCACGAGGCCCCCGAGGTTCCCAATTACGGGAAACGAGGCAACGGATTACAGTTGCGCGAGGGTATGTGTCTCGCAATAGAGCCTATGATTACGCTTGGAAAGAGACAGATTTTCATGGAGCGTGATGGTTGGACAGTAAGAACTCGTGATCGCAAGAATGCGGCACATTTCGAACATACAATCGCAGTCGGTAAGAACGGCGCCGACATTCTATCGTCGTTCGAGTTTATAGAAGAGGTCTTAAGAAGTAAAGGATACTAATATGGCTAAACAAAACGCTATTGAGCAAGATGGTACAATCGTAGAGGCATTATCAAATGCAATGTTTCGCGTAGAGTTGCAGAATGGACACGAGGTCACTGCACATATCTCGGGAAAGATGAGAATGCATTATATAAAAATCCTCCCCGGTGATAAGGTGAGAATCGAAATGTCTCCCTACGACTTGACCAAAGGAAGAATCGTATTCCGATATAAATAAAAATAAGATATTATGAAAGTTAAAGCATCTATTAAGAAACGCACTCCCGACTGTAAAATCGTTCGTCGTAACGGTCGTTTGTATTTGATTAACAAGAAGAATCCCAAATTCAAACTGCGTCAGGGGTAATTTAAATTGTAATTTATAATATATTCGTATATGGCTATAAGAATAGTTGGTGTAGACATTCCTCAGAATAAAAGAGGAGAGATTGCGTTGACATACATCTATGGTATTGGACGCAGCAGTGCAGCCAAGATCCTCGACAAAGCAGGTGTAGACCGTAATATGAAGGTTCAGGATTGGACCGATGATATGGCTGCAAAGGTTCGTGAGATTATTGGTGCAGAGTATAAAGTAGAAGGTGATCTCCGTTCAGAAATTCAGTTGAACATCAAACGTTTGATGGATATTGGTTGCTATCGCGGAATCCGTCACCGTAACGGTCTTCCCGTACGTGGTCAGAGCACAAAGAACAATGCTCGTACTCGCAAGGGTCGCAAGAAGACTGTTGCTAACAAGAAAAAAGCTACTAAATAATAAGTAAGTAATATGGCAAAGAAAACAGTTGCAACAAAGAAAAGAAATGTGAAGGTAGGCGCCATCGGACAGCTTCATGTACATTCGTCATTTAACAATATCATTGTTTGCCTTACAAACGACGAAGGTCAGGTTATCTCTTGGTCATCTGCCGGAAAAATGGGTTTCAGAGGTTCAAAGAAGAACACACCTTATGCTGCTCAGATGGCTGCTGAGGCTTGCTCTAAAATCGCATACGATTTGGGCTTGCGCAAGGTGAAGGCATATGTTAAGGGTCCCGGTAATGGTCGTGAGTCGGCTATCCGTACAGTACACGGTGCCGGAATCGAGGTTACAGAGATTGTAGACGTTACACCGCTGCCTCACAACGGTTGCCGTCCTCCGAAGAGAAGAAGAGTATAATGATGTTAATTTAAGAAATTAGAAATGGCAAGATATATTGGACCTAAAAGCAAGATCGCACGTAAGTTCGGTGAGCCTATCTTTGGACCCGACAAGGTGCTTTCTAAGAAAAATTATGCTCCCGGTATGCACGGAAATAACCGTCGTCGCAAGTCTTCGGAGTATGGTATAATGTTGGCTGAGAAGCAGAAAGCTAAATATACATACGGAGTATTGGAGAAACAGTTCCGTAACGTGTTCAAGAAGGCAGATTCAGCTCCCGGTATCACCGGTGAGGTTCTTTTGCAGACACTTGAGTCTCGTTTGGACAACATCGTTTACCGTTTGGGAATTGCTCCTACTCGTGCTGCTGCACGTCAGTTGGTTAGCCACTGCCACATCGTTGTAGATGGTAAGGTATCTAACATTCCTTCTCGTATCATCAAGGCTGGTCAGATTGTTGGTGTACGCGAGCGTTCAAAGTCTCTCGAGGTTATCGAGAACTCATTGGCTGGCGTAAATCACAGCAAGTACTCTTGGTTGGAGTGGGATGAGTCGGCTAAGGCTGGTAAGTTCTTGAATGTACCTGAGCGTGCCGATATTCCTGAGAATATCAAGGAGCAGTTAATCGTTGAGTTGTATAGCAAATAATAGATTATAATGGCGATATTAACATTTCAAAAACCTGATAAAGTTGTAATGTTGGAGGCGGACAATTTCTTCGGAAAGTTCGAGTTCCGTCCCTTGGAGCCCGGTTTTGCTACAACCGTGGGTAACGCTTTGCGTCGCATTTTGCTCTCTTCACTCGAGGGATTCGCAATTTGCACTATCAAGATCGCAGGCGTTGAGCACGAGTTTGCTACAGTTCCCGGTGTAAAAGAGGACGTTACCAACATTATATTGAATCTTAAAAAGGTTCGATTCAAAAGAATTGTCGAGGAATTCGAAACCGAGAAAGTATCTATCAATGTCGAGAACACCGAGATATTCACGGCAGGAGATATAGGTAAGTATTTAACCGGATTTGAAGTGTTAAATCCTGAGTTAGTCATTTGCCATCTCGATTCATCGGCTAAAATGCAGATTGAGATCGCTATCAACAAGGGACGTGGCTATGTTCCTGCTGATGAAAACCGTGAGCTCTGTACAGAGCCCACGATGATTCCAATCGACTCGATATACACTCCTATCCGTAACGTCAAGTATCAGCGTGAGCCCTTCCGCGTAGAGCAGAAGACGGACTATGACAAGCTGGTAGTTGAGGTTACAACAGATGGTTCCATCCACCCGAAGGATGCACTTAAAGAGGCTGCAAAAATTCTCATTTACCACTTTATGTTATTCTCTGATGAGAAGATTGCTATTGAGGCAAGCGACATCGACGGTAACGAGGAGTTCGATGAGGAGGTATTGCATATGCGCCAGTTGCTCAAGAGTAAGTTGGTAGACTTGAACCTTTCGGTTCGTGCTCTCAACTGCTTGAAGGCTGCTGATGTTGAGACTCTTGGTCAGTTGGTACAGTACAACAAGACTGACCTTCTTAAGTTCCGCAACTTTGGTAAGAAATCGCTCACTGAGCTTGATGATTTGCTCGAGAGTCTGAATCTTTCGTTTGGAACAGATATTTCAAAATATAAATTAGACAAAGAATAATTATGAGACATAAGAAATCTTTCAATCATTTGGGTCGTACTGCTACTCACAGAAAGGCTATGCTTTCTAATATGGCCGTATCTTTGATTATGCACAAAAGAATCACTACGACTCTTGCAAAGGCTAAGGAACTTAAAAAGTTTGTTGAGCCTCTGATCACAAAATCAAAAGACGATACAACAAATTCTCGTCGCGTAGTATTTAGCTACTTGCAGAACAAAGAGGCTGTTACAGAGCTTTTCAAAGAGATATCTGTAAAGGTTGCAGAGCGTCCTGGTGGTTATACACGCATCATTAAGTTGGGTACACGTTCTGGTGACGCAGCCGAGATGTGCTTCATCGAGCTTGTTGATTACAACGAGAATATGGCTAAGGCTCCTACAAAGAAGACTCGCCGTCGTCGCTCTACAAAGAAGGCTGATGCGCCTGCAGTAGAGGCTGTTGCAACAGCAGAAGAGACTACACCGACAGCTGAATAATTACTTACTTAATAGATGTGAGAGGGCTACCGTGAGGCAGCCCTCTCATTTTTTATATTGCATAGTTCCTCTATATTTATAACTTTCGCTGAATCTCTTTCGTCGTGTGGCGAAAAAGATTATCTTCGCGTGGAATTTAAATTTAACGATATATGAAACAGTATCTGCGTGTTTTTGCTATAATATCATTTATGCTTGTCTCGACAGTGGCAATGGCATCGTTGCGTCCCGACAGTCCTAAGCGTGAGTTTCGCGGAGCTTGGATACAGGCTGTGAACGGACAGTTTATGGGAATGAATGAGTTTGAGATGAAGAACTATCTCAGAGAGATGCTCGATGAACTGAAGAAGGCCAATGTGAATGCTATCATCTTTCAGGTGCGTGTAGAGGGTGATGCTCTCTATGAGTCGCAGATAGAACCCTGGAGCCGATACATAACAGGACAGCAGGGATTCTCTCCCGGTTGGGACCCTTTGGCCTTTATGGTCGATGAGTCGCATCGTCGCAATATGGAACTTCACGCTTGGATAAACCCTTATCGTGCCTGTACAAAGGGAACGACAGAGCTTGCTCCTAATCACGCAAGCTGCCTCAATCCCGAACGTTTCCTCTCGTACGACGGTCAATTGTATTTCAATCAGGCGATGCAGGAGAACCGCGATCATATATGCGCTGTGGTAAAGGATATTGTTTCGCGTTACGACATTGATGCACTCCATATTGATGACTATTTCTACCCTTATCCCTCAAAGGGACAGGAGTTTCCCGATGAGGATGATTATGTGGCAATGGGCAATGGTGCCGACAAGGGCGACTGGCGACGCGAGAATGTGAATAAGCTCATTCTGCAGCTACATAATACCGTACGTTCGTTGAAGCCCTGGGTAAAGTTCGGAGTATCGCCTTTTGGTATCTATCGCAATGCTACCGAGGCTGTTCCCTCCGGAAGCAACACCCGTGGCTTGCAGAGCTATGATGACCTGTATGCCGACGTTCTGCTATGGGTGAACGAGGGATGGGTCGATTATTGCATCCCTCAGCTTTATTGGGAGATAGGCCACAAGGCTGCCGACTATGAGGCTCTTGTAGGGTGGTGGGCAAAATATGCCTCTAATCGTCCGTTGTATATTGGTCAGGATGTCAATCGCACTGTCCGTGCAGCTGATATTGATAATCCTAAGCGCCATCAGCAGCCCCGTAAAATGGAACTTCAGCGTGCCGAGAAGAATATACAGGGTTCTTGCCTATGGGACGCAGCATCGGCAGCGCAGAATGTGGGTCGCTACCGCGAGGTTCTGTCGGCTTACTATCATAAGTATCCTTCGTTAATGCCGGCCTATCCTTTCATCGACAAAAAGGCTCCCAAGAAGGTAAAAGGGGTGCAGATAGTAGAGAACGAGAATGAGAAGGTTCTTGTATGGAGTAAGGCCGAGGAGAAGAAATATGATGCGATGAATGAGCCTTGGCGATATGTGGTGTATTGCTTTGCCGACAAGGAAAAGGTTAATCTGAACGATGCTTCAAAGATTGTTGCAATAACCGATAATATCTATTATAAGATTCCCGACAGCGAGCATGGTAGCCGTACATATGTGGTTACAGTGCTCGACCGTATGCAGAATGAGTCCAAAGGTGTAAAATGTAAGGTAAAGAAATGATTATGGATAATTATAGGATATTTGAACTGACAGCCTACGATGAGTGTTATCTGCAGCCTATAAGGGAACTGATGGCTCAGTTGTCATCTTCGCAGCATAGCTTCGGAGAGAAAGAGCTAAAGGCTATTGTGGATTCTTGCGATACTCACCTTTTTCTTCTGGAGTGCGATGGTAAAATTTGCGGAATGCTTACTCTTGCCGGATATATTGCTCCTACCGGACGCAAGCAGTGGATAGAGGATGTTGTGGTCGATGAGTCGATGCGCGGACGCTCCTTTGGCCGTCGCCTTGTGGAGTATGCCATAGAGGCTGCCCGACAGTCTGGAGGATCGTTGCTGCTTACCTCGCGCCCTTCGCGCGTTACGGCCAATGCATTGTATCTCTCGGCGGGCTTTGAGCCTCGTGAGACGAATGTCTACAGAATAAAATTCTAGGATATAGGAATGAGAGGCTTTTACCTCTCATTTTTTTCTATCTCTTTCAGCTCAATCATAAGGGAGAGCAGTGCTCTGCGCTTAAGTATGGCAATGGTATCCTGTACGCGTTTTATGGGCAGCTTGCGCCAGTCGCTCTCCTTGCTCTTTATGTATGGCCATATTTCGTCGGCTATTTCTATGCTGTTCCTGTTTTCAAGGACAAGGGCTTTGAGTATTATGCGGTCGCGCTCATTCAGTCTCTCAAAAGCTCTCCATACATTTGGTTGCTCATCCTCTTGCTCAATGGTGAAGCTGTTGAGCTCCTCGACAATGCTTCTCTCCTCTATGGAGTGGCGAACGGTCATTTCCTTCTCTTTCTTTCTCTTCAGTTCCAAGAAATGTCGTATGGTGCATCGTGACAGATAGGTGTTCAGCGACGCTCCTTTGCTTGCGTCGAAGCTCCTTAACAGATGCCAATCGTTGCGCGATACAAAGTCGTAGAATTCTCCCAAAAGAGTCTCTGCGTCACATTCAAAAATGCTCGCGGCGATGAACTGCAGGAATTGTCGGCATTTTGTTCCAAAGAAATAGCGGTGCAGCGCCTCCTCGGGCGGCACAGCCGTAAGACGCGCAATGAGCTCTCTGTCGTCAAGTTCTGTGAATCTGCTTTTTATACACCTCATCAGTCTGTGCTTTATTGGTTGGTGTAAAAGTCTAGGGCGCCGTAAATGTCCTGCTTCTTTACATCGCTCATCTTGAATCGCAGCTCTCGGCCAATAAGGCACATTTTAAAAGGCTCCTCGGGCAATTGTCCCAATATGGTATCGTAGCTCTTGCAGTCGAAATAGAAGAGAGAGTATGATTCCTTTATATTTGTGATGAATATACGCAGTTTATCCAAAGGGAACTGCTCCTTGAAGAAGGATATATAAAGAGCACAGATAAATGCAACCGCTTCGATATTTTCTCTATTCTCGTTCTTGAAGACATTGGTAAATAAGCCTATGAACGGTTCACCGAAGCTACCGTCTGTTTCGTGTCCTGTTATTTTGCTCAATAGGTCGTATGCATTCATCTTGTTTTATGTAACTTTGTCGGATTCTATATGCAAATATAGGTGTTTGAGGAGAGCGTTTTATCGTTCGTAGGTAAAAACTTTAAGAATGTTCTAAAAAAAGTTTATTTTGTGAATTTGTGGCTGTTACGATTAAACTATTCGCCGCAAAAGAGGTCAAAATATAAGTATTCTAAATATTGTTTATTTTTTATGAAAAGTAGAATCCATATTCTAAAAATAGCAATCTTACTTTTAATAATATCAGTACCCAATATGACAATTACAGCACAGCAGAGCAAGAAGAATGGCTCTGTAGAGGCTGTGATATATAATGGCGAGGATAATGAGCCTTTGATGAATGTTGCAATGCAGCTCTACTCGTTGCCCGATACGGCGTATGTGTCGGGAACAGCAAGTAGCAGCGATGGTAAGATACGTCTCTCGGTAGCTGCGGGCAATTATCTTATGCGCCTCTCTTACGTTGGCTTCACTACCCAGGAGAAGAATATCACTGTCGAGCCCAATAAGAAGCTCGATCTTGGCACCGTGCCTATGCACAGCGATATTGTTGCGTTGAAGCAGGCTGTCGTTACAGCCGAGGCTCCTCCAATAACAATGGCCGAGGACACAATGATATATAATACATCGGCATTCCGTGTTCCTGCCGGTTCAATGTTGGAGGAACTCATAAAGAAATATCCCGGAGTAGAGATTGCCGAGGATGGAACAATTACCATAAACGGAAAGACTGTAAACAGAATACTTATGAAGGGTAAGGACTTCTTTGGAACCGATAAGGAGGTTGCCCTTAAGAATATCCCTGTAGATGTTGTAGATAAAGTGAAATTCTATGACAAGCAGAGTGACTTTTCGCGTATCACAGGCATTGATGACGGCGAGGAGGAGACAGTGCTTGACCTGCAGATGAAGAAAGGCTCCGACAGAGGATTCTTCGGTAACGCCGATGTCGGATACGGAACAAAGAACCGCTATACAGCAAAGGGGCTTGCCAACTATTTTACCGACTCTCAGCAGTATACTCTGGTGCTGTCGGCCAATAATGTCGGCGACAGAGGCTTCTCGCGTGGCGGCGGTGGTGGCGGATTGCAGTCGCCAAAGAATGCGGGCTTTAACTTTGCAACAACATCTTCGAAATTGGAGACTGGAGGAAACATCAATTTCCGCCACAATGATACAGACACCCGCAGCTATTCGTCGAATGAGTATTTTATGACAGGAGGCAATCAGGGACAGTTTGTCAATAGCAACAGCATCTCTCTCGGACGCTCGATGAGTGTGAATGGCCGTTTCCGTCTCGAGTGGAAGCCTGACTCAATGACAAACATCATCTTCACCCCCTCAATCTCGTATAGTAAGTCCGACAACTATTCAAAATCACTGTCGGCAACATTCGACAGTAATCCCTTTGCTTCGGATTACGACTATGCTACTACCGAATTTGGCGAGGTACCCGATGAGTTGAGCAATATTGCAATCAACCGCAACAGCAACGAGTCTATCAGCAAGAGCGAGAATCGTTCGGCGAGTGCCAACCTTCAGATAAACCGTCGCTTGAATAATAAGGGACGAAACATTGCGCTGAACGGAGGATTCAACTATGGCGACAGCCGCAGTGAGAACTTCTCTATTAACAATGTAAAGTTCTATAAAGCATCGGCCGGTGAGGGCTATGAGCGTAAGCGTTACTCTACTACTCCCGGAGAGAATTGGAGCTACAATGCCCGTCTGAGCTATACCGAGCCTCTTGTAAAGAACCTCTTCCTGCAATTGAGCTACCGTTTCAACTACAGCTATCAGAACAGCAAGCGTTCGACATATATATTGGACAATGTCCCCGAGTATACTCCGATATTGGGCAGCAACTATATTCTTCCGGCTCTTCCCGATGAGTACGAGGCATACTACAGCGACAGCCTCAGCCGTTTCTCTACCTATCGCAATATGCAGCACGAGGGACAGGTGATGTTCCGCTACGTTACAGCGAAGATGAATCTTAGCGCCGGTGTCACATTACTGCCACAGCAGTCGAATATGAGCTATAAATACAATGGACTCGATACCGTTCTTAAGCGTACCGTCTATAATTTCACTCCCAATGTGCGTATGCGCTACAAATGGAATAAGACTACAACGTTGAACGTTACCTATCGTGGTTCAACCTCTCAGCCCTCAATGACCGACCTTCTCGATGTTACCGACGACTCCAATCCTTTGGAGATACGCAAGGGTAATCCCGGACTTAAGCCATCGTTTACCCACCGATTCGATGCTCGCTTCAATACCAATAATCCCGACAGACAGCAGGGAATAATGGCAAACATACGCTACTCTAATGTGTTGAACAGCATAAGCCAAAAGGTTACATACGACGAAACTACCGGAGGACGTACAACACAGCCCGAGAATATTAACGGCAACTGGAATGTCGATGGAGGATTCTCGTTTAACTCGGCGATTCAGGCGAATAAGAAATTTACTTATAGCACAAATACTTCGGCACGATACGATAATCAGGTATCCTATATAAGTATAGACCGCAAGAGCAACAGTCAAAAGAATACCAATGGGGTATTGACGCTGAGAGAGAATCTGCGCTTCGGCTACCGTTGCGACATTTTCGACGTTACGCTCAATGGCTCGCTCAACTATTCTCACTCCGAGAATGCTTTGCAGCCCAACAATAATATGGATACATATCAGTTTAGCTATGGTCCTAGCGGAAATGTGAACATTCCCTGGCATAAGCTGCAGATATCAACCGATATTTCTATGAGCAGCCGCCGAGGCTTCAGCGACCCAGAGTTTAACACCAACGAGCTGCTATGGAACGCTCAGGTATCTATGAGTATGCTCTCGGACAATGCCTTGACAATATCTCTGCAGTTCTACGATATATTGCAGCAACAGAGCAATGTGAGCCGCACTATAAATGCGCTTATGCGCCGCGACTCGCAGACTAATGCAATAAACAGCTATTGTATGTTGCATCTTATCTATAAGTTCAACCAGATTGGTGCCGATGAGGCACGCTCCAAAATGCGTGGAAAGATGCCTTCGGGTTATGGCGGAGGCTTTGAGGGTAGAGGATTCCCTCCTCCCGGAAGATTTTAAAAAAGCTACTTTTCTGTTAAATAATGTCTCAGCTGCCTAATTTTATATATCAGGCAGCTGATGATTTTTTATTTTTTATCTATTTTCGCGTGGGATGATGATAAAGATGCTCCCTGCCGAAGATGATATCTCTGAATATAGCAACAATATTGAATATTGTATATTGGCTGAATATATTGTTCTCTATATACATTATGATAAAGGTTGTGATGAATAATCGCAATCCTGTAAAGACTATTGCTTGGCTGTTGGTGCTGCTGTTCCTGCCTATTCTGGGACTTATCTTCTATTTTTTCTTTGGACGCGACACACGACGCCTTAGATACATAGGCAAACGCTCTCTGTCGCAGATTCAGCAACGTAGCAATCTGGCCTATCCTACCGATGCCGAACAGACTATTCCTTGTGAATATGTGAGAATGAAGGAGTACTTTGAGAATGTTGCCGAGGCGCGTCTTATGGGCTACAGCGGAATAGAGATAATAACCAATGGAGAGGAATTCTTTGACAAACTCCTGCGCGAGATTGAATCGGCAAGGAATCACATTCACATTCTCTTCTATATTTTTGAGGATGACAATATAGGCACGCGTCTGCGCGATGCTCTTGTCGCTAAGGCACGCGAAGGTGTAGAGGTCCGTCTGATATACGACGGTGTAGGCTGCTGGAAAGTGCCCACACAGTTTTTCGACGAGATTAGCAATGCCGGAGGCTTTGTGGCTCCATTCTTAAAGGTTCATTTTCCGCTGCTCACCAACAAGATAAACTATCGCAATCACCGCAAGATTGTGGTTGTTGATGGAGAGGTTGGCTTTATCGGTGGCTTTAATGTCGCTGACAGATACATCTCGGGTGGCGTGTGGGAGCATTGGCGCGACACAATGCTTCTGATACGTGGCGGCGCTGTCTATGGACTGCAGATAGCCTTTCTTGTCGATTGGTTCTTTGCCGACCGTTCATTAGTGTCGGGAGAGCGTTACTTCCCTGCTGTAGAGCATAAGGGAGAGGCATTGGTGCAGACTGTAACATCGAACCCTGTAGGAGAATGGCGCACAATACTCAATGGAATGCTTCTATCGCTTACTACTGCAAAATCATATATATATATGCAGACACCCTATTTTATGCCAAGCGAGGCAGTAGTAACAGCAATGCAGCGTGCGGCATTGTCGGGAGTGGATGTCCGTCTGATGATTCCCGAGAAGAGCGATAGCCTTATATCGGATTATGCCTCAAAGTCATACTACGGGGAATTGCTTGAGGCCGGAATAAAAATATACCTATATAAGAAGGGCTTTTTGCACAGTAAATCCCTTGTCTCCGATGATATGCTCTCGGTAGTAGGCTCGGCGAATATCGATTTTCGAAGTTTTGACTATAATTTCGAGGTAAACAGCTATATATACGATGCGACAGTGGCGCGCACTCTTAAACAGATATTCCTCGACGATATAAAGGACAGTAAGCTACTTGTGCCAAGAGAGTATCATTCCCGCTCGCTGAGCCATAGGCTGCTGGAGTCGGGAGCAAGGCTTTTTTCTCCTCTTCTCTAAAGGGATTATTTGTGCTCGAAGAACGAGAAGTTTACACTGCCATACGAAATATGGCGGAAAAAGTTGGGATGCTCGCTGAAGTCATTGTCCCTACCGTGCTCAAAAATAAATATACCGCGCGGCTTGAGCATATTGCTCTGCATTATAAGGTCGGGGATTGTAGCAAGGTTCTTGAGAGCATAAGGGGGGTCGGCAAAAATAAGGCTGTAACTGCTGTTGCAGCGTTTAATGTAGCGGAATACATCGTCGCGCACAATGGTCCAGTTGCTGTCGCCAAGCGCTGATGCGCTTCTCTTAAGATGCGAGAAATGCAGAGAGTCCATTTCTACTGATGTAACGGCGGTGCATCCTCTTGACAGTAATTCGAGGCTTATGCTGCCTGTTCCCGAAAAGAGGTCGAGAGCATCGGTCTCCTCAAAATCAATGATATTGAGCAATATGTTGAAAAGGTTCTCTTTGGCAAAGTCTGTTGTTGGACGTGCCTTGAAATTGCGGGGAATGTCAAAATGTCTCCCTTTGTATTTTCCACTAATTATTCGCATAGTAGCAGTGCTTGTAGGTCGAAAGGAATATTTTCTATCTTGTTCAGTAGATTCGAACGAAAAAGAGCAGTGGGGTTTATGCGCTCAATATGTCGTATGAACTTTCCTATCAGTGGCAAGGCCTCCTCGGCGCTGTTGTCTCCGCAGATGTAGAGCTTGTCGTTGCCCTGCGATAGTGTGCTCTCTTTCCAAAGGCTTAAAATATAATATGCGTGATTCTCTTTTTCCAAAGAATCGAAGCTGTTGGACAATTGCAGTCTGCCGCCTTTTATCGACAGCAACAATGAACGTCCCTTGTGTATGTAGGCGAACAGATAATTCTCCTCGGGGAGCGGTTGGCGGGCTATATAACCCATAATTATACTCATCGGAGAGTAGTATACAACAGTTCCCAAGCTGTTGAGCGAATCGTATAGGGCCTTCTCTATTGCAAAGAGCAGTGTGATGCCTTGCGCTGTGAGTCTGTTGCTTATAATCTTATACTCGTTGGTAAGATGAGGGAAACAACTATAGAACATAGGCTCATTGTCGCCTTCCTGTTCGGTTGGGATAGTGGTGTATTCTATACTATCGTAAATTACACTTATTCCGGCAAAGCCTCCTGATGTCAAGAATCGGTATTTCTCTTTTGCATACTCAAGATTCGAGGCAAAGGTCCTGCTCTTGTCTATTGCATATTCGTAATACTCTATGCTTTCGGGTGACGATGCCTCATAGATGCAAAAACAAAATCCATTCGTACTTATACGAATGGATAATGTTTTATTAGAGTATAGTTCCACTCTGCTCATAGAGTGATTATTCCCAGTTTCCTGCGTTATTGTTGGGTGTTTCAACGTCACCAACCTTAAGACCTGCGTAGCGGTCGAGCTTCTTCATATTGCTGATGAGGTTATTCATCTCCTGGTTGTTGATACCATCCAAATAAACCTTGTAGAGGGTACGAGCTTCAAAGAGCCACTGTGCAATACCTGATTTTGTTGTGTCGCAACGTGTCTCCATTTCGAATTTAGCACCGTTGCCAAAAGGAACGTATGCAAGAGAGTCAGCGATGAATCCTTTACGGAATACAGTATCTACCACTGCAATCCAAGTAGTATCGCGACGGAATTTGGGTAGTCCGCTCTCGTCCAATCCGAATCCCTCTTTCTCAACCTCTTCCCATTTGTTTGTCTTTTTGGCCTTCTCAATCATCTCGAGAACCTTACCCTCGGTAAGACCTCTCTCCAATTGATCGTCGTTCAACTCTCCAACCTTCATAATGATAGGCATCTGAGCATTCTTGATGTAGTTGATGAGTGTGTCAAAATCATCGGTGTATGCTCCGCCGTGATTATTACGATACTCAATCTGTGCTGTACGAATGTCAATCAAACGGGCAATGATAGCTTTTTCGCGGTTAGTACGCTCATTTGAAAACTCAATGGGGTCCATAATGCTACGATAGCAGATAAATCCCAATCCTGCGATTGCTACGACGAGCAAAAGGTTTAATAATGCTTTTTTCATACGGGTTTATATTATTTTTATTTTATTTGCTTAATTTCGCGCTACAATAGTTTGTGGACTATTCCACGGTTAATTGTAGTTTTTTATCTACTGCAAAAATAAGATAAAAAAACGGAATATTGTTTTTATACACCTTTTTTATTGTCAAAAAGTGATAAATAAATATTTAGCCTCGCAAATTAAATTAAATTTTCCTTTTATTCCAACTCTTCAGCAGGAAAATTCCATAGAAAAAATATCGGAATTTATCTTGTCGGAGAGGGAACGTAAGGTTTTTGTACTTTGTGGTTATGCCGGAACGGGAAAAACTGTGCTTATCTCCTCTTTGGTCTCTACGCTGGAGTCGTTGGGACGCAAGAGTGTCCTGCTTGCTCCTACGGGGCGTGCGGCAAAGGTCTTTTCCTCTTACGCCGGTGTTGTTGCATATACTATCCACAAATGGATTTATCGTCAAAAATCAATAACAGATGCTACGGTATTTACTCTTATGGAGAATCGAGCAAAGCATACGCTGTTCATTGTGGATGAGGCTTCTATGATTGCCAACGAGGGAATGTCGGGCTTTGGTTCAGGAGCCTTGCTCGACGACCTTGTGGAATTTGTATTTTCGGGCGACGGCTGTTCGCTGATCCTGCTGGGCGATATTGCGCAGCTGCCTCCTGTTGGCGAAGAGCTATCTCCGGCGCTCTCTGCCGATTATTTGCGCTCAATGTATCTGAATGTTACCTCGGTCGAGATGACACAGGTGATGCGTCAGGCCGATGATTCGGGAATATTGTACAATGCTACCTTTCTGCGCGATATTATAGCAAGAGGCGACGGAGGATTTATTCCTCAAATAAAATTCAAGGGCTTTGCCGACGTCTGTCGAGTATCGGGCGAGGAACTTATAGAGGCTATAGACTCCTGCTACAGTGAGGCTGGAATGGAGGAGACAATAATCCTTTGCCGTTCGAACAAGCGCGCCAATGTCTACAACGAGGGTATACGCCGGCGCATACTCTATCGCGAGGATGAGCTTAACCGTACCGATCTTCTGATGGTCGTCAAGAACAACTATTATTGGCCCGAACAGCTCGGAAAGGAAGATAAAAGTATATTGGAGAAGATGGACTTTATTGCTAACGGCGATATTGCTTCCATTGTGCGTGTCGGTGGGGTAGAGGAGATGTATGGCTTCCGCTTTGCCGATGTTTCTCTCTCATTCTCCGATTATGAGGATTGCGAGCTTGATATAAAGATTCTGCTCGATACTCTTACGAGTGAGTCGCCCTCGCTGACGCGTGAGCAGAGCGACAGGCTTTTCAATGCTGTGTGGGAGGATTACCCCGAGATAAAATCTAAGCGCAAACGTATGGAAGAGGTGCGCAAGAATCCCTATTACAGTGCTTTACAGGTAAAATATGGATACGCTGTAACTTGTCATAAGGCGCAGGGAGGACAATGGAAGCGTGTCTTTATTGACCAGGGCTTTGTTGCCGCCGATGGTATGAATGCCGACTACTATCGTTGGCTCTATACAGCCTTTACGCGCGCCACGGAGAAACTCTATCTTGTCAATTGGCGCGAATCGTGACCTTCTGTCGGTTGCAATAATAAATTAGGGGCGTTCCGTAAGGAAACGCCCCTAATTTATTATTGTCTTATTTCTTAGATAAGCTCAAAGACTTTGTCTATTGCAGCCTTAAGACCATTAACGTCTTTACCGCCGGCTGTTGCAAAATGTGCCTGGCCACCGCCACCACCTTGCATAAGCTTTGCTGCCTGTCCTACAATCTTGCCGGCATTTATGCCCTGCTCGACAAGGTCGGCTGTAGCCGAGATTGTAAGCTGAGGCTTGTCGTTCTGAACGCTACCGATAACAACCAACATATTCTCGGGCTGCTCGGCGCGTAGCATAAAGACGATGTCCTTGACAGTGCCTGCGGGCAAAGGAAGGATTGTGCTTATGTAGCGGATGCCGTTAAGCTCCTTAATCTCCTTCAAAAGACTATCTTTGGTCATCATTGCCTTCTCCTTTGCATACTCCTCAATCTCTTTCTTGAGCTCAGCATTCTCGGCAATTGATTTTGTAATTGTAGCCTTTAGGTTGGGAACATTGTTGAAGAGCGCGTGTATCTCCTTGAGTAGAGCCTGTGTCTTCTCAATGTGATTCTCGAGAGCCTCGCCTGTGATGGCCTCAATACGGCGTACGCCGGCAGCTACAGAGCTCTCGCTTATAATCTTAACCATTCCGATAGCACCGGTAGCCGATACGTGTGTTCCTCCACAGAACTCAATTGATGTTCCGAACTGTACTACGCGAACGTGGTCGCCGTACTTCTCGCCAAAGAGGGCGATAGCACCCAATTTCTTAGCCTCCTCGATGGGAATATTGCGGTGGTCGGTAAGAGGGATATTCTGACGTATGCGTGCATTGACGATTCTCTCAACCTGTGCAATCTCCTCGTCTGTTACCTTCTGGAAATGTGAAAAGTCGAAGCGGATACCCTCGGGAGTTACCAATGAACCCTTCTGCTCGACGTGTGTTCCAAGAACCTCGCGAAGCGCCTGGTCGAGAAGGTGGGTACAAGAGTGGTTGGCAGCGCAAGCAAGGCGTTTCTTTACATCAACCTTTGCGGTGAATGTTGCTGTGGGGTCTGCGGGCAACTGCTTTGTAATATGTATGGGAAGGTTGTTCTCCTTCTTTGTGTCGGTAACCTCAATAGTCTCGTCGCCGCATACAAGAACACCGGTGTCTCCTACCTGTCCTCCGCTTTCTGCGTAGAAGGGAGTTTCCTTGAGAACAATCTGGTAGAGAGTCTGGTTCTTCTGCTTTGTCTGACGGTAACGTAGTATTGTGGTGCTGTTCTCTGTGTTGTCGTAACCTACAAATGAGCAGTCGCCCTCGTTTACTACAATCCAGTCGCCATTCTCTACGGTAGCAGCGTTGCGTGCGCGTGTCTTCTGCTTCAACATCTCCTCGTCGAACTGCTCCATATTTACAGCAAGGCCATTCTCGCGAAGGATGAGCTGTGTAAGGTCGATGGGGAATCCGTATGTGTCGTAGAGTGTGAATGCCTCTACACCGCTAATCTCGCTGTTGCTGTTGGCTTTTGCTGTTGCTACAATCTTGTCGAGCATCTGAATACCTGTGGCAAGAGTGCGCAAGAAAGACTCCTCCTCCTCTTTTATAACCTTTGTGATAAGCTCCTGCTGCAGTTTCAATTCGGGATAAGCGTCGCTCATATTCTCGATGAGGGTGGGCAACAGTTTGTACATAAATGCCTGCTTCTGGCCGAGGAATGTGTATCCGTAACGTACGGCACGACGCAGGATGCGGCGTATAACGTATCCGGCTTTTGCATTCGAGGGAAGCTGGCCGTCGGTTATTGAGAATGAGATTGTACGAATGTGGTCGGCAATTACGCGCATTGCAATATCAACCTGTGCATCCTCGCCGTAGCTCTTTCCAGAAATTTCACCGATAGCCTTGATGATGGGCTGGAATACGTCGGTGTCGTAGTTCGACTGCTTGCCCTGTAGAGCCATACAAAGACGCTCGAATCCCATTCCGGTATCGATAACCTTTGCGGGAAGCTCCTCAAGATGGCCGTCAGCCATACGATTGTACTGCATAAACACGAGGTTCCATATTTCAATTACCTGAGGATGTGAACCGTTTACAAGGTCGCGACCCGAGATTTTCGCACGGTCCTCGTCGTTGCGAAGGTCAATGTGAATCTCTGAACAGGGACCGCAGGGGCCTGTGTCGCCCATTTCCCAGAAATTGTCCTTTAGGTTGCCGTTCAATATTCTGTCGGCAGGAAGATGCTTCTCCCAGATTGCAGCAGCCTCATTATCGCGCTCGAGGCCTTCGCTCTCCGCGCCCTCGAATACAGTGGCATAAAGACGGTTGGGGTCCAATTTTACAACCTCTGTGAGGAACTCCCACGCCCAATCGATAGCCTCCTGCTTGAAATAGTCGCCGAACGACCAGTTTCCGAGCATCTCGAACATTGTGTGGTGGTAGGTATCGTGTCCAACCTCCTCAAGGTCGTTGTGCTTACCGCTTACGCGCAGACACTTCTGAGAGTCGGCTACACGCTTACTCTTTGCGGGGCTGTTACCAAGAATGATATCCTTGAACTGGTTCATTCCTGCATTTGTGAACATAAGTGTAGGGTCGTCCTTGACAACCATCGGAGCAGAGGGTACTATAAGGTGTCCTCTCTCTTCGAAGAATCTTTTGAATGATTCTCTAATCTCTTTTGATGTGAGCATATTTATATGTTTAAAATTTCCATTATACATTCTATCTTGCAAAGATAATGACTTTGTCAAAATATTAAACTATGTTTAATAATAAACTTTATATTTAAAATATATTTGCAAGATGATAATCTATTTGCTACTTTTGCGAAAGTTTGAAGAGCGTTGCCTGCCCTCTCTTCTGCGCAATGGCTCCTATCAAGGTAAATATGCGAAAGGTCTATTACATCTTTAACCCGACAACGCGAACATACGACCGCGTCTATCCTAATTTTGCGCAACGTTTCCTGACGATATTGCGTCGTGTGTTGCTGTTTGTAATATTCGGAGGACTCTCGTTTCTGATGTTCGACCTTTTGATAAAGACTCCATCGGTGCAGGAACTGCAGGAGGAAAATTCAAAATTACTCTCTCAGTATCGCATTCTCTCCCAACGTTTAGACAATGCAATGGAGGTTCTTGAGGGTATACAGCAGCGCGACGATAATATGTATCGTGTGATGCTTAATTCGGAGCCTGTATCAAAGGTTGCGCGTAATGCCGGCTACGGTGGTACTAGCCGTTACGACAATCTTATGGATATGAGCAATTCGGCTCTTGTGGTTGAGACAACGCAAAAGATGGATATGCTCTCCAAACAAATATATGTGCAGATAAAGTCGTTTGACGAGCTTGTGAAGGTAAGCAAGGAGCAAGAGGAGCGTCTGCGTCATCTACCGGCGATACAGCCAATATCGAACCGCGACCTTAAACGTACAGCCTCGGGTTACGGAAGGCGTCTGGACCCTATATACAAAGTTCATAAATTCCACCGTGGAATGGACTTTTCGTGTGACGTAGGAACGCCTGTCTATGCAACCGCCGACGGAAAGATCGTATCGGCAAAATGGCAGCAGGGTTATGGCTGGACAGTGGAGATTGACCACGGATACGGCTATCGTACACTGTATGCTCATCTTAAGAGCTTCAAGGTAAAGGCTAAGCAGAATGTTGTCCGCGGCGAACAGATTGCGATCAGCGGAAACTCTGGAAAAAGTACCGGTCCACATCTACACTACGAGGTGATTGAAAAAGGTAAGCCTGTGAATCCTATAAACTACTATTTTATGGATCTTGATGCTGACGGATACGACGAAATGTTGCGTATGGTCGAGAATCACGGTAAGGTATTCGATTGATAATTACCCAATATTATGGCGCTCAACAAGGATAAGAATCTAAAGGTCTATTACTCCATTAAGGAGGTAGCCGACGAAATTGGTGTTAATGAGACTACTCTTCGCTATTGGGAGAGTGTCTTTCCGCAGATATCTCCCAAGAAAGGAGCCAATGGAGTGCGCCGCTACACAAACGATGATGTACGCAAGGTTCGTACGGTCTATCATCTTGTCAAGGAGAAGGGGCTTACCCTCTCGGGAGCAAAGCAGTACCTTAAGGGCGAATCCAAGCGTCTTACTGCCGAGACTAACAGTGAGGTTGTAGAGACTTTGAAAAATATCCGCGAAGAGCTTTTGGGAATCAGAGCAGCACTCGATTTATTGTAATCCTTTTTGTGCAGACAATCTTTTCTGCAGACTCTTTTTTTGTGCAGCTATTAGTCTATTCGTGCAATAGTCTGTAGATTCTTTATCTTTTTCAGGCAATCGCAAATTTTGCGTATCTCCTCAACATCGTGTACATTGACCCACACTGTTCCTTCGAAGATGCCATCCTTGCTCTCGATGGTAAGTTTCTGTATGCCAATGTTCAACTGCTGTGATATGATGGTGGTAATTTGGTTTAATACACCAATGCCGTCTATTCCCTTGATGAGTATGGGAGCCTGAAAATAGAGTGTCTTTTGAGTATCCCAATAAGCAGCGAGAATGCGGTCGCCGTGGCTGCTCTTAAGAGTGTCTGCTACGTGACAATTGCGCTTGTGTATTATAATGTGCTGCTCATTGTCGTAGTATCCCAATACATCGTCTCCGGGTATCGGATGGCAGCAGTCGGCTATCATAAAATTGTTGTTCAGGCTCTCGTCTGTGAGCTTTATGGGCTGTTTGCGGTCTATATTCTCTATGCGCTTGCCGCTTGTGGAATTCTCATTCTTCTTCTCTTTGTTGCCAAAGAAGAATAGCGACGAGAGCTTTAGGCGCTTGTTGCCCAATATGGCATCCTTGTCGTCGTTGCCCAATGTCACAGCACCGTTACCTATTGCCGCGAGCAGCTCCTCCTTGTTGCCGAAATTGTGCAACTGCCACAACTTCTCGATATTGCTTACTGTGTTGGGAAGCTCCTCTTTTGCAAAGAATGCATTAAGTTTCTCTTCTCCCTCGCGTTGCAGAATTCTCTGCTGGCGGCGCAGGGTAGCCTGTATCTTTGAACGGGCCTTTGCCGTTGTTACGAATGTGAGCCAATTGGGGTCTACGTGCTGCGAATTTGATGTCAGAATCTCTACCTGGTCGCCACTCTGAAGAATGTGGTTCAGAGGAACCAATTTGTGGTTTACTTTAGCTCCTATACAGTGGTTGCCCAAGAATGTGTGTATGCTGTATGCAAGGTCGAGTGCCGTACAATTCTGTGGCATTGTCTTAATGTCGCCTTTGGGGGTAAAGACAAAAATCTCCGTTGCATAGAGGTTCAATTTTATAGTATCGAGAAAGTCGAGGGCATTGGGCTGCGGGTCGTCGAGAATCTCCTTTATGGTGTGCAGCCAATTGTCCAGCTGACCGTCGTTGCTGGTATCCTCGCCGTTGTTCTTGTATTTCCAGTGAGCAGCGATTCCCTGCTCCGCAACCTCGTTCATACGCTCGCTGCGAATCTGTACCTCAATCCACTCGCCGCGCTTGCTCATAAATGTAGCGTGAAGAGCGCGGTAACCGTTGGCACGAGGTTTGTTCACCCAGTCGCGCAGACGGTCGGGGTGTGCGTCGTACAGTTTGGTGAGAGCTATATATATCTTGAAGCACTCGTCATTCTCATCCTCTCCGTCGCGAGGGGTGAATATTATTCTTACGGCAAGAATGTCGTAAATATCCTCGAATGCAACGTGCTTCTTCTGCATCTTGTTCCATATTGAGTAGGGCGACTTTATTCGTCCTATAATATGGTACTTATATCCCATCTTGTCGAGGCTGTTGCATATTGGTTGCGTAAATTCATTGTAGAGGATGTCGCGCTCAAGCTGTGTCTTTTCTATTTTCTTCTCTATGGCTGCATACTCCTCGGGGTGCTCGTAGCGGAAGCTCAGATTCTCTAATTCTGTCTTTATCTTGCTGAGGCCTAAGCGATAGGCGATAGGGGCGTATATGTAGAGTGTCTCGCCGGCAATCTTGTACTGTTTGTTTACAGGCATAAACTCTAGCGTGCGCATATTGTGCAGACGGTCGGCTATCTTTATGAGAATCACGCGGATATCCTCGCTCATTGTGAGCAGTAGCTTCTTGAAATTCTCGGCCTGCTCCGATGCTTGCATTCCAAAGACTCCTCCTGCAATCTTTGTCAATCCCTCGACAATTCTCGCTATTTTATCTCCGAAAAGGTTCTGAATATCCTCTATGGTGTAGTCGGTATCCTCGACGACGTCGTGTAGCAATGCCGCACAGATTGATGTAGAGCCCATTCCAATCTCGGCGCAAACTATGCGGGCTACGGCAAGCGGATGCATAATGTATGGCTCGCCACTTTGGCGGCGTACTCCCTTGTGCGCCTGACGGGCGAAATTGAAAGCCTTTGTTATCTTTTCGACCTTCTTGCGGTGCTGCGATGCTAAATATACATCTAATAGTTCCTGAAAGGCTGCGCTTATGGCAGTCTCTTCTTCTATCAGGCGTTTGTCGTCGTTGCTGTCCATAAACTATTTGTATATTTTTAGATATTTTCCGGCTCTGATATTCGTACCTTTTATATTATTCCATTTCTGGATATTCTTTACACTGACACGATATTTGCGAGCAATGCTGCCAAGAGTCTCTCCTTCGCGTATCTTATGACGTACGAGATTACCCGACTCTGCGTAGCTGGCCTTAGCCTCTTTAAGCATAGCCTCTACCTTGCTTTTGGGGAAGAATGTCTCCTCCTTGTAACAGTAAATGGAATCCTCGAGTTCAATGAATCTGGTGATTGTCTCGTGTGGCAGACGAACGACGCACGCCTCGTTCTCTCCCGGTACAATGTCACGTATATACTGCGGATTTATTGCTCTAATCTCCTCAATATCAATGTCGCAAAGCTCAGCTATCTGCGAGAAATGCAGGTTCTTGCTAATGTGCAACGTGTCTGTGGCAATGGGTATATTGGGCTCCATCGGGCATATTCCGTGTTCGGCGTGGTAGGTCATAATGTAGTTCGCTGCGATGAATGTGGGAACGTAGCCTCTTGTCTCGCGCGGCAGATGGCGGTATATACCCCAAAAATCGTTCTTGCCTCCCGAACGTTTTATGGCTTTCTTTACATTGCCGGGGCCGCAGTTATATGCTGCAATGGCAAGGTCCCAACTTTGGAACATCTTGTAAAGGTCGCGCAGATAGCGTATTGCCGCATCGGTGGATTTTGCGGGGTCGAAGCGCTCCTCGATATAATTGTTCGATTTTAGCCCATACAACTTTCCGGTGCTGTACATAAACTGCCACAATCCCTTTGCTCCAACGTGAGAGACAGCCTTTGGCTTTAGTGCCGACTCGACGATGGGCAGATATTTGAGTTCTTTGGGAACATTGTAGCGGTCTATTGTCTCCTCTATCATAGGCATATAATACTCCGATATTCCCAGCATATAGGATACCAATGCCTTGTTGCGGTTGGTATATATGTCTATATATTGACGCACGATGCTGTTGTAGGGCATCTTCATAATTGTAGGCATATTGTAGAGACGCTGTGCATATACAGTGTCGCTGACAGCTTTTACGGGCTTTGCCTCGCAGTCGAGCGACTTTAATAGATTGCGCGCATACCAGCTGTTTAACAGGCTATCGATATTGGTGTGCATACTCTCGGGAATATCGAATACAACGCTGTCCTCGTCCATCACATAGGCGTTTAATGCTATGCCTGCAGGCATATCATATTGCATTGTGTAGTTGTCCATTACAATGGAAAGGTCGTCAAGGTCTATGCTGTCCTCTACCTCTTCGATGCTGTCGTTGGCAACCTCGTAATTCTCGACAATATTTTGTGCCGAAATACCTTTTGCCATTAGTAACAGTATGCTTGTGAGTATTATTATAGTCTGCTTCATTGTCTGTTCCTAAAAACTTAAATTACAGTTAAAACCGTAGAAATTATTGTCATCGCCCATCCTGTAGTCTTTTATCAGTTGCGGCGAAATTGTAAGGTCGAGATTCTCGCTTATGTCAAAGTTCGATAGCTGTGCGTCTACGTAAGCGTCTATTACCGATATAAGATAAACGCCGATAGTGACGAAAATACTCAAGTCTCTCCAACGACGATAGCGGTCCTTACGCTTCTTGAATACATTCTGCAGATAACTCTTGTTCGACTCAAAGTCGTACCCTTTCCTGAAGAATCCCTCGTACGATTTTGTGTTAGGGTCGCTGTCCATAATGTCGAGATAGGCCTGCTTGTAGTCGCTGTACATCTGGTTGTTCCAATTGTAGGCATACATACAGCCGACGAATCCTCCATACACTATTGGTAGCTTCCAGTATTTGCGATTGTAAATTTGTCCTCCTCCGGGGATTGCTATTGCCAGCCACGTGGCCTTTGCCGGGTTAGGGCGGAAATAGCTCCTTATCCTGTTGTCGCCCTCTGCAATATCGGTTGTTGCGGCGCTGTCTGTAAGGTGTATGACCTCGTGCTTCATAGTGGCGGCGTATAGGCTGTCGGTGTACAACACGTCTTTTGCCATAATATTATCTATTATGGTGTCGCAGCGTTGCTCGAATATACTGTCGTTCGCGAATGTAGCGGCTGATACTCTGAACAATGCTGCTGCAAAAATTATGAACAGTGTTATACGTTGCATATTGTCTCTACTCGTGCTCCTCGCTCTACTATGCTATTGCTAATTGCAAGTATACTAAAAATAGTTGAATTACAATGGTTTGTTGATTGAACTATTGGCGTAATTTATCGAAAAGTGTGATAATGCGCTCGAGTTCCTGCTCGTTCTTGAACTTTATGCTTATTTTTCCGCTACCCTTAGAACCACAGGTCAGCTGCACTGGTGTCTGGAAGAAATTTGTCAATTGTTTCTTGAGCTGATGATAGAGCGCATTGTCGCTATTGCAGCTTGTCTTTGCTGTGGGGGCTGCAGGGCTTTTCTCACCCTCTTTCGCGTTTCTGACAATCTCCTCTACCTGTCGTACAGAGTAGCTGTTCTCCTTAATCTCGTTGAATAGGCGAATCTGCTCGGCAGGGCTTTCGAGCGACAGAAGTGCGCGAGCGTGTCCCATATCAATACTCTTCTCCTTCAGTGCTACCTGAATTGTGGCAGGCAATCTCAACAGACGCAGAAAATTGGCAATTGTGGCACGGCCTTTGCCCACTCTCTTGCTCAGCTGCTCCTGTGAAAGGTCGTATTGCTCTATTAACTGCTGATAGGCAAGCGCAATCTCCATTGCATTGAGGTCCTCACGCTGTATATTCTCGATGAGTGCCATTTCCATTGTGTTCTCATCGTCGGCATCTATAATATAGGCGGGGATAGTCTCTTTTCCTGCCAGCTGCGATGCGCGGAAGCGTCTCTCTCCTGCAATAATCTGATATTTGTCAGTAGCAGTCTTGCGCAGTGTAACAGGCTGTATCACACCAAATTCCTTGATTGATGCAGCAAGCTCCTGCAATGCCTGCTCGTCGAATTCTCTACGAGGCTGGTTGGGATTAGCCTCTATGAATCCGATGTTTATCTCTCCTATCGATGATGAGCCCGATGTACGCACAGCCTCTGTCGAGATAAGCGCGTCGAGTCCTCTTCCTAATGTAAACTGTTTCTTTGCCATTATATCAATCAGTTACGCTTAATAATTTCTTGTGCAAGAGAAAGATAGTTCTTTGCTCCTGTCGATTCTGCATCGTAAAGTATTACGGGGATACCCATACTGGGCGCCTCTCCCAAGCGGATGTTACGGTGTATCACCGTCTCGAATACAAGCTCGCGGAAATGTTTCTTAACCTCGTTGTATACCTGATTGCTCAATCTCAGTCGTGAATTGAACATTGTCAGAAGGAATCCCTCAATATCGAGTGAGGGATTAAGGTTCGACTTTATGATTTTTATTGTGTTCAACAGCTTGCTGATACCTTCGAGCGCAAAATATTCGCACTGTACGGGGATAATCACCGAGTCGGCAGCTGTGAGCGAGTTAACAGTGATTAGCCCCAGCGAAGGTGAGCAGTCGATGAGTATATAGTCGTAATCGTCCTTTATTGCAACCAATGCCTCGCGCATAATCTTCTCTCTGTTCTGTAGGTCGAGCATCTCGATTTCGGCACCGACAAGGTCAATGTGCGAAGGTATAATATGTAGCCCCTCTATGCAGGTTTCGTGTATGGCATCTTTTGTTGCCGATTTATTTATAAGGCACTCGTATATTGAACATTCTATCTCTCTGATGTCAATGCCTAATCCCGATGAGGCATTTGCCTGAGGGTCGGCATCAATTACTAGGACCTTCTTTTCGAGTGTAGCCAAAGAGGCTGCAAGGTTTATTGCAGTTGTTGTTTTTCCTACTCCTCCTTTTTGATTGGCAAGTGCAATTATTTTTCCCATAATAAGATTTTTCTTTTGTCGATATTGTAGCTGTTTAGTGCTCTGTGCGTTTGCTGTTCCTGCTTATCGGCATATTGTACCGATATTTTATTGAACTTTTCGCAAAATAACGAGTGCAAAGATAGTGAAAAAACGGATTGTATTTTCCTATTTTTAAATTACTTATAAACAGGTTATCGACAATGTTTCATAAAAAATGTTACCCGACGTGAATTGCGTCGGGTAACATTGTGCTTGAGAGTACAGTCTCTTATTTGCCGGAGAATTTATATGTCTGAATGCTGTTTCCGTTACGTATTACAGCAATAAGATGCTTGTAGTTTATGTCTGCAATATTAATGCTGTTGCAGTTTTTTGCTTCGGTGAGTTTCTCTCCGGTGGTATTGAAAATAGAGATATTCTCGGCTGTCTCCGATAAATGGAGAATGCCGTTACTTATTTCTACTTTTTTTTTTTTATCACAGGCTTTTTTACACTGGTAAAATTACTCTTTTTGATAATTGTTACCACGTTTGCTGTTGAGCGTGTAAGATTGTTGTCCCACTCTAATCTGTCGTTTACAATGTTTAGGAAGTGAACATTGCCATCCTTATTTACAGACTGTGTAGTCTCGATAGAGAATTTGCCGTCCATCATAAGGATAAGATAGGTGTTCCAATCGGAATAGTAGGGGTTGGTACCAAAATCTCCATACTCGTTGATGTATCTGCCGTCGGCCTTGCTTGTAATCTTGTAATTGTTCTTGCCGTTGGCGTCAGTCTCGATTATCCACTCCTGAGCTGCTTTAGGTTCGCTTACAGCCTTGAAGCAGGGTGTGCCACCCTGTCCTTTAGGATTCTCGTTGGTAAGGAATTTATTGTTATCCATAATGTAATAAACCTCGCCGCTCTCAATTGTGGGTGTCTCGTCAGCTCCTGTGATAGGTACAAGGTCAAATATAAAGTTCGCAGGCTCAATGGTAGTGCTTCCGCTCTTTTCTATTCTTGTTCCCGAAACAGTCCAGAAATTATTTCCGGCGCTACCGGCATTCTGTATACAATATTTACCGTTGGCAAGGCGCAGGATATAATATGTATGCCAAGCAGACTCGTAGGGGTTAGTGCTGTTGTTTGCGCTGAACTTACCTAACTCGTTGAGGTAACGGTTATCCTCGGCATTTGTTATCTTGTATCTGCCGGTCTCGGGGTCGATGCTTATGTGCCACTCCTGACGCTGGGGACGTACGTCGTCGCGTGCCTCGATGAATGTGGGAACGCTTCCGGCAGTGTTGGGTGTGCTGTTTGTAAGATATTTGCCGTTGTTCATTATAAAGTATGTGCCATTCTCAATCTCCTGTGCGGGGAATACGTCGGTACGGTAGTTGTAACGGCTCTTGTACAGTGTGATGAGAGACGACATTGTCTTTTTGATGAAAGGCGATACGTGGAGTGTAGCAACCTCGGGCTTTGCCCATTTGATTGTACCCTGAAAATCGCGTGAGCGTAGAGCCTCCTGTGCGTTGAAAATCTCTTCGTATTTTAGATAATCCTCGATGAATTTCTCGGGTGTACCGTTTATGATAGCCTCGAACATATTCATAATAAGCTCACCTCTCTCTCCTGTGTATTTGAAGCAGTTGAGCCAGGGGGTAAGCTCGTTGATGAGCGCGGGAGCCTCGTCGGTGTTCAATAGAGTGGTCGCTGTCTCTGTGAACTGCTTCATATGTTCTTTCATCGCAGCAATTGCAGCAACGGTGTCACCCTGAGATAAGAGATTGTCATACTGGTCTTTAACCTTTAGGAATTTGGGAGACTCTGCGGTGCGGCGTAGTCCGTGAGTGTTTACGCCAAGGTCTACATTATTCTCGCAGAAGAAATGGAAAGCCTCTCTGTTGTTGGGCATAAGATAAGCAATTGCGCTCTCCCACGATGCGTCGGAATCGTAGTTCTCCATATTCCAACAGTAGTCTCCTATGCTGTAGAGCGATACTTTCGATGCCATTGCATACTCCATAGGGTTAGAGGTGAATCCTCCCAACTGTTCTGCAATGTCAAGGCCGTTACCCCAAGTGGGTCCCATCAGCATATGGTTGATACAGTAGTCGGTAACAGGATAGTTCAACCAGATATACGCCTTACGCTTAATCTGATTGTTAATCCAGGTCATATCATTTTTATCAATCATATCAACAACGCTGTTGCCTGTCCACATAATGCGTACGCTTGCGTCCATCTGTGTACCGAGCACATTAAGATAGTTGCCGCTTGTCCAACCTTTGTTGTACTGTGTGGGGCAGATGATACAGGGGTTAATATCCTCGTAAGCGCTGTTAAGCTCGTTTGTAATGTAGTTCATAAGAGCCGCCTGATTCTCGGCCTTTGTTCCCTCGCCCCAAATATCGTCAAAGAATACGGCAAAGGTTCTTACACCAAGGTCGTACATCTTTTTGAGCTTGTTTACAATATTCACACTGTCGGTCTTGTTCCACTGAATATCTACTCCGGGGTGGATAGCCCAGATAAAATCTACCTTGTTGGCTTTTGCCGCAGATACATACTGAGCAATCTTCTGACCCTCTGCAGCGGGGTATGGCTCACGCCATTTGTCCTTGTGGTAAATATCGTCTTTAGGACCATAAATGTAAACATTCATCTTCTGGCGTCCGAAGAATTCGAAAAGGTCGTAACGGTCGGCCTCACTGTAGGGGTTACCGTAGAATCCCTCAACCAATCCACGCTCGCTGATGCTGGGGTAGTCTATTATAGAAACCTCCATTACCTCGGGCTGCGATGCAAGCTGTATGAATGTCTGCACTCCGTAGAATGTACCTCTTTCGTCGTTTCCGGCAATTGTTACCTTGTTCTTCTCTATCTGCAAGAAGTAACCTTCAGCTTTTTCAGTAATGTCTGCATCCGAAATATTTTCAGCTTTTATAACAGCATCATCTATCTCTCCAATGACAACCTTGACTCCGTTGTCCGATATTTTAAAGTTCTTTTTGAAGAGATTGACAGCATCAACGTCGGCAGTAGCCTCTCCTACAAGAGTATACGATACTGTGTTGTCGAATGCTTTGCTGTTGCCCCACTGGACGAGTTGAGGCTTAGGCGAAACATCAACCTTCTGCGCCGAAACATTGTTGCAGAACAATGTTGTCATTGCAAATAAAAATGCGTAAGTGAATAGTTTGTTGAATTTCATAATAACAACAGGTAATAGGTTATTAAAATTGAGTTTTTATATTCAAAATCAAAAATTTCGGTAAAAATAAGCAATTTAATCGGAGTCTGCAAATTTTTACTAAATTTGCACGTTGTAATATGTGAGAGAGCCTCTTAAAAGGCCCGTAAACCTTTATATTTAATAAGATTATGACAGAAAGACCATTGATACTTATATCGAACGATGACGGATATTCGGCTAAAGGAATAAGAGTACTTATGAATGTTCTCACAGAATTTGGAGACGTCGTTGTTGTTGCTCCACACACCGGACGTTCGGGAAAAGGCTGTGCAATAACCAGCGAGAATCCTGTGAAATATTGGCAGGTAAAGGAGGCTCCGGGATTGCAGGTATATGCCTGCACTGGAACGCCTGTCGATTGTGTGAAGCTTGCATTTCATTCTATTCTTAAGCGCCGTCCCGCGCTTGTCGTCGGAGGAATAAATCACGGCGACAATTCAGCGGTCAATGCGCATTATTCGGGAACAATGGGTATTGTGTTCGAGGGCTGTATGAAAGAGATTCCCTCTATTGCCTTCTCCCTCTGCTCGCACGATGCCGATGCTGACTTTATGCCTGCAGTGCCATATATACGCAATATGGTTTCCGAGGTTCTTCAGCGCGGACTTCCTGTCGGTAGCTGTCTGAATGTCAATTTCCCCAATTCTCCCTCTTATGCAGGAGTAAAGGTATGCCGACAGGCGAACGGCCAGTGGGTTAATGAGTGGGGCGCTCACGAACATCCTAACGGTGGAGTATGGTATTGGCTTACAGGAAGTTTCAATTGCAAGGATACTGCTGCCGACGCCGACAGGGTGGCTCTCGACAATAATTATGTAACAATTACTCCTACCCGCATAGACGTTACCGACTATTCGTTGCTCGACTCAATGAAAGGGTGGAATATAGACTCTCTTGTGATTGAATAATAGACTGCTGCTATGAAATATTATCTTATAGTGGGTGAAGCCTCGGGCGACCTACACGCTTCGAACCTTATGAAGGCTCTTAAAAAAGAGGATAAGCAGGCCGAGTTCCGCTTTTTTGGTGGCGACCTTATGTCGTCGGTCGGTGGTGAGCGTGTAAAGCACTATCGAGAATTGGCCTATATGGGCTTTGTCCCTGTGCTTCTTCATCTGCGCACTATATTCTCCAATATGAAGCGCTGTAAGGCCGATATTCTCGCTTGGTCGCCCGACGTTCTTATATTGGTCGATTATCCGGGCTTTAACCTTTCTATAGCAAAGTATATCCGTGAAAAATCCAATATTCCTCTCTTCTATTATATATCGCCTAAAATATGGGCGTGGAAGGAGGGACGCATAAAAAACATTAAGCGCGACATACACGAACTTTTCTCGATACTGCCTTTTGAGGTAGAATTCTTTGAGAAACATAATTATAGGATAAACTATATAGGTAACCCCTGTGTCGATGCTGCCGATGCCTTTCTTAAAGGCTACACTCAGACTGCTGAGCAGTTCCGCGAGGCTAACAATCTCTCAGATAAGCCAATATTGGCCCTGTTGGCGGGTAGCCGCAAGCAAGAGATTGAGGGCAACCTTCCTATGATGCTCGAGGCAGCAAGGCAATATCCCGATTATCAGGTAGTAATTGCGGGAGCGCCTGGCATTGATGAGGCATTCTATAATCCCTTCCTGCAGCAGGGCGAGAAGATAATCTTCTCTCAGACTTATCCTCTCCTCAAACAGGCCTATGTAGCGTTGGTTACCTCGGGAACAGCAACGCTGGAGACTGCAATTTTCAATGTCCCACAAGTAGTGTGCTATGCTACTCCAATGCCCAGGCTCTATTCGTGGCTGAAGAAGAATTTCCTTAAAGTGAAATTTGTCTCGCTTGTGAATCTTATAGCGGGGCGTGAGGTTGTAAGAGAGCTTGTTGCTACCGAAATGAATAGCAACAATATAAGCGTAGAATTGGGCAAATTGCTCGCCGACACACCGGAGCGTGCGACAATGCTGCGCGAATATGAACGTATGAACAATATTCTCGGTGAGGCTGGCGCCTCGGAGCGTGCCGCCACAATAATGGTTAAACTGCTGAATAAGGCTCAGTGATATTGCTGATATAAAAACATATAGGCTCGCAATTTTGCGAGCCTATATGTTTTTATATTATTTACTTGCTTACGAAATAAAGGTAAGATAGATAATAACAGCGGGAATTGCCAATATTGTGCTGTCGAAGCGGTCGAGCACTCCACCGTGTCCCGGCATTATGTTACCCGAATCCTTGATGCCAATCTCGCGCTTTATGCACGATTCTATAAGGTCGCCCATTGTGCCTCCGGCAACAACTACTGCGGCCATACCAATCCACTCCCAGACGTTCAGAATATCGAAGAACTGCGACACGATGTATCCGGCAAGAAGAGTCGTTACAGCGCCTCCGACAAAGCCTTCCCACGACTTTTTGGGAGATATTCTCTCGAACATTCTGTGGCGTCCTATGCTGCAGCCCACAAAGAATGCTCCCGTGTCGTTACTCCATAAGAATATGAAGAGAACCAATGGGAATATATAGCAATAATTTCCGTTGGCATCTGTTGCGAGAATATTGAGCAACGCAAAAGGCACCGCTGTATAAAGCTGCGAGAATACAAAGAATGCATAGTTGTTCAACGCTCCGCCCTCTTTGCGGTAAAGCTCTATTATCAGCACATTTATAATTAGGAAAATATAAGGTGTAAAGACTAAGAGCTGTATATCTTTTGCTACCTCAAAATGCACGGTGATATATGTGGCAAAAAACAGATATACTCCTCCGAGTACAGCCAAATAGGTGCTGAATGTGGTCTTTTTGTAGGGTGCTATAATATTACAAAACTCATTTACGGCGAGCCCTGTTATAATAGCAAACAATATTCCAAAGGATATCTCTCCATACAATATTGCAAATATGAGCAATGCTGAGAATATTGCTCCCGACAGACCCCTGATTATAAGGCTTTTCATAGTACTTGTATTTTTACTGTTGTTGTGTGTCGTTGTCGCTTTCTGTTGTTTTTTCTGCTTCGCTCTCTACAGCTTTTTCCTCTGCTTTATCGGCAAAAATCTCCTCGCTGCGTGAAGCCCAAGGGCGTTTACCGAATATCTTCTCAACATCCTCGGCAAAGATAACCTCATTCTCTAAAAGAACCTTTGCTAAGGTAGCGTGTCCCTCTTTGCGCTCCAACAGCATAGCCTTTGCTCTCTCATACTGACTGTTAATCAGCTCCTTAACCTCGTTGTCTATAAGCTCGGCTGTGCGCTCGCTATATGGACGCTGGAACGAATATTCATTATTGTTGTAGTAGCAAAGGTTGGGCAGCTTGTCGCTCATTCCGGCGTAGGCAATCATACCGTAGGCCTGTTTGGTCACTCTCTCAAGGTCGTTCATTGCTCCCGTAGAAATATGGCCAAGGAATATCTCCTCTGCGGCACGACCGCCCAAAATTGCACACATTTCATCGAGCATCTGCTCTTTTGTGGTAATCTGACGCTCTTCGGGAAGATACCACGCTGCGCCCAATGCTCGTCCGCGCGGTACTATTGTAACCTTTATCAAGGGATTAGCGTGCTCAAGGAACCACGAAAGGGTAGCGTGTCCCGCCTCGTGTATGGCGATGGTTCTTTTTTCGGAGTTTGTCATCACCTTGCTCTTTTTCTCGAGTCCTCCTACTATGCGGTCTACAGCATCAAGAAAATCCTGCTTGTCCACAGCCTTTTTCTTGCGTCGTGCAGCAATAAGAGCCGCCTCGTTGCATACGTTGGCAATGTCGGCGCCCGAGAATCCGGGAGTCTGTCGTGCCAAAAGGTCTACATCAACCGACTCGTCGAGCTTTAGAGGGCGTAGATGCACGCCGAACACCTCTTTGCGCTCGTTAAGGTCGGGAAGGTCTACGTGTATCTGACGGTCGAAACGTCCCGCACGCAACAGTGCCTTGTCGAGAATGTCGGCGCGGTTGGTTGCCGCCATAATAATAATACCGCTGTTGGTGCCGAATCCGTCCATTTCGGTAAGAAGCTGGTTGAGTGTATTCTCGCGCTCATCGTTGCCGCCCATCGAGGGGTTCTTGCCGCGGGCACGTCCCACAGCATCAATCTCGTCGATGAATATTATACAGGGAGCCTTCTCCTTTGCCTGACGGAAAAGGTCGCGTACGCGCGATGCTCCTACTCCAACGAACATTTCCACAAAGTCAGAGCCCGAGAGTGAGAAGAAAGGAACATTGGCCTCGCCTGCTACAGCCTTTGCCAACAGAGTCTTTCCTGTTCCCGGAGGGCCTACCAATAGTGCGCCTTTGGGTATTTTACCTCCTAGTTCAGTGTATCGCTGAGGGCTCTTCAAAAAGTCCACAATCTCTTGTACCTCCTGCTTTGCTCCCTCCTGTCCTGCAACATCTTTGAAGGTTATTCGGTCGCTCTTGTCCTTTTCGAATAGCTTAGCCTGAGATTTTCCAACGTTGAATACTCCTGCGCCTCCTTGTGCTCCGCCGCTCATTCGGCGCATAATGAATATCCATAGTCCCACAAAAAGTACTATAGGCAAAATGTTTACAAGAATGTTGCTCCAATATTGGGGTTTCTCCTTGTTTATTATGCTTCCCTTATAGTTCTCTTTGTCGAGAAACTCCTCGAATTTCTCGGCCGAGCCTACGCGTGTGGTTACCACGGCAACATCACCCGCCTTTGCAGGCTTCTTGTTGAAGATATACTCTGCAGAGTCGGGGAATATATATGCCTCGGCGTCGTTGTTGTCGTATACAACGAGCTTATCGACATATCCTTTAGCGATATATTCTTTGAATTTTGTGTAGTCTACCGCTTTGTTCAATGAATTGCTGTTGCCACCATATATATATAGTACCATCAGCGCAATTCCTATTGCAAGGTAGAACCAAGTAAAGTAATTTCCTTTTTTTATATTCTTTTTGTTGTTTGCCATAATATCTTTTTTGTTTGACTACTTAATCGAGGTCGGGGATATATTGCAATTTTGCATCGGCCCACAAGTGTTCAATGTCGTAAAAAGCGCGGACATCGGGCAAGAAGATGTGTACAAACACTGCTCCGTAGTCCATCGCTACCCACTGTGAGTTGCGCTGTCCGTCCACTGCAAAGGGCTTATGTCCGAATTTGTCGATGAGTCCTTCCCAGATAGAATCGGTTATAGCGCTTACCTGAGTATTTGAATTACCCTCGCATATAACAAAGTAGTCGCATATAGTGTTTCCTAACCCGGTCATATCGGCAATGACAATGTTTTTTCCTTTTTTATCCTGTATTGCTTCAACAACCTGTTCGATGAGTTCTTCGTTATTTAAAATCTTTTTTGCCATAGTAGCTTGCTTTTCTTTATTATTAAATATGTATATTTCTTAAATTCTTCGCGAAGATAGGCAGATTTATCCTCTTTTTGGGCATAGATGAAAAATTTTTCTCATTTTTAAGAAAAAAAATGCTTTAAACGTTTTTTTTAAAGAAAAAAGTAGTATCTTTGCAACGCAATTGGGCGATGGTGTAATGGTAACACTACAGATTCTGGTCCTGTCATTCAAGGTTCGAGTCCTTGTCGCCCAACAGAGATAGTCGGTTCAAAGAGCCGACTATCATTTTTTTTACCAATAGAATGCAAATAAAAAAGCGCCATAAAAAATGGCGCTTTTTTATTTTATGTGGGAACTATTTATTCCTGCTTTTCAATCTCCTCCTCAATAAGATGAATCTTCTTAAGGACAATCTGTGCATCCTCCTTGAGCTTCTCCATCTTTTGATGCATAACATCTACAAGGCTCTGACCCTTCTTGTTTGAGCTGCATAGGAATCCTATATTGTTCTCGTATGTGGCAACCTCTGCCTTAAGGCTCTCATACTGACGGATGAGTCGTTCACGCTCGCGCGACAGATTAATGCCTCCCGATGCAATGTTGTTGCGGAAGTCGTCGATTGAGTTGAACGACCAGTTACCTGTTGCATTCTGAGCATAGACGTTATACATCTTGTAGAACTCGTTGTGAGTACCGAATGTGATAGTGTGGTTGCCCTTGTACCATGTGAGGTTGTCGGTGATTGTGAAGATGTCCTGGTCGAGCTGGTTGGCGTGTGAGCAATACTCAGTACCCATGTAGATGCTCGTATTGCGCTTTGAGCCATTGTCTGTTGGGTTGGTCACAGTTACCGATACGTTTGGCGCACCCTTTGGAGCGTGAGCCTCACGCCAGTCGCGAACGCGAGTCCAACCTGCACGCAACTCGTTAGAGAGGTT
>JAFYRW010000014.1 GCA_017546785.1 Bacteroidaceae bacterium | reverse complement strand
ATCGATACTTTCGTAAATTTTATCCTCACTCTCGTTGTTCCATTCAATAAAATTCTCAATAGGAGCAACAAGAGCCACAAGGCGACCATTGCGTTCAACGACAATAGATTCGCTTACACCCTCTACGTTGTTCAACACATTCTCAATCTCCTCGGGATAGATATTTTCGCCCGACGGACCAAGAATCATATTGCTGTTTCGTCCTTTTATATAGAAGCGACCTTTAGCATCCTGTACAGCAATATCGCTTGTACGGAACCAACCATCCTCGGTAAAGACACTCTTTGTACGTTTAGGGTCCTTATAATAACCCAACATTACATTAGGTCCTTTTGCCACAATCTCTCCCTCGCCTGTTTCGGGATTTACATTGTAAAGTTTGAGTTTTACATTGTATACAGGATAACCCAAAGAGCCCACAGCTCTCCATCCATCCATTGCGTAGCCGAGCAACGGCGATGTTTCGGTCAATCCATAGCCTATAGCATAGGGGAAACGCGCTTTCAGCAGGAAGCTCTCAACCTCGGGATCGAGTTTCGCGCCACCGATGCCATAGAATGTTATACGTCCTCCAAAAGTCTTTTTAAGTTTCATTCCTATAATTCGGCACATAAGCTTGTTCATATGCACATTCATCCACCTTAGAGTGCGGCTTTTTGCTATTGTCGGCAACACACTGCCCTTATAGACCTTTTCTATAATCATCGGCACGGTGAGCATTGTTGTAGGCTTAACAACCTTCATAGCCTTAAGAAGCAACGACGCAACAGGAGGCTTAGGCAGATAATAGACCGTAGAACCGGTGTACATAGGATAGAGCATACCAAGAGTCATTTCCAATGTATGAGCCATTGGCAAGATAGAGAGCCAACGATCCTTTTCGGTTCTTTTACAAGAGTGATAGCAGGTTATCACATTAGAGGTAAGATTACGATGGCTGAGCACCACTCCTTTGGCGCTGCCAGTTGTTCCCGACGTATATATGATTGTCGCAATATCATCGGGAGTAGGATTCGACGTACGACCATCACACGTAAACTTCTCATCATCCGATTTTATTACATCGAAAGTATCCAATTCAATGACTAAAGTCATCTTATCCATTATCTCGGGTGCGATTCTGCCCACGAGTCTTTTCGATACAAAAATAACTTTGCTCTCGGAGTGGTTTATAATATTCGTCACCTCATTTTCCGAGCTATCGGGCAAAATAGGGATAGATATTCGGCCAAAAGCAACTGTCGAGAAAAAAGCGACAGACCAATTAGGCATACTCTGAGAGAAAATTGCGACTTTATCACCGCTGCCTATGCCATACTGCGTCAGTTTTTTAGAAAGAGCATCACACTCATTCTTGAAAGAGGCGTAAGTATAACTGCCTTCCTTTGTATCGTACCACTGTGTATAGGTTCTCTTTGAATAGACAGTTGTTGCATAACCATACAATTTCGCGATAGTATCAATATACTTCTCGCGCATTTTTTGCATACGTTTATAAATTTGAATCATAATAGTTGAATATAGATTCGCAAGATAATAAAAAGTATTTACAAATAAAAATATTACAAAAAACTTTGTAAAAAAGATTAGCAGAATACGCCGCTAACGCCCATTATTGAGTTTGCAATCAATTTGTGTCCCTGAGGATTAGGATGTATTCCGTCGCTGCACATAAGCGACATAATATCTCCGTTGTAATTCTCAAAAGGAGTAGTAATATCTATTATTAGGGTGTTTGTCGATGCCGATATTTCGAACAATGCCCTGTTATATGTCTCGTGCCAGCGAGTGATGATATTTATATCACCGCCGAGCCATTTTACCACATTGGCCTTTTGTTCGTCGTTCATAAAACGGCTGATAAAAGAGAAATAAGCATCGGAATCAATAGGAGGTAGCGACAGTATCACAGGCTTAGAGCCAAGCTCACGCACTCTCTCAACGAGCAACAGGAACTGATTCTTAAAAGAATCGAGAATTGTTTTTGGAGTATGTTCCGATGCGGGGTCGTCGGCAATCATTTTCCAGTCAAAATCACAATCATTGCCACCAAATTCAAGAAAGGTAATATCGGACGCCGAAATATCTGAAGAGTGACGGTCTATCACATTATGCCCGAATCCTATCGTACAGCCGAACTTTGCATAATTCTTGATACAAAGATTGAGCTTGTCGGCAACAATATCGATAAATGAACCTTTCAGTATAGAATACTTATTTTCGCTGTTTAATACCACTCCTTTTGTCAAAGAGTCGCCAAGCGCTGCAATATTTACTTTTTTCATCTGTTATATTTTTTGTTTCGGCGGCAAAATTACAACCGCCGGCAACCACAGAGAAAAAAGAGTTACCGGGACAAGCGTTTAGTTAAAAAAGTCCATTATTTAGGGATTAAACGCAAATTTCAGTGACGTTTGACATTTTTTATTTACATTTGTCCCAACAAAAAAGGTACAATTATGAGTGCGTACAACAAAATAACAAAAGGAGTTTCTGTTGTCATCCACACAATGACAATCTCTTTGTTTTTTCTCTTTTTCGTAATTTTCTACAAGCCATACAACATATACACGCTCCTTAATATGGAGCACGCGGGCTTTACCTTTAATGCAACAATCCTTTTTTGCATTGTATTGGTATCGACCTTTCTCACCAGAGGAGGCCTGTACATTATCGACCGTAAAAAGAGAATCTCGACACAGGTATATTTCGCGTGGTGCTTTGCCGAAATGATTATTGTAGCCCTCTTTTCATCGCTATATATTACACTGATGCTTAGAGAGGCGGTGTCGTTCTTTGAGGTAGCGGGAAGAGCCATCATACTCACCGTTACGACACTCATATACCCTTATGTGTTTATTTGGATGAAATATGAGATTCTTTCCAAAGAGAGACAAATTGACAACACTCCTGACGAGAATTCACTCATACGTTTTTACGACGAATATAAGAAGCTACGCTTTGTCATAGCACGCGAGGCTGTAATATTCATAAAATCAGAGGAGAATTATGTTCATATATATTATATAGACAAGGAGAAAAACAAGAAATTCACATTGCGTTCATCGATGAAAGCCCTCGAGGATACTCTAACAAAGCACGGGCTTGTGCGTTGCCATAGGTCCTATTTTATAAACCCCGCCTATATAAAGATAATACACAAAAACAGCGCAGGAATAATTGTCGCAGAGCTCAACCAGCCGAATTGCGACACAATACCCATTTCACGAAAATATCAGGATGCAATCACAAAGCTGATATAACAATAAAGCAGCAGAATACTCCGCTGCTTTATTCATTTTGTCCTTACAGGCTTTTTTCTCAATGCAAGAATATGCTTTACAGCCATTGCTATATTCTGGTTCAATGTCCGATAGAAAGCAGCACTGTCGGCTTTCACAAAATCAAGCCAGCGAGCAAAAAAAGTCTGTTTCACATATTCACGGCAAAGTTCATCAAGAGCCGTATACTGACAATCCTTCCAATTCTTGGGCATTGACAATTTATAACAGACATTTTGCTCCCCGTCCGATAGTTCGGCATAAGGCGACAGCAATTGATGCAATTCAAGAAAGGAGGCTGACAGCAGAGGCATAATCCTCTCTCTATCCTCGTCGGTCGATGCTATATATTCGGGCGCCGACAGCTTTACGGCAAGATGGGCCGACTGATTGTGCAAATTCTCTATGCACTCACTCTTATCAATTATAATTTCCATACTTTTATCTTATTCTATTGTTCCACGCTGAATCGACAAACATTTCTACCGCGGTTATCTTGCTTGTTGTCGATAAATTACCCACAAGAGCAATCACAAAGTAACGATGAGAAGCCGTAGGCATATAGGGAAAATGAATATCATTATGTTCCTCGCGAATCTCGCTTCCGGTGACGAGTTTATAATTCACCCCATCGTTGCTGCAAAGCAGATAGCAGGCAAGGCCATTAAAGAGATTATTGCCCTTTGCCTGCTTTATTACCGCGTGCAGCATCGACTGCAGCACACGCTTGAAGAATTTTCCTCCCCACAGCAGAGGGCGCGAAAAGAGCAGTACCGGAGTATCGGCCTCTCTCTTGTCATAGAACCTATACAGGCTGCTTACTCCATTCTCAAGAGTCAATCCAAGAAAATAGGGATAACTTTTTCCTATAAAATCGAATGTAATGGATATTTTGTACCACTCTCCGCTCTCCAACGAAAAAATGTAGCTATAAGAATAGCCCTTATTGGTTACAACAATTTCGTTGCGCAGATAATTATATCCCAACAGCGCTCCCGACAAATAGATCAGAAAGTTATCATTGACAAACATATTGTCGAGAGAGGCTATTGCCGATATTTTCTTAAAAATGGCACCGGAGGCAATATCTTTCATCGAATTATGCTCCGACAGCATTGCCGCCGACAGATTGCGGACATTGCTACCCTGTACGAGCATAAGCCCTTTATCCGATATAAATACTACACCCGAATCTATGCCACGCACCGACGAAGGATTGTTGCAAACCTCGCGCGACAGAGGATAAGCAGCAGTATAAGCTACCGTTCCCGACGTATCGACAGACATTACCCAAATTCCGTCACTACAAAAGAGATAAAGCGGATGCTGACCGAATTGCCCCTGCGACAATGCCACAGTATTGCTACATAATGCATAAATTGTACCGTTCGAAGGCTTATACGTTTGTGCCACAGGAAACGAAAAAGGATTATCGACCGACGATACACGCATCACATTCGAACGGACATCACTTATATTATTCTCCTCAATCAGCGGCTCGCTATCGAGTATCTCCCAGGTTGAATCCACTGCAATATCGCACAAGGCACCGATAGGGTCGTCGGACTGCGATTGTACAATCTTCACTATTGTAACGTCTCCGTTCTTTACCTCTCCCTGCCAAAATATTGTAGGATAACTGCTGTTGGCAGCCGTTGCTCCGGGAGCGGCAAAGCATCTGTCGCCATACATCCATCCGGTAGTGTCGGAGTATACAAGCTTGTATTCCCCCTTTTCGTAAGCAAAGAAAGAGTAAACATTATCTTGCGAGAGGATACGCACCGCAGTAGCCGAGCTTCCCGAAATATCAACAGAGAGTGAGAGATTACCCACCTTACAATTGAGATAATAGGAAGCGTCGAGCATCTTATGCGGAGTAAGATTGAATGTTTTCCTATAATATTTTGAGTTAAGGAAAATAACAAAAGTCATACTTCTTGCTCGCGAATCGGGATAAAGCACAAAGGGAGTAATATAGTAATTGCCCGATGATTCTCCCAACAGGAAATTATTATGCACCTTCTTTACGACAACGCTACCGCTCTCTGTCTTTAGTTCGGTGTACACCTTTGCACTTGTACTTTTAGCACTCAACGATGCCGGCAGGAAGCAATCGCTGCCATATCCGCTATAATGTTTCTCGCGCAAAGCTGCCAGATGCAGACGACCGTTAAACACGTAACTGTAGTCGGCACTCACCATTCGCAGGCTGCCGCAATCGAGTGGCATAGTGTCACACTGCGACAATGCTACCGCCGAGACATCAGACTCGTAATCCGACAGTGAACCGTCGAGCTTATATTCGGCTACTTTATAAAATATTGAACATTCTGCAACCTCTCTCCATATTTCGGAGTATGGCTTAAAGGCGTAACGCTCGTACCCAACCGACGACGATGTATAGACATTATCACCGCGCGAAGAGAGCACCTCACTGCTATTCAGCACCTTGTGACCAAGAATAGAGCCAGAGGTAAAAACATCCAACGACACTATTATATTCTCCCACGATGCTATATTAAGCCCATCAAAGAGAAATTCCGGCTTAAAGCCTTGTACCTTAACAGAATATTTACTTGCGTTGCTTGTACCCGGGGTAGCAGACAGTGAATGGGAGTAAAAATTCCCCCTGTCGCGATAGAGTCCATCAACCTCATTCTTATCCTCGACATAATATATTGGCGAGGCACATATATAGCTACCGTCAAAAAGTCTGAAAGCATAGCGAAATAGTGCCCTATCGACAAAATATCCCTGAGTATTCAATTTTGAGAGAGCCTCATCGAAATAACCTTTAGAACAATTCTCCCATCGTGTTTCGGGGCTTATACTACTGTTCAACGACGTTGGGTAATATTCATTGTCGGTGTTTATTTCGTGAGCAATGGACTTTGTCGTAAAAGAGAGCTTTGGTATCGCAGGAGCTTCGCCCAGCCATTTGTAGCGTCCCGCATCATATATTGCATAAAGCAATTTTTCAGCAGTAAACAGGCAGGCAATATTTCCCACAAACTCCACACGAAGAATGCCTATAGCATCGAGCGACAGCAGAGGAGAGCCGCTGATCATCAGTGCGGTAGAGAGTGGCCTGAAATCATTGTCGTACAGATGCACGCGAGCATCACCCTCTGTTATAAAAAAATAGACATTGGCTATTGAGTGAATATACACAGCAGTATACCTCTGCTGAAACGAGGCAAACACATCGGGAAGAGCAACCGGTTGCAACGAGCCGTTGTTCACTCTCATATTCACAAGCTCCATACATTCACCTTCGCGAGCCAACAAATTATCCGTATTTCTTACTATACCTCGAAAAGAGAAACACTTTTGCATACTATTTTCGTATTATCAAAAGACTAAGATTTTATAAACATTTTAACTATATGCGACACTAAGTCAAAAATGCCGCATCTCCATAGAACAAGCGCTACGAACAACGCTACAAACAGTCCTAAAAGTCTGCCTCCTCCATTGCCTTTAACGGTACTATCCAATAGAGACTCCGATATTTTCTGTTCGCGATAGAGAGTATCGGTTACAAAGATAGTATCGACACGCACCCTATCGCGAAAGAGTATACTGCGTCTTATCTCGTAGACCGTATCAGGAGTCTCTTTTATAAACACGCTGTCGTACACAGCAATACTATCGCGAAAATGACGTTCTATATACTGCAGGGAATTATGCGTCAATCCCGAATGTTGCGTAACACAAGAGTACAGACAGAGTGCAAGCAGCAGACTACAGACAATTCTTATCCCTCTTTTCATACTCACCCACATAACCTTTGAGATAATCGAAACGCTCTACTATGCGCAGGCTGAACACATAATACAGAAAGTCGAGGATACGAAAGAGTGTGCTGCCATATTGGGTAATCATACGGGCGTTGCGCAGTATATTCGTTCCGTAAAAATATATTGCAACATATATCATAAAGGAGACACACTGCACGGCAACACCCTCTTCACCTTTCAGATGCCCCAAAAGATATATCGAGGAGACCATCACAAAATAGACTGCTGCGTCCCTAAAAAGTCTGAAGGCCTTTTTAAAGCTCCACTCCCTGCCATTGCTAAGGTCGGCAAAAAGTCCTATGACAAAATTCAGTACGAACAATAATATAAGACCAAAAATATCATTCTTTATGGGACAGAGCAGCAGTGCTAAATTTGCGAATAACGATGCTACAAAAAGCCTCACATTATCCATTAGAGAAACTATTTTCGAGAATTTTTAAAAGAGTAATCTCACTGCGCGATGAGAATTTTACAAATTGTCCGGGCATTGCGCCCTCTATTGTTATCTCACATTTATACTCATCGAGTCCAAAATCTTCGTGACGCAGATACTCCTCCTCGCCATCTATACTCACAAGAACCTCAACTGGATATAGCCCCTCCTTATGCACTCTTACACGAATATCACCACCGGAGCATTTAAAAGGTTGAGTTTCCCATAAATACCCGTTTTTTACAATATTCAATTTTTGAATAGCCATAATAATTATTTTTTATTAGGTTCGCTACCATTGCACAGCGCTGCCGCCATTGAGAAGAAGAGCGACGCTGTATCGCGCTTTTCAAATACATTATAGAGCAATGCCGCACATTGATAGGCCACAGCCTCTATAAGATGGCGGTCGTCACAACGCAGCCCATCGGTAGGGACATATACCGTATCATATACCAGTTCTTCGATAAAAGGCTCTGTGTCGGGTGGCAAAGAGTAGAAATAGATGACACGGGCAGCCTCTTTGTCGAATCCCTCGACACAGACAGGCTTGCTCCACCCTGCCCTCGTATATTTATTCCTTTGCGCCATAGCAACCACACTATCGGCAGGATATATTTTGTTGCAGGGACGTTCCCAGCCTCTCATCGCGAATGATATAAGGCGTACAAAATCATTAGGCAGTTTAAAATAACCGCTACCATCCTCAGCAACGGTTATTCCTCTGTCTCCTATAATTGAGCTTTTTGGATTAACTCCTCCCACCCGGCTACTCTTCTGAACAAACAGGACAGCCTCGGGAAGCAACGACTCTATATAATCGTCAATATTACGAGTATCGTCGGAAAGAAGAGTTACGACCTCCCCACCATCCTCCTCGTTCAACAACAGACGAACCTTTGCTTTTAATTCATTATGAGTTATCATAGCCAATTAGGGAAGATTACTCCGCACTCCTCGGTCTTTTTCTTTATCGCAGCCTTTGTCTGTAGGTCGGACAGCGAAAGAGAATAAGGCTCGGCCATAAGCAATGCACGCGCCTGCTGCATATTTGTAACGTCAGGGAAAGATTTCTTTTTGCCCTCCTCATTGCTTGGAATCGTATCCGAAGATTCAGGAAGAACATCAACCTTTCCACGCTTTATCTGTCCCGAGCGGAAAGCATCGCTGGCCTCTATTGCATTCTGCAACAAAGAATTGTCCGTAACAAAGGTTGCAGGAACAAGGCCTGCCGAATTTATTGAACCTCCCTTAAATTCCACTCTCATAAGCGCCTTTCCTACTCTAAAATAGCTGCTGCGCTCTACCTGTCCGTAAATCTCGTATGTTATTATTTTCTTCATAGCTTTTGTTTTTGTTGGTGCGCCATTGAGGCGCACCAACCGTTAATAAATTCACTTTTACTCACCAACAGTAAGAATCTCTCCTGTATACTCTACCCAAGTATTTCCGGTGTATGTAACCACACTGCCGGCAGGGAACCACAATTGACTCTCGCCGTCCACAATACGATTAACATCGGCGGTAAGCACCACAACGTCGTTAGTATTTGGAGACTCGGGCAATGTTGCTGAGCTTGTCACACGCGACGCTCCGGGAATATCGCTCTTCTCTGCAGCACCGTTCACCCAAATATGGCTGTAGCCTTTGAGACAGAGACAGTCTATTGTCATTACCACCTGACGCTTAGCCTCCTCGCCCTCGACATTCTCTGTATTTGAATCCTCGTTCTTCATATAGTAGCGCACAAGACCATTCTCGTCGATAAGTCCTCCGCAATTGGAATATCCGAGAGCATCGAGTGTAGGATCGTGTACAAGGTTAATCTCACCAAATACAGTCTGAATCTTTGTACATTTAAGACCGAACACACTGCCGCCGCCCATAGAGATATTCTTATGTAGTGTAATGTCAATCTTCTGAATATCATTCAAAAGCTGTCTACCCAACAACCACACTGCTCTCTTGGTGCAATTATATCCTGTAAATTTAACCATTGACAGGTTCAAAAGATCAGCGAAAGTGATTGTAGAAGAGAGGTCATACTGACGTTTAAACTGCCAGCGTAAGCCCTTTGAGAAGTAATCCCACTGATAGCCCATAGCTGCATCCATAGCCTGTACCTTAAACTTTCCGGGCTGTCCTACCCACGCTGTACGGCAGCTCTCGAGACGGAACTGACGAACGACAGCCTCGGCAATCTGTGCCTCGCTGAACTCCAATTTCTTTTTCTGCGCCTTGAAATAGTCGCTGACAATATTGTTGCATAGCTGTTTCTGCAGATAGACACGCTCGGGAACAGGAACTACTGTGCTAGGCGCAATAAACTTCTGTGTCTCATACGCCGCCGATGAAAGAAGAATAACCTCTGTACCCGAAGGGATAGTAGGAACAACGCAATAATCGTCTGTCGCATTTACTTTGGGGCCGTTCACCGCCATTGCAATAGGAGCCTCGGTAGTGCTGTTTTTACCAACGAAGAAGAGCATAAGGTCTACTCCGGGAAGCTCTATCTGACCGGTGGGGTCGTAACCGTTCACTCCCTTACATATTGCGGTGAAATACTCCTGAAAGATTTTTCTCTCTCCTGTTGTCGAGAAGGGAATCTCGGCGCGTGTAGCCTTAATGCCCGTATAGGTTGCATTAGTGTAGGCCTTTGAGCGTTTCTCGTCAATCATATAGTGATTAACCTCGAAAGAGTGCACTCTTACCTGTCGGTCCACACGACGCTTGATGGTATCTATTACACTCTCGTCGCTTGCAATCTTTATTATCTCCTGATCAATATCAGCCTCAATAAGATCATCACTCAATTCCGAGGCATTAGAAACGGTTGTTGCACTACCGTTTCCGTGCGCAGGAAGACCGGCAATGCCTCGCGATGCACGAGGATATCCGGGGCTTACCACCGACACCGTAGCCAACATTAGACCACACTCATCGCCCGACAAGAAGTAAAGGGCAACAGACACCAACGAAAGAAAAACAAACATTGGATTCTCTTTCAAAAAATTCAAAAATCTCTTCATAAAAAAAATAATAATTTATTGATTAGTAAAAAGTTATTTATGCTTTTAGAGCCGCTTCTATGAGGCTGTTGCCTTTGCGTCTCTTTATATTATCGACAGGAGCAGCACTTTGCAGTCCCTTTGGCAGGCCGTCGCCAATATCGCCTTTCATTCGTTGGATATTCGTATTGCGCCCCTTAATATCTCCGGCTGCAAAAGCATCCTCTACATCCTGCTCATAAGTGAGTGAGTGGTCGAGCGCTGTACATACCTCATAGGAGTATTTTCCCGAAAGAACAGGAAAGACAACCTTTTCCCACACCATTTCCATAAAATCGGCAGGCTCGTAGCCCTTCTCACTACAGAATTGCTCTATTATCGGGCGACTCGCCTCGAGATTACTCTCATACTCGCGACGACTCTCTACCAGACGATACATTTCATCGCGACGCTCCTCATCGGCAATCATCATCTCCTCGAATTCTGGGCTCGACTCGTCAAGCTCCATCATCGAGCGGCCAAAATAGCGTGCCATAGAGGCGTGCGCGCTTCTTTTCCCATCAATGACATCGACAAGCATCTGAGCTAAACGAGGGTCGCGCTCCAATGCCTCGGCAAGCTGTTCACTCTGCTCCTTGTTCTTCTTTATGTGCATAATGAGCATATCCTGCGACATCTCATCATCGAGTCTAAAATCCTTGCCAAGCAATTGCTGTAACTCCTTTTCAAATTCGGCATAGGAGGCTGTCTGCACATTGTTCATACTCTCTTGCGGAATTTCGTTAGGCTGAGCCTGTGCAGCCTCAACATCCGACGGTTCATAATTTTTCAAATTCTTCTCCATTGTTGTATATTTTTTTCGTCGGCAAAGATGGGGGCAACAACGGGCGGCGAGGTTGCAGATTTATTATTTCGCAGAGATTGAAAAAAAGTCTTCCACCACCGCAGTATATATAAAAGAGGTAAGAAAAGTGTTGAAAACTTTTTTATAAAACCACCAACTTTTAGCCATTTTTGGCTATATTTTTGTGGTAAAAAAATTATGTCAAAAATTGAAGAGAGAAAGATTAGTGAGATGCGCAAGCAGGCTGTTATTGAGGCCTTTTTCGACACATTGACAAGAATGCGCAAGGACAATCCCAATATTAGTTTGGGAGAGGTAATAAAAGAGGCGGTAAAATCATCGGCACCGCGTTTCTATGTCAGCTTCGAGAATACACGACGTTTCATTTCGTTGCTCGCACGCAAAAAGAGATTGCCTATAAAAAACAGCAACAGGGTGGCAATGTACAAGGAGATATACGCACGATACCTTAAAAGAATAAAGGAGCAATGTTGCAACTATACCATCCTCGAGAGTATACTCGAAGAGCCTGCCCCTTCGTTCTACATAGACGAAGGGACATTCAAGGGACTGCTCTACCGCTCTATCCGTGAACGCAGGAGAGCATTTGCCTGAAATATCATTTCTACAACCTTATAGAGAGAATGTCTATATAATTTTGCCACACAAACAAAGAACGCAATGACAACTATCGAGATTAAATTTAACAAGCAGTCTGTGCTTGAACGCATAAAGACACATTGCTACTACACAGGCGAAGCACGCAAGCAGATTGGTTATCCCGAGACATTGGCTGCTGCAATGCAAGCAGGAGACGACGATGACGAGCAGTTGAACGACCACATAAAAGCCGCACTCTGCGAAGCTGCAAAATTACTTTCACAGCTACTGCCAAGCTGCAGGATGCATCAAGGCAGCGATACTCTTTTTACAATTGCAGTACCGCACAATTTCCCCACCGAGACAGTGTCGCTGCTCGAATCAACAATAGAATATTTCTCTATTATGCACACACTGCAATTGTGGTTGTCTCAGCACAAGCCCGACGAAGCAAATATTGCATCGGGCGAAGCGCAGAAAACACTCTATCATCTAAGGGAATTGCTGTCGATACGCAAACGTCCCACAATGGAAGATTCAAGTTCATACGACAAGCTAATAAAAATCTGATTATGGATTACAACATTATAATCAACCGCAAAAAACTGCAGCACGAGGTACATCTTAAGATGTTCTATATGGGCGAGGCCATAAAACGCAAAGAGATTGACGCCGACACCATAGAAACATCAAAGGACGAAGAGGAACTTTTTGAAATGATTCTGCGCCGTGCCATAAACGAAATTATGACAAGCGTGGCACTGCGCTTCTCATCGGTTAAATATAGTGTCGAGGAGGATTATATATCTCTAACCTTTGCCGACGCAGACGAGCAAAGAGAAGAGTTGCTTCCTCTGCTACAGCAACGAATAAACGATTATCTGGTAAACGAGCTCACTATGCAGTGGCTCAGCCTACGACAGCCTGCATTATCGCAGGGCTACGAATACAAACACATTCAATGGACAAGCAGTGTCAAAGAGGTGTTGGCAATGTTTTACAATCATAAAAAGGTGCGACGCCGCCCCACCAATTTGGCCGGTATCTAAGCGTGGACAAAAGTGAGATAATAAGAACAAACGAGGCACGTCTGAAAGAGATATCGGCACCCTATAGCCCTATCACAGGCGAAGGCTCAACGAGCCTCGCCCGTAGAAGGGTTGAGATAGAAGGCTTTCCGCTACAGAGTATGAACCTTCCTGAGACTATGCTCGAGATTGATTTTATTGGCAAGCTCACAAAGAAAGGGGCAAAAGGGTTCCTACACGACATTAACGGCAAGGAAGCTACACAAAGGGATATTGTTGCACTATGGTTGAAATTTTGTCGTACACGCATACTGCACGACTTTGAATATTGGGCAAAAAGCGTTGCAATAATATCGGACAAGGGCAAAGGACGCGACATTCCGTTCACACTCAACCGTCCGCAACGCTACTACCTTAAGGCATTGGAGAGTCTGCGTCTAAAGAACTCTCCAATAGATATTATATTATGTAAGGCGCGGCAATGGGGCGGCAGTACCCTTACACAATTATATATGCTATGGATACAATTGGTACACAAACGAAATTGGAACAGTGTAATATGTGGAGACATTGAGAAACAATCATCGATAGTGTCGGGTATGTTGTCAAAGGTAATAAACAACTACCCTTTGTGGGCTACCAACGGCAAGAAGATTACAACGACGCCCTATCAGGGAGCGCAAAAGACAAGAGTCATCAGCTTGAGCAACAGCCGCTACTCGTTAGGCTCGTCTCAAAAGCCCGATTCGTTGCGAAGCGAAGATATCAGTATGGCCCATCTTACCGAGGTAGGCCTGTGGAAAGCAACAGCCGGCAAAAAGCCCGAGGATCTTGTGCAGTCGATATTCGGTTCCATTGCAAGCGGCCCCTATACAATGAAGATTTTGGAGTCCACCGCAAAAGGCGTAGGCAATTTCTTTCACCGAACTTGGATTGACGCAGTGGAAGGACGCAATAATTTTACTCCGGTATTTATACCGTGGTACAGCATAGACCTATACAGCAAGCATATTGAAAAAGCGGACTACGCGAATTTCATCGACACTATGGACGACTACGAGAAGGAGCTCTTTAAATTAGGCGCCACACTCGAGGCAATAGCGTGGTATCGCGACAAACGCCGCGAGCTTCCCGACGAGTGGCGTCTCTTTTCCGAGTTTCCATCGACGGCCAACGAGGCATTCCAGAGTAGCGGCCGCCGTGTATTCCGTGTATCCTATGTAAACAATATGCGCAGCGGCTGTATTCCCCCGCCTTTTAAAGGGGACATTATTGCAGAATACGATAGCGACGACAAAAAGAAGAGAGAGGGCAACAGACGGTTCGTGGCGGCAGCGCCGGGAGAAAATTGCAACGAAAATTCATTATGGGTGTGGTTGATGCCCGACTGCGAGCAGCATCTGCGCGACCGTTATATTGTGAGCGTGGACGTTGGTGGAGTTTCGGACAAGGCCGACTACTCCTGCATAGTAGTAGCCGACCGCTTGGCAATGCTCGACGGAGGAGTCCCCGAGATTGCAGCCTGTTGGCACGGGCACATTGAGCACGACAAGCTCGCTTGGAAGGCTCTAGAGATTGCCAGAGCCTACGACAATGCCCTATTGATCATTGAATCGAACACACTGGAGACCGAAGGCACCGAGGGCGACAATTTCGAATATATACTCAACGAAATAGCCGGACACTATAGCAATCTCTACTGCCGCACCTCCCAGCAAGAGATACGACAGGGGCGACCGCGTCGTTGGGGATTCCACACTAATTCATCGACAAAGCCGATGGTCATAAACTTTCTCATAAAAGCGCTACGCGACGAGCTATATATTGAACGTTGCATAGAGACGACCTATGAGCTCGACCTTTACGAGATTAAGGAGAATGGCAAGGAAATGGGAGCGATAGAGGGTAACCACGACGACAGGGTAATGGCAACAGCAATACTCGTATGGGTGTGTTACAACCATCCTCTACCCTACAAATACAGCAAAGACCACCGCTGCCGCGAAAAAAGAAGAATAATAAGCGAGGCCAGTTTTTAAGTTTCATAATAGATAGCGTTATTACCCCGCCGGAATTTTATATTCCGCCGGGGTAATAACTATGTTTAAGATATAACAAAATGACATCAAGATAGCATTTTTAATAAAACAATTTAAAAAAAGTCAGTTTTTAATTGCATATATTGTAAAATTAGCACATTTTTGCAAGCGATATAATCAAAATAGACATTTACAACAAAAAGTAGTTGAAAACAGTGTTTGTAAACGCCTATTTCCAACAAAAATGAACAAATAAAAAAGCAATAAAATGGCTACAATTAAATTCTACAAAAGCGAAGAACAGGTGCCTCTCGAAATGCACAAAGTACGTGTTGTACAGAAACTCAGCCTCCCCACTGTCGAGGAGCGTGTCAAAAAGATAAACGAAGCAGGAAACAACACATTCCTTCTACAGAACAGAGACGTATATATGGATATGCTCACCGACTCTGGTGTAAACGCAATGTCCGACAATCAGGTAGCAGCAATGTTTCAGGCCGACGACTCTTATGCCGGTTCAGAGACCTGCAACCGTTTGATGAAAGTCCTAAAAGAAGTCTTTGGCACCGATTATTTCCTTCCCGCCCATCAGGGTCGTGCTTGTGAGAACATTCTCGCCGAGGCATTCGTAAAACCCGGTGACGTTGTGCCTATGAACTTCCACTTTACAACAACAAAAGCACACATCACACGCAAAGGCGGTTCGGTTGTTGAGCTAATCACCTCAAAAGGTCTTGTTCCTCAGAGCGACGAGCCTTTCAAAGGTAATTTCGATATTCCCGCACTCGAGAAACTTATCGAGGAGGTTGGTGCCGACCACGTACCTTTCGTACGTATCGAGGCAGGAACAAACCTCATCGGCGGACAGCCTTTGTCAATGGAGAATATGTTACAGGTAGCCGCAGTATGTAAAAAGAATGGCATTCTTTGTGTACTCGACGCATCGTTGTTGCAGGACAACCTCTACTTTATTAAGACTCGCGAAGAGGCGTGCAAAGATATGAGCATACGCGATATTATGCGCACCATCAGCGAGAATATGGACCTTATCTACTTCTCGAGCCGCAAATTGGGCTTTGCACGCGGTGGAGCCATCATCTCGAACAACGAGAAGCTCATTATTAAGATGAAGGAATTCATTCCTCTTTACGAAGGATTCCTCACCTACGGAGGTATGGAGGTTCGTTCTATGGAGGCTATGGCAGTAGGACTTTTGGAGACATTGGACGAGGAGGTAATCTGTCAGGGTCCTATGTTCATCGAGCATCTTGTAAAAGAGCTTGACGCTTACGGAGTACCTATGATTCTCCCCGCCGGAGGTCTTGGTGCACACATCAACGCAATGGAATTCCTCAAAGATATGCCGCAGAGTCAGTTCCCCGCAGGCTCTCTTGCTGTAGCACTATACATTGCCGGCGGTATACGAGGAATGGAGCGCGGAACATTGTCGGAGCAGCGCGACCCCGATGGCAGCGAGCATTTCTCGGAAATGGAGCTTGTACGCCTTGCTTGTCCCCGTCGTGTATTCACACTCTCGCAGATTAAATATTGTGCCGACCGCGTAAAATGGGTTTACGACAACCGTCACCTCATCGGTGGATTGAAATGGGTTGAAGAGCCCAGCACATTGCGCTTCTTCTTTGGCCGTCTCGCTCCTATTGGCGATTGGCAGGAGAAATTGGCAGCAAAATTCCGCGAGGATTTTGGCGACAGTCTATAATATATTGACAACAATATACAAAAAGATAGGACCTTCGAAATTCGAAGGTCCTATCTTTTTATTGGGGGCTATCCACTATTTATCTTACAACAATAAGATAATAGTTCTTCTTACCCTTCTGAACGAGTATATATTTATCGTTAAGCAGGCTATCGGTACCGATAAGTTGGTCAAAAGCAGCCAATTTCTCCTTATTTACAGAAACGCCACCGCCCTGTACCAATTTACGCATCTCGCCTTTTGATGCGAATATCGCCGCGCACTCTGTAGTAAGATCAACAGCCTTTACGCCATCGGCAAAAACATCGCGTGATACCTCGAATGTAGGCACTCCGTCGAACACAGCAAGCAATGTATCCTCGTCGAGCGAACGCAAAGCGTCTGATGTTGCATTACCAAAGAGGATATTAGAAGCCTCAACAGCCTTGTTATACTCCTCCTCGCCGTGAACAAGAACGGTAACTTCCTGAGCCAAACGTTTCTGCAACAGACGCAAATGGGGAGCCTGAGCGTGCTCTGCAAGCAAAGCATCAATATCTTCTTTGCAGATAGAGGTAAATATCTTGATGTAACGATCAGCATCCTCGTCGCTCACATTAAGCCAGAATTGATAGAAACGATAGGGTGATGTATAGCGTTTATCGAGCCATATATTACCCTGCTCTGTCTTACCGAACTTCTTACCGTCGGCCTTTGTAATCAAAGGACAGGTGAGTGCAAATACCTCGTTACCCGACATTTTACGTATCATCTCTGTTCCTGTGGTGATATTACCCCACTGATCGGCACCGCCAAGCTGCAATTTACAACCGTGAGTCTCGTTAAGATGAACATAGTCGTAACCCTGCAACAACTGATAAGTAAACTCGGTGAACGACATACCATCGGTTCCTGCTTCGCCCGACAAACGGCGCTTAACAGAATCCTTTGACATCATATAGTTCACAGTAATCATCTTACCCACGTTACGGATAAAATCGAGGAACGAGAATTCCTTCATCCAGTCGTAGTTGTTCACAAGGACAGCAGCATTGGGAGCATCGCTGTCAAAGTCTAGAAAACGTGCCAACTGATTACGCAACGCCTCCTGATTGTGGCGCAAGCGCTCTTCGTCGATAAGCACACGCTCTTTAGATTTTCCCGAAGGGTCGCCAATCATACCGGTAGCACCACCGATAAGTGCAATAGGCTTGTGGCCCGAACGCTGAAAATGACGCAACATCATTACTCCTACAAGGTGACCAATGTGCAATGAATCGGCTGTAGGGTCAATACCTAAATAAGCAGTAGTCATCTCTTTCTGCAACTGCTCCTCTGTTCCCGGCGTCATATCCTGAATCATACCACGCCATTTTAACTCTTGTACAAAATTCATACTCATATATTTTTATTCTTTATCTTATTTTCTAATTAAATTCTCGAGAACGACATTTAGCCCAAACGGAAAAGTTCCGATGGTGTCGCACGTTTAAGCACAGTCAGCATAACATCCTTGCCTGCGATGATACCATACTGTCCAAGTTCCATCTGCATTGTCTTATATGCAAGCTCGGGGTGATTATTCTCCTCGCTCAAATGACACAGCCATATATATTTCAGATGCTCGTTAAGATGCGAAGCTATATAACGCGCTGTTGTCTGGTTGCTCAAATGTCCTGTAGGACCGGCCACACGGTCTTTAAGGAATTGAGGATAGCGTCCCATAGCTAGCATCTGCTCCTCATAGTTCGACTCAATTACAAGATAGTGTGCCTGATCGACATAATAGGCAACAGTATCGGTTATTGCACCAAGGTCGGTTGCGATACAGAATCTCTTGTCGCCAACCTCTATAAAATATCCGACATTGTCCGTTCCATCGTGAGGAACCTCGAAAGGTGTAATCTCAAAGGCTCTGAAAGTTGTCTTTTCCTCCTTCTCAACGTATCGCACATACATCGGGTCTATCGGCTTGCTTATGCAATAGTTGTTATTTATACCTTTGTGAACCTCTCGTGTAGCATAAACGGGAATATTGGCCTTTGCCGACAACACGCCAAGCGATTTTATATGATCGGCGTGATCGTGTGTAACAAATATAGCACAAATACTCTCAAAGGGTATGCCCTCCCTTTTCAGTGCGGTTCGAATTGTCTTAGAGGGGATTCCGGCATCTATCAGAATACCGTAGTCATCCACCCCAAGATAGTAGCAGTTGCCGCAGCTTCCGCTACCGATACTCATAAAGCGAATTTCCATATTATATATTTTTTTATCTTAGCCAATGCTATGCAACATCAGAAGGGATAACCAATTGCAAAGTGCAGTGCAAAGTCCCTTCCAAAGTTGGGGTTAATAATCGGATATTTCAATTTTCCACTATATGCCGGATTTATGGCCTTCATTGCCGCATCGAGGCGGAACACGAAGAGTGAAAAATCGAGGCGCACTCCCAATCCATACGAGAGAGCAATATCCTTATAGAATCGTTTAATATCGAACTGTCCGCCTGGCTGTTCCTTATAATAGCGGATAGTCCATATATTTCCTGCATCCACAAACACTGCTGAATGTAATTTCCAGAAGAGGTGTGAACGATACTCTATATTACAGTCAAATTTTAGGTCTCCCGACTGGTTTATAAAATCAATGCCTCTGTCGCTGCTGCGGAAGCTACCAGGTCCCAATGTTCGAACCGACCAACCGCGCATACTGTTAGCACCACCCGAGAAATATCTCTTTTCGAAAGGAAGAATTGTTGAGTTTCCATAAGGATAAGCAACGCCTAATCCCAAATGAAACACAAAAGAGTTCCTGTGGTCTATATTTACATTCGTGGTAAAATCGACGTCTCCTTTAACATACTGGGCGTATGCAATATTCATAAACAGATACTGCCCATCCTCGTTTGTCTTACCACCGACAAGAGAATTTATTCCGTACAAAAGATTACCCGAGCACTCAATATTGGTACGCAACGAGAAAATCATACGGTCGGTTCTCTTTGCTCCCAATTTTGCCGAGGTATACGAATAAGAGTATCCGAGCTTTGTTATCAGCAAATTCTCGTAGTTGTATTTCAGGATTGAGTTTCTATTTGAGATACTGTCGAGATACTCTTTCTTAAAAGTATCGGCAATCCAGGGTACATAAATGTAGTTAAGATCGAGAATGTCCACTTTGTGCGACGACTGCTCCGAACGACTCCAATTATAACTCCACGCTCCCGACAAGAGTCGGCGTTCAAATTCGGGACGCTCCTGTGAATTGAACTTAAGCGAGAATTGTGTGTTCGACCTTAACAGATTCTTGTCCAAAGGCAAAAGATCCGAGAATATTCCACCGGGCAGACGCAGGCTCAATTCCGCTCCATACTCAAAATATTTATTTCCCGAATATCCGCTGAGATTCGAAATAGCCTCGTAGGCCGCAAAGAGTTTGAGAGAAAGCATTTCGGACCCCATAAACAGGTTCTTATCGGCAAATGTAACAGATGTTGCCGCGCCAAAATCACCCGAGGTATTTGTTCCCTCCAATTCAAAAGTCACCGCACGACGCTTGTTGCGCTCAAACATTATATAGCAGTCGAGCAACGACGTATCGGGGTGCTCCACCATACGCAATGTAGTGTGCCTAATAGCCTTCAATTGCGCAAAAGAATTGTATGTACGGTCAAAATTGCTCTGACGATAAATCTCTCCCGGCAATATATAGTTGTTATTCACAAGCGTCTTATTGCGAATGAATGGTTTATTACGGTTAAGGATGGTAAATTCGCCAAAAGGAACAGTATCGCATTCGCTAAGCACCTCATCGGATAGTCTGAGGCCAGCCCCCGATACAAAGGCAATCTTATTAAGATGATAAACCTTGTGCGGTGTCAGTTCCTCGTCGGGCGACTGTTGCAAGGCAATATTCATCTTGATATTTATATTTGTGGAGTGATGCGCTGTATCGGCAATATATGTTATATACTCCTTTTGGAAACGATAATAGCCATTCTCTTTGAGCAGAGAGGTTATCCTCTGTCGCTCCTCCTCCAATTTATCCAAGCTGAAAGGCATACCCTCGCGCAGGTGCGACGACACGGAATCGGATTTTATAATATCGGCAACAACGCTGTCTTTTGTCTCAAGCGTCACGCTTGATATTGTATAGCGTTCCCTCTCGTGCAGATAGTATATAGAATTCAATCGACGGTTCTTTCGATACTCGCGTCCAATATCAACGGTAGCGTGCAAATATCCGTCGTTACGCAGCATCTGCTCTATATTCATTCGTGTAAGTTTGGCAAGCTCCTCGCTATATATCACGGGAGCCTCACCCAATTTCTGCAGGAAACGGTTCACCCACAATGTAGTATCCTTGCCCGACAGAGCATAGGTATACATTGGCAATTTAACAAGGCTGAACCATTTTGAATTAGGCAACTGACGTAAATATGACCTTGCCTTCTGGGCTGTTCTCTCGGGGCTATGAGATATAACCTTTACATCGTTGAGAAGGTACTCATTCTCGGGTATAAATTTCGAGACTGAGCACGATGCCAACAATAGCAAAGAGCACAATATGTATATAGCGCGTTTATGTATCATTCCCCAACTATTTCTCTTATAATAAAGGCATTAACACAGAGCACTATGTATATAGCCCATTTTATGAAAAAATATTTCGCAAATATACTAAATTCCTAAAAGATTTAAGGTAGTTTTGCAACACTTTAACGCCAATATACAAGATATTTATGATAAGTAAATCTTTATTGAAACTCATACGTTCACTCGACATAAAAAAATACCGTCGCGACACAGGCCTATTCGTTGCCGAAGGAGGAAAATGCGTGGGCGACATTATTAACTCTGGCATTGTTTGCGAAAAGATTATAGCAACCGATAAATGGCTGTCCGAAAACAAATTAAAGACAAATGCCGAGATTATTACTGTAAGCGAGGAAGAGCTGCAGAAAGCGAGTTTCCTGCGCGCTCCACAAGGGGTATTAGGACTCTTCAGACAATACGACGGAAGCACCGATGCTTCGGTAGCCGAAAGCGAATTATGCTTGGCATTGGATGACGTACAGGACCCCGGCAATCTCGGTACCATAGTACGCATTGCCGACTGGTTCGGCATTGAGAATATCTTTTGCTCTCACAACACAGCCGACATTTACAATCCAAAGAGCGTACAATCGACAATGGGCGCAATAGGACGAGTAAAGCTACACTATGTAGACCTACCAGAATTTCTATCGTCACTCAATGGAAAAGCACCGATATACGGTACTTTCCTCGACGGAGAGAATATTTACGATAAAGAGTTAAGCTCCAACGGAGTAATTGTGATGGGCAACGAAGGAAACGGCATAGGAGCAAAATGCGCCGAGAGCGTAAATCAGAAGTTGTTTATCCCCAATTACCCTATAGGACGTCCAACATCAGAATCGCTCAATGTATCAACGGCAACGGCCATTGTCTGCGCCGAATTCCGCCGAAGAAAATAGAACAATCACAGAAGCATCTTCAAAGAGATTCCCTCTTCACCATCGACAAGTTCGTAAGCATAAAGGGCAGCCTTTGCTGGCAGAGGATGCGATGGGGGGAAATGCGCTGCTACATCAGCACAGCCATCGAGAGAATCATCGACCGACAAAAGGATTGCATTCACAAGCTTCATCGACTGACGCTCACAATCAAAAGGATAATAGGACTCCACTCTACCCTGATAAACCTGAACCACATACATCACACAGGGTTTATCACTCTCTGTATAAAGATTTCTTGTTAGATAAAGCATCACTTTTCTTTTTTAGGCGGATGAATACGAAGTAATTTAATATTTCCCAACAGCAGTCGCGAGCTACACAGCGAGTCATCATCGGTATAATAGACAAAAGCACGAATGCTCTTGATGGCACGCTCAGAATCACGGTTAAAGGTAAGAGTATGCGCTCCATCAACCACATTGTAGCCATTGCTCACCGATGTACTATCCTCATACTCGAGAAGCATTGCCATATAAGCCTGCGGTGTAACTGTGCTGTCGCAGGCAATAAAGCGGGAATTCATCGACAGCACAATACTATCTCCGGTTACAAAGGTACTGTCGGCATCACATTCAAAATACAGTTTATTCTTGTAGGGAGTAGCCGAAAGCAATTCTATGCGTATACCATTCCACAAATCAACAGTATCACCCTCCACTGGTATAGCCGTAAGAGAAGCTGCCACAAGCTCCTCCTGCTCCATCATTGCAAGCTCGGCATCGATACGGTTGCACAACGAAGCATATACATCGTACATATGCTTAGGATTACGAGCATACCACACCATCGAAGAATCAAATTCGGCCTGAGTGCAGCCGTGTTTCTTGAACACATATTCGGCATACAGCTTTTTCTTGTATTGCAGTCCCGAAGCATCGTTAGCCATTATCTGCGCCAGATGATAATCGTAGAGGATAGCCTCCAGCACCTCGGGAGCAATGATACCCTTAGGACGCCTCACCTCGCAACTTACACACATAAGCACAAGGAGAAGCGTAAAAAGATATATAATGGCTTTTTTACTCATATTCAGCGAAATTGCATACTCACATATTTGCTATAGAACAGCATCAACGTAATTACGCTACAGCTCACACAAGCATCGGCAAAATTAAAGATAGGGCTAAAGAATATCTCTCCACCAATCAAAGGAAGCCAATCGGGCCACACAAAAAGCGGAAAATAAAACATATCGACAACCTTTCCATAAAAAAGCTCTCCGTATCCTTCGCCCCAAGAGGTAAGAGAGGACACATTGTAGTATGTACTTTCCGAGAATATCTCACCATAGAAAACACAATCTATGATATTACCGGCAGCACCGGCAAGCACAAGAGCAATGCACACAACATATCCCACGGGGAATTTGTTGCTACGCACAATCCTGTACAAATAATATATCAGAAATATCACCGCAAAAATACGGAAGGTCGTCAGGAATAGCTTGTCAAATAATTCCATACCAAAAGCCATTCCGGGATTCTCGGTAAATGTTATCGAGAACCAATCTCCAAAAACGGGAATACTCTCGTGCATATACATAGATAGTTTCACCGCCACCTTGATTATTTGGTCTATCAAAACAGCGGCAACAACTATCAATGTTACCAATATCGCGCGAAATTTCAGAGATTTACCCATTCTTAGCGATTTTTCTTAGCTTCAATACTCAAAGTAGCGTGAGGAACAGCCATAAGACGCTCTTTAGAGATAAGCTTACCTGTCTCACGACAAATTCCATAAGTCTTATTCTCTATTCGCACGAGTGCACCCTGAAGTCCCTGAATAAACTTTGCCTGACGCTGTGCCAACTGCATCTGCTCCTCGAGCCACGCAGCATCGCTACCATCCTCAAGACCTTTATATGTAGGTGAGGTATCAGCTACATCATTACCGTCCTCGTGACGCAATGCTCGCATTATATCATTATAGTTACTCTTTGCAAGCTCGAGTTTCTGCATAATTACTGCGCGAAACTCCTCAAGTTCCTCATCAGTATAACGACTCTTCTCTGCCATAAGTTTAAAATTTAAAAGGTTAGTTAGTATTTTATTTTGTTTCGTTTTTACACTTTTGCTATTGCTATCGACAATACAATGCCATCAAGATCAACCTCTTGACCATTCTCTACTGTATCGCATACAGCAACAGACTCAGCAAGAACCTGATTACCGATATACTCGGCAAACTGATTCACAGCCTCGTTGCTTGCCTCGTTCGACGACACAGTAACAACGATTCTGTCGGTAATATCGAGTCCGCATTCCTTACGCATACCTTGTATACGTTTTATAATCTCACGGGCAATACCCTCGCGACGCAACTCCTCGGTAACCTCAACGTCGAGCGCTACGGTCAAAGCACCCTCATTGGCAACAGTCCAACCGGGAACATCCTCGCTGAATATCTCAACATCAGCAAGTTCGATGAGCGCCTCTGTGCCCTCGACCATCAATGTTATAGAGCCGTTCTTCTCAAGCTCGGTAATCTGCTCCTGAGACATTCCGGTAACAGCCACATTCACGCTCTTCATCAATTTTCCGAATTTTTTACCCAATGTACGGAAATTACATTTGATATTCTTGACCAAAATACCGTCGCCATCGACAAACTCAAGCTCCTTGACATTAACCTCGCTCAAGATAAGTTGCTTGACAGCTTCGATGCGGGCCTTCATCACCTCGTCTGCTGTAGGAACAGCAATCTTCTGCAAAGGCTGACGAACAATAATCTGCTCTTTCTTACGCAGTGCAAGCACCATCGATGATATCTGCTGTGCCAACTGCATACGGTACTCAAGCTCGGTGTCCACATAAGCCTCGTTGCACTCGGGATATTTAGCAAGATGCACCGACGAAGCCTCGCCACGGCCGGTTACCGATGTAAGGTCGCTGTACAGACGCTCTGCATAGAAAGGAGCAATAGGAGCCATCAAACGAGCCACCGTCTCCAAGCAGGTATAAAGTGTCTGATAAGCCGACAATTTATCGGTGCTCATTTCTGAACCCCAGAAACGTTTACGGCTCAGACGAACGAACCAGTTGCTGACATTATCTATCACAAAATCCTGAATCAAACGACCAGCCTTTGTAGGCTCGTAGTCATTCAAGCAAGCATTTACGTTCTTGACCAAAGAGTTAAGCTCCGACAGTATCCAACGGTCAAGCTCGGGACGCTCATTCAAAGGAAGCTCAGCCTCGGCAAAAGAGAATCCATCGACATTGGCATACATTGTAAAGAAGCTGTATGTCTGATAGAGTTTGCCGAAGAACGAACGTGTAACCTCTTTTACACCCTCCTCATTGAAACGCAGGTTATCCCACGGAGCAGAGTTTGTAATCATATACCAACGCAATGCGTCGCTACCGTATTTGTCGATAGTCTCAAAAGGATCGACCGCATTACCCAAGCGCTTGGACATCTTGTCGCCATTCTTATCAAGCACAAGACCGTTGGATATTACAGTCTTATAAGCTACGCTGTCAAATACCATTGTAGCAATTGCGTGCAATGTGTAGAACCAACCGCGAGTCTGATCGACACCCTCGGCGATAAAGTCGGCGGGATATACCGTGCGATTATCAAGAATCTCCTTATTCTCAAAAGGATAGTGAATCTGTGCATAAGGCATTGCACCCGAGTCGAACCAAACGTCAATGAGGTCAAGCTCGCGCTTCATAGGCTTACCGGTCGAAGATACCAGTTTAATATCATCAACATAAGGACGGTGAAGGTCTATCTTATCGTAATTCTCCTTGCTGTAGTCACCAGGAACAAAGCCCTTATCCTTATAGGGGTTGCTTGTCATTATACCGACAGCAACAGCCTTCTCAATCTCGTCGTAAAGCTCAGCTATAGAGCCAATGCACTTCTGCTCGCCATCCTCGCTGATCCAAATAGGCAGAGGAGTACCCCAATAGCGGCTACGGCTAAGATTCCAGTCGTTCAGATTCTCGAGCCATTTACCGAAGCGGCCTGTTCCTGTAGATTCAGGCTTCCAAGTGATTGTCTTATTAAGCTCCGACATACGCTCCTTCATTTCCGAAGCGCGAACGAACCAGCTGTCGAGCGGATAGTAAAGCACGGGCTTGTCTGTACGCCAGCAGTGAGGATAATTGTGAACGTGTTTCTCTATCTTAAAGACCTTATTCTGCTGCTTAAGAACCATACAGAGAGCAACGTCGAGAGTCTCGGCCTTTGATGCAGCCTTCTCGTCGTAACGGCCATCAACTGTATATTGAGGATCGTATGCATTCTTCACATAAGCACCGGCAAACTGAGAATACAACTCAACATTCACGCAATTTGCGACAAACTCCTCGTCAAGTTCATCGACAGTCCAGAAACGTCCCTGAAAATCGACCATAGGACGAGTCTCACCCTTCTTATTGACCATAAAGAGCGAAGGAATGCCTGCTGCCTTTGCAACAAAAGCATCATCCGCACCAAAAGTGGGCGCAATGTGTACAATACCTGTACCGTCCTCTGTTGTAACATAATCTCCGGGAATTACACGGAAAGCATCGGCCGAAGCCTCAACAATCTTGTCACCCTCCTTAGCGACAGGCTTTACCCAAGGGAAAAGCTGCTCATAGCGCATTCCAACAAGGTCGCTACCTTTGTACTCGCCAACAATCTTATAGGGGATAACCTTATCTCCTGCGTTGTAAGAGTCGAGAGGAAGCTCGGCGCCAGCAGGATTAAAATGCGCTGCAAGCAAAGCCTTTGCAAGCACTACAGTCACAGGCTCGGCAGTATAGGCATTGTAAGTCTGAACAGCTACATAGTCTATTTTGGGACCAACACAAAGTGCTGTATTCGAGGGCAAAGTCCAGGGAGTTGTTGTCCAGGCAATAAAATATGGAGTACCCCAATCAGCCATTTCAGCCTTAGGATCGAGCATACGGAACTGAGCCACAGCTGTCGTATCCTTAACATCGCGGTAGCATCCGGGCTGGTTAAGCTCGTGAGAGCTCAATCCTGTACCGGCAGCGGGCGAATAGGGCTGAATAGTATATCCTTTATAGAGCAATCCTTTGTTGTACGATTGTTTAAGCAACCACCACAGAGACTCAATATAGCTATTCTCGTATGTAATATAGGGATTATCAAGATCCACCCAATAACCCATTCTGCGGGTAAGGTCGGTCCATTCCTTTGTATATTTCATCACCTCCTCGCGGCAGTTTCTGTTATAGTCGTCCACCGTAATCTTCTTGCCGATATCCTCTTTTGTGATATTGAGCTTCTTCTCTACCCCAAGCTCAACAGGAAGACCGTGAGTATCCCAACCGGCCTTACGCTTAACCTGAAAGCCCTTCATTGTCTTGAAACGACAGAATACGTCTTTTATACTACGAGCCATCACGTGGTGAATACCAGGCATTCCGTTAGCCGAGGGAGGACCCTCGAAAAAGACGAACGAAGGTGCACCCTCGCGCTCTGTCATACTTTTCAAAAACACGTCATTATCATCCCACTCTTTTAGCACCTCATTATTCAACTGAGGCAGATTCAATTGGCTGTAAACCGGAAATTTTTTCTTCATTTTATATTGAAAATCTTTCATTGCCGTCAAAGAGCAACAATTGTTTTAATTGAGCAATTCGAGCAGCAAAAAATTTAACTTAACAATTAAAGTACCAAATAATAGCCCCAACAGGACATTATTCTATATAATCGCGCAAAGTTACCTAAAAAAATCTGAAAAAGCAATAGAAAAACAAAAGCTAATCATCGATATTTTCAGCAAAAAGCAAACAAACAGAGAAACGCCACACGACGCAAGCACACAATATTATGTAATAAAATATTTTTATTTCCTATAATAAAAAAACTGCCATAATTGTTATATTTGCAGAACAATCTTCCAATATTGGGACAATATCACCCAACAAATGGTCAAGACATTTATTAAGATACAATTATGAGCGAAAATAGCATTTCAATAAAAGAGAATCCATTATGCAACCCATACGGCACACCATTCGACGCTGTGCCCTACGACCGCATAACATTATCGCATTTTGTACCGGCGCTGAAAGAGGCCATAAGAATTGAATCGGAGACAATAGAGAATATATGCAAGAACAGCGAAGCGCCAACCTTCGAAAACACCATAGAGGCTTACGAACGCGCCGGAGAGATGCTCACAAACATCTTGTGCGCATTCGAAGCATTGGTAAACGCACATAGCTACGACGAGATTCTGAAAGTCGAGGAGGAGATACAGTCACTGTACACCGAGCACCGCAACAATATAACACTGAACAGAGCCCTTTTCGAGCGCATCGAGACAGTATACAAAGGAGATTACAGCAGCCTCAACGGCGAGCAGATGCGTCTGCTGCGCGATACATATACGTCGTTTACGCGTTCTGGAGCAAGCCTACAAGGAGAGGACAGAGAGAAATACCGCATCCTGAGCCACAAGCTCACATCACTCTCGCTAAAATTTCAGGAGAATCTGGTAAAAGATACTGACGAATATTCCCTTCATATAACCGACAAGAGCGACCTTAAGGGAATGCCCGACGACCTTGTCGAAAGCGCTGCATCGGCAGCCAAAGAGCGCAATATGGGAGGATGGATTTTCACTCTGCACCGCCCGAGCTACATTCCCTTTATGACATTCTGCCGCAACCGCGAGCTTCGCAAGCGTATGTACATTGCATACAACACATTAGGTTCAAAAGGCAATGCATACGACAACAAGGAAATTGTAAAGGAGATTGTAAACACCCGCCTCGAATATGCCCGCCTGCTGGGCTACAGCACATACAGCGAATATGTACTCGCCGAACGTATGGCACAAAATACCGACGCAGTATTTTCTATGCTCGGCAAGCTTACGTGGGCCTATCTTCCCACCGCAAAAAGCGACGTTGAAGAGGTCATTGCCACTGCAAAAGAGTACGAAGGCGATGAATTCGATTTTATGGCGTGGGACTTCGCATATTACAGCGAAAAATTGAAGGAGAAGAAGTTCGACCTTAGCGATGAAATGATACGCCCCTATTTTAATCTCGACCAGGCAATATACGGAGCATTCTATCTTGCGACACGCCTCTACGGCATAACATTCAAGCTGTTGCACTATATTCCCGCATATAACCCCGACGTAAAAGTATGGGAGGTACTCGACTATGACGGCACGCATCTTGCACTGCTATATTGCGATTTTTACGCACGAAAAGGAAAGCACGGCGGAGCTTGGATGGACTCTCTGCGCCTGCAATATATAGACAAGAGCGGCAAGAACCATCGCCCGCACGTGACACTATCGACGAACTATCGCAAACCACTGCCCGGACAGCCCACCCTGCTCACATTCGACGAGGTAAATACCCTTATGCACGAATTCGGACACTGCCTGCACGGCATACTCTCGAATGTAACATACGCCAGCCAATGCAGCCCCAATGTATTATGGGACTTTGTAGAAATGCCATCACAGATTATGGAGAATTTCATTGTCGAGGAGGAATTTCTGAAAGCCTTTGCCTTCCACTATAAGACAGGCGAGACAATACCTCAGGAGCTACTCGACAAGATACGCAATTCACGCAATTTCCTTTCGGCCTACCAATGCATACGTCAAGTATCGTTGGGACTCATCGACCAAGCGTGGCACAACAGAAGCACCCCGTTCGAGGGAGACATTCTGACATACGAGCATAAGGCAAAGGCTGCATTAAAACTTATGGAGCAACCGGCAGACACAGGAATAACCCCGCAGTTCAGCCACATAATGTCGGGAGGATACGCGGCAGGATACTACAGCTACAAATGGGCCGAAATGCTCGACGCCGACGCATATTCGCTATTCAAGGAGCAAGGAGTAACAAATATGAAGGTGGCACAATCGTTCCGCGAGAATATCCTCTCGCGCGGCGACACTGAGCATCCTATGGAGCTTTACCTTCGCTTCAGAGGACGTGCACCACAGATTGACGCACTACTAACACGCGACGGAATAAAATAAAACACGAAATGAAAAAACTATTATATAATAAGGTACCAAAGAGAATAATCACAGGCATTGCTATTGTATCGGCACTGTTGGCAACAGCATCGTGCAACAATTCCGATGACCTTGATGCCATATTTCTCGGCCCCAATTGGAAAGTTGCGCTCTTTAGCGACAACAACGTAAAGACGCCGCCATCGGGAATATACACAATGCGTTTCTATACATCATCATTCACCGCCACAACACCCAAAGGCGCAGTAATATCGGGCAATTGGGAGGCCAACGGCAACAACGACAGCCGCTCATTCCATTGCAACAATGTAAGAGTAAGCGAGGGAAGCATAACAGGCGACACCACCGCAATAAAGATAAAGAAATTTTTAGAGAAGGCAAACTCTTACGACGGCACAACAACCTATCTTTTATTGAAACAGTCAAACAATACATACATTCAATTTCACAGCAGATAATTATGGACAAGAAACAACACGACCTCGATTCACGTTATATAAGAATGGCTAAAATATGGGCCGAGAATTCATATTGCCAAAGACGTCAGGTAGGAGCGCTTATCGTAAAGGATAAGATGATAATCTCCGACGGATACAACGGAACCCCCTCGGGATTCGAGAATATATGCGAGAATGAACAAGGCCTCACAAAGCCCTACGTACTACACGCCGAAGCCAACGCAATAACAAAAATAGCACGCTCGGGCAACAACAGCGAGGGAGCTACACTCTACGTAACCACATCACCCTGCATCGAGTGTGCCAAGCTCATTATTCAGGCAGGAATAAAGCGCGTGGTATACTCCGAGGAGTATCACGTTGCCGACGGTGTCGATCTACTAAAAAGAGCAGGCGTAGAAACACTTTATCTAAAAGAAGAGGAGTAAGAACCTAAAAGAGAAGAGATGAAAAGATATTCTCCCGCCATAATGGTACTCTGCATATTCGCCGGTATCATAATTGGCGTATATATGACATACGACAAAGCGGTAAAGTCGGCACTAAAGTACAACGGCGCAAGTAAGGTTGATGAACTTATGCAGCTTGTCCATATGAATTATGTCGATTCTATAAGTATGGACGAGATAATAGAGACTGCAATGCCCAAGATTCTTGCCGACCTTGACCCTCACAGCACATATATCCCCGCCAAAGACCTCGAAGCAACAAACGCCGATCTTAAGAGCAGTTTCAGCGGAATAGGCGTACGCTTCGTCATTGAGCAGGATACACTGCACATTACCGACGTAATACGCGGCGGCCCGTCGGAGCAGGTAGGATTGCTTGCCGGCGACCTTCTGATAACAGTAAACGACACTCTTTTTGTGGGTGAGCCCTGCACCAACGAAGCAGCGATGAGCAAACTCAAAGGACCCAAAGGAACTAATGTAAAATTGGGCATCAAACGCTACGGAAGCGACAATCTTCTACATTTCGACATTACCCGCGGCGACATCCCTCTAGAGAGCATAGAGGTCTATTACACCATAGACAACCGCTGGGGCTACATTATGATTGAGCGCTTCGCCGAGAACACTTTCTCGGAATTCATAATAGCAATGGTCAAGCTGTTACAGAAAGAGTGCGAAGGAGTAATAATAGACGTACGCGGCAATGGTGGCGGATATTTGGGCGTTGCCCTGCAAATAGCCAATGAATTTCTGGGCAAGGATGACATTATCGTCTACACCGAGGGAGTACATCAGGAGCGTCTGATAGAGCGCGCCAACGGATACGGCAATTTCCAGCAGATGCCACTCGTGATACTCACCGACGAGACATCAGCATCGGCAAGCGAGATTCTTGCAGGAACGGTACAGGACAACGACCGCGGAACAATCATCGGCCGACGCACCTTTGGCATAGGCCTTGTCCAGCAGCCTTTTGAGTTCAACGACGGCTCCGCGGTACGGTTGACAATCGCACGTTACCACACCCCGTCGGGACGCTGCATACAAAAGCCATACACCAAAGGAGAGGACGAGGAGTATGCAATGGACATTGCGCACCGTTACGAGAGAGGAGAATTCTTCTCGCAGGACAGCATACATCAGAACGACTCGTTAATCTACAAGACACAGATGGGACGCACCGTATACGGCGGCGGAGGCATTATGCCCGACATTTTTGTATCGAGCGACACGACCGACATTACATCATATTTCACGCAGGTAGTAACAAAAGGCCTCATCAGACAATACACTTTTGCCTATAGCAACAACAACCGTCCCACACTATCAGCATTCAAGACATACGAGCCAATGTTGGAGTATCTTAAAAAGCAGAATCTTTTGGAGGAATTCATTGCATACGCCGAGGCAAAAGGCATAAAGCCCACCTATTGGCAGATACAAAAATCCAAAAAAAGAATTGAGCAGTCAATATACTCGAATATAATATACAATATTCAAGGAATGCTCGAACATACGAAATACATAAACACATTCGACCCTACAGTAAAGAGAGCAATAGAGATTCTCGAGAAGGGAGAATCCTTTCCCGTAGCAGTAGTAGAGTAATCGGATTACGACAATAAAATCTCCGTTGTAAATAATACAACGGAGATTTTATTATATCCACCCTGCACAAACAAAAAGCGCGGCAGCTCTTTCGAACCGCCGCGCCTTTCAACCTATTTTATTTAGGTAATTATATATTACTTTACAGTAATACACTTTTCTTATAATCATAACAAAAGTATATAAAAAATTAAAGTCCTAGAGTTTTCTAGGACTTTAATGTTACCTTTGTCTCACCACTTTTGTGGGTTAAATAAAATCATACGAGTATGAGACAATTTAATTTAAGAAAAGGAGGTATTCTGTGGATAATGAAACAGAATCTTATTCTCGGTCTCACCTTAAAGTTACAAGAGGTTTGTGGACCGAGATGAATCTCCGATAGAGTATCCGCCGGATACTCTATTTTTATTTATAAAGGTAACATTATATCAAAGAACCAATCAAGTCCTTATATTTCAATCTATTGGTCATATTTGATAATAATATACCAAACCTTTCCAAATCATTTATAGTTCTCGTATTGTATCTAAAAACAAATTCGTCAATGTACATCTGTAAGTGTTTTCTTGAAGTTCTATGATAGATTCCTAATAATCCTCGTTTCAATAATCCCCAAAAACACTCAATCGTATTAGTATATACTTCTCCGTCT
>JAFYRW010000013.1 GCA_017546785.1 Bacteroidaceae bacterium | reverse complement strand
TGCAAAAGACAAAATGGTCGATTTGAACTGCTTCACTGTAGAGGCTGCTATGAAGATGGTTGCCGGTACAGCTAGAAGTATGGGTATCAGTGTGAGTGGAACTTTTCCCGGAAACAATTAAAAATTTAAACTAGAATGGGTAAACTGACGAAAAATCAAAAGTTGGCAGCCGCAAAAGTAGATACAGCTAAAGCTTATCCCCTTTCAGAGGCAGTTACTTTGTTGAAGGATATCACTTTTACAAAGTTCGACGCTTCTGTGGATATCGATGTACGCTTGGGCGTTGACCCTCGTAAGGCAAACCAGATGGTCAGAGGTGTAGTATCTCTTCCCAGTGGTACCGGTAAGGAGGTTCGCGTATTGTGCTTGTGTACTCCCGATGTTGAGGAGGCTGCAAAAGCTGCAGGCGCCGACTATGTTGGTCTCGACGAATATATCGAAAAGATCAAAGGTGGTTGGACGGATATTGATGTGATTATCACAATGCCGTCTATAATGGGTAAATTGGGTGCACTCGGTCGTGTGCTCGGTCCTCGCGGATTGATGCCTAACCCTAAGAGTGGTACCGTTACTATGGATATACCTAAAGCAGTTAAAGAGATTAAGCAGGGTAAGATTGATTTCAAAGTTGATAAGGCTGGTATTGTACACGCTTCTATCGGTAAGATTTCTTTCACTCCCGATGCAATCAGTGCTAACGTTAAGGAGTTTATGTCAACTATCATAAAGTTGAAGCCTTCTACTGCAAAAGGTACATATGTGAAGAGTGTATTCCTCTCGACTACAATGAGTAAAGGTCTGAGAATAGATCCTAAATCTATTGAAGCTTAATTTGATTGAACAATGAAGAAGGAAGATAAAGTTAAGAAGATCGCCCAACTCGGCGAAGTCATAAAGGAATATGCGCATTTTTATTTGGTAGACGTTACAGCTATGAACGCTGCCGCTACCAGTGCTATGCGTGCTAAATGTTTCAAGCAGGATGTTGAGATGGTTGTAGTTAAGAATACTCTTCTCTACAAGGCATTCGAGGCTTCTGAGATTGATTTCTCACCCCTCTATCCCTGTTTGAAAGGAACAACTGCTCTGTTGCTTTGCAATACAGCGAATGTCCCTGCAAAATTGATTAAGGATATTGCTGCTAAGGCTGAGATTCCCGCACTCAAGGGTGCTTATGCCGAGGAGAGCTTCTATGTAGGCGCCGATCAGCTCGAGACTCTTATCAACATTAAGAGCAAGTCTGAGCTTATTGCAGACGTTGTGGCATTGCTACAGTCTCCGATCAAGAACGTTGTTTCGGCTCTACAATCAGGTGGTAATACCATCCACGGAGTTCTTAAGACACTCGGTGAAAGAGAATAATCAATTTATTTTAATTAGTAAAAACAATTTAAATTTATACGAAAATGGCAGATTTGAAAGCTCTTGCAGAAGAATTGGTTAACTTGACAGTAAAAGACGTTAACGAACTTGCAACAATCTTGAAAGAAGAATATGGTATCGAACCCGCTGCTGCTGCTGTAGCAGTTGCTGCTCCCGCAGCTGGTGGTGCAGCTGAGGCTGCTGCTGAGAAGACTGAGTTCGATGTAGTATTGAAGGAAGTTGGTGCTAACAAGCTCCAGGTTGTAAAGGCAGTTAAAGAGGCTTGTGGTCTCGGTTTGAAAGAGGCTAAAGATCTCGTAGACGGCGCTCCCAGCACATTGAAAGAGGGTCTTGCTAAGTCAGAGGCTGAGTCTTTGAAGAAGACTATCGAGGAGTCTGGTGCTGTAGTTGAACTTAAATAAGTGAACTCACGCCCTGGACAAGGGTAAAATGGTTATGAACTCTTTTTAAGGGTTCATAACCTTTTCTGCGTAAAAACAATTGTAAGTTTTAAAACATTTTCCACAATGTCGTTATCATCTAATAATCAAAGAATTAACTTTGCGTCCATAAAAGACCCGATGCCTTGTCCGGACTTTTTGGAAGTGCAATTGAAGTCTTTCGAGGACTTCCTCCAATTAGATACTCCTCCCGAAAAGAGAGTGAATGACGGTTTATACAAAGTATTTGCCGAGAATTTCCCCATCACAGATACGAGGAACAATTTCGTATTGGAGTTTTTAGATTACTATATAGACCCGCCCCGTTACTCAATTAGCGAATGCTTAGAGCGTGGCTTAACTTATAGCGTGCCATTAAAAGCAAAGTTGAAGCTTTATTGTACCGATCCCGATCACGAGGATTTTGATACAGTAATTCAGGATGTATTCCTTGGTCCTATTCCTTATATGACAAAGCAGGGTACATTCATTATTAACGGTGCAGAGCGCGTTGTGGTTTCACAGTTGCACCGTTCACCCGGTGTATTCTTCGGTCAGAGCGTACACGCAAACGGTACTCCCCTTTATTCGGCTCGTATTATTCCGTTTAAGGGTTCTTGGATTGAGTTTGCTACAGACATCAACAATGTTATGTACGCTTACATCGACCGTAAGAAGAAATTACCCGTAACTACTCTTTTGCGTGCTATTGGTTTCGAGACAGACAAGGACATTCTCGAGATTTTTGATTTGGCAGAAGAGATTAAGGTTAATAAAACCAATCTTAAGAAAGCTGTCGGCCGCAAGATGGCCGGTCGCGTCGTAAAGACCAAACAGGAGGATTTTGTAGATCCCGATACCGGTGAGGTTGTTTCTATCGAGCGTAGCGAGGTAGTAGTAGAGCGTGAGGCTATTCTTGAGCAGGATCTCATCGACCGCATTCTTGATAGCGGCGTAGAGAGCATTCTCTTGCACAAGGAGAGCAACGAGCCTGATTCTTTGGACTTCTCACTCATTTTCAACACTCTCGACAAGGATGCTAGCAACTCGGAGAGAGAGGCTGTAAACTACATCTTCCGTCAGTTGCGTAACGCTGAGCCCGCCGATGATGCGAGTGCTCGTGAGGTTATCAATAACCTCTTCTTCTCGGAGAAACGTTACGATCTTGGTGATGTTGGTCGTTACCGTATCAACCGTAAGCTTGGTCTTACAACAGATATGTCGGTTAGAGTTCTTACCAAGGAGGACATAATCGAGATTATTAAATATTTGATAGGTCTTGTAAACTCAAAGGCTGTTGTCGATGATATCGACCACTTGAGTAACCGTCGTGTACGTACTGTAGGCGAGCAGCTCTCTAATCAGTTTGCTGTAGGACTTGCACGTATGGCACGTACTATCCGTGAGAGAATGAACGTTCGTGACAACGAGGTGTTCACTCCCACAGACCTTATCAACGCAAAAACTGTGTCGGCTGTTATAAATACCTTCTTCGGTACCAATGCCCTTTCGCAGTTTATGGATCAGACTAACCCATTGGCTGAGATTACACACAAGCGTCGTCTTTCGGCTCTAGGTCCTGGTGGTCTTTCTCGTGACCGCGCCGGATTCGAGGTTCGAGACGTACACTACACACACTATGGCCGTCTTTGTCCTATCGAGACTCCTGAGGGTCCGAATATCGGTCTTATTTCGTCGTTGTGTATCTATGCCAAGATAAATGAACTCGGCTTTATTGTAACACCTTATCGTCCTGTTGCAAATTCAAGAGTCGATATAAATAACGAGAATGTGGTTTATTATACTGCTGAGGAGGAGGAGAGCAAGATTATCGCTCAGGGTAACGCTCCCCTTGACGAGCAGGGTAACTTCATTCGCAAGAAAGTTAAATCTCGTCAGGATGCCGACTACCCTGTAGTTGCTCCCGACCAGGTTGATTTGATGGACGTGTCACCCCAGCAGATTGCATCTATTGCTGCTTCGTTGATTCCCTTCTTGGAGCACGACGATGCTAACCGTGCGTTGATGGGATCGAACATGATGCGCCAGGCAGTACCTCTTTTGACAACTGAGGCTCCTATCGTAGGAACAGGTATCGAGAAGCAGCTTGTAGAGGATTCACGTACACAGATTGTTGCCGAGGGCGACGGTGTTATTGAGTTCGTTGATGCTTCGAGAATCATCATCAAGTACGACCGTACCGAGGAGGAGGAGTTTGTAAGCTTTGAGCCTGCATCTAAGGAGTACATTATTCCTAAGTTCCGTCGTACCAACCAGAATATGACAATCGACCTTCGTCCTATCTGCGATAAGGGTCAGCGCGTTAAGGCAGGCGATATCCTTACCGAGGGTTATTCAACTCAGGGTGGTGAGCTCGCTCTCGGAAAGAATCTCTTGGTGGCTTATATGCCCTGGAAGGGTTACAACTACGAGGATGCTATTGTGTTGAATGAGAAGGTTGTACGCGAGGATGTTCTTACCTCGGTTCACGTAGACGAGCTCTCTTTGGAGGTTCGTGAGACAAAGCGTGGTCTTGAGGAGTTCACATACGATATTCCCAACGTAAGCGAGGATGCAACAAAGGATCTTGACAAGAATGGTATCATCCGCGTAGGTGCTTGTGTTAAGCCCGGCGATATCATTATCGGTAAGATTACTCCTAAGGGTGAGTCCGATCCTACTCCCGAAGAGAAATTGCTTCGTGCAATCTTCGGTGACAAGGCGGGCGATGTTAAGGATGCATCACTTAAGGCTTCTCCCTCATTGCAGGGTATTGTTATCGATCGTCGCCTCTTCCAGCGTGCCGAGAAGACACGTTCGGCTAAGATGGCCGACAAGGCTAAGCTTCCTAAGATCGATGACGAGTTTATGCAGAAGGTTGAGGAGCTCAAGGGAATCCTTGTTTCTAAATTGATTAAGCTCATCGGTGGTCGCGTATCACAGGGTGTGAAGGATTATATGGGTACCGAGATTATTGCTAAGGGTGCTAAGTTCACTAAGGGCGACCTCGATGCAATGGACTTTACATCGGTACAGTTGAGCAAATGGACAGCCGATGCACATACAAACGACCTTATCCGTGCTCTTATCATCAACTTCATCCACAAATACAAGGAGTTGGATGCAGAGGTTAAGCGCGAGAAATTCGCTCTTACCATCGGTGACGAGCTTCCCTCAGGTACAATGAAGATGGCTAAGGTATACATTGCCAAGAAACGTAAGATTGGTGTAGGAGATAAGATGGCCGGTCGTCACGGTAACAAGGGTATCGTTTCGCGCGTGGTACGTCAGGAGGATATGCCTTTCTTGGCCGATGGTACTCCCGTTGATATTATCCTTAACCCGCTGGGTGTGCCCTCGCGTATGAACATCGGTCAGATTTTCGAGACCGTACTCGGACGCGCAGGAAAAGAGCTTGGTGTTAAGTTTGCTACTCCTATCTTTGACGGAGCAACACTCGAGGATCTTTGTACTTGGACCGACAAGGCAGGTCTCCCCCGCTACGGTAAGACTTATCTCTACGATGGTGGTACCGGTGAGCAGTTCGACCAGCCCGCGACAGTAGGTGTCAGCTATATGCTTAAGCTTGGCCATATGGTTGAGGACAAGATGCACGCTCGTTCTATCGGTCCTTACTCACTTATCACACAGCAGCCGCTCGGTGGTAAAGCGCAGTTCGGAGGTCAGCGTTTCGGAGAGATGGAGGTATGGGCACTCGAGGCATTCGGTGCAGCACATATTCTTCAGGAGATACTTACAATTAAGTCAGATGATGTTGCAGGACGTTCAAAGGCATACGAGGCTATCGTCAAGGGCGATGCAATGCCTACTCCCAGCATTCCCGAGTCTCTCAACGTGTTGTTGCACGAGTTGCGCGGTTTGGGCTTGAGTATATCATTTGAATAATTAGTTCGTTCACGTTTGTCAATATATAATTATGGCTTTCAGAAAAGAATCAAAGACAAAAAATAATTTCACTAAGATTACCATAGGTCTTGCTTCTCCGCAGGAAATCTTGGGTAACTCTTGTGGTGAGGTGTTGAAACCGGAGACAATCAACTACCGTACATATAAGCCGGAGCGTGACGGATTGTTCTGCGAGCGTATCTTTGGTCCTGTAAAGGACTACGAGTGTCATTGTGGTAAATACAAGCGTATCCGCTACAAAGGCATCGTCTGCGACCGTTGCGGTGTAATGGTAACAGAGAAGAAAGTACGCCGTGAGCGTATGGGACACATTCAGCTTGTTGTTCCCGTGGCTCATATATGGTATTTCCGTTCATTGCCCAACAAGATAGGTTATCTGCTCGGTCTTCCCACAAAGTTGCTCGATGCAGTAATCTACTACGAGAAATATATTGTTATCCAGCCCGGTATAATGGCTCGCAGCGAAGAGGCTGCACGTGAGTCTATCCCCGGTAAGGAGAATGTTCTCGACGGTGTTGATAAGAACCAGTTGCTTACCGAGGACGAGTATCTTACAATTATGGAGAATCTTCCTCAGGGCAACCAGCTCCTCGAGGATAACGATCCCAATAAGTTCATCGCCAAGATGGGTGCAGAGGCTGTTCAGGATCTTCTCAGCCGCCTCGACCTCGACTCATTGTCGTATGAGCTCCGCAACAGAGCAAATACCGATATGTCGCAGCAGCGTAAGAGCGAGGCTCTCAAGCGTCTGCAGGTTGTAGAGTCGTTCCGCTCATCAATGGCTGCATCGAATGGCAATAACCGTCCCGAGTGGATGATTATGAATGTTATTCCTGTCATTCCGCCTGAATTGCGTCCTCTTGTGCCGCTCGATGGTGGACGTTTCGCAACATCAGACCTTAACGACCTTTACCGTCGTGTTATCATACGTAACAACCGTCTTAAGAAACTTATCGAGATTAAGGCTCCCGAGGTTATCTTGCGTAACGAGAAGCGTATGTTGCAGGAGGCTGTCGATTCATTGTTCGACAACTCTCGTAAGGCCAGCGCATTGAAGTCAGATGCTAACCGTCCCTTGAAGTCTCTCTCGGACAGCCTCAAGGGTAAGCAGGGCCGTTTCCGTCAGAACTTGCTCGGTAAACGTGTGGACTATTCGGCTCGTTCGGTAATTGTCGTAGGCCCCGAGCTCAAGATGGGTGAGTGCGGTCTTCCTAAATTGATGGCTGCAGAGCTCTATAAACCATTCATCATACGTAAGCTCATAGAGCGCGGTATTGTTAAGACTGTTAAGTCGGCAAAGAAAATCGTAGACCGTCGCGAGCCTATCATCTGGGATATCCTTGAGCACGTAATGAAGGGTCACCCTGTATTGCTCAACCGTGCGCCGACATTGCACCGTTTGGGTATTCAGGCATTCCAGCCCAAGATGATCGAGGGTAAGGCAATCCAGTTGCACCCCCTTGCTTGTACCGCGTTCAACGCCGACTTTGACGGTGACCAGATGGCTGTTCACTTGCCTTTGAGCAACGAGGCTATTCTTGAGGCTCAGATGCTTATGTTGCAGTCTCATAATATCCTTAACCCCTCGAACGGTGCTCCTATCACAGTGCCTTCGCAGGATATGGTGCTTGGTCTTTACTATATTACCAAATTGCGTGAGGGTGCTAAAGGTTCGGGTATGACATTCTATGGTCCCGAGGAGGCACTTATCGCATACAATCAAGGTCGCGTAGATATTCACGCTCCCGTTAAGGTAATGGTTGAGGACCGCAAGGAGAATGGAGAGTATGTTCAGACTCTATGCGAAACATCTGTTGGTCGTGTTATCGTCAATCAGATTGTTCCTCGCGAGATGGGCTATATAAACACCATTATCTCTAAGAAATCTTTGCGTGATATCATCAGCGAGGTTATCAAGAGAGTAGGTGTCGCACGTTCGGCTGACTTCCTCGATGGAATCAAGAACTTGGGTTATTATATGGCGTTCAAGGGCGGACTTTCGTTCAACCTCGACGACGTTATCATTCCTAAGGAGAAAGAGGAGTTGGTACGTAAGGGTAACGAAAAGGTTGAGGAGATTTTGGCTGAGTATAACCTTGGTCTTATCACCGATAAGGAGCGTTATAATAAGGTCGTAGACGAGTGGACACACGTAAACGCCGACCTTGCAAACGTGCTTATGAAGACTATTTCTACCGACGATCAGGGCTTCAACTCAGTATATATGATGCTCGACTCTGGTGCCCGTGGTTCTAAAGACCAGATTCGTCAGCTCTCGGGTATGCGTGGTCTTATGGCTAAGCCTCAAAAGGCTGGTGCCGAGGGTGCACAGATTATCGAGAACCCGATTCTTTCGAACTTTAAGGAGGGTCTTTCGGTGCTCGAGTACTTTATCTCTTCTCACGGTGCGCGTAAGGGTCTTGCCGATACCGCTCTTAAGACAGCCGATGCGGGTTACCTTACACGTCGTCTTGTAGACGTTTCTCACGATGTGATTATCAATGAGGAGGACTGTGGTACATTGCGCGGATTGGTATGTACAGCGTTGAAGAATGGCGACGATGTTGTTGCTAAGCTCAGCGAGCGTATCTTGGGACGTGTATCTGTTCACGATGTGATAAATCCTTTGACAGGAGAACTTATTGTTGCATCGGGCGAACTTATCACCGAGGCTATTGCCGATGAGATTGAGAACTCTCCCATTGAGAGTGTTGAGATTCGTTCGGTACTTACCTGTGAGTCTAAGCACGGTGTTTGTGCTAAATGTTACGGACGCAACCTTGCTACCAGCCGTATGGTTGAGAAGGGTGAGGCTGTCGGAGTCATTGCAGCACAGTCAATTGGTGAGCCCGGTACACAGCTTACACTTCGTACATTCCACGCCGGAGGTACTGCTGCCAACATTGCTGCCGATGCAAGCATCAAGGCAAAGCACGCTTCGCGCTTGAAGTTCGAGGAGTTGCGTACAGTAGATACAATCGACCTCGACGGTTCACCTGTGAAGATTGTAGTAAGCCGTTTGAGCGAGGTTCGTTTCGTGGATATAAATACAGGAATCGTTCTTTCGTCTCACAATATACCTTACGGTTCTAAGCTTTATGCTGCTGAGGACGAGGTTGTAGAGCCAGGCAAGATAGTAGCTTCTTGGGACCCCTTCAACGCGGTAATCGTAACCGAGGTTGGTGGTACTGTTGAGTTTGAGTCTGTTATCGAGAATATTACATATAAGGTAGAGACCGACGAGAGTACAGGTCTTCAGGAGATTGTCATCATCGAGTCTAAGGATAAGAACAAGATACCTACCGTTCACATCAACGACGAGAATGGAAACTCTCTCCACAACTACAACCTCCCCGTGGGTGGACACGTAGTAATTGAGAACAAACAGATTCTTAAGGCCGGAGATATCCTTGTCAAGATTCCTCGCGTATTTGGTAATGCGGGTGATATTACCGGAGGTCTTCCCCGAGTTACTGAGTTGTTCGAGGCACGTAACCCCTCTAACCCCGCAGTTGTATCGGAGATTGACGGTGAGGTATCAATGGGTAAGGTTAAGCGTGGTAACCGTGAGATTATTGTTACTCCTAAGGTTGGCGACGCTAAGAAATACCTTGTAGCACTTTCTAAGCAGATTCTTGTACAGGATGGCGACTACGTTCGTGCAGGAACTCCTTTGTCGGATGGTGCAATTACTCCCTCGGATATCCTTGCTATTAAGGGTCCCACCGCAGTTCAGGAGTATATTGTGAATGAGGCACAGGATGTATACCGCTCTCAGGGTGTGAAGATTAACGATAAGCACTTCGAGATTATCGTACGTCAGATGATGCGTAAGGTGCAGATTAACGAGCCCGGTGATACACGCTTCCTTGAGTTGCAGGTAGTGGATAAACTCGAGTTCCGCGAGGAGAACGACCGCATCTGGGGCAAGAAGGTTGTTGTGGATGCAGGAGATTCAGAGAACCTGCAGGCTGGTCAGATTGTAACAGCAAGAAAGTTGCGTGATGAGAACAGTGCATTGAAACGTCGCGACCTTCGTCCCGTTGTTTCTCGCGATGCAGTTCCTGCTACATCTACTCAGATTCTACAGGGTATCACACGTGCAGCATTGCAGACATCAAGCTTTATGTCGGCTGCTTCGTTCCAGGAGACAACAAAGGTTCTTAACGAGGCTGCAATAAATATGAAGAGCGATTACCTTGTTGGTATGAAGGAGAATGTTATTTGCGGACACCTTATCCCCGCAGGTACAGGACAGCGTGAGTTTAACCGCATAGTTGTCGGTTCAAAAGAGGACTATGAGCGCGTTCTGGCTAACAAGAAAGTAGTAATCGACTATTCAGAGATTACAGAATCGAAATGATAAATCCTTTTGGAAAAATAAATAAAGAGAGCACCTTTATAGGTGCTCTCTTTATTTATTATATTGCATTTGGTTAAAATAATTTTGATTTATTGAAAATATAGTTTATTTTTGTACATAAATTGAGAATGTAGGTGCTTGTTTTGAAACGACTTTTGTCTTTTTTGGCACCGATTCGTATAATACAGACATATATATAGGGGAATGAGCGCAAATGTTAAAATAGACGTTGAGGCTATTCTGGCTGCAAAAGCCGGCAAAAAAGCACGTTATATACCTAAATTTGTAGTGTCCTATTTGAAGAAGATTATTCATCAGGACCAGGTGAATCAGTTTCTCGCAGAACACGGCGACAAACGCGACCTTGAATTTATTCAGGCATTTATGGATAACTTCAATAACTCGTTCGAGATTCGTGGCCTTGAGAATCTTCCTAAAGAGGGACGTTGTACCTTTGTAAGCAATCACCCGTTGGGTGCGCAGGATGGTCTCGGCCTTGGCCTTATTCTTGGTAGTCAGTACGAGGGTAAGATAAAATTCCTTGCGAATGACCTTTTGATGAATATCCCTAATATCGCATCATTCTTTATTCCAATAAACAAGACAGGCAAACAGTCGCGTAATCTCTCGCAGCAGGTAACAGCAGCGTTCGATTCGGACAATCATATTATTATGTTCCCTGCCGGTCTCTGTTCGCGAAAGAAGAATGGAGTAGTGCACGACCTTGAGTGGAAAAAGACATTCGTTGTAAAGAGTGTCCAGAGTCAGCGCGACGTTGTTCCCATTCATTTCGAGGGTGAAAATTCCAATTTCTTCTATCGCTTGGCAAATTTGCAGGAGCTGTTGCATTTGAAATTCAATATAGCAATGCTCTATCTGAGCGATGAGATGTATAAGAACAGTAATAAGAAATTTACAGTTACCATAGGTAAGCCCATACCTTGGCAGACTTTTGACAATTCAAAGAAACCTGCAGAGTGGGCAAAATATGTGCAGGATATTGTGTACTCTTTAAAATAAACTCCGAACACAAATATTATGGAAGATATTATTGCTCCTGTTCCGAGAGAACTTCTCCTTGCAGAACTTACCGAAGAGAAACGTTTACGTTTTACCAGTCGTAGTAATAACGAGATTTATATTACAACTGCGGCAGAGTCGCCTAATGTGATGCGCGAAATTGGACGTTTGCGCGAAATTGCCTTCCGTGCAGCGGGTGGCGGTACCGGCTTGTCTATGGATATTGATGAGTTCGATACAATGGAGAATCCCTACAAGCAGATAATTGTATGGAACCCCGATGCGAATGACATTATTGGTGGCTATCGTTACATTCACGGTCGTGACGTACAGTTCAAGGAGGACGGAGAGCCTCTTCTTGCAACAGCGCACGATATGTTCAAATTCTCGGACCATTTCATTAAGGAATTGTTGCCTCATACAATTGAGCTCGGACGCTTTTTCGTCTCTCTCGAGTATCAGTCTACCCGTATGGGCTCAAAGAGTCTCTATGCGTTGGATAATCTTTGGGACGGTCTTGGTGCTCTGGCAGTTGTTCTTCCCGAGGTAAAATACTATTTCGGAAAGGTTACAATGTATCCTTCGTACGATAAGTATGCACGCGACCTCATACTCTACTTCCTCAAGAAACATTTTGCCGACAAAAACAGCCTTGTAGAGCCTTTTGAGCCTCTGCAGCTTGTTACTCCCGAGGAGAAGCTAAGTTCGGTGCTTGTTGGTACAACATTCAAAGAGGATTACAGAATACTTAAGAGCGAGGTTCACAATGTGGGATTGAATATTCCTCCTTTGGTGAATGCCTATATGAGCCTCTCGCCCTCGATGAAGGTATTCGGAACAGCAATAAACAAGGGATTCGGCGACGTTGAGGAGACCGGTATCTTCATTACTGTAGACGAAATTGTAGAGGATAAGTACAACCGATACATCGGTTCATTCGCAAAGAGCCTTCAAGAGAACAATTAAGTAAAAGAATATACTTTTATTTATAAAGATAGTAAAAACTCCGGAACTCTGTTTTCGGAGTTTTACAATATAAGATAGTTTGAGCTATTTAATATTAAATAACTTAAATTACACCCCATAATTGACATATTGGTACTATATTCGAAGAAAATATATTATGAAAACAAAAGTAGAAATAATAAACCGCTCAAAACATCAGCTGCCGGCATACGAGACACCCCTTTCGGCAGGAATGGACCTTAGAGCAAATATTGACGAGCCTATTGTGCTGCAGCCTTTGCAGCGCGCTCTTGTACCCACAGGCCTTTTTATGGCTCTTCCCGAAGGATACGAGGCACAGGTGCGTCCCCGCAGTGGATTGGCAATAAAAAAAGGCATTACAGTCCTTAACTCACCTGGTACGGTCGATGCAGACTATCGTGGCGAGGTTTGTGTCATATTGGTGAATCTTTCTAACGAGCCTTTCACCATTACCGATGGCGAGCGTATAGCACAAATGGTAATTGCCCGTCACGAGCAGGTAGAGTGGGTTGCTGTTGAGCAGCTCAACGACACCGAGCGTGGTGCGGGAGGCTTTGGACACACAGGGGTATAATGAGGCTTATCTTGCATATATTATTGTCGTTCATCTTTGTTCTGCTTCCTATTGCGGGTGCAGGACAAAATGCCGATTGTAACGAGGAGACTGCGCGCAGCAGAGCCTTCAATTACTATTATATGCAGGCGCTCGGACACAAGGAGCAGGGCGATTATGCCGCGGCATTGGACCTTTTTGAGCATTGCCGGGCAATTTATCCCGACGAGCCCTCTCTGCTGTTTGTAATGTATCCCTTTTACCGTTATCTCGGACGCAACGACGAGGCTCTCTCCCTGCTCGAGAAGGCGGTAGCCGGCGACCCCGACAATTTCTGGTACGGACAACAGTTGGCAACCTATTATCTTCAGCAGGGCGATTATGAAAAGGCCATAGAGCTTTACGAGAAATTGTCGGAGAAAAACAAGAGCAACAGCGAGCTTTGTATAGTCCTTATGGAACTGTACGAGGAACTTTCAAAGTTCGATAAGGCAGTGTCGGTACTCGAAAGGTACGAACGCATAGAGGGGGCCAACGAAACAACGGCCCTGCAAAAATATGCCTACTATTGTGGAATGGACGACGAGAGCAGTGCGTTGGCAACCATCAGGCAGCTGATAGAGGAGAATCCCGACGATTCGCGCTACAAGGTATATCTCGGCGAGACATATTTGATGTTCAATCACCCCGATTCAGCCTATAAGTGCTACTCCGATATTCTTGCTGCCGATTCAACCAATCTGTTGGCGCAATACTCCATAAGCAACTATTATAAGGCGCAGAATAACGACTCGCTCTATTGCTGTAGCATTGAACAATTGCTGTTCAACGAAAAGCTCGAGGGGGAGGCCCGTTTAGAGGCCACCGGAGATTATATAAGGTTCAAGGTGAATACAAATGCCGTAGTCGATATTCACCCTGTGATGGATAGCCTTATGAAGCAACCTTATGCCGTCAAAGAGACCTCGCTGGTGTATGCCGACTATATGATTCTGAACAAAGTATCGGCCGACAGTGTTGTGCCTGTCGTGCGCACATTGTTGCAATATGAGCCCGAGAATCAGGCAGCACACATCTATTTATTGACGTTGGCAATAGATAATGACGACCTTGAGGGCATTGTCGATTGTTGCAACGGCGCAATACCCTATTTCCCCGAATTGATGGACCTCTATTATTACAAAGGACTCGCCTATCTCAATATGGAGAGGCCTGCCGATGCCATAGAGGCCTTTGCCGAGGGTGCTGCCCGCTGTCGCGATACGGCCGAGACAACATTGCTCTCCGACGTCCTTATGCTTCTTGGCGATACTTACCACGAGCTTGGAGAGTATAAGAAATGTTACGAGGCATTAGATTCGGCCCTGCTCTACAATAGCGATAATATCACTCTTAAGAATAATTATGCCTACTATCTGTCGTTGAGCGGGGAGCGTCTGGAGTATGCACTCGAAATGAGTCTCGCAGCAATAAAGGCCCGTCCCGACGATACAAACTATATGGACACCTATGCGTGGATTCTCTTTAAATTGGGACGCTACGAAGAGGCTAAGGCTTATGCCGAAAAGATGATAGCAACAGACGAGGAGTTTGCCTCCGATATATATGTGCATATTGGAGATATCTACTCAAAATGCGGGGACATTGAGCGTGCCCTGCAATTCTGGATAAAAGCACAGGAGTCGGGAGACGACTCAAAGAACCTTGCACGCAAAATAAAAAAACGAAAATATATACCCGATGGACGTAAGAAAAAGTAAATTCTTTCTAACCCTGCTTATGGCTGCATTGCTTCTGGCAGGATGCCGCACTACACAGCAGACATCTCCCACCGAGATTCTGCCAGGAATAGCGCCTGTTGAATTTCAGGATATGAATGCCTTTAAGCCTATAGGCAATGCGCTGAGTGCAAAAGTAAAGATGACTGCCGATATTTCGGGCAGCAAGCTCTCTACCACAGGAAATATGAAGATAGAGCAGGGCAGTGGAATCGCTGTAGGAGTAACGGCTCTCGGACTGTTCGAGATTGCCCGTTTAGAGGTATCTCCCACCGATTGTCAGTTTCTTAACAAGGTAACAAAAGAGTATGCCTCACTGACATATACCGAGGTAGGATTTCTGAGTGAGTTAGGCCTTAACTACAATATGCTCGAGGCTATGTTTATGAACGAGGTATTCTCGCCCGAGAATCTCCCCATAGAAAAGGCGCTGGGCAATATGGCGGTAACGCTTGTCGATGACCAGTTTCAGCTTACTACAACAGAGAAGGATGGAATGGTATACCGATTCTATGTAGACCGCAATAGCGGCGAGCTTGTGCGCACCGACGGCATATACAACAGCACAATTACAGTGGCTTGCCGTTACAGCGATTTTAGAGCATTGAACGACAGATTCTTCCCCCATAAGATAAATATAAATGTCGATGGACTGGAAGATAATGTAACCCTTGAATTCAATCTTAGCAATGTGAGGAACGACAGCTATACTTTTGAAAAGAGCAATGTATCATTGTTTAACGAGATAGATGTTGAATCGCTATTGGAGTCATTCGAAAATAAATAATCTATGAATACGAGAAACAAGATAAAGGGAGTCATATATGCAACAATAGCTGCAGCTACCTATGGAATGATACCTCTTTTTGCAAAGCCTTTATATGCGAGCGAAACAAATCCCGAGGGACTTAATCCCGACTCGGTGCTGTTTTTCCGCTACCTTTTTGCAATTGTCATTCTTGCTATTATGATAAAATCCCGCGGACGTAGTTTCTCGTTGAACAGAAACGAGGTATTGCCTCTTATGGCTATGGGTGCAGTGATGGCCTTCTCGTCTCTGACACTCTTTGGCAGCTATCAATATATAGACGGAGGAATAGCATCAACTATACTCTTTGTTTATCCTATGATTGTAGCTGTGATAATGGCAATATTCTTCAGAGAGAAGATAACATTGCTTACTGTGGTGTGCTGTATCTTTGTTGTTCTTGGAATATCGTTGCTCTACAAGGCCGAGGATGGTGCCACCCTTAATACCTATGGAGTGGTGCTTGTCCTTCTGTCGGCACTGTTCTATGCAATATATATTGTGGCGGTGAACCGTTCGGTGCTGAAGAAAATCCCTACGGTAAAGCTTACATTCTATATGCTGCTCTTTGGAATATCGCTCTTTGTCATACGCATTGCTGCCGGCTCTCAGCTCATAATGCCTGCCCATTGGTATAATTGGGGTAATCTCTTGGCATTGGCGGTTTTTCCAACAGCAATCTCTTTTATCTCAACCACAAAGGCGGTGCAATATATAGGCTCTACCCCTACTGCTATATTGGGTGCTCTTGAGCCTGTGACAGCGGTGCTTATAGGTGTTACGGTATTTTCGGAGGTGCTGAATATGCGTATTGTCATAGGCCTGCTCATAATTATCCTTGCTGTTACGTTGGTTGTTTCAGCCGGCTCTATAAACACCTATCTTGTGCGTTTCAAGAAGCTGTTTCCTCGCCTCAGCAAGAAAAAGAGCAATTAACCTATATAAGCAACAAAAAAGATATATTATCTTCGTACAATAATAAGCAAGCAACAATGTACCGTCACCTTATTCTCATATTCTTCGCTTTTTTGATATGCTCTCCAGCTGCTATGGCACAGGAGAGTGTAAAGGATATGAAGCGTCGTGTCGAGACTCTGCAAAAGCTGATTGCCGACAAGGAGGGTATATTGCGCTCGTCGCAAAAGGATGTACGCAGCAAGATGCAGAATATTGAGCTTCTCGGGGCGCAGATTAAAGAGCGCAAAGGGCTTATAAACGCATTGACAAAAGAGGTAAATTCGCTGAATGCCAACATCAGGAAGCTCAACGGCGAGATTAAGGTCAATGAGGATAATCTGCAGACGGCGCGCGACGAATATGCTGCCGCTCTGCGCAGGGCATTGCGCTACGGCTCGTTTCAGGATAAGCTGCTTTTCATCGTATCGGCCAACGATTTTAATACAATGCTGCGCCGCTATCGTTACACGCGTAACTATATGAATGCGCATCGCGACCTTGCCGATAGGCTGAAGGAGTATATTGCCGTGCTTGAATTCAAGCGCGAGCAGGTCGATTCTGCGCGACTAGACAAGGAGGCCTCCCTGAAGGTTCAGAACAGCGAGCGCACAAAATTGGAAAAGCTCGAGAAGGAGCAGCAGAAACTGTTGAAGGAGCTTCGCCGCGAATCGAAGAAGGTGGAGAGCGAACTGAAGAAACAGCGCAACGAACTTACAAAGCTGAATAAGGCTATCGACAAGGCCATAGAACGTGAGATTGCAGCACGCAAGGCTAAGGAGCAGGCTTCCAACAAGAAGAACAGTACAGCAAAGGGCTCAAAGGATAAAGACTCCGTAATAAAGCTAAACGACGAGGAAATCAAGAAGATGACAGGCTCATTTGCTCAGAACAAGGGTAAATTACCTGTACCAATAACCGGTCCCTATCATATTGTAGGGCAATTCGGACCACAGAAAGGTGTTGCCGGAAAGGGTAATATAAGCATCGACTATGGTGGGGTGACTCTGCAGGGAGCAAAAGGTGCAAAGGCGCGTTGTGTGTTCGATGGTAAGGTTACCTCGGTGGTGCGTGACGATGATTTTGCCTTTGTAATTGTGCGTCACGGAAAGTATCTCACAGTCTATTGTCGTTTGGGCAATATAAAAGTGAAAGAGGGTGACAATGTAAAGGCCGGTGATGTGTTGGGCGATATTGCTACCGATGCGACGGGACACACGCGCATACTCTTCCAGCTACGCGAGGAAAAGACAAAGCTTAACCCTGCGCAGTGGCTCAAAATGTAGGATATTATTCTTTTAACGATATTTTTGCAAGATAATCGTAGTGCTCTCCGTCGAGACACTTTTCGCACTCAAAGCCATTCTCGTTGGCATAAAAACAGAGTGTGTCAAAGTCAATGTATAGCCAGTCGAAGCTCTCTCCCTTTATATTCTTGTAACGCATATTAAAATCAACCTCTCCGTAGTATCCAGCGGCAAGGTCAATGTCCATAGAGCCATCCTCATTCTCAAAAATATATCTTATGTCGGAAGAGTCCAGGAGAATCTGTCCGCCGGGATTAAGCAGTCTCTTTGCGCATCGGAAGAACTCCTCCATACGATCGGTCTTACCAACAATACCAATTCCGTTCATTGCCATAATTATAGTGTCGAACTTCTCGGTAAATGTCTCGTCGAAAAGATTGGTGAGGCGGGCATCTACGCCACGCTCCTTCATCACCGCCACCGATAGCTCCGAAATATCTATGGCAACGACATTGTGTCCGCGGCTCTGCAGGACAACAGAATGGCAGCCTGAACCTGCTCCTACGTCCAATGTGCGTCCTTTGGATAGACGTATCATCTCCTGCTCAATGGCCGACATCTTTTCGAAACTGCGGAAGAGTGTAGCAACAGGAATCTCATCCTCGTAGAACATTGAGGAGAGTACGCGCAACTTTGCTGCCTTACCGTTCTTGTGATAATCGGCAATAGCCTGTCCCATAGGGTCTTTCTGTGGCTCGAGTGTGCTGTTTTTCATCTGCTTAATCTTTTCTGTTTGTCAAAAGTAGTGCAAATTGCCGACATTGGCAAAAGTTTAAACTAAAACTAATTATAGCGGGTGCCGTTTACCACATTTTCGCTATCTTAGCGGCATAATATAAAATGTTACTACTATGAAGGTTGTAATGGACGAAAAAATCCCTTTTCTGCGCGATGCGCTCTTGGCTATGGGACATACTGTCGTTGCACTGCCCGGAGTCGCAATATCGCATAGCGACGTTAAGGATGCCGATGCTCTGTTTGTGCGTACACGCACCGAGTGCAACGCCTCTCTGCTCTCGGGTAGCAATGTGCGTCTCATAGGTACCGCCACCATTGGTTACGACCATATAGACTCGGAGTATTGTGCAAAGAACAATATACGTTGGGTGAGTGCCCCTGGATGTAATGCCGACGCTGTGCTGCAGTATGTGCAGTCGTCCATATATTGCTGGGTGCAGGAGAAAAACCGCTCTCTCGATGGGCTGACGCTGGGTATTGTGGGCGTTGGCGAGATTGGTCGTCGTATAGCACGTTGGGCACAATCGATTGGGCTTAATCTCCTTTTGAACGACCCCCCGCGAGGATTGGCCGAGGGGGGCGATGATTTTGTACCTCTGTCGTGTATTGCCGAAAAATGCGATATTATAACCTTTCATCCTACGCTCAGCCGCGATGGAGATTTCCCAAGCTATCATCTTGCCGATGAGGCCTTTTTCCGCTCGCTGCGCCGCTGCCCACTCTTTATAAACGCATCGCGCGGCCCTGTTGTCGATAATGCAGCCCTCGTTGAGGCTATCGACAATAATCTTGTATGCGATGCTGTCGTGGATGTATGGGAGAATGAGCCTGATATAAATCCCACCCTGCTCAATAAGACCTTTATTGCCACTCCCCATATTGCAGGCTATTCGGCCGAGGGAAAATTGAATGCCAGCCGTATGATGCTTCACGCCTTTGTCGATTTTTTCTCTTGCGGCACCGAGGTACCGGCAATTGCTCTTCCTGCGTTGAGCGACTCCTTGATAGTTGCTGCCACTCTTCCCGAAGCTCTGCTCTCTATCTATTCTCCGTTATCCGACACAGCTGTACTTAAGAACTCTCCCGCAACATTCGAGAAGCAGAGAAACAATTACAAGCTGCGTCGCGAACCGTCGGCATTCAAGATAGAAATAAAATAGTTTAATATGGTGAATATAAATTTTGACGGCCTTCTTATAGGCGTCTCTACATTTCTTATAATAGGATTCTTTCATCCTATAGTAATAAAAACGGAATATTATCTGGGAGTAGGTGTCTGGTGGCTATTTCTGCTGTTTGGACTGTTGGGTGTTGCCGCCTCGTTGCTTATAGCCGACACATTCCTTTCGAGCCTGTTGGGTGTCTTTGCATTCTCGTCACTATGGTCCATTAAGGAACTTTTTGAACAGCGCGAACGGGTGCGCAAAGGTTGGTTCCCGAAAAGAGAGAAGAAGAACTCTTCGAAATAATATAAAAAAAGGATAGCATTCAGAATGCTATCCTTTTTTTATATTGTATCAGGAGTGCTTATTTAACAAGCACCTTGTTGCCGTTAATTACATAGATACCGGCCGATGTAATCTTCTCAATCTTGCGTCCGGTAAGGTCGTAGATAGTAACCTCTGCGTTGCTCTCTACATTGCTGATAGCTGTAGAAACATCCTCGCCGCCAACTTTCTCCAACTCCCATTTCTCGGCAAGGTTAAGAGGAGCATCGCAGTAGGGGTAGTAAGAGCTCTCGTCGCCATTTACAGGGCCCACCTTGAAATACTGTGAACCGTTCATAATGTAGTAGAGACCGTTGCCTGCGTCAGTCAAGCTCAAAGGAGACTTCTCGCCCTCGCAAGCATCTATGTTCCAAGGGCGGCATACAATATAGTGTCCGCTCTCCGAAAGCAAATATGTGTTGTTGTCCTCCTCTACAATGTAGAAAATCTGGTTCTCAGCACCTTCGCCGTCGTTATATGCTGCAATACCTACAGAGCCTTTTGCACCACTGCTGTTTGTCTTATTATAACCCTCAATGTTAAGATATTTGTTCTGTGATGTAGACTTTATTCTGTATGCATCACCTAAATCAGCCTTGATGACCCAAGTAAAAGATGTTCTTGCAACCTCTTTGCCATCATCGGTCTTCAAACTAGCAGAGGGAATAGTAAGAGTGTATTTGCCGGGCTCTGTTATAGTAGGGTTTACTGTAACAAGTACCTCCTCATAGTCATAAAGCCACTCTGTTTTGATTGTGTACTCGCCACCTTTTGCATCGGTGAGTTTCCAATTTGTAGGAAGCTCTGCAAGGCTAGCGCCAAGCTCAGGGTTTACACGAATCTGAGAAATCTCGGTAACCTCGCCTGCTGCGGGAGTAACATTCTTTATAGTGAACTTCTCGGGGAGAGGCTCAGGTGTAACACCTGAGTCTCTTCCGTCGAATGCGAATACGCTGCTTGCGGGCAGAGTAATGGTAATCTCTTCGTCAATGTTGATAGCCTCTCCCTCGGCAAAGCCGCTGAGAGCTTCCTGTACCTCGAATGACTTATTGAAGATAATGCTTGCGTTTATGTTAGCAGGAATCTCGAGAGCCTTACGCAATGTGAATGTGTAGGTCTGAGGAGATGTGCTACCGTTACGGAGAGCCAATGTAGCCTTTTCGCCGTTCCAAGAAGCCCAACCGTAAACCTCGTGTTTGCTACCTGTCCAGGGATCACCACCAACCCAGTGAGCATCGGGAAGAACATCTGCATTCTTTCTCTGCCAAGCGATACACTCTGCAAGGTCCTCCCACAACTTACCGTTGTTGATGCTATTCATAAGCTCATAGTCGTTGTAGAGCTCAACCATACCTGAACCGCAGAGGAACGCACATCTCATCTCGCGAAGAACTGCGTTGTAGTCCATATTCTTAGATACGTTACCCCACTTTGAAAGGATGAATCCGTGTGTCATCAAAGTATTGATAGGACAGATAGGAGAGTTGCTTACATAATTCTGGTGAACAAGGTTGTCGCGGTATGTAATCCACTTCTCACGGTCGATTGAGCTATTGCCAATTTCGCCGTAGTCATTCTCCTGACGCCAAGTAGCATCGGTAATCTGATACCAGAAGGGGCTTGCCCAAGTACCTACGGTTGTATTGAAGAAAATGTCGGCGCGGAGCTCCTCGCGAACGTAACGCTCCAAGCGGATAATACCCTCGGCATTCTCGTTACCTGTGTCGCCTGCGTCAGGACCTACAGCAACAGGCTGGCCTGAGATACCGTCGAACTTGAAGAATACGTAGTTGTCGCTACCCTGATTCTTAACCAAATTGTAAGCAGCATCTTTGAATACCTGATAATAAGCAGGGTTAGATAGCTGCATACCACCCTTGCCGTTCCAATAGTTACGACGATGAGTACCACTGCCACCGTATCCACCAACCGGTCCTAACCAAGCACCTACACCTGCTCCGTTCATTGTCTTGGCAAGTGCGGCAATGTCTACCATTTCGTTGGGGAATCCATCGTGGAATGTCCAAGTACCATATTCGTCCCAACCGTCGTCGATAATGAATGCTGCGGGAGCCTCGTTGTATTTGTTGTAGAAGGCAGTCTTCCAATTGTTCAATACGTTGAGCACCTGATCGGCGTTCATATTGTCCAAATGCTCGCGACCGGGGCTTGCGTTATTACGGTCGATGTTAAGCTCGTACCAGCTGATGTAGCAGGGGAATGCACGCCAGGGCACAGCACGCTCACGCTCGCTGTATGCAAGGAACGAACGACGCTTCTGTGAATCGTGAACGTTTGCAGCATTCTGTGTACCGTCCTGTGCAACAAGACCGACAACAGAACCAACCTTCCAAGTTTCGCCGGCAGCAAGTGTTGTGTTGCGGCTCCAACGGCCCTGAATACCAACGATAGCCTTAGTGATAACTGCACCCTCTTTTGCATTGTAAATCTTTACGGTGATGCTGCTCGATGCGTTGATAGCCTCGTTGTTGTTCTGAGCGAATGAACGGATAGAGAATGTACCGTTGCTGGGAACCTCGAAAGAATATACGTTATTCACGTGCTCGTTTCCTGTAGTACCTACACGATAGTGGTTTGCTACATTGTCGCCATTCTGGTCTACGAGGTCTACACCGCAAAGGTTCAATTTGTTGCTACCGCTCTTCCATTTAATCTCAACCTCAACTTTCTGACCCTTCTTCAATGAGACATTGCTCATTGTGTATGCATATATATAAGGATAGTCTGTTGCGCTGACCTCTTTTACGCGGTAAGGAACATCGGCAGCGGGAACCTGCTTCCAGTCGCTTGCGCTCAAATTGGCAACAGGCTTAGTCTCGGCCAACTCCCAGGGGTCGCTCTCGCCCGAAGCCTCGCCTACTGTGTTGTATGCTGTAGGAGTATCGAGTCCGGCAAAAATCTTGTCGCTCAAAAGAACCTTACCGCGAGTATTACCAATCTCGGCAGGTGTTGAACCGGCTGCGTTAGTGTCTACATTGTAGATCATAGGAATTACGTTGAACATATCAACGTTGTCAATACCCTTAAGCTCCATTTCGGTACGTAGGTAGTGACTGCCGTCGCGCAATACTGCACGCCATACAATCTCAAGCTTTGTGTTGTTGTATGAATATTCGTACTTTGCAACAAGCTGCTTTCCGTCAAAATGCTCGGCACCGCCGATAGCATTCTCGTTGCCTGTGAGGCTCTCCAATTTCACATCCTTAAGAGTCATTGCCGACGCGGGAACATTGTCGCCATTGCCGAATGCTACTGTAAAGAGCTCTGTTCCGGGAACGAGGTTCATAGCCTCTGAACCGGCAAAGTAGAGCGCACTACCCAATTTCATATAGCTGGCAGCAAGAACCTTGTTGTAGAGAGTGTAAACACCATTCTCCTCGCTTGAGTTCGCTGCACCAACGTTTGTCTGCTGTTTAGGATAAACCCAAGCAACCTCGTAAGGCTCGCATTTGGGCTGTGTGGGCAAAGTAGCAATATTTACAGTGATAGTGTTGTTTGTGTCGTTGATAGAAACTATAGCAAACTCATTGCCTGCTGTGCTTACCGATACCTCATCGCTCGAGAGAGAACCCTCGTAGGTATAAGTGTCGCCGTTGCTGTACACGTGCTCAGGTCTACCCTTATCGGGGGTAGTGGTCGAACCTTGTACTGTATCGGCAAAAATCTGCATTGTAACACAGAAGATTGCGATAAACAATGTGAAAATCTTTTTCATAAGGTTAATTGTTAAAGTTTATAAGTTATTTATCTCTAATTCCAATTTTGATGACAAAAAGTGAAAAATAAGCAAAATGCTGCAACTTTGTGTCAAAGACACTCTACTCGTATTTACTTATAATTTGCCAAATATATAATATATCTCTGGAAAAATCTAACGAATGAGGAAAAATAATGATGGCGGCCCTGGTGTTCAATGCCTTATGAGTACTTATGATGAAAGCCTCTCCGAAGCAAAAGTGCAAGTAAATGAAAGGTAATGAGGGCGGACGGTTTTCAAATCATTACCCAATAACGAGGTAAGTATATAGGTCGTTGGAGTTTATTTCTATTCTCTG
>JAFYRW010000012.1 GCA_017546785.1 Bacteroidaceae bacterium | reverse complement strand
TTTGTAAGTATTTGCGGCTGACACGATTATAAATACCATTGATTGGACGCTTGCAGTAATTGCCCCAAAATCCTTCAATGCTATTAGTATAGGCATTGCCATTTACATATAGACCTTTTCCGTGGTCAACCATTTCCGTATGATACATTCTGCGTACTTTATCATATCCGCACCATTCATCAGTATAGAGAGTGGCGGTGCGTTTTACATACCTAAGTATGGGCGGTGTAAGAGAGCGAACAGAAGTGTCCTTTACAACCTTGCAAACCACATTTCCGCCACGCTCAAGCATACCCATTACAGGAACTTTATCAACGAATGCTCTGCCTTGGCATTTCTTTGCTTTCTTATTTGCGTGACGATTCTTATTCTTGCCACCAACGAAAGTTTCATCTAATTCAACTTCACCGTCAAGTTTGATTCTATGTACTCCACGATGCAATGTTCTGCGTACTTTCTGGAGAAGAAACCACGCAGTTTTTAAAGTAACACCTATATCCGAAGAAAGTTGGGTGGCTGATATACCTTTCTTGTGATTAGCCACGAAATACATAGTAAGAAACCATTTACGCAAAGGAATCTTGGTATTCTCAAAGATTGTTCCAATACGGACATTGAAATTCTTACCAGTATTCTTACAGCGGTAGTAACCATCGCCACGCTTATACACTTTGGAACTTACATCATATGGTGATACAACGCCATTGGGCCATAAGACCTTTTCAAGATAAGCGATACATGTTTCCTCATTTGGGAATGCTGTGTAGAAGTCATAAAGCGATTCAAATGCTCCAAAGTTTATATCTTTCATAAGCAAACATTAATGTTTGCTTACATAAACTTTGGTGAGAAAAATTGCTTGGCAAAAATAGGTGTATAGAGGAATAGGCAAGTAGAACGCAAGGAAATTTAGATACGAGTTTTCTTTATGATGGCTCCATAAGTCCATCCACTATTGGTATGGAACCATCCTTTGAATACAATTTCTTCAATGACCATTTTACGAAGATGAAATTTCCTGCGCTCATACTTTGCCTATTTTTTTCATACATAATAACCAGCAAGGTTATTCTATATACAAAGAAACCACCTAAAATCTGTGGAGATTAGGTGGCTTGAGAGAGTAAATAATTGATTGACAGGATATTGTAATAAAATGTTAAAAAAAGTAATAAAGTCAGAGGTAATATGAACATTCAATTATTACAAATAGATTCGTTCAAAGACAGTGACAACTTGGATGCCTTTATCTGTCTTCTGAATATATTGTTCCTTAATGTGTTCAATATATTTTCTCTTCATCAGCAACACCTCCTTTCCTTATTAAGCATATTGGGAGAAAATTCGGGATTGTATAAAGAGAACCTCTGACTTTTTGCAAAGATACGGATTAAATGTTAAAAATTCATAACGAGTAGGGTAAACTCATATAAACTTACCTTCTATCTTTTCTGTATAAAAAGCACCTTGCCCAACCGGATGAACGATTCTTGTTACTCTCATAAATTACAACATTAAAATAATTGCGCTATTATAGCATTAAAAGAGCGTTTACGCTTTGTTCTCACATATTAAGGAGCATTATCTGCTCCACAAACACAGCAAATTACAAACTCTATCAGATACGAATATAGCGCAAAGCGAAAGGAGTACAAAACAAAAGCATTTATTTTTACCTAAATAGTATCCCTATATTCATTTAGGCGGTTGAACACAATGAAAGTTTTTGTTTTGCACCTCATCGGGTATAAGATATTGCCATCTACCGAATCATTCGGAAATTACCAACTAATTTTAAAGGTATTTTGTAAAGCTTAATACAAATTTTATCCATAATACTTGTATAATTGTAAATTACACTTTACATTTGAGGCGAAAAATTATTGTTAGCTGGCAAATAATACAACAATCGATTATTAACCTTTTAAATAGTGTATTATGAAAAATTTATGGCTTTTACCAAAATGGTGTCGCACAGCAGGGTGGTTCATTTTCGCTGTTTGTGCATTTTTAGGGCTATACCTTATCTTTATAGAACAATATTTGCCTATAGATTTTCAGCCGTGGATGGCCTTAAAAGCAAACATTGCGATAATAGGCACTCTTGCCGGTCTTTTTATGGTGGCATTTTCGAAAGAGAGTGTCGAGGATGAATTTATAAATTCGTTGCGTATGGATGCTATGATAAAGTCTTTTATCCTCAACAGCATTATCATTGTGTTGCTTTCATTGATTATGTATGGCTTTTATTATGTATATGTGCTTTCAATAGCTCAATATTTTGTACTTTTGGCCTACATAATTCTGTTCCGTTATAATATGCACAAATATTTCCGCAACAATGAAGAATAATATAAGGGTTGAACGCGCCATTGTGCGTATTTCTCAGCAGCAGTTGGCCGATGCGATTGGTGTGAGCCGTCAGACGATAAATGCGATAGAAACAGGGAAGTTTGTCCCCTCTACCCTGCTTGCACTAAAGATTGCGCGCTATTTTTCAAAGTCGGTCGATGATATATTTTCGTTGGAAGAGGGTGATTGACCGCCGCCGACAGCAGGATACTATAAAGGCTCAAGATTTGCAGTTTGCGACTGTGAACCTTGAGCCTTATCTTTATACCTTATTATTAAAAAACCTTGTGAGGGTAAAGGGGTAGGTCGTTGCATATCTCTTGCGAGAGCTTTATGCTGCGTAGCGACTCGGCAAATTGTTCGGGGGTGCGCGCGCCTACAAGCAGCGACGTAACACCCTCTTGTGCAAGTACCCACGCGAGCGACATTGTAGCAAGCGTCTCCCCTCGCTCTACAGCCATTGAATTCAGTTTATTAAGGTATTCAAGCAGTTGAGGGGAGAGCTTGTCGCGCTGCAGCGAGCCGTTGCGCGCCATACGTGAGTCGTCGGGGACACCATTGAGGTAACGCCCTGTAAGCAGTCCCTGAGCAAGCGCCGAGAAGGAGATAAAGCCTACTCCCTCGGCTTTGCAATAGGCAGGAACGCCCTCTTCCTGCACTGCTCTGTCGAGCAGGTTCAGACGGCCCTGAAAGATAAGAGGCGGCACGCCACGCGCACGCAGAAAGTCATTGGCATACTTAAAGGCATCGAGAGGCCATCGTGACACACCTATATAAAGAGCCTTTCCCGAACGCACAATATCGACAAGCGCCTGCAGTGTCTCGTCGAGCGGTGTCACAGGGTCGTAGCGATGAATATAGAAAAGGTCCACATAATCGAGCTGCATACGCGAGAGGCTCTGGTCGATGCTCGATACAAGATGCTTGCGCGAGCCCCAGCTGCCATAAGGCCCTTGCCACATATCATAGCCGGCCTTTGTAGCAATGAAAAGTTCATCGCGGTAGGATGCAAAATCCTCTTTCAGCATACGCCCCAACAGTTCCTCGGCTGCTCCCGGAGGAGGTCCGTAGTTATTGGCAAGGTCGAAATGTGTCACTCCATTGTCGAATGCCAAGCGTGCTATCGCGCGAGAATTCTCATACGAGGCATCGATACCGAAATTCTGCCAGAAGCCGAGACTAACCTTTGGTAGCAGCACGCCACTGTTGCCGCAACGACGGTAAATTTCGTCGGCAGCATAGTACCTTGTTGCAGAGGCAATATACTCCTTCATAAAATGCTGATTCTTTTATTTTTTTTCAAATATAATAACAAGCGAGCGAGAAATATGAAACTTGTTTCAATATTTTTCACAGCGAGCGCAGAATATATTCGAGATTTATCTCAAATAAGATACAAGCGAGCGAGAAATTTTGTGCAAACGAGTGAATAAAGTTCACTTTAATTCGCAACGAGTGCAGCCAAAATTGGGCATAATCCCAAATATGAAGCTTGCTTCAATATTTTTTAAAGCAAGCGCAGAATATTTAGCCAAACAATGCAAATTTTGTATCAAATGTTTATCGTATTTTTTGTATCCACCATCCTATTTTTAGTAATGTTCATAATGGTAATTATGAGCAATTATAGAACTTTTTAAAAATAGCGCAATAGTTTTTTGCAAGTTCGTCTCTTTGACTTATCTTCGTGCGTTACTATTCTTTTAATCAGCCAAACGGTTTTTAACTTTTTGGGGAGAAGAAAGGACACCATACGCTTCACTTAAACATTTATTTTATGAGGTTTTTCAAGAAGTACGCCAGAATCATCAAGATTCTTTTTGTGCTCATTCTAACGGCCACAGTGTGGTTCCTTCCGGCTGATGCTTTTGGCATCAACGATCTTACAGTGCTTCAGCAGCGTGTTATTGCAATATTTGTCTTTGCCGCTGCAATGTGGATTCTTGAGGCTGTCCCTGCGTGGACAACGTCGTTGCTTATTATTGTCATTATGCTGCTCACTGTCTCCAACAGTGGAATATCGTTCCTGATAGATGACATAAACAGGACCGAGCTTATAAGCTATAAGGACATTATGGCAACCTTTGCCGACCAGACGATTATGCTCTTTTTGGGTGGATTCATCCTTGCTCTTGTAGCCTCAAAGAGTGGAGTGGACATTACTCTTGCGCGTGCTATGCTGAAGCCTTTCGGCACACGCTCCAACGTGGTGCTGTTGGGCTTTATGCTTGTTACGGCAATATTCTCTATGTTTGTCAGCAACACAGCTACCGCTGCAATGATGCTTACGTTCCTCACTCCAGTACTAAAGTCGTTGCCACAGAACGAGAAGGGACGCGCGGCGCTTGCTCTTGCAATCCCCATCGGCGCAAATATCGGTGGTATAGCAACGCCCATCGGAACGCCCCCCAACGGCATTGCTTTGGGCTATCTAAACGACACCGAGGGTCTTAATATGAGGATAGGATTCGACGATTGGACATTCGTTATGTTCCCCCTTATGCTGGTTATTCTTTTCATAGCCTGGTTCCTTTTAAGAAAGATGTTCAAATTCACATCAAAGGAGATTCATCTCAAGATTGAGGGCGGCGCGACAAAAGGCTGGAGAACATACGTAATTTATATCACGCTTGCTGTAACCATCCTTTTGTGGATGCTCGAGAAGGTTACAGGAATAAACTCATACGTTGTTGCGCTTATCCCCGTGGGAGTATTCTGTGCCACACGCATCATTAAGGCGCGCGACCTTAGAGATATTGACTGGGCTGTGCTGTGGATGGTTGCCGGAGGATTCGCTCTTGGCGTTGGAATGGACAAGACAGGCCTTGCAAAGACTCTTGTGTCGTCGTTCAGCTTCACCGAGTGGCCCGTGATGCTGGTAATCATCGGCAGCGGAATTATCTGCTGGCTATTATCGACATTTATATCAAACTCGGCAGCTGCCGCACTTATGATTCCTATCCTTGCCGCTGTAGGCGAGGGAATGAAGCCTCTGCTCGACGGCTACGGCGGAGTGGGCACACTGCTCATCGGCATCGCGCTGTCGGCATCTTTTGCAATGGCTCTGCCTATAAGCACCCCTCCCAATGCTATAGCCTACTCTACGGGACTCATAAAGTCGTCGCAAATGGCAACGGTGGGAATAATTATAGGCTGTATATCAATTGCATTGGGTTACTCATTGCTCATCTTTATAGGACAAGCAGGATTCTTCAACAATTAAACAACAGAATAATTCTTATACTATGAAAAAGATATTTTTATTTACGATGCTCGCCGCCATTGCTCTTTTGGGCTCTGCGCAGGAGAAGAAACAGAGCCCTATTTCGTTTAAATTCTATGGATTCGTGCGTAACTACATAGACTTTGACTCACGCGAAAATTTCAGCAGCAACAGTGACCAGTTCAATATGATTCCTAAAGATTGGGACAAACAGCCATCGGGAGAGGATATCAACGCACGCGGCGATATTCACCTTTTGAGCGTAACCACTCGATTGGGATTGAATGTCACTGGACCTGAATTTCTGAATGCTGCTACGTCGGCTAAGATTGAGACAGACCTTGCTGGATTCGGCAGCAACAACTACGTACTACGCATAAGACAGGCTTATGCAAAGATGGACTGGAAGAACCACAATCTTTTGATAGGTCAGGCGTGGCACCCGATGATGGGTGATATGATGCCCGACGTATTCAGCCTTGCTACCGGCTCACCTTTCACCCCCTTCAGCCGCTCACCTCAGGTAAGATACAACTTTGTTGCCAAAGGATTCACATTCACCGCAACAGCATTGTATCAGTTCCAGTATACATCGAACGGTCCTTCTGGTTCATCGTACGAATATGCCCGTAAGGCCATTATCCCCGAGGGTTACATTCAGCTTATGTACAAGAACGGCGGCTTTATGGCCGGTGCCGGAGTAGATATTCTCACACTGAAGCCCCGCAACGAATATATAAACACCGTAACAAGCGAAAAGACACTGAGCAAAGCTCTTATAACAAGCTACTCGCCCACCCTTTTCCTGTCGTACAAAGGCAACAACTGGGGTATAAAGACACGCGCTACATACGCACAGAATGCGGGACATCTCAATATGCTCAGCGGATACGCTGTATCGAATATCAAAGAGGACGGCGAGTGGGAATATACATCGTTGAACAGCATCACCTATTGGATTGACGCCACTTACAAACAGAAACTGGAAAAAGGCTCGCTCACATATTGCCTGTTCGGCGGTTACGGCAAGAATCTAGGCTGCAACAAGGATGTACTTACCGACAAGATGTACATTCGCGGATACGACAATATAGACTACTACTGGCGCATCGCTCCCAGCATCCTTTACACACAGAATGCAATGCAGATAGGATTGGAGTATGAGCCTACCACTGTTGGATACGGCGAAAAAGCAACCAACAGTAACGCTGCTATAAAGAGCACACACACCGTGACCAACCACCGTATATGTGCTATGGTAAAATATAATTTCTAAGAGAGAGAAATATTACTGCAGAAATAACGATAAGAAGATAGATTCTCTGCAATAATAGTCTTATAACACGCAGCAGGCGACTAAATTAGTCGCCTGCTGTCGTGTTATATCATTCAGAGTGATTCTTTTTATATAGTTGCCACGTATTTATAACATTGTGCCACACGCTGTAAAATCCGCCAGCAAGCGCTGTTATAGGTGTCATAAAAGTATAGGCTAGCCATATTGCAAATACTGTGTTCTTTTGTCCGAGCGCCTGACCACCTGTGATGCACTCGCCGTAGCGACGGCCCACGAAGCGTCCGTAGGCAAATTGTACCACGCAGCATACGAGCGACACAAGAGCTATTGCAGCCATTGTAAGAACAGATACGTTGCTGTTAGCAATGGCGCGTGTGGTCATTGCTATTGCAAGGGCAAGGGCTACCAGCCACAGGGAAAAGGGTATATTACGTCCCTTCTGCACTAGAAGAGTATGCAGCGATGGGAGCAGCTTGCGCACAAGCTCAGCGGCGATAAGCGGGCATATAAGCAGAGGGAACACCTTGCCCATTATCTGCAGAAAGGTAGAGAGGAACGATACTCCCTCCATTGGATTGGACAATGTGAGGAAGAATGGCACAAAGAGTGCCACCGAGAAATTAATGAGCATAGTATAGGAGATTAGCGAGGCAGCGCTTCCTCCCAATTTTGCGGTTATTACGGCGGCAGCCGTTGCTGTAGGACAGACAAGGCAGAGCATTGCTGCCTCGAGAAGCAGACGGGCTATATGCGGCAGATTATCTGTGAATACAACCACCAGCGACAGCCCCACAAAGAGCATCAGCTGAAAGAAGAGCAGAATAAAGTGCCAACGTTCGAGACGCAGCTCACGGATATTTATCTTACAGAAAGTAACAAAGAGAATAAGGAATATGAGCGCAGGCTGCATAAACGATACTACCTTATTTGCAAAATCGCGGGCCGCATATAGGCAGGGGATATTCACAAATAGCAGATAGGTCAATACTCCAACCATCATTGCGATAGGGAGCGACCAATCTCTCAATATTTTATAAAGATTCATAATCACTATTTTTTAGTCTCTCCAATGAATTCCATACAGCAGGCAAATATTCGACAATATCTCCGGCAATCATTGCTGTCTCGCCCAAAAGTTGCGCGGCAGCGTCACCCGCCGCACCGTGTACATAAACGGCAATACGAGCAGCATCGTAGCTGCTGTAGCCTCGTGCCATAAGAGCGAGTATAATGCCGGTGAGCGCATCACCGCTGCCTCCCGTTGCCATTCCCGGGTTACCGGTACTGTTGAAAGAGCACTCGCCAGACGGCGCGACAACAGCAGTAAAGGCACCTTTTAGTACCACACATATATTATTGTCGCGAGCCATAGCACGCGCCTTTTGCAGAGCCTCGTAGCCGCTTGTGCTCTTACCCGCCAGACGCGCAAATTCTCCCGGATGAGGAGTTATTACACTGCCCTCTGGCAGACGCTTGAGCCACTCGGCATCAGCAGCAATGATATTGAGTGCATCGGCGTCCACTATCATAGGACAGGTGCAATGCTCTATAAGCTCACGCAGAGCATTGGCTGTTGCAGTATGCTGCCCTAATCCCGGCCCTACGGCTACTGCTGTATAGGTGTCGGTAGGCACAGCTGCCGATATATGCGTAGAGCAACTGTCGGGCAAAGTCATTGCCTCGGGCAGAAAGCTCTGCATTATAAGGTTGTTGCCCTGCGGCAGATTGACGGTCAAGAGCCCTACGCCCGAACGCATAGTAGCCTTTGCGGCAAGCAACGATGCTCCCGCCATTCCATAGGAGCCGGCAACTAGCAGCGCACGACCGTAATTTCCTTTGTGCGAGAATCTCGCACGGGGCTGCAACATTTTTACAATGTCACTCTTTTCAATAAGTGAATATTCTGTGTGCAGACGCTCGATGCCCTCGCGGCTAAGGCCAATATCAATAACCTCGTAACGCCCCACGAACAGTTCATTCTCGGCAAAGAAGAAGGAGAGTTTGGGGAACTGAAGGGTGAGTGTAAGATTGGCCTTTACAATATTTTCGGGAATATTCGGGCTATTATCCTCGCCCATAAGACCCGAGGGAATATCTACCGCGACAACATTGCACCCCGCACCATTCATAAAATGGATAATATCGGCATAAATACCCGTCACAGGTTTGTTGAGCCCGCTACCGAAAAGTGCGTCTATTATCACACAATTGGCAGGCAAGGAAGGAGCAGAGAAACTCTCCCCGACGCTGTTCACCGCACAGCCTGCCCGACACAAACGGGCAAGATTACACGAGCAGTCGGCCGACAGACGCCCCGCAGGAGCCACCGACCACACACTGACGTCACGCCCTGCAAACAGAAGCATACGCGCTACGGCCAGCCCATCGCCACCGTTGTTCCCTGCTCCGGCAAAGATTGCAAAAGAGGCATCGGGGAAGTTACGCAGGATAGCATCTGTAAGCGCCTGCGATGCACGCTCCATAAGGTCGATCGAGGCTATCGGCTCGTTGGCTATTGTATAGGTGTCAAGTTCCTTTACGCTTGCTGTGGGGAATATTTTCATTGTTCACTATATTAAATTACAGACTCCTTTGAGGGGAGTCTGTAACAATTGTCAAAGTATTTCGGAAAGATATTGTAACCCTTCGCGGTAACCCTCGAACCCTTTACCGCAGATAGTCTTTTGTGCATAGAGCGACACAAAGGAGAATTTGCGGAACTCCTCGCGGGTGGAAATATCGGTAAGGTGAACCTCGGCGGTAGGCAGCGCCACAGCCTTTAGAGCATCGAGGATGGCAACGCTTGTATGAGTATATGCCGCAGGATTGATAAGTATTCCGTCAAACACGCCATAGGCTGCCTGAATCTTATCGACGATAGCTCCCTCGTGGTTCGACTGAAACAGTTCAACCGATAGTCCGATAGAATTGGCCGAGGAGCGTATGAACGCCTGCAGAGACTCGAAATTCTGCGCACCATAGAGTGCAGGCTCACGCAACCCTAACATATTCAGATTAGGACCGTTTATTACAAGTATCTTTTTCATAGGGCATCAGATTATTTCGGCGTATGTACCAAAATATTTGAATTGCTCTCCGCACTCGTGAAGCTCGCACATAAGCGAGAGGAACTCCTCGCTGTACACCGACGCCTCAATGTCGAAATAGAAACGGTACTCAAATTCGCGCTCGGGAATATGGCGGCTCTCGAGCTTGACAAGATTGACTCCTGTGGCATTGAAACGCGACATTATTCTGAAGAGTGTTCCCGGACGATTGGGAATAACCATCATAATACTTGTGCGGTCGGCACCCGAATATACCTTTGGTTTCTGTGATATACAGATGAAGCGTGTATAGTTGTTGTCGCGATTCTGTATAGAACTCTTTATTGCCTGCAACTGATAAAGTTCGGCACACAGACGCGAAGAGAGCGATGCCTTGGTGCGGTCGCCCGACTGTGCAATCATACGTGCAGCCTCAGCGGTATTCTCTACGGGAATGATTCTTACATTCTTTAGAGTAGACAAAAAGTCGGAGCACTGGCTTATAGCCTGCTGATGAGAATAAATCTCGCGAATATCCTCCAATTTTGTTCCCGGATGAACGAGCAGCGAATGATCGACCTTTAGACGCACGCTGCGCACGATGCTGACATTGTAATTCGAAAGAAGGTCGTACACGGCATTCACCGAACCGGCAGTTGAATTCTCGATAGGCAAAAGACCAAATTCACAAAGACCGCTGCTGACAGCCTTGAACACTCCCTCGAAATTGCTCATATACATAATCTCGGGAAGGTCGAAGAGGCGCTCCGATGCCAAATGAGCATAAGATCCTTCGCATCCGGCACAAGCAACCGACGCGCGCTTGGGGAAGGGAGTGGGAGGAACAGAGGTTACCTCCTTTATCTCCTTGAAAAATTCGGAATCCTCGGCAAGGACACGTGTCTGATACGACTCGCTAAGGTCGAAGATAGTGTGATAGAGTGTGCGGCCGTAACCCTCGAATTCAGGGCCCAGACGTTTAGATACATTCTGTAGCACATTGCGTGCACGAGAAGGGTGATAGACCACCATATTGTTCTCTTTCTTGTATCGTGCAATGTCGGTAACAACCTGCATTCTACGTGCGAAAAGGTCGCACATATTAGAGTCTATCTCGTCAATCTGTTTGCGTAATTCTTCTAAGTCCATAATATATATATTTTATTTATTTCAATATTTCTTACCACCCAACGCAACAAAATCGTCGTAAAAGCGAGGGTAGGATTTTGCGACACATTCGGCACCGGTAATTGTAACGGGAGCAGCAGAGAGGGTAGACAATATAGCGGCTGACATTGCTATACGATGGTCGCCGAAGCTATCGACAGCACCCTTGACCGACACTGTTCCGCCGTATACGGTGAATGTATCCTCGCCAATCTCCGACTGTATACCGAATGATGCGAGCGTTGTCTTCATTGCCGCCAGACGGTCGCTCTCCTTGTAGCGCAGACGACCGACATTCAGGAATGTTGTCTTTCCTTGAGCCGCCGCAGCCGCCACCGAGAGTATGGGCAGAAGGTCGGGAGTGTCGCGACAGTCAAGCTCTGCGCCGAAAAGATGCGAGGGCATTGCCACTATAGCCTCCTGTGTATTCTCGATATATGCGCCCATCTTACGCAAATGGTCAATGATGCGCTTGTCGCCCTGCAACGACCTTGTGTTAAGCCCCTTTATGCTTATAGGATTTTTGCCCACAATGCCGGCTACCAACCAAAAGGCTGCCGACGACCAGTCACTCTCTACCGCAAGATTGTCGGGCAGTGCATACTTTTGCTTGCTGGGTACGCGGTATATGTTACCGCTCTCCTCTATATATATTCCTGCCTTTTCGAGTGCATCGAGAGTCATTGCAATATACGATGCGCTGTTAAGGCCGCCAATAACCTCTATTGTGCTATCCTCCATAGTAAGAGGAAGGGCAAAGAGAAGGCCGGTAAGATATTGCGAGGAGATATTTCCGGGCAATTTAAAGCTACCGCCCTTTAGCGTTCCGCTGCAGGTAAGAGGAAGCTCGGCCTCGGGAAAGTGAGCCTCGAAGCTCACTCCATTCTCGCTGAGAGCGGCACAAAGGTCTCCGTTGGGACGATAGGGCAGTTTACCGTGTCCCACGAATGTTGCATCGGAGCCTAACGCAGCTGCGATAGGAATAAGGAAGCGCAATGTTGAGCCACTCTCCTCGCAATTGAGCGTAGCACCCTTTTTGGGTTCTATAGGATTAACGGTAAAAGTATGATTATTATATTCTATTTGCGCACCAAGAGCATTCAAGCAGTTCATTGTTGCTACAAGGTCGTCGTTTAGAGCATTACAAAATATACTGCAAGGTTGCTTGCCGAGAGCCGCACAAATGAGCAGACGATGAGCCTGCGACTTTGATGGCGGCGGTGTTACTACACCCGACAATATTCCATTGAGTTTAATATCCATATTTAGCCAATAACTTTTTTAAGTTTGTCATACAACTCCTCTACCGGCAAGGTAACCAGTATGCAGTCGCCTATAGCACGGGGAAGAACGACGCTTATCTCGCCACCACGACGTTTCTTATCGGATAGTATAGCATCGTACAATTCATCGGCCGAGTAGTTGCAGGAGAGGTCGAAGCCATATTTCTCCAATAGGGCGGCAAGTTCAAGAGCAACATTGCAAAAACCGCATAGAGGGGCCATCTTTGCAGCAATGAGCATTCCCTTTGCTACAGCGGCACCGTGAGAAACGCCAAAATTGCTCAACTTTTCTATTGCGTGGCCGAACGTATGACCAAAATTGAGCAGCCCGCGCACGCCATTGTCAAACTCATCCTGCTGTACAACGTCGCGCTTAATCTCCACGCAACGGGCGACCACACTCTCTCGGTCGAAAGGCACATTCTGCAATGTGTCGTAGAGATTCTTGTCGAGGATTACTCCATACTTTATTACCTCGGCACAGCCGTCGCGATAAATTTCGGGAGTAAGAGTATCCATTAACACTGTGTCGCAACAGACAAGCGACGGCTGATAGAATGCTCCCACAAGGTTCTTTCCTGCAGGAATATCTATCGCAGTTTTTCCACCCACCGAACTATCAACAGCCGAAAGGAGTGTGGTAGGAATCTGAATATATTTCACGCCACGCAAGAAGAGTGCCGCCGACAATCCCGCCATATCACCTACTACTCCACCGCCGAAGGCAACAACAGCGTCGCTGCGTGTGAGTTTGCACTCGGCAAGGAAATTCAGAAAATCGAGAAGATTCTCGGCACATTTTGAGGCCTCTCCTGCCGGAACGACAAATTTACAGACATTATAGCCTGCGTCGGAGAGGTACTCTATTATTTTCTCGCCATAAAGAGTATCGACAGTAGAGTCGGTCAAGAGACCTATGCGGCATTCACCCACCAAAGGACGGATGAACTCCCCTATACGGGGCAGTATATTACGGCCTATGAGAATATCATAGGAGCGCGAAGCCTCTACGTGAATAGTATTATATGACATTTGTTTCTATTTTTCGGTTAATTCTTTTGCTACTCGACCGTCGCGCAAAAGGTTACGCAGCCTGTCGCTGTCGCCATCCTTTATTGCATCGCGATACTCGGTAAGGGAGTTTATCAAAAGGTCGAGTTCCGACAGCAGATATTCTCGGTTATCCAGGAAAAGTTCGGTCCACATATTCTCGTTCAGACGCGACACGCGTGTAAAGTCGCGGAAGCTACCGGCACTGTATCCCTTATGTTCGAGAGCTGTGGGGCTCTTAATGAAGGCATTGGATACAACGTGACACATCTGAGAGGTGTAGGCTATCATCTTGTCGTGATACTGCGCTGTTGTCACAACGTGTTTCTTGAAGCCGAGAGGCGACAAGAGAGACTTTACATTGTCTAGCAGGGTAATATCGTCGTATCGGGCAGGGACAATTATCACCGATGCTCCGCTGAAGAGCGTCTCACGCGAATATTTATATCCCGAGAATTGTAGTCCCGCCATAGGATGGGCACCCACAAAGGTAAAGCCATACTTCTGCGCCAACGAGAATCCAAGCTCGCATATTCTTAATTTTGTTCCGCAAAAATCGACCACAAGAGCCCCTTTGGGAAAGAAAGAGGCATTCTGCTGCAGATACTCGGCAACAGCCTTAGGAGTAGCGGTAAGCAGAATAATATCGCAGCAAGAGTATGTATCGTGAGTAAGCTCTCCATCGAGAGTGCCGTCGATACGCGCATAACCCGTAACCATCTGGTTTATGTCGTAGCCATAAACAGTGTGCCCTGCAGCCTTGTATGCCTTTGCTGCAGAGCCACCGATAAGTCCCAGACCAACTATTCCAACATTCATCTTTGTAAATGATTAGTGCATTATACTGCGAATCTCATTCACACGCGATGCCACCTCGGCAAATTGCTCGGGTGTAAGCGATTGTGCGCCGTCGCAAAGAGCGTGGGCAGGATCGTTGTGTACCTCTATGATGAGTCCGTCGGCACCCGAAGCTGTAGCTGCACAAGCCATAGGACGCACAAGGCGCGATACTCCTGTAGCGTGGCTGGGGTCTACCACAATGGGAAGGTGGGTAAGACCGTTAAGCACGGGAACGGCAGCAAGGTCGAGCACATTGCGGGTGTAATTGTCGTAGCTGCGTATACCGCGCTCGCACAAGATAACCTGCTCGTTACCCTCGGACATAATATATTCGGCACTCATAAGAAGTTCTTTGAGTGTTGCCGACATTCCTCGCTTGAGAAGGATAGGCTTATCGCAACGGCCAAGCTCTTTAAGAAGCTCAAAATTCTGCATATTGCGCGCTCCTACCTGAATAACATCAACGTCGGCAAAAAGGTCAAGATGCGATGCGCTCATAATTTCGGTAACAAAGGGAAGACCTGTCTCCTGACGAGCCTTAAGAAGGAGCTGCAATCCCTCGGCACGCAATCCCTGAAAATCGTATGGAGAGGTACGGGGCTTAAATGCTCCGCCGCGCAACATCTGGGCGCCCGAAGCTTTTACCGAGTGTGCGATAGAGAGAATCTGCTCCTCCGACTCAACCGAGCAGGGGCCTGCCATAATACAGAAATTGCCGCCACCGATTTTTACCTTGTTGTCGCCCGAACCAATCTCAATAACTGTATCCTCGGGGTGAAAACGACGGTTGGCACTCTTGAAAGGCTCGCTGATTCGTGTCACATTCGAGATTATATCGAGTCCCGAAAGTAAATCAATATCAATATTGCTTGTGTCACCGATCAATCCAAGAACAGTCTGAATCTCACCCTCAGAAATATGCACTTTCACATTCTGCGACTCGAGCCAATGAACAAGATTGTCGCGCTGAGTTTTTGTTACTCCGTTTTTTAATACTGCTATCATATTGTTCTATTATTTTTTAATTATGAGATTACAAAAATACAAATAAAGTTGGTCCATTGACCATTTTTTACAAAAAACAGCCGAAAATACGATGTTTTTTTACAAAAAGCAAGAAAAACAGGGATTATATATAGCAAATTGCCCAAATAAGCATAAAAAAAATGCGCACCCCTTTAGGATGCGCACTATAATTGTTGCAACAGACGTTACTCCTCAATTTTCCTATCGCCTATCCATTTTCCATAGAATATCTGCTTATCGACCTTAAAAAGGACGCCGTAACCCTGACGATAGCCGTTTCTATACTCTCCGTACCAAAAGTCACCGTTGCTCCAATAGTATATGCCGTAGCCGTGACGACGGCCATTATAAATTTCGCCGTAATAAACGTCGCCATTATCGTAGGTTATACGATAGAAGCCTGCGTGAGGCTGCCCCGCCGCAACAGCGTCGATATACTCTTTTGGCGGAGTGTGATAGCCCTCTTTGTCGTGCGTACGCGAAATATTACCTGTCTCAAGGTCGTACTCAACAAAATTATCCGCGCTGCCTACACGCGCTATTGCCGACGTCAATGTTATTCCAAAAAGATGCTTTCCGCCGCGATACTGCCCAAAAGTCTGCGAGCCGTCGTTCGACAGGAAATATCCCCACCCGTAGAGTGTATTGCCGATAAAATGCCCCACATATTGCCCATAGGGGCTTGAAACGAATCTCACCTCACCCTCGGCCGCGACATAATCGCAAAAAACCGACTGCAGTGCATCGCTCATCTGGTCGTATAGTCTGAGCGGCTTTTGAGCCACAAGCGACAGGGGAAGCAACAGCAGCAACAGCGAGAGCACTCTTTTCATTCTATTTGTAAAGATTATTTGTTATTATATAATCATAAACACCCGAAGGGAGCCATTGTTGCATCTTTTCATCTTTAAATAGCTGGCCGCGAATCTCGGTTGAGCTAATATCGAAAAGCGGAGAAGAGATCCAACTGACATTTTCGGGCAATTGGGCAAACTTCTCGCCCCCACGAGGATAGACTATTATTGAGTAGCGCGATATTATTTCCTGATAGTTATACCAGCGATTGATACAAGCCCAATTGTCGGCTCCTATGAGCAGAATGAATTGCCTGTCGGGGTAAGCAACCTCCAATGCCTGCAGCGTATGATAGGTGTAGGAGGGACGGGGAAGATTGAACTCAAAATCGCACGCAACGAAGCGCGGCTCGCCGGCAACGGCAAGGCGCACCATTTCCAGACGAATGACCTCATCGGTAAGATGTAAATCTTTTTTTAAAGGATTACGGGGAGAGACCATAAACCATACTTCATCGGCAAGATTCTGTCGCAATACCTCTGTTGCCAGCGACGTATGCCCTATATGTATAGGGTCGAAACTACCTCCGAAAATTACGGTACGTAGCTTATTATGCATATAAAAATTTCTTAACAACGTCTAGAACCTCACGCTGCGCAGTCTCAAGGTCGTCGTTTACTATTACCTTATCGGCAAAGCGGGCGAATGTCATTTCATATTCAGCCTTGCCGATACGCTTTTCAATCTCCTCGGCGGGAGTATCACCACGTCCCTCGAGGCGGTTGCGAAGAACCTCTATTGAGGGCGCCTGAACAAAGATAAAGAGCGCTCTGTCGGCGTAATATTTCTTAAGGCTACAACCACCCTTTACATCAACGTCGAAAAGCACATTCTGCTGCTCCAGTTGATGTTCTACCTGCGATTTTAGGGTTCCGTAGAAACGACCGGGATAAACCTCTTCGTACTCAACAAACTCGTCGGCGGCAATCATTGCACGGAACTCCTCGGGAGTGTAGAAGAAATAGTCTACGCCATGCTTTTCCTCACCACGAGGCGCGCGGCTAGTAGCCGATACCGAGAAGCCAAAATCGAGTCCCTGTTTCATAAGATAATGCACTAAAGTCGATTTTCCCGAGCCCGATGGAGCCGAAAATATTACGAGTTTCCCTTTCATAGCAATATATTCTTTTTTTAAAAAACTTTTACATAACATTGAGCACCTGCTCTTTTATCTGCTCTAATTCGTCTTTCATCTTTACAACGATATTCTGCATTTCGGCGTGATTACTCTTGCTGCCTAGAGTATTTATCTCGCGACCCATTTCCTGAGCGATGAACCCGAGTTTCTTACCCTGTCCGCTGCCGGTGTCCATTGTCTCGACAAAATAGCGCAGATGGTTAGTCAAGCGCTGCTTTTCCTCGTTTACATCGAGCTTTTCGATATAATATATAAGCTCCTGCTCGAATCGGTTCTTGTCGTAATCGACAATCGACAATTTCTCGAGCGATTCGGTTATGCGCTGACGTATCTTTTCGATTCTCTCCTTTTCGTAGGGTTCCACTGTAGCCAGCAACGATGTTATATTCTCTATATTCGACATAAATTTCCTGTAGAGAGCCATTCCCTCCTGAGCGCGAAAATCGACAAGCTCGTCAAGAGCCTTGTTCACTGCATCAAGAGTAACGGCCCACTCCTCGTCGGATACCTCGTAAACCTCTTTGCGGGCAATAACCTCGGGCATACGAAGAAGTATCTCAAAGAGATTCTCGGGCATTGCAATTCCCGACTGCTGGGAGATTGATCTTATCTGTTCCATATAACCCTGCATCACCGCAACATTTATTGCGGGAGTATCAAGAGTGGCATTCTGCTCCACCCAAAGGGTAAAATCGACCTTACCACGCTCCAGGCGGCTCGTGAGAAGGCTTCTTATCTCCATTTCGTGACTTTTGAATTGAGGGGCTATTCTGGTAGAAAGGTCCATCGATTTTCCATTCAAAGAACGAATCTCCACACATATTTTGCGGTCCTGATACATCGCTACAGCCTTGCCGTAGCCTGTCATAGAGAATATCATAGATTTTTTTATTTCATTTTTACAAATTATTGCAAATGTAGATATTTATTTCCAAAGTAGAAGATACTGCGCTATTTTTTTCCTTTACGCCCTATATTTAATATTAAAAAATATTATTTTGAGTAATTCTTAATTATAAATTAGTACTTTTGTGAAATATTATAGGTAACTGATTTTTTGCACACAATTTTAAAAAGATAAAAATGGCAATAATACTCAGCATAGAGGCTTCAACCGACGTTTGTTCCGTTGCATTAAGCGAGGATGGACAAGTTTTTTTCAAGGAGGAGAACCACGAGGAGCGTTCGCACGCAAAGGTGCTTGCTCCTTTCGTAGAAAAGGCGCTTGACACTGCCGACAGCAGAGCAATGCCCATAGACGCCGTTGCACTGAGCAGTGGACCTGGTTCTTACACAAGCCTCAGAATTGCATCTTCTACAGCAAAGGGAGTATGCTACGGACGCAACCTTCCGCTCATAGCAATTCCTACTACAGCTATAATGTCGGTACCGGTGCTTTTCCGCGACGACCTTCCCGAGGATGCCCTCTTGTGCCCGATGATTGACGCGCGACGCAACGAGGTATATGCCACAGTATACAACAGGGCATTGGAGGTTGTACGCGAGACTGCCGCCGAGATTATCACCGAGGATAGCTTCGCCGACATACTCGAGAAAAACAAAGTATATTTCTTTGGCAACGGAGCCGAAAAGTGCAGCAAGATAATAACCCACAAGAACGCGCATTTTCTTACAGAGCACCGTTCGCCGCTCGCAAAATGGATGATGCCTCTTGCCGAGCGTGCGTGGGCCGAAAAACGATTCGAGGACATTGCCTACTTTGAACCTTTCTATCTTAAGAATTTTGTAGCTACAAAGCCCAAAGAGTTACTTAAGAATGTCTAACAGAAACATCACAATTCAGCATTTACGATTATGATGGAATATAATACCAAACAAAAGAAATTGCCTCTACCCGAGTATGGCCGTTCGGTACAAAAAATGGTAGACCACGCAATGACAATAGAGGACCGCTCCGAGAGACAGCGTTGCGCACAAACAATAGTGAACATTATGGACAGTATGTTCCCCAATATGCGCGAGCTACCCGACTACAAGCGTAAGCTGTGGGATCATCTTGCAATAATGTCCGACTTTAAGCTCGACATTGACTACCCGTTCGAGGTAATAAAGAAAGAGACCTTCAACGAACCACCCACACAAATACCCTATCAGACAGGAGAGATAAAGAACAGGCACTATGGCCGCATAGTAGAAGATATGATAAAGCACGCCTGCACAATGGAAGAGGGCGAGGAGCGCAACAGGTTCATTGAGCTTATTGCCGTGCAGATGAAAAAGAACTACCAGGCGTGGAACAAGGACAATGTCGAGGACAAGCGCATATTTGACGACCTTAGAATATGCTCTAACGGAAAGATTGACATTGCCGATGGAGTGATAAGGATAAATCAGCAACAGCCGCGCAACGACAACGCACAGCGCAACAACAAGCGCAAGAAAATATTCAAGAAGAAATATTAAAAGAAGAATACTATGGCATCTTTCATTATAGAGGGAGGACACAGGCTAAAGGGCAGCATAACACCGCAGGGCGCAAAGAACGAGGTGCTGCAGGAAATATGTGCCACCCTGCTCACCGAAGACAAGGTTACAATTGAGAATATCCCCGACATTGCCGATGTAAACAATCTCATCGACCAACTAATGCATATGGGAGTAACCGTAACACGCAACGGCAGCAACAGCTATACCTTTCAGGCAAACAATATAAACCTCGATTATCTCGACAGCAAGGAGTATATCGACGGTTGCGCACAGCTACGAGGCTCGGTAATGTTCATAGGACCTCTTTTGGCACGCTTCGGCAAGGCAACAATGTCAAAGCCCGGAGGCGACAAGATTGGCCGCAGACGTCTCGACACCCATTTGATTGGATTGCAGAAATTGGGTGCAAGATTCAAATTCGACGAGGAGAGAATGATTTACAGCATCTGCGCCGACAAGCTGAAAGGATGTTATATGCTACTCGACGAAGCGTCGGTAACAGGAACAGCCAATATCATTATGGCTGCTACACTGGCCGAGGGAACAACAACCATATACAATGCAGCCTGCGAACCTTATATACAGCAGCTGTGCCGTATGCTGTGCAAGATGGGTGCAAAAATATCGGGCATTGCAAGCAACCTTATCACCATAGAGGGTGTAAAGGAGCTTAAAGGCTGTACCCACCGCACACTGCCCGATATGATTGAGGTAGGAAGCTTTATTGGAATGGCGGCAATGACACGAAGCGAGCTTACGATAAAGGATGTATCGTTCGAGAATCTCGGTATTATCCCCGAGAGTTTCCGCCGATTGGGAATACATTTTGAGCAGCAGGGCGATGATATTTATATCCCCTCGCAGGAGCACTACGAGATTGAGTCGTTCATCGACGGTTCAATTATGACATTGAGCGATGCTCCGTGGCCGGGACTTACCCCCGACCTTTTGAGTGTGTTGCTCGTCACAGCCATTCAGGCTAAAGGCAGCGTGCTCATCCATCAGAAGATGTTCGAGAGTCGCCTATTCTTTGTAGACAAGCTTATTGATATGGGCGCACAGATTATTCTATGCGACCCGCATCGTGCTGTAGTGATAGGACACGACCACAATTTCACTCTTAGACCACGTTCAATGAGCTCACCCGACATTCGCGCTGGAATTGCACTGCTTATCGCCGCGATGAGCGCCGACGGTACAAGCCGCATAGACAATATTGAGCAGATAGACAGAGGCTATCAGAATCTCGAGCATCGTCTAAACAGTTTAGGAGCAAAAATAACACGTTCGTAAAAACACGCACAAATGCTTAAAAAAGAAGATTTTGCATACTTTGGAAAATTCCTGAAGCCACACGGCACAAGAGGCGAGATTGGTCTTTTGGGCGACAGTATGACTCTGGGTGACGACTGTGACTTTGTAGCCGCTGACATTGACGGCATTCTTGTTCCGTTCTTCTTTGAATATACCAAACAGAAGAATAACGACACCATAATTGCAAAGATTGAGAGAATGGAGAGCGCCGAGCAGGTTCGTTTCCTCACCAATCGCGAGGTATATATTCCGCGTGAGTGGGTCGAGGAGGGCGAGAATCTCAGTTGGGGATATTTCAGAGGATTCACCGCCAAAGAGAGTACAATGGGTACTCTTGGCGAGATAATAGACGTTGATGACTCCACAATAAACACTCTGTTTGTAGTAGAGCGCGACGGAGAGGAGATTCTTATTCCGGCGCAAGAGGAGTTCATAGTGGAAATGAATCACGAAGAGAGATATATAATTTTTGAGTTGCCCGAGGGGCTTATATCACTTTAAACAAAGGAATAATGGAGAACAAGGGGTTGCGAAGCAGAATAATGCGTAAATATCGCCTCACCATTCACAACGAGAATAAGTTGGAGAATGTGATGGGATTCTATATTTCACCTTTCTGGGTAATAATATCACTCTTTTTCTCTTTTTTGCTTGTAGCAGGAGTGATATTCCTTATCTTGGCATTCACTCCCGTAGGAGAATATTTCCCCGGATACGTCAGCAACAAGACTCGTGAGACATTGGTAAACTACGCTATTTCTATCGACTCTCTCAGAGAAGAGGTAGACAAGCAGGACCGCTATCTTACCAACATAAAGAACATTATGGAGGGAAGAGTAGAAGTTGGCGACACCACAATTGTATCAGACTCTCTTATAAACTTTACCAACTACCCCATAGAAACAACAGAATTAGAGGAGGCCTTTGTACAGAATTTCGAGGAGAGTGAACGATACAACCTTACCTCTCAGGCAACAAGCATAGGCGCATTGCAGGGAGTAAGCTTCTTCCGTCCCTGCCGAGGTATGATTATGAAGAGCTTCGACCCTAAAGCAAAGCACTATGGAGTAGATATTGCCGAGAATCCCAACGAGAGTGTATTGGCAATATGGGACGGCAGTATAATTATGAGCGACTACACCGCTAACGACGGCTATATGGTTGTTATACAGCACAATGAGAATCTTGTATCGGTGTACCGCAACTGCTACCGGATCTTCAAAGCCGTTGGCGACAAGGTAATTGCCGGAGAGGTAATTGCCACCCTGAGCAGTGGCGACTACGAGGATACCGGCAGCAGATACAAGCCCTATCTTCATCTTGAGCTATGGCACAAAGGAGAGCCGCTCGACCCGGCAATATACTTACCCTTCTAACATTGAAATAACAAAAACAAAATAGTTTCTTGAACAATGGAAACAAACAAAAAACGACAAATAGCGATATTAGGCTCTACAGGTTCAATAGGCACTCAGACTCTGCAGGTTGTAGAAGAGCACCCCGAATGCTTTGAGGTATATGCTCTGACAGCCAACCAAAGAGTGGATGAACTGATTGTACAGGCGCGCAAATTCTGCCCCGAGGCTGTAGTGATTGGCGACGACACAAAATATGAGTATTTAAAAGAAGCTCTTTCCGACCTTCCTATAAAGGTGTACGCAGGCTACGATTCTATATGCCAGATTGTTGAAGCTCAACCGATAGACGTTGTTGTTACGGCAATGGTCGGCTTTTCGGGACTACGCCCCACAATAGTTGCGATAAAGGCCGGAAAGGCTATTGCTCTTGCCAACAAAGAGACAATGGTTGTTGCCGGAGAACTTATAAACGAGCTTGCCAATGAATACAGAGTACCCATACTGCCCGTCGATTCAGAGCATTCGGCAATATTCCAATGTCTGGCGGGAGAGATGCACAACAAGATAGAGAAAATTATTCTCACAGCATCGGGAGGACCGTTCCGCACATTCACAAAGGAGCAGCTGGAGAAGGTTACCAAAGAGCAGGCTCTGCGTCACCCAAATTGGAGTATGGGAGCAAAAATAACCATTGACTCGGCAACGATGATGAACAAAGGACTCGAGGTAATTGAGGCAAAATGGCTCTTTGGTATCGGCGCCGAAGATATTGAGGTTATTGTCCACCCGCAATCGGTGGTACACTCTATGGTTCAGTTTGTCGACGGTGCGGTAAAGGCACAATTGGGTACCCCCGATATGCGCCTTCCCATTATGTATGCGCTATCGTACCCTCAGCGTCTCGACACAAAATGGGATCGCCTCGATTTTGGCAAGATTGGTCAGCTGACATTCGAAAAGCCCGACCTTGAGCGTTTCCCCTGCTTGCGTCACGCATACGATGCCCTGACAATGGGCGGAAATATGCCCTGCGTAGTAAATGCAGCCAACGAGGTATGTGTATCGGCATTCTTGAACGAGCGTATAGCCTTTACCGATATAAGCCGACTCATTGAGCGTGCAATGCAGAGCGCTGAATATAAATTAAAGCCTACTCTCGACGACTATATAGCTACAGACTGCGAGGTACGCAAGATGGTAGAAACCTGGATTTAAAAACAAAATAAGATTATTATATGGAAATATTTTTTATACGAGCACTGCAGTTGATTCTGGCGTTGAGCTTGTTGGTATTCATTCACGAGTTTGGACATTTTCTCTTTTCGCGAATCTTTAAAGTGAGAGTAGAGAAATTCTATCTGTTCTTTGACTGGGGATTCTCGCTCATAATGCGCCCGGGAAAGTTCAGCAAGAAGGAGGATAAGGCGCTTATCAAACTACCCACAGGAAAGAGTGAGACAGAATATGGAATGGGATGGTTGCCTCTTGGCGGCTACTGTAAAATATCGGGAATGATTGACGAGTCGATGGACGTTGAACAGATGAAACAGCCCGCAAAGCCGTGGGAATTCCGTTCAAAGCCCGCTTGGCAGCGCCTTTTGATTATGATTGGCGGTGTGCTTTTCAATTTCATTCTTGCGCTGTTCATCTATTCGATGGTGCTTTTCAATTGGGGCGAGGAGTATATCGACCTTCACAAGGTTGAATATGGAATGGAATTCAACGATAAGGCAAAGTCTTTGGGATTCAAGGATGGCGATATTATACTTAAGGTAGACGGCAACGAGGTTCACCGATTGGACGTTGATCTTTTGCGTGCAATTGCCGACAGCAAGGAGGTTACCGTGCTACGCAATGGCAACGAGGCCTCAGTGGCAATACCCGACTCTTTTGGCCTTCTTGATATGGGTAAGGAGACTCCCTTTATGACTATACGTCTGCCGGCTGTTATTGACAGCGTAATACCCGGAAAAGTTGCCGCAAACGCAGGATTGCAGAGCGGCGACAAGATTGTGAGCATAGGCGGAGTAGAGGTTGCATCGTTCGCACAATTAAACAAGGCTCTTGAAGCTATGAGAGAGGCTGACCGCACAACATTTGACATTGTTGTCGAGCGCGACTCTCTTGTTACATTAAATGCAGTAGCCGACAGCACCTATCTGTTGAACGTAACAATCAAGATGGTGGACTACCCCACTGTAAAGGCCGAATATGGATTCTTTGAGTCGTTCCCCGCAGGAATAAAATATGGAGTAAATGTGCTCAAAGGCTATGTGAGCGACTTTAAATATGTATTCTCAAAAGAGGGTGCAAAGTCAGTCGGAATGTTTGCGACCATTGGCAGTATGTTCCCCGCATCGTGGAATTGGCATCAATTCTGGCTTATGACAGCAATGCTATCGATAATTCTCGCATTTATGAACATTCTGCCTATCCCAGCCCTCGATGGCGGACACGTGCTATTCCTGCTAATAGAGGTTATCAGCGGCAAGAAGCCCAGCGACAAGGTGCTTGAGTATGCACAGATGGTTGGAATGTTTATTCTGTTGGGACTATTTGTTCTTGCAACCTACAACGACATTATGCGTTTCATATTCTAATTATGAGAATCGTTACATACACACTCGGCACATTACTGTTGTTCTGTTCGTGCTGCGCTCCAAAAGTTCAGACAGAGAGCAACAGTATAACATACAGCAGTGATATAAACACATTTGCTCTATCGCTGCTGAATGAGGTGTGCAAGAGAGACAGTCTACAAAATGTCTGCATTTCACCAGCAAGCGCAGGATGGGCTCTCTCAATGGTTGCCAACGGCGCAGATGGCAATACTCTTACCGAGATTCTGAGCACATTAGGGATAGAGGATGGTACCATTGAGGCGCTGAACCAACAGCAGCAGTGGGCATTGGAGAATATTCCATCCTACAATAGCAAAAACAGCACACTCTCTGTAGCAAATTCTGTATGGATTAACGAATGCTTTAAAGTAAAGAAGGAGTTTGTAAACAGGAACAAAAGTTTCTACGATGCCGAGGTAAATAATGTTCCTTTTGACGCAGCCACACTCGAAGCAATAAACTCGTGGTGCAGCAAAAAGACCAATGGCAAGATAACCTCTATCCTCGAAGAGCTGAACAACAACAGCAAACTGATACTGATAAATGCTCTTTATCTAAATTCGCAGTGGACAAACTCTTTTAAAAATAGTCTCACAAAAAAGGAGTTTTTCACAAAGAAGGATGGCGACATTGTAAAATGTGATATGATGCACCATAAATTTAACACAAGATGGTTCGGCAACAACCATTTTCAAATGGCATCAAAGCCTTTGGGTCGTGGAGACATTGAGATGATATTCATACTCCCCAACGAGGGCGTAACAACAGACTCCGTAGCACAAATGTTGACAGAGGGCTACACAGGCTACCGCGAACAAATGATAAACAAGGAGGTTGCCTTAGGACTCCCAAAATTTAAGGTTGAGTATAATACAAGCCTCAACACAATTTTAAAGGCAATGGGAATGAACGACGCCTTTAATATCAATGCCGATTTTAGCAATATATCAAAGGCGCCACTATTCGTAAGCGACATTATACAAAAAAGCTATATTGCCGTAGACGAATATGGAGTAGAGGCAGCAGCAGTAACAAGCGCCACTATAGGGCTATTGTCAAGGCCACGACAGGAGATTCCACAGCAGATGATTATGGACCGTCCCTTCCTGTTTATTATAGCGAAACGCAGCGACACTATAAGCAATATACTGTTTGCTGGAAAGATTGAAGAACCTACAAACTAAAATAATATGAAAAGAACAGCCACGACACTGTTACTGCTATTTGTAATAGTAGTAGGATTCGCAAAGAGTCCTAAGTATGTATTCTATTTTATTGGCGATGGTATGGGACCTTCCCACATTTTAGGCACCGAATTGTTTATGGGAGAAATGTCGGGAGTAATTGGTCGTCCACACAAGCTCAACCTTACCGGACTGCCTCATTCGGCATTCGTGACGACCTACTCGGCAAGCAATGGAGTGACAGACTCAGCGGCATCGGGAACGGCTCTTGCCACAGGCGGAAAGACCTACAATGGCGCTATTGGCTACGCACCTGATGGCAGCAACCTCTACAGCGTGGCACACGCCGCACAACAGGCTGGATACGCTGTTGGAGTATCGACAACAGTATGTATCAATCACGCGACACCGAGTGCCTTTTACGCCCATCAGAATAGCCGTAACAACTATCCTCAGATAGCCGATGAAATGCTCACTGCCGGATACGATTTTTATGCCGGAGGCGACCCTGCAAATATCAGCGACAATCATCGCGAGACTCTCTACAGAAAGGCCGAGGAACAGGGCTATTCTATCGCCCGCGGATTCGAGGACTACAAGGAGAAACGCGACAATGCCGAGCGTATGATACTCTTTCAGGAGAGAGTGGCGACAGAGATTCCCTACACAATTGACCGCGACAGCAACGACCTTACTCTTGCACAGATTACAGAGGCGGGCATTGAATTTTTGAAAGGAAAGAGCAAGAAAGGCTTCTTCTTTATGGTTGAGGGCGGTAAGATTGACTATGCGTCGCACAGCAACGATGCAGCAACAATGATGCAGGAGGTACTCGACTTTGACAGAGCCATTGCCGTTGCCCTCGACTTTTACAAGAAACACAGCAAGGAGACTCTTATAATAATAACAGCCGACCACGAAACAGGCGGCCTTGTATTAGGCAACCGCTCCGACTACACATTGAATCTCAAGGCATTGGCAGGACAGAAGGTAAGCGCCGACAAGATGAAGGAGATTATTAGACAGGCGGCCGACAAAAAGGCTCTCAGCTGGGACGAAGCAAAGGAACTGCTCACAGAGAATTTTGGTCTATGGAAGGAGTCTGAGGTTCGCAGCGAGGCTGAAAAGAACCTTAAGCAACTGTTCACAGACGCAATGAACAGCAGCGGCGACAAGCGTAACGACCTACTAAACACCCTTGTCAATGTGGCAAGAACAGTTGTTGCACGCAGTGCTGCCCTATCGTGGGCAAGCGGCAACCACTCGGGAACATTCGTTCCGCTCTTTGCAATAGGCTCGGGAGCCGAGGAGTTCAACGGAGTAATAGATAATACCGATATTCCTAAGATGATAAAGAGAATTGCAAAATACTAAAAAGAACATCCCATAAAAGTTAAAGCCCGAAGAAATTCGGGCTTTAACTTTTACTATCATTACATAATTCTCAAAAACCTTTTATCGGTATCTTACCTGTTGTCCGGGACGTATCACTGAGCGGGCATTCATCTTATTCAGCTTATATATCTGACTGAGACTCACTCCATATTTGGTAGCAATCTTAGAGAGAGTATCTCCCGAACGCACTTTGTGATACTGCTGTAGGTCACTATCAACAACCTTGCCGGTCTTTGGGTCTACAGACTGATGCTTGTTCTTGCGATAGACGTAGTATTCGCCTGTAACGCCCTGATTCTTAAAATCGAATATCAGCGCAGGGTTTATAGGCTTACCGCATATTAGTGTCTCAAAATGAAGATGAGCGCCTGTACTACGGCCCGAATTACCACCAAGAGCAATTGGATCGCCGGCCTTAACTACCTGATTCTCCTTTACAAGTTTCTTCGACAAGTGAGCATACACTGTCTCGAGTCCGTTATTGTGTCGCAGCACAATATAGTGTCCGTAACCACGGCGCTGATAGGCAATGGTACGCACCTTTCCGCTAAAGGGTGCATAAATGGTATCACCCTTCTGCACCTTTATATCAAGGCCATTGTGTACGCGACGGCGGCGGCTGCGATAGCCAAAAATATCGGTAACCTTCACATTTTTTGTAGGCATAACAAATTCGCGCAGGTCTATGCGCAGAGAATCGGGGAGCTTACCGCTATAATGTACTCGTGAATTATTGTCCCATTCGGGGTAAAGATCCTCCGACGGGTAGAGATACGACTCATTGAACAGCATATTGCGCAGTTCCATTGAATCGACAAACTCCATATGAGTATCGTATGGAGCCTGACTCGCCAATAGGTCCTGTGCCTTTACACCCGAAGCTATCGCAACCAAGAAAGCTGCGAGAATAAGTGCCCTAAAAAATGTTTTCAATATCTGATGTGCTTTTGTGTTTGTGAATATACTATACTTTTATTTGAATTTGAGGCTCTCCTCGCCGCCATATTCAAACTGAGTGACAGCCGACTCGTAATCGAAGAGTTCCTCGTCGCGGAAGAAACGTTTAATCTCAATAAGAGCATTTTCGGGAGAGTCTGATGCGTGTACCACATTCTGCTCGCCACTCATCGAAAAGTCGCCTCTTATTGTTCCGGGAAGAGCCTTACGCGAATTTGTTGCGCCAACCATAAGACGTACGGTATCTACGACCTCAGCACCCTCGAGACAACAAGCAACGACAGGACCTACCTGCATAGATGCCTTAAGATAGGGGTAGAAGGGACGCTCCACAAGATGAGCATAATGCTCCTTTAGAATTTCATCGTCAAGAAACATCATCTTGAGACCAACGACACGCAGGCCTTTACGTTCGAAACGCGTAATGATATCTCCCATAATACCGCGCTGAATCGCATTAGGCTTAATGAGAATTAAAGTTTTCTCCATAATTTTTATTTTTTAGGTTAATAGTATTTGCTTCAAGCAAAGAGTTCTTTCAATGGCGAAGATAGTAAAATTTTACTATTAGAAAGAAAAATAAGCCATTAGTTTATATTAAATACTACTAAAAATGATTTTAGGAGATTGCACCCCAATTCCAATTCTTGTCGCGCTTTATTGTACGCAAGGTATCCCATATGATTTTATACTCCAAAGAGTTACATTCAGGGTCGGCATCTACTACCTCTCGTGCGACATTACGGACATACTGCAACAACTGCTCGTCGCGTGCAAGATTGGCTATTTTAAGGTCGAATGCTATTCCACTCTGCTGGGTACCCTCAATGTCACCGGGGCCACGTAATTTAAGGTCGGCCTCGGCAATCTCGAATCCATCGGTGCTGGTGGTCATAATCTCCATTCTCTTGCGGGTATCTTCCGATAGCTTATAGTCGGTAACAAGCACACAATAGGATTGCTCGCCTCCACGGCCCACGCGTCCTCTCAACTGATGAAGCTGCGAGAGACCGAAGCGCTCGGCATTCTCAATTACCATCACAGTGGCATTGGGAACATCTACTCCAACCTCTATCACTGTTGTAGATACAAGAATCTGTGTCTCGCCCGAAGCAAAAAGCCTCATCTGTTCATCTTTTTCGCTGGGCTTCATCTTACCGTGCAGTTTGCTCAATTTATAGTCGCAAAAGACATTGCATAGCTGTTTGTAGCCATCCTCGAGATTTTTAAGGTCGAGTTTTTCGCTCTCACTGATAAGCGGATAGACAACATATACCTGACGTTTGTCGAGAAGCTGCTTGTGTATGAACGAATATAGCTGGTCTATCTTGTTGCGAAAAATATGGGTAGTGGATATTGGCTTACGTCCGGGCGGCAGTTCATCAATCACCGATACGTCAAGGTCGCCGTAGAGCGTCATTGCCAGCGTACGGGGAATAGGGGTTGCCGTCATAACAAGAACGTGCGGCGGGATATTATTCTTTGCCCACATTTTGGCACGCTGCACCACTCCGAAGCGGTGCTGCTCGTCAATGACCACAAGGCCCAGATTATGGAATTGCACTCTCTCCTCGAGCACAGCGTGGGTACTGACGAGAATATCTATCGATCCGTCGGAGAGTCCCTCGAGAATCTCAGTGCGTTTCTTGCTCTTTGTGCTTCCTGTAAGAAGCTCCACACGCACCGGAAGATTTTTGAGCATACGCTGCAAGGTAGCACAATGCTGTTCCGAGAGAATCTCTGTTGGGACCATAAGGCACGACTGATAGCCATTATCCTTTGCCAGCAGCATAGAGAGCAACGCCACAAGAGTTTTTCCGCTGCCAACGTCACCCTGCACTAGACGGTTCATCTGATGGTTGCTGTTTACGTCGCGACGAATCTCCTTTACCACCCTTTTTTGTGCGCCGGTAAGCTCAAAGGGGAGATTTTCGTTATAGAAACGGTTGAAAATGTCGCCCACCTTTGAGAAACGGTGACCAACATATTTCTGTGTCCTCTCCTTTGAATAGTGCAGTATATTAAGCTGAATATAGAATAGCTCCTCGAATTTCAGACGATACTCTGCGTCGCGAAGCTCCACTGGATTCTTTGGAAAATGTATTATTCGCAAGGCATCGGCAAGCGGCATAAGATGATGCTTTGTTATTATTTCGGGAGTAAGGGTCTCGGGGACAACCTCTTTGCCCAACGATGCAAAAAGGCTGGAGACTATCTTTGCCATTGCCTGCGAGTTAAGCCCCGCACGCTTCATCTTCTCGGTGGTGTTATAATATGGCTGAAGCCCCATCTCACTCAGCAGCAGGGATTCTGCAACATCAATGTCGGGGTGCGCGATATTCACTCTGCCGCCAAAAATGGTAGGCTTTCCGAATACCACATATTTTGTTCCTAATTTATAACGGTTCTTTATATAGCGTAAGCCTCGGAACCATACAAGGTCCACAAAGCCTGTACCATCGGTAAAATGGGCCACTATACGACGGCCGGCGCCCTCGCCAAGTTCCTCGAAGCTACGTATCTCTCCGCACAATTGCACGTAGGGCATACTGCCGGTAAGTTCGGCAACAGTGAAAAGACGACTACGGTCTACGTAACGATAGGGAAAGTAGTACAAAAGGTCGTACAAGGAGTATATTTCCAACTCCCTGTTAAGCAGCGTTGCCCTTTGCTCTCCCACTCCGGGCAAGAATTTTATATTTCTTGTTCTTGCGTCCAGCATTCCATTAAGCTACTTGCCACCATCATATCAAAAGGAGTGGTAAGTTTTATATTTTCTCTGTTACCCTCTACGGCATATACCTTTTCGCCAAGAGCCTCAACAACAGAAGCATCGTCGGTAAACTCCTCGACGTAACGTTGTTCGTAGGCACGACGCAAAAGCGACAGCTTGAATACCTGCGGTGTCTGAACGAGACGATAGCGGTCGCGGGGAACTACCTCGCTTGCACCCTCCTCGCCTACAATATGTCGCAGACTATCCTGTACGTCAATCATAGGAATTGCCGCACCGTGAGTCCACGCCTCGCGATAAGCAGCATCGAACACTCGCTGAGCCACAAAAGGACGGACAGCATCGTGTACTCCGACAAGAGCATCCTCTATATCATCAATCATAGCAAGGCCATTCTGCACCGAGTGGAAGCGTGTGTTTCCTCCCTGAGCCAACTGCAAAGGTACCTGAAAAGCGTATCTCTTGCATAGCTCACGCCAATATTCTACGTGCTCTTTGGGAAGCACAAGCACAATCTGCAATGAGTTATCCATTGAGTAGAGACGCTCTATTGTAACCATAAGTACAGGGCGCTCACCTATCAATTGGAATTGCTTGGGAGTATCTCCACCCATACGCAGTCCCTTGCCTCCTGCTACTATTATCAAGTATCTTTTCATACTGTTATGCTTAAAGGATTATTGGAACTGCATTTGCGAGCGCAATGTATCAACTACCTGATTGCCACAGAAATATGCTACTATAGCAAAGCCAAAATCGAATGAAACGCCGGGGCCGCAGGCTGTTATCATATTTTTGTCGCACTGCACCGCCTCCGCTGTATATTCAGCGCCGGTAAGATCGCACTCGCAACCGGGATAACAGGTAGCCTTTCGTCCGTGCAATATGCCCATACGTCCAAAAACCATAGGAGCAGCGCATATTGCCGCAATAAGCTTGCCGTCGTTGTTCATTCTATCGACAACAGCACGCAAGGGAGCGTGCGCCGACATATTCTCGGTTCCTACACTGCCTCCGGGCAATACAACAGCATCAGCATCGGAAAAGTCGCACTCCTCGAAGAGTGTATCGGTCGCAACGGCAATATCCTGCGCCGAGAGCACCTCTCTGCGACCCATTATGGATACTGTCACCACATTAAGACCAGCGCGACGCATAACATCTACCGGAGCCAAAGCCTCTACTGTCTCGAAGCCATCGGCCAAAAACATATAAATCTTGTTCATTGTTTCCTGTTTAAAAAAGCCAAAGGGAGGATTACGCTATACGCGAATCGTCCCTTTTACCTAAAATTACTATATTATCTTAACTTAAAATAGTATGTTATTGTTCCCGACTGATTATCGAGACCATTAACCTTGTTGAAACGTGCTTTTCGGGCAGCATTCAATGCAGCCTTACGCAATTCTGTATTGGTTGTGTTTGTACGCGAGTTAATCTCGGCACGCATAACCTCACCCTCGGGGCTTACTGTTATGGTAACAACCACACGACCCTCGTCCTGTACATTATACTGCGGACGGGGTAAATCACCGACAAGGCCACGGCCATTAAGGTCAACTGTACCATAATTGCCAACTCCCTTGCTTACGCCAATATTCTCGTTACCCTCAATTGAGCCCTCGGCACCCTTATTTTCGGTAGAAGAACCACTGTCGCTCATTGACGATGATTTTCCGAAGGCACCCGACAGCTTGGCGTTTACCTCGCGGGCAATGCGCTCCGCCTCCTGACGCTTGCGCTCCGCCTCGAGAGCCTCACGCTCCTTCTGCTCCTCAAGAGGACTCTTTTTGGGCTTTACATTCTCGTTTTTCTTTTTATCGGCACTGTTCAGAGCTACGCTGCTCTCGTCATTCTGAGTTATAAGAGGCTCTGTATTGCTTTTTTGCGGCTCCGGGACATCGGTAGTAACCTTTGAGGGGCGCGGTGCAACCTTTACCTCGGTATAAGTGTACGAGTCGCCTGAGGATTTCTCCACATTACCCATAATTACGGGCACACCCGACTCAGGCTCCTGTTGCGGCTTTTCTATTACAAGAAGCAGCAATATGAGAAGCACAATCAGATGCACAACCACAGTACCTATGAAACCTACCAATCTTTCCATTATTTCTTATCGGGACGGCGCGTAGCAAGCACCATCTTGAAATTATTTTCATTCGCGATATTAAGCACTCTTACTATTTCGCGATAAGGAACGCTCTCATCGGCATATAGAGCCACATACATTTCGGGCTCTTTCGATGCACAATCTTGCAAGAATGCGGCAATCTCATCGGGAACAATGGGCATCTCATCGTCGTTGCCAAAAGCCGAATAGAAATTGAGGTTCTTGTCGATTATTACGCGGGCAAGAGGCTTTGCCGATGTCTGCTGACTACCCTGCGGCAACAACACCTTGATAGCATTAGGTGTCACCATTGTCGATGTTATCATAAAGAATATCAACAATAGGAATATAATGTCAGTCATCGACGACATTGAAAAGGCATCTATAGTCCTTGTCTTTCTTTTAAGCATCGGAAACTATTTTGAATTTATTGGACAATAGCGTTACCTATTAACGTAACTCCTTTTTCTCGTGTACAATCTCCATAAATGTAATTATCTGTCCCTCAAGGTCATTCTGTACTTTATCGACCAATGTTACAAGATAATTATAAGAGAAAATTGCTATAATACCTACAATAAGACCACCCACTGTGGTAATCATCGCCTCGTATATACCACCGGCCAAAAGAGAAACATCGATATTGTTTCCGGCATTTGCCATTGCCCAGAAGGCGCTAACCATACCAGTTACAGTACCCAAGAATCCGAGCATAGGAGCAACGGCCGCTATTGTCGATAGAATAGGAAGACCTTTCTCGAGATTGGCAATTTCGAGATTGGCGCAATTGTCGATGCCTTTGCGTACAGCCTCGATTGAAAGACGAAAATTCTTCAATCCGCGCTCAACCACTCTCGACAAAGGGGTATTCTCGTTGCGGCAATAGTTCACTGCAGACTTAATATCGTCGTCCTTTATATTATCGTGAATGCGCTCCATAAAAAGAGGGTTGCGCTTGAGTGCTTTGCGCAATGTCATAAGACGCTCAAAGAAAATGTAAACGCCAACAATAGACAAGAGAGCGAGCAACAACATAATCCATCCGCCCTTAACGGCAAGCTCCCAGACATTTATACTCTCCGCAACAGGCTCGGCCATTACATTTATTGAATCCTGCGCCAATTGAGCAGCCTCTACAACCTGTGCAAATTGAAAAAGTGAAATCATAGTCAAATATTTTTATTATTTTATCAAATCAATTGCTCCTTATATGCTGCGATTGTGTCTCTAAGACCCATATACAGAGCATCGCATATAAGCGCGTGGCCGATAGATACCTCATCGACCCAAGGAATATTGTTCACGAAATAGTGCAAATTCACGAGGCTAAGATCGTGACCGGCATTGAGTCCAATACCCATACGACGCACCTGCTTTGCAGTCTCGATAAAGGGAGCTATTGCCTCCTCGCGGTTTTTAGAATACATTTCGGCATAAGGGCCTGTGTACAATTCTACGCGGTCGGCACCGGCCTTTGCCGCATATTCGGCCATTTTTGCATCGGCTCCAATAAAAATTGAGCTACGGATACCAGCAGCACGTATATCATTCAGAATATCACGCAAGAAATCCTGCTCCTTTACTGTATCCCAACCGGCATTAGAGGTCAATTGGTCGGGCTTATCGGGCACAAGGGTTACCTGTGCGGGACGCACTCTGAGTACAAGATCGAGAAACTCGCGAGAGGGATAACCCTCGATATTGAATTCCGTAGTAAGAACGGCACGAAGCGAGGTAACGTCGGAACGGCGTATATGGCGCTCGTCGGGACGAGGATGAACCGTAATTCCATCGGCACCAAAGGCTTCGCAGTCGCGTGCAACCTGAAGAAGATCGGGGCAATTGCCGCCACGAGCGTTTCTGATAGTTGCCACTTTATTGATATTCACACTTAACTTAGTCATAGTCATTCGCTTATGATTACAATATTACATCTGTGACATCTTAAAAAACAGATGTTCAATTAAAAAAATCTCCTTTAAACTGCAAAAGTACTACAAAATAAAAAAATATAATAATAATTTATCTTAAATTTGCAAAGAACAGAAGATTATACCTATTTCAGTTGTTATTCAAGGCAGCTGCCAACATTTAAAATCCCCAAAACAGGAAATATGAAATTTGCCATTTTCGGAAACAGTCATCAAACAAAAAAGTGCGACAGGATAGCCAAACTATTCGACACACTCGACAAAAAAGGCGACAATTATGCAATTGAGCGCAAATTCTACGACTTTCTTATGAAAATGGGCATTGAGCAGGCAAAAAAAGCCGAAATAATTGAAAATGATGATTTTGAGGCTGATATGGTAATAAGCTACGGCGGAGATGGCACTCTGCTTAAGACCGCCTGCAAAGTAGGCAGCAAAGGCTATCCCATAATAGGAGTAAATGCCGGAAGATTGGGATTCCTCACAACAACGTCGAGCGAGAATATCGAAGCTATAATAGAGAGCATACACTGCGATAATTTCAATATCGAGGAGCGTAGCATTATAGAGGTTACCACAGAGAGCGGCAGTTTGAAGAACTACCCTTATGCGCTCAACGAGATTGCCATAATGAAGCACGATAGTTCATCGATGATAACAATAGAGACTACGCTGAACGACTGCGAGACAATAGTCTATCAGGCTGACGGCCTTATTGTCGCCGCTCCGTCAGGCTCTACAGGCTACTCTTTGAGTGTCGGCGGCCCCATAATTGCTCCCGAGGCTCACGTAATGGTGCTTACCCCCATTGCACCCCACAGCCTCAATGTGCGTCCTTTTGTGGTAAACGACAAGACCGAGGTCAAGATAAAGGTACACAGCCGCAGCCACAATTTCCTGATAGCCATAGACGGCCGCAACGAGAGCTTCGAGGAGGGAACCACCCTTACTATACGCAAGGCATCATATAAGCAGCGCATAGTACGCATTAAGGACGACAATTTCATAAAAAATCTACGCGAGAAGATGATGTGGGGCGTAGATGCAAGAGAATAAAGCCCTTTTACCAAAATTTATTATTCTCGGCACTATATTCAAAGCCTACAGCCTTAAGCTTTTCCTCGAGCGCGACACGGTCAATGTCGAGGCTCTTGCACAGTTCATCGAGTGTGGCATAATCGTCCCTCAGTTTCATATTCACGAAACTGAAAAGCATCATTGGGTCTTGTGGAATATTCTGCATAGTATCTCTTTAATCGTTAAGGATCAACGCACATTTTTCTTCTGCAGCCAGCGGTAGACAATGGGAATTACGTAGACATTGAGTAATGTAGAGGTCAATAGTCCGCCAAGCACTACAACAGCCATAGGGCTCTGAATCTCGTTACCCGACTTTTCTCCCGAGAGAATCATCGGCACAAGCGCCAATGCCGATGTAAAGGCAGTCATAAGGATAGGCGTCAGACGGTCGCGCGAGCCTATGCATACAGCCTCATCTACCGAAAGGCCATCGTGTCTCAGATGCTCGTATCGCGACACGAGCAATATTCCATTACGGGTAGCTATACCAAATAGTGTTATCAATCCTATTATCGCAGGAATACTTACAACACCCGAGGAAATATATGTGGCAACCACTCCGCCTATCAGCGCCAGAGGAAGATTAAGCAGCACTACGAACGACAATGAAGCACTCTTGAATTCACTGTAAAGAAGCACAAAGACAATGCCTATTGCAATCAGAGAGGTTAGCCACAGGGTGCGCGAAGCACTCTCGGCACTCTCAAACTGACCGCCATACTCCAAGCGATAGCCCTCGCCCAACGACAGTTCCTCCTCGAGATATTCAGCCACACGCTTTACTGTGCCCGCAACGTCACCCGAGATAATATTCGCCGATACAACAACCTTACGCTGTACATTCTCGCGACTGATGCTTCCGGGGCCACCGGCCGACACAATGGTTGCAACCTCTTCGAGAGGCACTTTACCCTTATCGGTATCTATAAGGGCGCGACGCACACCATCGACACTCTCGGTATAATCGCGGTTCAGACGCAGTATAAGGTCGAAGCTACGCTCCTCCTCGTATACCTCGCCCAGTTTCTTGCCTGGGAACGATGCCGCAATGAAATTGTTGAATTCCTCCATTGACACGCCATAGTATGCAAGCCGTTCGCGGTTGGCGCGTATCTGCAACTGAGGAGTCTCTACCTGTTGCTCGACATTTACGTCTACCACATTCTCAAATTCAGCAAGGAGGCCCTTTATCTTGTTACCGGTAACAAAAAGAGTGTTAAGATCGGGGCCAAAGACCTTTATCGCAAGGTCGGCCTGCGTTCCCGACACCATATGGTCGATACGATGCTCCAACGGCTGTCCTACCGACGTTACAACGCCCGGGACACCGGCCAGACGAGCGCGTACATCGTGCAGGAACTCCTCTTTGCTACGCTTGTCGAGAACAAAATTAACATCAATCTCGGCACCGTTCGATGTTTGCGAATGTTCGTCAAGCTCTCCGCGTCCCGTACGGCGGGCTGTGGTTGTTACCTCGGGAATTTCCAAAAGTTCACGCTCAATAATTGCTCCTATGCGGTTAGACTCCTCGAGCGACACTCCAGGACGGGAGACTGCCGATATTGTAAGAGCCCTCTCGTTAAATTCGGGCAGGAAGCTGCTGCCCATATTGGCAAAAAGCAGAAGGGATACGACAAGAAGCGCAGCAACGGCAGCAATGACAAATTTTGATTTTCCGAGCACATAATCGAGCGATGCGCCATATTTTGCAAGCAGCCAACAATCCACCCAACTTTTTCTCTCGCGACGGGTAAGATACTGCTCTCCCGACAGCATCATCTTGCACAAAAGAGGAGTAACAGTCATTGCCACAAGCAGAGACATAAGCAGCGCAATAAGATAGGCTATGCCCAGAGGCTTGAGCATACGTCCCTCTAGCCCACCCAAGAAGAATAGAGGCATAAAGGTTACCATTATTATAAGCGTCGCGTGGATTATAGAGGCACGAATCTCCGACGAAGCCTCGTACACCACGTGATAGGCAGAGAGACGCTCCCCCTGAGGCTTTGCGTGATTCTCTCTCAAGCGCTTATATACATTCTCAACGTCTATAATGGCATCATCGACCAACGAGCCTATAGCAATACACATTCCTCCGAGCGTCATTGTGTTAATATCCATTCCTACAAGATAGAGGATTATCATTGTACAGAGCAGCGACAGAGGAATAGCCACAATAGAGATTACCGTCGTACGGAAGCTTGTGAGAAAGAGGAAAAGAACCAATATTACGCACACGGCACCCTCTATGAGCGAACGTCCTACATTGTTCACCGACGACTGGATATAGTCGGCCTGACGGAAAATGCCCGTATCGATAGAGACGTCTGCCGGGAGCGACTTTTTAAGTTCGGAAAGATTCTTTTCTATATTTTTTGTTACCTCTAGAGTATTTATGTTCGGCTGTTTGGATATTGATAGAATTACCGACGGATGGCCGCTCATTGAGGCATATCCCTGACGCACCGCAGGAGCAATTACAACGTCGGCAACATCGGCAATGCGCACGGGAGCGTCGCCATTCATCTTCACGAGCGTAGCACCAAGCTCCTCGAGATTGTTTGTTCGTCCTACGCCTCTGAGATTATACTCATTGCCATAGTCGCGTACAACGCCTGCACCGACATTGATGCTCATTGCACCCACAGCAGCCTCCAGTTCTGCCATTGTAACACCGTAAAGGTCCATCTTTACAGCGTCGGCAAGAACCTGATACTGTTTGTAGTCGCCACCTATGATTGTTACCTGCGACACGCCGCCAGTAGCAAGAATCACCGGCTTTACCACCCAATCGGCAATGGTACGAAGCTCCATCATCGACGTTGTATCGGACTGCATTCCTATAAAAAGAATCTCTCCCATCACACTCGACTGCGGAGCAAGGATGGGAACTATTCCCTCGGGCAGTTCATCGTTTATGGCAACCAGCTTTTCGCTTATAATTTGTCGCGCCTTGTATATATCCATTCCCCAATCAAATTCCACCCACACAAATGAGAATCCCTGCGATGAGCTTGAGCGCACGCGACGCACATTTGATGCGCCGTTCACTGCAGTCTCTATGGGGAATGTTACCAGACGTTCAATTTCCTCGGGTGCCATATCAGCAGCATCGGTAAGCACTACCACCGTCGACATTGTAAGGTCGGGGAATACATCAACCTCTATCTTTTGTGTCGAGTATATGCCACCTATTGTCACAAGCAGTACAGCGAGCAGCACAGGCAGTTTATTGTCGAGCGAGAATTTTATTATCTTGTTAAGCATTGTCGTACTTTTTATTGTGCAACGGTAGTATCAATGTACGTGTCCCGCGTGAGGGTCGAGCGCGGCTGCTCCCTGCGATAGTTTCAGTGATACGGCGCCCTTTGTAACGATGCGTTCGCCGGCGCACAGTCCATTGAGAATCTGTGTATACACGCCATCTGTAGAGCCGATCTTTACCTCGCGTTTCTCGAACGACACGGGCGACAGCTGCACAAAGACAAAATGGTTACCCATCTCCTCTATCAGCGAAGAGCGCGGTACTGCCACACGCTTTTCCGAGTCGGGAAGAAGCGACGAAAGATAGAGCATTACCACACTGCCGGGAACAACGCCGGGCAGGCTCTTTGCATTCACAGTTACGGGAATCATACTGCAGCTGTTGGCCGCACGACCAACAGCCACTATACGGCCCTCTATCTGGTCGAGAGTATAAAGTTGTCCATTGGGAAGCTCCACATTCACCGTTGCAAGATTAGCCAGCGAAGAGGCATAGCGCACAGGCAATTCAGCCGAAAGATTGACTGCGCCGTCGCACTGCAGCATTGCCACAGGCGTTCCTGCCGACACATACTCGCCATTCTGCACCAAAAGCGAAGAAACATACCCTTTCATCGATGATTTAAGCACAGAATTACCATTATCGAAGCTACGCTTCATACTGTTATATTGAGCCTCGGAATAACGCAGAAGTGCCTCGGCAGCCTCAACATCTTTTTTCGAGACGATATTATCCTTATACAAAAGCATTTTTCGTTCATAGTTGGCCTTTGCTACATTATAATTGCTCTCGGCCTCAGCGAACTTTACCGCAGCATCATTTTCGGTGACACCGCTGCCATCGAGCAGGATAAGAGACTCGCCATTCTCAACGCTCTTACCGGCAACAATATTGCCAATGTAAACGACGCGTCCTGGGGTTGTCGCAACCAATGTGGCTGTATTGTCAGGAGCAGCAGAGACTAAGGCTGCAACCTTTACAATGCCATCAAAAGAGCTCTCGCGAACCTCGTCGGTCGCAAAATCAATTTTCCAGCTTTGCTCCTTGAGGAACGACAGGGCATTTACCGACTCGTGGTCGTGTGAATGTCCGTGGTCGTGATGATGCTCAGAATGATTGTGATTGCATATTGCAGCTACTCTCACCGGAAGATTAAGCACAATATCGCCCGACGAAAGATGCAACGCATAGGATAGAACACCCTCTCCTGCCTTCTCGGGGGTAATATGAAATTCATACATTCCACGATGCACCGGTACCACCTCACAAGCCACATTACTATCGCCCACCGACAATGTGACGGTTGCGGCAACAGCCTCAATAGGCTTAAAATCGGAAAGTTCGGTAATATAGCTTGTTATATGGGACTCCTCTCCGGCTTTCAGAGGCTGCATACGCACAAAAAGCTCGTGAGCGTCGGTGTACAGAGTCTGTTCGTGCTCCTCAACGGCTAAAGATTGATTGTGCCCATCGTGACTATGCGAGTGATTATGACAAGCAGCCAATGAGAATAATGCCACCAATGCCACTAATAATATATGTATGTTTTTCATAAGACTTATTTTCTGCAAATAACATTAAATTCAGGATGCGTAGAGAGGCACAGCAACCCTGAATGCAAATTTAATTCTAAATTCTTGGAACCAGGTTTCAATTTCCGCTCTCCATATACGCTTGCGCCCACTCCTTCTCTACATAATTGTCGAGGATAGTGCAGGCGTGAGAGCTAAAGTCGAGGCCTTTCTCCACAATGGCACTCCATTGCTCCTGCGACAATTGCGACAATTCATTGCGGCTGTAATTGCCCTTTACAATGCCATAGATTACTCCTGCATTGAAATTGTCTCCTGCGCCCACGGTGCTACATACCTCTACCTTGCGGGCAGGATATACGGCTGTAAAATTCTTGGTAAAAAGTTCGACATTTCCTCCACCGCGAGTATATATGAAATTGGTAGAATAGAATTTAATCTTCTCCTTATATATTTTCTCGGCATCGGTCATTCCATAGAGAATTTCAAAATCATCGCTCGAGCCACGCACAATGTCGGCAAATTCAAGATTCTCTATAAGCGCCTCGCTCAATTTAAGACGCTCGTCAATATGATTCCTGCGGAAATTAACATCGTAATAGAGTATCGCGCCACGCTCACGGGCATATTCAAGAAAAGGCTTTACCTTGTCGCGCAGCACAGGGTTAAGCACAAAATAGGAGCCGTAGACAACAATGTCATCGGCATTTATCTCGGGAAAATCAACGTCGAGACGATTGTTGGGATAATCTTTGTAGAAAAGATATTCCGCATCGTTGTTCTTGTTGAGGAAAGCAAGGGAGAGAGGCGATTTTCCGTCGGAGAAAGAGCATACTGCAGAGGCATCTACGCCACTGTCGCGCAGAGTGTCGAGTATCATATTGCCGACACAATCGTTTCCTACCTCACTGATAAAAGAGACATTAAGCCCCATTCGTCCCAAAGACATCATACTGTTAAAGGTTGAGCCTCCGGGGAGCGCCTTTACCGGGATATTATCTCGAAAAATAATGTCGAGTATAGTTTCGCCTATTCCTATTACTTTTTTCATCTTTTACGACTTTATAATGTTCTCGAGTTCCTCTATATTATTGACAACGGTTATATAATTGCATAGTTCACCGCGAAGAAAATTCTTTTCGCGGAACTCCACAAGCATATTGACAAGGCTGTCCCAAAAGCCGTTCACATTGTACAGTATCACGCGCTTGCTGTGATAGCCTATAGTAACGCCCGCCATAAGATGAAACAGTTCATCGAGAGTACCTACTCCTCCCGGAAGCGCCACTAATATATCACTATTGGCTATTATTGCATCCTTGCGCTCGCTCAAATTCGCGGTAACTATCCTGTCATCGAGCAGACGGCTTACCCTGTTTCTTTTTATCAGAATCTGAGGCACTACACCAACAATACGCGCGCCGGCATCCTTTGCAGCCTTCGCCGTTGCCTCCATAAGGCCGGCAGCTGCGCCACCATAGAAAAGGGTCAGCGAATGGCGGCCCAAAAGAGCACCCACCTTACGAGCCTCATCAACATACAGAGAATCTATAAGCTCCGAGGCTGCACAAAATAATCCTACGCTTGTTACTGCCATAATATCAGAGTGTTTGCATATCATTCAGACGTTTGTACACACCGTCGAGCGCCAAAAGTTCATCGTGAGTACCACGCTCCACGATGCATCCGTCCTTCATCACACAAATTTCATCGGCATTCTTGATTGTCGATAGACGGTGAGCAATGGCTATTGTCGTACGGGTCTTCATAAGACGTTCGAGAGCCTCCTGCACCAGACGCTCGCTCTCTGTGTCAAGAGCCGATGTTGCCTCGTCAAGAATGAGTATCGGAGGATTCTTGAGAATTGCTCGTGCAATGCTTATACGCTGACGCTGGCCTCCCGACAGCAGGCAGCCTCTGTCGCCTACGTAACTATCGTAGCCATTCTCTGTGGCGGTGATAAAGTCGTGTGCGTTAGCAATCTTTGCAGCCTCAATAACCTGCTCCATTGTGGCATTTTCCACTCCAAAGGTTATATTGTTGTAGAAAGTGTCGTTGAAAAGTATTGCCTCCTGATTGACATTACCTATGAGTGAACGCAACGACTTTATGGTCATATCCTTTATATTTACGCCATCGATAAGCAACTCTCCCTCGGCAACATCGTAGTAACGGGGGATAAGATCGACCATCGTGGATTTTCCCGATCCCGACTGTCCCACAATTGCAATAGTCTTTCCCTTCTCAATCTTGAGGTTAATATCGGAGAGCACCTTTTTCTCGCCATCGTACGAGAATGAGAGATTGCGATACTCAATGCCCTTCTGCATCTCTTTTATAACCACTGCATCCTCTTTCTCAAAAATGGGATTCTCCGATTTTAGGATTTTGTCTATTCGCTCCATAGAAGCCAATCCACGAGGAATACTGTACGATGCCTTTGATATCTCCTTCAAAGGATTTATTATGCTGTACAGAATAGTAAGATAATAGATGAATGCCGATGCTGTGATAGGAGAATTATCGCCCAGAATAAGTGTTCCACCGAACCAAAGAACAACAACAATCACTATTGTTCCGAGAAACTCGCTCACAGGGTGTGCCAGAGACTGACGCAATGTCACGCGCATTGCTGCGCCACGCAATTCGTTGCAACATTTTGTGAATCGTTGCGACATTTTATGCTCGGCAATAAATGCCTTTACGATGCGCAGTCCACCAAGAGTCTCTTCCATCTGCGACATAGTCTCGCTCAATTTCGACTGCAGATAAAGAGAATTCTGCTTGAGCTTACGTCCTACAAGACCCATTATCCAGCCGAGGCCGGGAATTACCAGAAATGTGAACAAAGTAAGCTCCCAGCTAAGATAGAACATCGTCGCCGCATAGAGGATTATAAATATAGGATTCTTTATCAGCATATCAAGTGAATTTGCTACAGAGCATTCAACCTCTATAACGTCTCCACTCATTCTCGCCATAATATCGCCCTTCTTCTCTTTTGAGAAAAAGCCGATGGGAAGCTCAAGCACCTTTTTGTAAAGCTGTGTACGAATATCGCGTATAATTCCGGTGCGCAGAGGAACCATTGCAGCCGTTGCGCCATAATAGCTTGCTGTCTTCAACAGAGTCATAAAGACAAGGAACAGTCCAAGAATGAGCAGAGTCACCGATGCTCCTTTTGTCGCGATAAAATCGTTTATGTAGTAATTACAATTATTCAAGAAAGCCTCCTGCATATTCTCGGCCGAGATACTGCTCCACGGAGTAAATTCTACAGCAGCAGGCTCTTCGATTCTGAAAAGGATGTTTAAAATCGGAATCAGAAACATAAAAGAGAATACATTCAGGATAGCCGATAGAACAGTAAAAAACAGCGACAATATAAAATAGTTCTTATAGGGAGGAACAAAGCGTCGCAACACCTTAAAAAATTCTTTCATAGGATTCTTTTTCAATGCACAGGAGAGACGACAGCCTATCCTATTTATAATTAAAAATCGTTGCAAAGTTACGCATTTTATTTATTACAACACTCTATATTCTTGTTTTTTAAGATTACTATTTGTATAATATTGAATATTTAGCGTAAATTCGCAATATGAAAAAAAGGGTGGTATTAAGCTTGTTGTTTACTCTCTTTGCGCAGGTGTTGTGTGCGCAGGACAGCACCTACGTCTACGACGGCAAAATGTATGTGGTAGGGGTTAGCGAATATAAGGGCGAAAAGATTCCTCATATTAACCTTCCTCCACATTTTGCTTATGCCCCCGTAAGATTCAAGAACAAACGCGAGAGAAAGGTTTACGACAGGCTCGTCTACGACGTTAAAAAAACACTGCCGCTCGCTGCCGAGATTCGCACGATAATAATAGAGACATACGAATATCTGCAGACTCTCCCCGACGAGAAGGCCCGAGAAAAGCACATAAAAAGGCTCGAGAAGGGATTAAAGGAGCAGTATACGCCAAAGATGCGTAGGCTCACGCTGCGACAGGGCAAACTGCTCATCAAGTTGGTGGACCGCGAATGCAGTCAAAATGCCTACCAGCTGATAAAATTGTTTATGGGTAGCTTCAAGGCGGCATTCTACAATACCTTTGCATCGATGTTCGGTGCCAGCCTCAAGAAGTGCTACGACCCCGCGGGAGACGATTGGATGATAGAGCAGGTAGTGGTAAAGGTGCTTACAGGGCAATTATAAGAGCTGACACAGACATAATATTACCTTCTTTTTACTTTACCCAGCCCATTTTGCGTGCAAACTCCCAAATGACCATTCCTCCTGTAACCGACACGTTAAGAGAGTGTTTGGTTCCGAATTGAGGAATCTCTATTGCTCCGTCGCAAGCATCGACAACCTGCTGTTGCACGCCTTTTACCTCGTTTCCAAGAACTACAGCATAGCGTTTACCCTCCTCAACCTCGAACGACTGCAACGACACACTGCCCTGCACCTGTTCTATAGCATAGACTCCATAGTTGTTACTATGCAGATACTCAACAGCTTGCATTGCATCGGCAAAATAGAGCCAATCGACAACATCCTCGGCTCCAAGCGCTGTCTTGTGAATCTCGGGCTGCGGAGGAGTCGCCGTAATACCGCATAGGATTATACGCTCCACACGAAAAGCATCGGAGGTACGAAATACGGAGCCCACATTATGCAGGCTCCTTATATTGTCGAGAACAATGGTAAGAGGCAATTTATCGGCTGCGACAAACTCTTCGCGGCCGATGCGCCCCATTTCGGTTACCAGTTTCTTTTTCATCGGTTACACGAATTTATTCCATTGTGTCAAATGCATATCACCCTCGCGCTCAAAGGTAGCGTGCATTGCCAACGACGCAGCAACGTTGTGGTGAATATGTCCCTTCTTGCTTATTGCAAGGTAGTCCCACAACAACTGCTTGTAGTCGGGATGAGCACAATTCTCGATGATAATCTTTGCACGCTCCTCGGGACCTTTACCGCGAAGATCGGCAACACCCCATTCGGTAACAATGATATTTACATCGTGCTCTGAATGGTCGGGGTGAGTTACCATAGGAACAATTGAGCTAATCTTACCATCCTTTTGTGTCGAAGGACAGGTAAATATTGAAATATATGCGTTACGCGCAAAGTCGCCCGAGCCACCAATACCGTTCATAAGGCGTGTACCGCAAATATGCGATGAGTTCACGCAACCGTAAATATCGGCCTCTATAGCTGTGTTCATAGCGATAATTCCCAAACGACGGATAATCTCTGGACTATTCGAAATTTCCGAAGGACGAAGAACCAATTTATCACGGAAGAAGTCAAGATTCTCGTAAACGTGGTCGAGGCACTCGCGGCTTAGAGAGAGCGAGCAAGTACTGCCGGCCTTTACGCGTCCAAGCTCCATAAGCTTTATCACAGAATCCTGCAATACCTCGGAGTAGAGATAAAGAGGAGGAATCTCGTTGCAATCCTCGAGGCTCTTGAGCACAGCATTGGCAACGTTACCGATACCACTCTGAATGGGAAGGCCGCAAGCAGGGATTATTCCACGCTTCATATCAGACACGATGAAATTCACCACATTCTCTCCTATTCGGCGTGTAACATCGTCCAATTCCTTGAATACTACTACCTCGTTGGGCATATTAACCTCGACAATGCCGACAACCTTTTTAGGATCTACCTGTACATAAGGCTTACCTACTCTATCATCGGCCTTGAAGATTGGAATCTCCTTGCGATAAGGAGGGTCGAGCGGCTCATAAACGTCGTGCAGCCCCTCGGTGTGATGATAGACGTTTCTCTCTATAATTATTTTGTCGGCAAGGTTGGCTACTGTCTGTCCGATACCTCCGGCTGTTGTAAGATATACTTTACCATCGTCGGTAATATCCATTGCCTCGAGAATGGCTACATTCACCTTACCCATAAAGCCGTAGCGAAGGTCCTGTGCCATAAGAGAGAGGTGAAGATCGGTATATACCATTTCTCCGTTATTTACTGCGGTGCGGACGGTGGGATTCGAGAGGAAAGGCGCACGGAAGCGTATTGCCTGTGCACGGGTAAGCTCGCCGTCGATGGCATCGCCTGTAGAGGCACCCGAATAGAGGTCTATTTTAAAGGGGCGGCCGGCCTCGTGCTCCTCGACTGCTCTTTTGGCAACCTCGGGCAGCACAGTCTTTGGTGTTCCCGACAGTGTAAAACCGCTTATACCTACTCCGTCTCCATTATTTATATATGTAGCAGCCTCTTGTGCTGTGATTATTCTATAACCCATAGTAGTTCTGTTTTTAATATTTCTTGTTGAAAATTTCGGAATATATGATTGCTTTTTTCGCTTCTGATTTTGTGTTTATTCTTATTCTCTCTTTTGCCGGCTGCGGACGCTCTTCCTCGGCTCTATTGGCAGGCTCAGCGAGGACAACAGCCTTGTGTTTCTTATCTTTTTGTATATTGCAGGGCTTCGGTGTCTCCTTTTTTGGTACGCGAGGCTCCGGCACAATATCTATCTCAGGGAAATTCTCGCCAACGTAAGGTTCCTCAATTTCCTCTTTCGGCTCATAAGGCGGTACATCCTTCGTTTGCGCCGACTCTTTCTTTGCTCCGCTTACAATCTTGATGACAGCGACGGCTATCACAAGAATCACCGGAAGTATATTGGACAGAATATCGCTCATAACAGAATTCTATTACTGTTGCTTTGCAAGCATTGTCTCGAACAACTCATCAAATTTCTCGCCTCGTGTCAGACGGCCATTCTGAATGGAAACAACGTCTATACGACCTTTGACACAGAGCTTCTCATCGGGCAAGCGATAAATATCCTGCAGGCAGACGAGCTTGACTCCCTCACGATACATATCTATTACCACAACAAATTTATCGTCTCCGCGCAACGGGCTTTTATATTCAAGAGTAGCCTTAGAGACCATAAAGTCTATTCCGTCGTTGTGCAATTTAGAGAAACTACAGCCCAACGACACAAGAAATTCGTGACGCGCGTGCTCGAGATAATGTTGATAATTTGCATTATTTACCACACCCTGAATGTCGCACTCATAATCGCGCACCTTCATTTCGTATCGGAACAATTCTCTTTTCATACTGAAGCCTGCTAAACATTTGTCGGGCGCATTTGCATATTTAAACACATTCTATGCAAAACAACCCGTTTTTATACACTTTGGTTGCAAATATAAGTGTTCTTTGTAAATTTTTCAAACGAGATTGAATGTTTATTATTTTTTATGAATGTTTTGTCTGCGATTTTGTAATTTCTGCGTATCTTCGCAACATCAAAAAATTACGTTACGTGGAAGATACAAACAAAAAACTTTTTATAGAGACCTACGGTTGCCAGATGAACGTGGCCGACAGTGAGGTTATCGGCTCAATTCTGCGCGTTGCAGGATACGAGGTATGCGATGACATTAAAGAAGCTAACCTTATTCTGCTGAATACCTGCTCTATACGCGACAATGCCGAACAGAAAATCTATGGCCGCCTTGACCAGCTAAATGCTATGCGCCGAGGCAAGGAGACTCTCATTGGTGTAGTAGGCTGTATGGCTGAGAGAGTAAAAGAGGAGCTCATAACAAAATATTCGGTGAATATTGTGGCAGGCCCCGACAGTTACCTTACACTGCCCGAGCTTATCGCCGAGGCTGAATTGGGACACTCGGCAATGAACATTGAGCTCTCTACCACCGAGACTTACCGCGACGTTATTCCCCTTAGAATATGCAGCAAGAATGTATCGGGATATATCTCCATTATGCGCGGATGCAACAATTTCTGCCATTATTGCGTGGTACCCTACACACGAGGACGCGAGCGCAGCCGCGACATTCAGAGCATACTCAACGAGGCGAACGACCTTGTTGCCAAAGGCTATAAGGAGATTATCCTATTGGGACAGAATGTAAACTCCTATCGTTTCGAGTCGGAGACAGATGGCGTGATAACATTCCCCGAGCTTCTGCGTCGCGTGGCACAAGCTGCTCCCCATACAAGAATAAGATTCACAACGTCGCATCCCAAAGATATGAGCGACGATACCTTGCGCGTAATTGCCGAAGAGCCCAACGTGTGCCGCAGCATTCACCTGCCCGTACAGAGCGGCAGCAGCACAATGTTAAAGGCTATGAACCGCAAATACACCCGCGAATGGTATATTGACAGAATAGAGGCCATACGCCGCATAGTACCCGATTGCGGACTATCGACCGACATTATCGCAGGATTCTGCGGCGAGACAGAGGAGGACCACCAACAGACACTCTCGCTTATGGAATATTGCTCCTACGACGCTGCATTTATGTTCAAATATTCCGAGCGTCCGGGAACATTCGCAAGCAAGCATCTAAAGGACGACATTGACGAGAAAGAGAAAGTGCGTCGTCTGAACGAGATTATAACACTACAGCAGGAGCTGTCGGCAAGAAACAACAGGAACTGCATAGGAAAAGAGTACGAGGTACTCATAGAGGGAGTTTCCAAACGTTCAAAGGAGCAGTTCTTCGGAAGAACTGAGCAGAACCGCACAGCAGTCTTTGACCGTAAGAATTACAAGATAGGCGATTTTGTGAAAGTCAGAGTAACAGGCTCTACAGCAGCCACTCTACTCGCCGAGATTGTCGATTAACAAGCTATTTACTTACATAATCGTTCGCGTAAACGCTCCTCGTAGCTTTTACGCGAGCTTTTATTTTGAGGCATAAGGAACCACAGAATAAGATAAGCTATTACAGCCGCTCCGAAAGAACAAAATACAAGCAATAAAAATATAGTACGAACCAAAGTTGCGTTCAATTTGAAACTCTCGGCAATGCCTGCACAGACACCGGCAATAACACCCTTATCCGAACGATACAATCTTCCCATAATAACACATTATTTTACCAAATGAATTGCAAATTTAATAATACAAACGAATTTTTTATGTTAAAAATTGCAAATTAAGAAAAATCTATATAAGATTTTCAGATAGAAAAGGTGTTTTTACGCATATATACTGTACTTTTGTAGTCACCTTTGGGAGGTTGCACCTTTTTATAGCGAAACAACAGATAATGAAAATAATCACCCACAAAGCCTGTCCTTTATGCAACAGCAATGAAATTGTTGCCCAATTTACCTGCAACGATCACTTTGCGACAGGCGAACCATTCGACATATACAAATGTAACGAGTGTGGCTTTGTTTTCACACAAGGCGTCCCCGACGAAAAGGAGATTGGACGCTACTACGAATCTCCCGAATATATTTCGCACAGCAATACAAACAAGGGCATTATAAACAGAATCTACCATATTGCGCGCAGCATAATGTTGCAGCATAAGGTAAACCTTGTTAAAAAGCTGACAATGCTACGCAACGGCCGTCTTCTCGACTACGGAGCCGGAACAGGCTATTTTGCCCGCGCAATGCAGCACAAAGGGTGGCAGATTACTGCCATCGAAAAGAGTGAGCAGGCCCGCAACCATTCAAAGGAGAATTACAATTTCGAGATTCTTCCCGAGGAGGCCTTTGCACAGTTTGAGCCTCAGAGCTACGATGTAATAACATTGTGGCACGTGATGGAGCATCTGCAGAACCCCGACGCCTTTTGGGAGCAGGCAAAGAGAATATTGGACGACAGCGGCATTATGATTGTAGCAGTGCCCAATTGTGCATCGTACGACGCCGAGAATTACGGCAAGCATTGGGCTGCATACGATGTTCCGCGTCATTTGTGGCACTTTACATCGTCGACAATAATGCGTATGGGCGAGAAGCACGGCTTTATTTTGGAGCGACGCTACCCTATGCCTCTTGACGGCTTCTACGTATCGATGCTGAGCGAAAAGTACAAAGGAGCAAAAATGCCCTTTATAAAAGGAATGTGGAACGGCTTTTTAGGATGGATTGCTACCTGCGACAAATGCAGTTCGGGAAGCTCCATCATTTATGTATTCAGAAAGAAAAGATGAGCAAGCATCGATTGAACATACAAACTATAAGCGTTTACATAAGTACCTCGCTGGTGCTTGTGCTCTTCGGCACAATGTGCCTGCTGTTCACGGCAGCACAGTCGCTGTCGAACCACATACGAGGCAACCTTACCATTGCAGCCGTAATCAGGACAGACGCTACTGAGCCCGAAATTCTCACCCTGCAGAAACAGATTGAGAAGAAGAGCTACACAGCATCGACACGATATATTTCCAAAGAGGAGATACTGGAAGCGCAAAAGAAGGAGCTTGGAACAGACCCCGAGGAGTTCTTGGGATACAATCCTTACGAGGCATCGATAGAGCTGTCGGTAGATCCGCAATATGCCAACAACGATAGTCTCGCAAAAATAGAGAAGGAACTTTTGGACAACAGGCTGGTAAGTGAGGTAGTATACCACAAGGAGCTTGTAGACATAATAAACAGCAATATACAAAGGATTAGCGTCGTGCTACTTGTTTTTCTGCTTTTCCTCACACTTATTTCCTGGTCGCTGATAAGCAATATGGTGCGATTATCAATATACTCCAAACGATTCCTGCTGCACACAATGAAGCTCGTCGGCGCTACGTGGGGATTCATACGCCGTCCCTTCCTTATACATAATCTGTATATAGGTCTTGCGTCGGGCATTATGGCCAATATAGTTCTTGGCGGTGCGCTCTATATGATAATGCGTCACGAACCGGGAATAACAACAATCCTTACTATGGAAAAGGTTATAATGACAGGAGTGGCGGTGGTAGCATTCGGATTAGGAATAACACTGCTCTGCGCCTATAGCTCGGTGAACCGTTTCCTGCGTATGAAGGGCAACGACCTTTATTTTATTTGAAAAAATTACATTTATGGATAAAAGCAAATTTGCATTCGACAAAATCAATTATATGCTGCTCTTGGCAGGCGTAGCGATAATTGTTATCGGCTTCCTGCTTATGATGGGCCCAGGAAGCACCGAGCTTACATTCGAGCCCGACATTTTCAGTTTCCGCCGCATCAAGCTTGCTCCTGCAGTATGCTTCTTCGGATTCATCTTTGTCATATACGCAATAATGCGTAAGCCCAAAAATAAATAATAGAGCATAGATGACACTCCTAGAATCGTTACTATTAGGAATTTTGCAAGGGCTAACGGAATATCTGCCCATAAGCAGCAGCGGACACCTTACATTGGGTTCGCATCTGCTCGATATTACCGACCCCGATACAATATTGCCCTACACGGTATTGCTACACGTTGCAACAATGCTCAGCACAATAGCAATCCTGCACAAAGAGATTAGCTGGATTTTCAAAGGACTCTTCAAGCGTTGCGACAAAAAAGAGGGCGGAATGACCGCACGCCTCAACAACCAGCAATATTATATGCTCGCCATATTGGTATCTATGATTCCGGTGGGTATTGTAGGAGTATTCCTGCAGGATTATATAGACGCTGCATTCAGCGGTACCACATTGGTTGGCTGCTGCCTAATATTGACTGCCGCGCTGCTGGCATTCTCTTATTATGCAAAGCCTCGCCAGAAGGAGAGAATAACCATTCTCGACGCGTTCATAATAGGAATAGGTCAGGCATTAGCCACACTGCCTGGACTATCACGTTCGGGAACAACAATCGCCACCGGACTGCTGTTGGGCGACAAGAAGGAGCAGATGGCCCAATTCTCATTCCTTATGGTAATCCCCCCAATATTGGGAAAAGCGTTGCTAGACATTGTCGAGATTGCAAAGAATGGCGTAGAGACAACCTTTGGAAGCATAAGCCCGTGGGCATTGACCGCAGGTTTCCTTGCCGCATTCGTTTCGGGCTGCATTGCCTGCAAATGGATGATATCAATAGTGCGCCGAGGAAAGCTTATATACTTTGCATACTATTGCCTTGCCGCGGGAATATTTACTATAATCCTTTCACTGTCATAAGAAATGAAGAAGATGGATTTTACAGCCGGAGAGATATTGCCATTATACAAGCCCTATGGCTGGACATCGTTCCAGATAGTGAGCAAAGTACGCTATATACTATCGCGTCATTGCGGAGTAAAGAGGATGAAGGTAGGACACGCCGGCACATTGGACCCTCTTGCTACAGGAGTCCTTTTGCTGTGCACAGGAAAGGCCACCAAGCGCATCGAGGAGTTGCAGAGCCACACAAAAGAGTATGTGGCCGACCTTCAGTTGGGCGCAACAACCCCATCGTTCGACCTTGAGCACCCCATAAACGCCACCTACCCTTACGAGCACATCACACGCGAAATGGTAGAGGCCACACTAAAGGAGTTTGTCGGCACAATAGCACAACGCCCGCCGCTCTTCTCGGCCTGCAAGGTCGATGGCAAGAGAGCCTACAAATTGGCACGCGACGGTAGCGATATTGAACTTGCCCCCAAACAGATACAGATAGACGAAATAGAGCTACTAGACTACAGCCTACCAAAGATAACGATACGCGTAGTCTGTGGAAAAGGAACATACATACGCTCCCTTGCCCGCGACATTGGAGAAGCGCTGCAAAGCGGAGCGCACCTCACACGGCTCGAGCGCACACGCATAGGCGACACACGCATCGAGCAGTGCATACACCCCGAAGAGTTTCAATATTGGATTAACACATTAGACTAAAATAGGATGATTTTAGACCAAAGCAGTTACACAAATTTTCATCAGATGAAGTTATCTCAGTTCAGATACAAATTACCTGATGACCGTATTGCCCTTTATCCGGCAGAGTATAGAGACGAGTCGCGCCTTTTGGTGCTTCACCGTAAAAGCGGAGAGATTGAACACCGCATTTTCAAAGAGGTTATAGAATACTTCGACGAGAAGGACCTTTTTGTGATGAACGACAGCAAGGTGTTCCCCGCACGTCTTTATGGCAACAAGGAGAAGACCAACGCACAGATTGAGGTATTCCTGTTGCGCGAGCTTAACGAGGAGTTCCGCTTGTGGGATGTTCTTGTAGACCCCGCACGCAAAATACGTATAGGCAACAAGCTCTATTTTGGCGAGGACAACTCAATGGTAGCCGAGGTAATAGATAACACAACATCGCGCGGACGTACCCTTCGTTTCCTATACGACGGTCCCCACGATGAGTTCAAGAAGGCACTCTACGCTCTTGGCGTTGCTCCCCTACCCGACGATTTTAAGCGTCTGCGTAAAGAGGAACCCGAGGATCTTGTAAATTTCCAGACATATTTTGCAAAGAAGGAGGGTTCGGTAACAGCATCGTTCGCAGGATTGCACTTTACACGCGAGCTTATGAAGCGTATGGAGATTAAAGGTATCGACACTGCATTCGTAACAATGCACACAGGACTCGGCTGCTTCCGCGAGATTGACGTTGAAGACCTCACAAAGCACAAGATGGATTCGGACCTCATCAACGTAGACAGCGAGGCTGTACGCCTTGTCAATCAGGCAAAGGCCGAGGGTCGCAGAATATGCGCCGTTGGAACATCGGTACAGCGTGTACTCGAGACAGCAACACTTACCGGAGGTATGCTCAAGGAGTACGACGGATGGACCAGCAAGTTCATCTTCCCCGAGTATGAGTTCCACGTAGCCAACAGTATGATTGCCAACTTCTATATGCCCTACTCGACAATGCTTATGCTCACCGCAGCATTCGGTGGCTACGAGAATGTAATGAATGCATACAATGTTGCGCTCAAGGAGGGTTACCGATTCGGAGTCTACGGCGATGCTATGCTAATCATCGACTAAAGAATGGCAATAGACAATGAGAAAGAGCTCTTTCTCGGGTTAGGAACAAATACTGGAGAGAGAGAAAAGAATATGACCGAAGCGATAGAGAGACTATCGCTTCGGTTCGGTATTCCCATAGCCCAATCGGAAGTAATTGAAAGTGAGGCGTGGGGTTACGACTCTCCCAACAAATATCTTAACGGCGTTATTCTATTTAGGACGTCGCTCCCACCCACAGAGATACTGAACATTACAGAGGAGATTGAAAGAGAGCTCGGACGCAAGCAAAAGACCCTGAACGGCAACTACTGCGACAGGCCCATAGACATTGACATTCTTTTTTATGGAAACGAGTGCATAGATACTCCGCGACTGACAATCCCCCACCGGCTGCTGCACAAAAGGCTTTTTGTCCTTGAGCCGCTTGCCAGGATTGCCCCACAATTTATTCACCCAATATTAGAAAAGAGCATCGGGCAACTGCTCGACGAGCTTAGAGAAGCACAGGAGGAGTAACAAGAAGCCCTTATCCATTCAACAGAAACAGTTAAATTCTGTTGAACGAAATAAAAAAACAGTTACAACATAGTGATTATACGCAAAATGTGAGTAACTTTGCAAACGAATTTAAAGCCCGTTGGGCTGTGTGGAAAGATTTGGCTGCTTGCAACCACAGTAAAAAATGCTAAAAACCTCACCCGATGAGGTCTCATTGGCTAACTGTCGATAGCACTCCCATTTTCACATTTCAAAAAGAAATTATTAACAAGAAGGCGGATATTTTTTATCTGCCGATAAAAACATTTATCTATATGGGATATTTATTCACATCAGAATCGGTGTCTGAGGGACACCCCGACAAAGTAGCAGATCAGATTTCAGATGCTGTACTCGACGAGCTTATTGCATTCGACCCACAGTCGAAAGTAGCCTGCGAGACATTGGTGACAACCGGGCAGGTTGTTCTTGCCGGAGAGGTTAAATCATCGGCTTACGTAGACCTACAGGAGATTGCACGTAAGGTTATCAACCGCATAGGATACACAAAGAGCGAATATATGTTCGACGGAGACTCTTGCGGTATATTCTCGGCGATCCACGAGCAGAGCGCCGACATTAACCGCGGCGTTGAGCGCGAGAATCCTATGGAGCAGGGCGCAGGAGACCAGGGAATGATGTTCGGATACGCAACAAACGAGACAGAGAACTATATGCCTGTATCGCTCGACCTTGCGCATCTTATCCTCACCGAGCTTGCCGACATTCGTCGCGAGGGCAAGGAGATGACCTATCTTCGTCCCGACTCAAAGAGTCAGGTAACCATTGAGTACGACGACAACAACCGCCCCGTTCGCATAGACACAATCGTTGTATCGACACAGCACGACGACTTTATACTCCCCGAGGCCGAGGGCGCTGAGGCGCAGTTGGCAGCCGACGCAGCTCAGGTAGCAAAGATTAAGGAGGATGTAATAAATATACTTATGCCCCGCGTAAAGAGCAAGATTGCATCGGAGAAGGTGCTCGCACTCTTCAACGACGATATATGCTACCACGTGAACCCCACAGGCAAATTCGTTATCGGTGGCCCTCACGGCGACACAGGCCTCACCGGACGTAAGATTATCGTAGATACCTACGGCGGCAAGGGCGCACACGGCGGCGGCGCATTCAGCGGAAAAGACCCCAGCAAGGTAGACCGCAGCGCTGCATACGCAGCACGTCACATTGCAAAGAACCTTGTTGCAGCAGGCGTTGCCGACGAGATTCTCATACAGCTCTCATACGCCATTGGCGTTGCCGAGCCTGTAAGCGTATTTGCAAACACATACGGCACAGCAAAGGTAAATATGAGCGATGGCGAGATTGCACAGAAGGTAGCAGAGCTCTTCGACCTACGCCCCAAAGCAATAGAGGACCGTCTGAAATTGCGTAACCCCATCTACAGCGAGACTGCAGCATACGGACACGTCGGCCGCACACCCCAGACTGTAACAAAGACCTTTACATCGCGTTATCTCGATGCAAAGACCGTTACAGTAGAGCTCTTCACCTGGGAGAAACTCGACTATGTAGAAAAGGTTAAGGAGGCATTTGCACTCTAAGAAATATGTTCGGTATTTGCGACATTATAAACCGATTAAGGCACAACAGGGGGTACGGAGTACAATCCCCTGCTGCCTTTTTCTTTGTAATGCACGTACTAAGGACAAAATTACCATACTACATTTATCCCACACTCGATAAAGTGTCGGAGGAGACAGCAGGATCCTCATCGGCACATTGCCGTCGACTGTTCCGCATAACAAACTATTTGCGTCCGACGAATATTATAATATTCGACTCCAGCGACAGCGCGTCACAATGTGCTGTAGCCACCGGCAAGAGAGGCGTTCCCTGTCACATTATAAGCTGCACAGGAGAGGACAGCCCCACTGCCGAAAAAGTGCTCAAGGAGCGCGGCGTATGCCACACTGACGGCAACAGCATAGATTCTCTAAAGGATATTCTGCAAAAGGAGAAAGAGATTGGCCTGCTATACATTGGCTGTAGCGAGAGAGCAGAAGAAATATTTAAAGAATCGCTCCCTTACACAAACAAACTATCGGCGATAATCATTGAAGGAATACACCGTAATAAGAGAGCACTATCGCAATGGGAACGTGTACGCAAAAGCAGTAACTGCATTGTAACATTCGACCTATACAGTATGGGCATACTCTTGTTCGACACAGAGTACAGGAAACAGCATTATACACTCAACTACAAATAACAGAAGAGAATGGAAAAAGCGGCAGTATACACTCGCACCGGAGACAACGGAACAACATCTATTATTGGAGACACCCGCGTAGATAAGGACCACCCACGCGTAGAGGCATACGGCACACTCGATGAACTTAATGCTCAGTTGGGGCTGCTCGCTATTGCAATGGGCAACCATCCGCAAAGAGCAACCATAGAGAAGATTGAGAATAATATAATGTCTGTTTCTTGCATATTGGCAACCGAAAAGAACGTACAATGCACTATGGCTATAAACGAGACAGCACTCATAGAGAAAGAGATTGACAGCATAGAGGCACAGCTACCACCTCTCACAGGATTCGTGCTTCCGAGCAGTGTATATGCATCGGCACAAGCCAATGTATGCCGCACAGTGTGCCGCCGCGCCGAGAGACGCATAGTAACACTCGCAAAAAGCTGCAAAATAGATAATTCCATACTCACATACATAAACAGAATATCGGATTATCTATTCTCACTCGCACGCCTACTGAACGAGGGAGAAGAAAAAAAGTGGGAAAAAACTTGCAAATAGATTATTTTAATTTATTTTTGCGAACCTTTTAAAAACAGAAAAATTTTTATAAAAAAACAGTTTCTCAAACATAAAACATTTAATACTATGTATTGGACACTTGAATTAGCATCAAAATTAGAGGACGCACCCTGGCCCGCAACAAAAGACGAGCTCATCGATTACGCAGTACGCTCGGGAGCACCTATGGAGGTAATAGAGAATCTTCAGGAGATTGAAGATGAGGGTGAAGCTTATGAAAATATCGAGGATATATGGCCCGATTACCCCAGCAGCAACGAAGATTTCTTTTTCGATGAGGAGGAGTATTAATGGGTTTAAAAAGGTTTAACGCCTAAATATCAACAATTTACAATGACCGATTGGGCAGTCCAGTCGGTCATTTTTTTGTCAAAATACTACCCGAAAACTGCCCAAAATTGAGCGAAACTGCCCAAATACTGCCCTGAAACTACTAGCAAATCCTCCTAAAAATAAGAATAGTAAGTGAGAGATGGTACACTGCCCTGACGCTCTGTAAGGCACTTTTTGCAAAATACCTATTTGTTAAAGTAAAGAAAATAGTAAATCTTTTCCCGACAAGGTATTGACAACCGATGGTTGAGGTTGTATATTTGGGGTAATAATAAGAAAGTGGCAAATCAGCAACCTTGCCACATAAACCATACAATAATTTTATAGCATTATTAACTATAAATTTATTTGTATGGCAAACTATTTGAACAGACCAAGTATTTTTGAAATTGCAACAGCGTATGAGGATGGAAACAACGGCTATGTGTCCAAACAAAATGAGTATGAGAATGTATACAATCAACTGAACGATAAAGAGAAATCACTTTCGTGGAGACACCCTTTTCTTGCTATGGAAATTAAAAAGAACCGAGATAAAGCTTTTAGGGCAACATATCATTTAAAAGATATAGAAGATGGATATGGTGATGCTGTTAGGCATTGTTATTGGTGTGCACTAAACCAAGTTTCCGCAGGTCTCAATTCACCCAACGCGAAGAAATTCGGAGACGCCCATGAAGATATACCCAATAATCATGCAAAAGCAATGGACTTATACAACAATTCTGTAGGTTATTATTTAGGCAACCAAGCGATAATAAATGGTTGGAATGAGGAAGAACTTTTAAATCAAGTAATAAATGCAGCAAACAATGGAAAACTATACATTCTTAAATAAAATTTTGATATTTACTTTTGCAATACTATCACTTATTAGCTGTGAGCCACACGAAGATAAACTCGAACTTTATTTTGAAAGACAGGCTATAGGACAAGTATTCTCTATTGCAGACTATTGCAACGAAGATTTCGATAGTGTATATATACTTCACCCATATTCCAATACAGAGAAAACAAGTTTCAAAAATCTTAAAATGTCAAATAGTTTAAGAGGTGTATGTAATGCAAATATTAGTTTTGATTCTTTTTCTACTTTACTTTTCATAAGTAACGGATATGTAAAAGCATATTCAGAAATAAAAAACACTGCAGCACGCTTTACAACACGAGAAATACCAAATGATTTAAATCTCTTTCCTATTAAACAACAATTTATATTGGATAATGAAAGATGTGTACACTTATACGTCGAGTAGTGAAATCAAGTAATAAATGCAGCGGATAATGGAACACTCAAAATTATCAAGTAAAACAATTTTACTCTACACAATATTATTGCTATCACTAATAGGATGTGTGCCTGATACTCCTAGTGAACCAAATCTTAAACTCGATTTTA
>JAFYRW010000011.1 GCA_017546785.1 Bacteroidaceae bacterium | reverse complement strand
TATTTAGAAGCACGCTCTTCCTCGCTGATGTTCTGCAATGCAGCCCAACGCTGAGAACCGATCTTTGTAATCTGCTGAGGTGTGCGGATACCTGCTACAACGTCCTCACCCTGTGCGTTGATAAGATACTCTCCGTTGAAGAGGTTCTCACCTGTCGCAGCGTCGCGTGAGAAGCATACACCGGTAGCCGATGTCTCGCCCATATTACCGAATACCATTGCCTGTACCGATACTGCTGTTCCCCACTCATCAGGAATTTTCTCCATACGACGGTAGAGGATAGCGCGCTCGTTGTTCCAAGACTCGAATACAGCGCATACAGCACCCCAAAGCTGCTCGTAAGCGTCTGTGGGGAAGTCTTTGCCTGTCTGAGCCTTAACGGCAGCCTTGAACTTGGCAACAAGTTCCTTGAGAGCCTCTACGCTGAGGTCTTTGTCAAGAACTACACCCTGCTCCTCTTTAACTTTCTCGATGATAGCCTCGAACGGATCAATCTCCTCTTTACTTGTAGGTTTCATACCCAATACAACGTCGCCGTACATCTGTACGAAACGGCGGTATGAGTCCCAAGCGAATTTGGGGTTACCGGTCTTCTTTGCAAGACCCTCTACTACTATGTCGTTAAGACCAAGGTTGAGGATTGTATCCATCATACCGGGCATTGAAGCACGTGCACCTGAACGTACCGATACCAACAAGGGGTTAGTAGGATCGCCGAAAGTTGAATTCATCAAGTTCTCGATGTTGTTCACTGCGGCCTCAACCTCTGCCTTGAGGAGCTCGATTACTTTCTCTTTACCAAGGCTGTAGTACTCGCCACAAACCTCAGTAGTGATGGTGAATCCGGGAGGAACGGGGATACCGATGAGGTTCATCTCCGCCAAGTTTGCACCTTTACCTCCTAACAAGTTTCTCATTGACGCATTACCTTCAGCAAGACCATTACCAAAGGTATAGACTCTTTTGTCTGCCATAAATTCTTGAGTTTTTTATGTTACTGTTAGTTAATAAATATATTTGTATCACATTTTGTCTTTGTACTCAAAAGGACACTCCCTTTCTAATTTGCAAATATATAATAAATGTTCGTAATACGAAAAAAGAATTTGAAAATATCTGCCATAAATATTAAAAATAAAAGATATTAACTTAAAATTGCCGAAAATATGGATTTTGTATGTAATTTTGCCGATAAGGACGAAATTGCATACAAAAGAAATGGCAAGAAAAAAGAAAGAGTTGCCGCTGTTGGAGCGGATAAAAATAACAGGAGTGGCTGCCGAGGGTAAGGCGTTGGCGCGAGTGAATGATCTAGTTGTGTTTGTGCCTTATGTGGTTCCCGGTGATGTGGTGGACCTTAAGGTGCGTCGTAAAAAACATAGTTATGCCGAGGCTGAGGCTGTGAAATTCTATGAGTATTCCGAGGAGAGGGCGGTACCTTTTTGTAAACATTATGGAGTTTGTGGCGGCTGTAAATGGCAGTGTCTGCAGTATGAGCATCAGCTTAAATACAAGCAGCAGCAGGTGGTCGATGCTCTTACCCGCATAGGTAAGGTTGAACTTCCTCCAATATCTCCTATTCTAGGTTCGGAGCAGACTCGCGAGTATCGCAATAAATTGGAGTTTACATTTAGCAACAAACGTTGGCTCACGTGGGAAGAGGTTGAACAGGAGGTTAAATACGACAATATGAATGCTCTCGGATTCCATATTCCCGGTGCGTTCGATAAGGTACTTGATATCGACGAGTGTCATCTTATGACCGACCTTAACAATCGTTTGCGCAACGGTATACGCGAATTTGCGAACAAGGAGCAGATTTCTTTCTTCGACCTTCGTTCGCAGGAGGGCGTGCTGCGCGGCATAATGCTTCGTACCTCTACTACCGGCGAGGTGATGCTTCTTGTGCAGGCTAAAGTGGTGGACGATGCTCAGAAGGCGCAGCTTCAGAGTGTGCTGCAATATGTCGCGGATAATTTCCCTGAGGTAACATCGTTGCTTTATGTTGTAAATAATAAATGTAACGATACATTCGGAGATCTTGAGGTTTGTACATTCAAGGGTACCGATGTAATCTTTGAGGAGATGGAGGGCTTGCGCTTTAAGGTTGGTCCAAAATCTTTCTATCAGACAAATAGCCGACAGGCCTATAATCTTTATAAGGTTGCGCGTGATTTTGCGGCTCTCACCGGCGAAGAGGTTGTGTATGATCTTTATACGGGAACGGGTACTATTGCCAATTTTGTTGCGCGTAAGGCAAAGAGAGTTATTGGTATTGAATATGTTGAGGATGCTGTTATTGATGCTCGTGCAAATTCCGAACTTAACGGCCTCGATAATCTTACATTCTTTGCAGGAGATATGAAGGATATCCTTACTCGTGACTTTATCAATGAATATGGACGTCCCGATGTTATAATTACCGATCCTCCCCGTGCCGGTATGCATAATGATGTTATCGATACAATTCTTTTTGCTGCTCCACGACGCATTGTTTATGTGAGCTGTAATCCTGCAACACAGGCAAGAGACCTCTCTTTGCTTGATAATGATTATAAGGTGGTGGCTGTTCAGCCGGTGGATATGTTCCCACACACTCACCACGTAGAGAATGTTGTACTTTTGGAACGTAGAGTAAACGATTGAGATTATGCGCAGAAATATAAAGACTTTGCTGACATTTAATGTTCAGGAGGAGACACAATTGCTTCCCTTTCTAATGGAGAAGATGCACGGAATAAGTCGTAACCGTGTCAAGGCTCTGCTGACAAACAGAGTGGTGCTTGTTGATAACAAGATAACGACCCATCCTCTTGCTGAATTGCGCCCCGGGCAGGTGGTGCAATTGGACCGCTCAAAGCATAAGATGGCGTTCCGCAGCAACGATATTGGTATTGTTTACGAGGATCCTTATCTGTTGATTGTTGATAAGCGTGCGGGATTACTATCAATGAGTAATAATAGCCGTCAGGAGACTGTGCAGACTGTGCTTAATCGTTACCTCGAGAAGGGTGGCGGCCGTAATACCTCTCATCTTGTGCATCGTCTCGACAGGGATACATCAGGACTTATGGTCTATGCAAAGGATGTCCAGACTCAGCAGTCGCTTATCCGCGGTTGGCAGGAACTTGTTACCGACCGTCGTTATATTGCGCTTGTGTCGGGCGAAATTGAGAAAAAAGAGGGTACCGTTCGCTCTTGGCTGACAGAGGATAAACGCTTTGTGATTCATTCGAGTCCTGTGGATAATGGCGGACAGTATGCTGTTACACATTATAGAGTGTTGGAGAGCAATGGTCAGTATTCGTTGGTGGAGCTTATGCTGGAGACTGGACGCAAGAATCAGATTCGTGTGCATATGGCTGATCTTGGTCATCCTGTGGTTGGCGACCATAAGTACGGTAGCGAGGATGATTCTATCCGTCGTTTGGGCCTGCACGCGTATATGCTTTGCTTCAGACATCCTGTGACGGGTAAATTCTTGCGCTTCGAGACTCCTGTTCCTGAATCGTTCGAGCGTTGTCTTAATGCAAAGTAAATCTGTTGCTATTGTAGTAATGCTGCTTTTCTTTGTGATTCCTGTCTCGGCGCAGTTTAATCACAAAGGAGATTCTTTGTTGCGCTTTACCAATAGAGGTATTTGGGATGGTAAGCGTGGCGGTGCGGTAACGAAAAAGGGCGATGTGTCAAAGAAAGCGACTCCTGCTAAAAAGGCTGTGATTAAAAAGGATGCCGCTAAAGCGGTGAAAAGCTCGGTTGCGAAGAAGCGCTCTGTGCGTAACGACTCGGTGGTTTATACTGTCCGCTATTCGTTGGGTGACAGGGTGATAATGCGTGGCGATTCTGGCGCTGATGTTCGTAAGGTTGCCGAGATTCTCGTGCGTAATCTTTTTATTGATGAAAAGGATATTCCTTATACGGTCACCGGAGAGGTCCTTTTTGATGGAGAACTTGTGAGGGCGCTTAAATTATTCCAAAAGGTTGAAGGATTGTATGAGGATGGAATGGTTAGCGAGCCTACTCTTAAAAGGCTACGTAAACGCAGTAGCCGTAAAAGATAAACGACAGTGGATACTGTCGTTTTTTTTATTCCTTTTTTGCTCTCTTTAGATAAAAAAATAAGGTGTATTAAATTGCTTTAATACACCTTTGAATGTTTCTGTAAACGGAATTACTTCTTGATTGTCTTTCCGTAACGGCTCATAAACTTGTCTACGCGACCGGCTGTATCCACAAGCTTTGCTTTACCGGTGTAGAAGGGGTGAGATGTGCTAGAGATCTCAAGTTTGATGAGGGGGTAAGTCTCGCCCTCGAACTCAATTGTGTCCTTTGTGTTGCAAGTAGACTGTGAGAGGAAACAATCGCCGTTTGACATATCTTTGAAAACAACGGGACGGTATCCTGCGGGATGGATGTCTTTTTTCATTGTTGTATATTATTTAATTTTTATTTTTTGCTGGTAACAAAATAGTGTAATGGCTTTCGGAGTGCAAAGGTAGTATAATTCTGCAAGATGGCAAAATATTTGGCGAAATAATTTTAAAGAGTATGCTATTTATTTTTAAGATTCTTATCGGTTGCAGTCTGTTTCTTTATACAATTGTAAACAAAAAAGCTCTTAATGGTTGCAAAAGTATTGAAAAAGGTTTTTATTATGATATATTATTGCTGTCTTCTTTGGAATTTTAAAACATTATGTATTATTTTGCACTAAACAAAAGTGAATAAAATGAAATTTGCGATTATAGGTGCCGGAAATATGGGTGGCGCGCTTGCGCGAGGGCTTGCTCGTGGAGCAAAAGTGGAGACGGGCGATATTACAGTCTCTAATCCCTCGCAGGGAAAGCTCGATGCTCTTAAAATGGATTTTCCGGCAATGAATATAACAACCGATAATTGTGCAGCGGTGGCTTGTGCCGATATTGTGGTGCTTGCTGTAAAGCCGTGGAAGGTTCAAGAGGTGGTGGAGCAGTTGAAGGATTCTCTCGACTATTCTCGCCAGGCGGTTGCTTCTATGGTTGGTGGACTCTCTATTGCACAACTGTCGGAGTGGTTGGTAAAAGAGGACTCTTTGCCTGCAACATATACCATAATACCAAACACTGCGATTGCTACAATGAATAGTATGACATTTATTGCTTCGCAGCGTTCGACCGAGGCTCTCGATAATGAACTGTTGGAGATATTCTCGGAGCTTGGGAAGGCTATGCTTCTCGATGAGTCGTTGATTCCTGCGGGAACGTCGCTTGCTTCGTGTGGAATAGCGTATGCATTGCGATATATTTCAGCTGCAATTGCCGGTGGCACAGAGCTTGGCTTTACTGCAAAAGAGGCGCAAGAGATTGTGACACAGACAATGGAGGGTGCTATGAGACTCTTGGTAGTAAACGGTCAGGAGCCAGAGACAGAGATAAATAAGGTTACTACTCCCGGTGGTCTTACATTAAAGGGCCTCGATGCTATGGAGACTGCAGGCTTTAGCAATAGTGTTAAATGCGGATTATTCGCTTCAATAAAGAAATAATGAAAAATAGATATAAAAGAGTTGCCATAAAGGTTGGCAGTAATGTTCTTACTCGTGCCGATGGAACGCTCGACGTTACACGAATGTCGTCGCTCGTCGATCAGATTGCGACATTGCGTGCGCAGGGCATTGAGGTAATATTGATATCTTCGGGTGCTGTGGCAAGCGGAAGAAGCGAGCTTCGCTACTGCTCCGATAAATTTAGAAAGCTTGACAGCGTCGAGCAACGACAGCTCTTCTCGTCGGTTGGTCAGGCAAAATTGATTAACCGCTATTATGAACTTTTCCGCGAGTATGGAATATCTGTGGGGCAGGTTCTTACTATGAAGGAGAATTTCGCCACACGCCGACACTATCTTAATCAGCGCAGCTGTATGATGGTGATGCTCGAGAATGGAGTGCTTCCCGTTGTCAATGAGAATGATACAGTGAGCGTTACGGAGCTTATGTTTACCGATAATGATGAGCTTTCGGGACTCATTGCGACAATGATGGATGTTCAGGCACTCATTATCCTGAGTAATGTCGATGGGGTGTATAATGGGGTTCCCGGCAACGAGGGTGTCTCTGTAATTTCGCAGGTAGAGCCGGGTCGCGACCTTAGCGAATATATTACGGCTGTAAAATCCGATTTTGGCCGCGGAGGAATGATGACAAAGTGTAATATCGCCTGCAAGGTGGCCGATGAGGGCGTTGAGGTGATTATCGCAAACGGCAAGCGCGACAATATCCTGCCACAGCTGCTGCTCGAGGATGGCGCTGTGTTATGCACACGCTTCCTGCCTAAGAGTGCGACAATATCGAGCGTCAAAAAGTGGATAGCACACAGCGGAGGCTTTGTGAAAGGCGAGATTGTGCTTAATGACAAGGCTGTCGATGCTGTGACGGGCGAAAAGGCTTTGAGCATTCTTCCGGTGGGTGTTGTTGCTGTGAATGGAGAATTTGAAAAGGACGACCTTGTGAGAATCCTCTCTTCGCAGGGTGATGAGCTTGGCATAGGGCGTGTTTCTTATGGTAGCAGTGAGGCTCGCGAACTTATGGGAATGCACGATTGTAAGCCTATAATTCATTACGATTATCTCTATCTTGGTTAAATTAAGAAACTATGAATTTCGATAATATATTTATTAAGGTAAAGAGGGCGTCGCGCACAATATTGCAGTTGAACGACGATATAATAAATTCTATAATAAAAACGGTTGCCGAGGAAATTCAAAAGGAGAGTGCAGTGATTATTGCTGCAAACGCTGAGGATTTATCAAAAATGGCTGTCGATAATCCAAAATACGACCGTCTGTTGCTTAACGAGGAGCGTATAGCTGCTATTGCTGCCGATATGTGCAAGGTGGCGTCGTTGCCGTCGCCCGTTGGTGTGGTGCAACAGAATAGAGTATTGCCTAATGGGCTTAATCTGTCGCGTGTCTCTGTGCCTTTTGGTGTTATAGGTGTTATATACGAGGCGCGTCCTAATGTCAGCCTCGATGTTTTTTCTCTTGCCTTTAAGGCTGGTAGTGCCTGTGTGCTTAAGGGTGGCAGCGATGCACACTCTACTAATGTGGCAATTGTGAATATCATACATAGTGTATTGTCGCGTTACGGAGTGGATAGCCATATAGTTGAGCTTTTGCCCGCATCGCGCGAGGCTGCAGCGGCTCTCTTGACTGCTCGCGGTTTTGTCGATCTTATTATTCCTCGAGGCAGCAGCAATCTTATAAATTATGTTCGCGAGAATGCTACTATCCCTGTCATTGAGACGGGTGCGGGTGTCTGTCACGCCTACTACTCAGCCTCGGCCGACCTTAAAAAGGGCATTGATATAATTAAGAATGCAAAGACACGTCGCGTGAGTGTGTGCAATGCTCTCGACTGTCTGCTGATACACCGCAACCGCATTGCCGACATTGTTGCAATAGCAGCCTCTTTGCAGGAATCCAATGTTAAGATTTTTGCCGATGAGGAGTGTTATGCTCTGCTGAAAAACTCTTATCCCGATATTCTGCTGTCGCCTGCCGATGATACAAGCTATGGAACAGAATTTCTCTCCTATTCAATGGCTGTAAAATGTGTGTCGAGCGATGATGAGGCAATAGAACATATAACCCGTTACGGTTCGGGACACAGTGAATGCATTATAGCCGAGGATGAGGCTGTTGGAGAAAAATTCCTTTTGCTTGTGGATGCAGCCTGCGTATATTGCAATGCACCAACATCTTTTACCGATGGAGCGCAATTCGGACTGGGAGCAGAGATTGGAATAAGCACTCAGAAGCTGCACGCTCGCGGTCCTATGGCTCTTGACGAGATTGTTACCTATAAATGGTTGATAAGGGGTAACGGACAGATAAGAAAATAAAAAAAAGCGTGGAATTTTCCACGCTTGAACCGAAATAGGATTTATATCTCACTGATATACAACCATTCAATAACTGGAACTCTATGAATTGATACCATAAAGTTCCTGTGTTTTGTAATTATAAAGCGATGCTTGATTGAGCTATTTTGATTGCATCTGACTTTAATTCTTCTTCATCTTCTACTGCATCGAGGACTTTATCTGCAACCCAGAGAGTAAGAAGTTCTTTTTCGTCAATGTTGAAATAGTTGGCTGTTTGAATAACTTGTGTGCGTTTTGCACGTCTATCACCTTTTTCGATTTTTGAAAACATCGGGTGCAACACTCACGAATATCTATATGCCTCCAAGATATTCAATATACCAAGCCTTCATATATGGACAAAAGTGGAGAATGAGACTTTTGATGATGTAAAGTATTTTGAATGGTACAATCCTGTTATAAAAAAGTATCTGAATGGCGAACTTGCAGAGCATGAATTGGTCAATGAAATCTTTGGGCTATTCGAACAAGTGAGTCAGCTTCAGACCCAATAGCTCGGTGCTACATTTGGAATGCTCTCTGGTGGCCCGGCACAAACTCATATTGGAACTGGCGGAGGTGGTTCATCATCTGATATGCCTTGGGGTGAGAAGAAGAATGATAGCAACTCATCAAGAAGGAGGAGATAATTATGGGAGTATCAATCAAATTATGTTTTCGCCCTTCTGCGATCAAGGGTAAGGACGGTACGCTTTATTATCAGATAATCATCAAGCGAACAACACACACTTATGCATCGGGGTATCGGATTTATCCTAATGAATGGGACAAACAACACGGTAGAATACTTTCCAATAGTAGCTCGCTTATCAAAATCAAGCATCGTACCGATTGGGAGATGCAACAAATATATACCATAGCCAAACGGCATATTGATAGAGGAACACAATTAGATTTTGGAGATATAATATCTGAATTTGAGGAATTGAACCGTCAGCAGTCCTTATCTGGTTTTCTGTTATCTCAAGCTGAACGCTTGGCCCAAATGGGGCGTACACGAACAAGCGAAACTTATATTTCGGCCTTACACAGCTTCATCAAATTCAATCGCGATGAAGATATTATGCTCTATGAGATTACAGCAGAAGTAATGGAGGATTACGAACGCTACCTGAAGAGTAGAAACTTGACCATGAACAGCATTTCCTTTTATATGCGGACACTGAGGACTGTGCTTAACAAAGCGGTGAAATTACACCTTGTTGAGTCGATTACTCCATTCCAATGCGTATATACGGGTATTGCCCAAACGGTAAAAAGAGCAATTGATATTGATTCCATCAAGAGAATTAAAGAACTGGATTTAAGACTCTATCCCCATCTGGCATACGCAAGGGATATTTTCTTGTTGAGCCTTGGCCTCAGAGGGATGTCATTCATTGATATGGCATACCTGACTTATGATAATCTTCGGGGAGGGCACCTAACCTATTATCGCAGAAAGACGGGAGGTAGGTTGGATATTCGCTGGGAACAACAGATGCAGAGTATCATCGATAAGTACCCAAAAGACTCACGGTATCTGTTGCCCATACTTACGAATGATGCTGATGACAGGCAAACCTACAAGAAACTATCCAAACGCATCAATCGTCATTTAAGGTTGGTTGGAGAAATGGCTCAGTTACCGATACCCTTGACATTGTATGTGGCTCGTCACAGCTGGGCAAGCATAGCCAAGCAGAAGCAGATTCCCATTAGCGTCATAAGCGATGCCCTTGGTCATGATTCTGAGAAAACCACACTGATATACCTTTCTACGCTTGATACTTCAGCGGTGGATAATGCCAATAGTGAAATACTGGCAGCATTAGGAGAATGGTAATCCGCTTAATTGTCTCCGACATTTCACTTCTGTTGTTTTGTCGGAGATAACCTTGTTTAACATCGACTTTCTGCTGTCTTTCAAATTGTTTGGTCGCCGACATATCACCGACATTTATGGTGTCGGAGATATTTATTCGCTGCAAAATCTATAAAAACTATGGATTTATTGCACGAATGATAATTTTATTTGTACTTTTGCATCATCGTAACCGTTGTTACGGTAACGTGTATTACGATAAAACTTATATATATGAGATTTTTTGATAGAGAACAAGAGTTTGAAAAGCTTAGAGAAATTGAGGAAGTATCTCATGAGGTGGCCCAATTTACCATCATTACGGGAAGACGTCGTATTGGTAAGACCGAGATGGTCAAGAAGTTTTATGAAAACAAAACAATGCTATACTTTTTTGTTGCTCGTAAAGCTGAAGCCGATCTGTGCGATATATTCATTGATGAGATTCGCACAAAACTGGGCATACCAATGCTTGACAGCAAGGGAATGTCTTTTGCTGCTGTATTCAAATTCATCATGGAATTGTCTCAGACTCAGCATATCAACCTTTTTATTGATGAGTTCCAGGATTTCTATAG
>JAFYRW010000010.1 GCA_017546785.1 Bacteroidaceae bacterium | reverse complement strand
TGAGCTATAACAGCGTTGAAAAAGAGCGGAAGACGGGACTCAAACCCGCGACCCTCAGCTTGGAAGGCTAATGCTCTATCAACTGAGCTACTTCCGCAATACGTTTACATAAAGAATTTGCAAACAAACAGAGACAGTTTTTTAAATTTACCGTCAAGGCTGGTTTGCATTCTCTTTTTCAACACATAGTGGGCAAAGATGGATTCGAACCACCGAAGTCGAAAGACAGCAGATTTACAGTCTGCCCCATTTGGCCGCTCTGGAATTTGCCCGTTTGTCACTATTTCAGAAAACGCATTTGCGACTGCTTCACAAGCACCTTTTTAGTAGAGCCTCTTGTCGGATTCGAACCAACGACCCCGAGATTACAAATCACGTGCTCTGGCCAACTGAGCTAAAGAGGCATCGTACTATCTGCGGTGTGTTGCTCTTGTAAAGCGAGTGCAAATGTACGAGTTTTTTTTTAATGAACAAATATTTTCGGCTTTTTTTTTACTTTTTTGCCATTTTTTTCTCAATTTGAGTCTTTAAAGCGTCAATTGCGCCCAAAAGTGCGTCCTCAAAGGTGTCGGAAACCTTAGAAGCGAACAACTCTCCACTACCGGAAGATAACTTCAAACTCACCTCCTTGTTCATTGCCGTTTCGGGCTTAATCAATTTCATTGCCACCTCGAGCGCTGTAGCCTCATCGCACAACTTCTCCAATTTTGCAACTTTCTTCTCAACAAACTCCATCAACTGAGTCGATGCATCGAAATGAATCGTCTGAACTCTTGTTACCATAATATATCCTCCTATATTAAATTATTTACCGGCCCGCGGGTGGGCCTTCTTATAATAACGTTTCAATTCTTCAAATGTCAAATGTGTGTAAATTTCGGTTGTCGTGAGTCTTTTGTGCCCCAACAACTCCTTTACCGCACTAAGTTCTGCGTCATTATTCAACATTGCCGTAGCGAAAGTGTGTCTAAGGACGTGAGGGCTACGCTTGTTAAGATGAGTTTTTCCCAAAAGAGAGCGGTTCACCAAGCGATAAACCTGAGAAGTTGAGATTCGCACACCCTTTGACGAGACAAAAAGTGCATTCTCTTCCATAGGCGCCACCGTACTCCTTATATTTATATAGTCGGCAAGTACCAACTGAAGTTCGCCCACCAAAGGCACAATCCTCTCGCGACCGCGCTTTCCAAAGACCTTCAAGGTATCCTTGCCAAAATCAATATCCGAAACATTCAAGCCCACAAGCTCCGACAGGCGAATGCCCGTCTCATAGAAACAGATGATAACAGCCCTATCCCTGACTCCCGAAAAGTCGTCCGAAAAGCCTCCATCATCAATAACCGCGTTTATCTCCTCTTCTTTGAGGAAAGTGGGCAACATCATCCTGCGTTTGGGACCCTTAAAGTCAAAAACCGGATTTTCCGGGACATTACCTTCACTACGCATAAAGTCATAGAACGTACGCAACGCGCTCAACTTACGATTGACGGTGCTTGCCGATTTTCCATTATCGATAAGCATTGCCGCCCATCCTCGTACAAGGTCGGTATCGACCTGTGTCAATGTCAAAGACTCCTCTACCCCGCCAATATACTCCTTAAAATCCTGAAGATCGCGACTATAGGCTCTTACAGTGTGAGCCGAATACCTGAGCTCCGATTTAAGATGAGCGATAAAAGTGTCTATAAACATATTCGTTGCCGAAAGAAATACATCTTTCGGCAACGAATATAATTCAGTTTAATAAAAAAAACAAGAAAACTTGCAAGTTTTTATTCCTCTGCTGCGCGGAGTTTCTGAACGTATACAGCGTGCTCCATCTTAAGTCTCTTAAGCACAGAAGGTTTGTCAAACTGCTGACGAGCGCGCAATTCTTTTACCACGCCTGTCTTCTCAAATTTTCTCTTGAATTTTTTGAGAGCTTTCTCAATGTTCTCGCCCTCTTTAACAGGTACTACAATCATTTCCTATTCTATTTTTAGTTTATATTATTTCGTTCTTATGCAAAATGTGGCGCAAAAATAGGCACAAATTTCTTATTGACAAAACATTTAGACCATTTTTTACTCAAAAAAGAGAAAGCAAGGCTAAAAATAGCCATAAAACGGCGTTTATACAAAAAAAACAGGAGGCTCAATTGTTGAGCCTCCTGTAAATTTCACTAAACTTCTGTATATTAAAGGTTAGGATTTATTGAGCTCCACTCCGAGATAGCGGGAACGATATTCAATGTTACAAGCTCGTCACGCATTTTGCAAAGGTGCTCATAGCTTGCATCGAGTTTCGCAATCTCCTCGGGTGTACCAACGGGCATCTTATATGAACAGCCGTTCGCATCGAGAACAGTGTCCATAGCCATCATAATATGGTCGTACTTCTCGTTAGAAACGTATGTACCTGCGGGGTAACGGAATGTCTCACCGCCCATAACCGAACGAATCATCTCAACAGAGAGATAAGAGGGGCTCTGGAACGAAGAGCGGCCACGCAATTTGATGATAGCTGCACCACCCTGAGTTACATCCTTCTTCATCTGCTCCCACTCCTCCTCGGGGAACTCCGCTGTGCCGATAATATCGGTAAGGGGCTTGCCTGCGATTTTAACAGCGCTGCCGAATACAGCCATCTGCTCACCGTGACCACCGTAGGTAGCGCAACCGGTAACCTCGTTCTGCATTACACCGAATTTCTTGGCAAGAGCGCTCTGGAGACGTGTAGAATCCAAACCGGCGAGTGTTGTAACCTGTCCGGGCTTCAAGCCTGAGTAAAGCAATGTTACAAGACCTGTCAAGTCAGCGGGGTTGAAGATGATAACAACGTGCTTAACATCGGGACAATATGTCTTGATGTTCTTACCGAGTTCCTCTGCGATTTTGCAGTTACCTGCCAAAAGGTCCTCGCGTGTCATACCCTCCTTACGGGGAGCACCACCCGAAGAAATAATATATTTTGCATCTTTAAATGCCTCAGCCACATCAGTAGTAGCAGTAATGTTTACATCGTCGAAGCCACTCTGACGCATCTCCTCGGCAACACCCTCGGGAGAGAATACATCGTACAAGCACAAGTTTGTGGTCAAGCCCATCATAAGAGCCGACTGTGCCATATTAGAGCCGATCATACCGGCAGCTCCAACAATCACCAATTTCTCATTTGTCAAACACTTCATAATTTTAATATTTTATAAGGTTATTGATTCTATTTGATTTTGCGAAGATAATAAAATTTCATCTCCTTTAGCAAAATTACGGAATTTAATAATTAAAAATTGAGCATAGAGAGTATTTTTTGCGCTACGCCCGAATTTTCCGCCACGAATTTGCCTGCAGCAGTGGCCGCACACTCCAAACGTGAGGGATTTTGGGAGAAGCTGCGCATCACCTCGGCAAACTCTTCGGACGAAGCAATCTCTACTCCGCCGCCACACTCCTTGAGCCTTACAGCATCCTTTGTACCATTTCTCTTGGGGCCAAAGAGCACAGGCACTCCGCACACTGCTGCCTCGAGAAGATTACCCGTTCCATACTCAAAGCCACCGCCCACATAGGCTACATTGCCGTAACGGAAGATTGACGAGAGCAAGCCTATGCAATCGATTATAAGGCAATCGGCCACACGAACCTCGTCCAATGTTGTCTGTGAATAGCGCACCGCGCGTCCCTTAAAGGATGTCTCAATCTCTTTGAGTCGCAATTCGTCTATGCAACGGGGCGCAACGATAAGCTTCCAGCCATCCGTATTGTTAAAATAGGGCATCAGGACATCCTCGTCACAGGCCGATGAACATCCTGCCACAAAGACCTTGCGCTCGCCCTCTGCAAAAGCCTCTACAAGAGGTAACTGACGCACCATACTGTGAATCTTCACCGCACGGTCGAAGCGAGCATCGCCAACCACCGTAACATTCCTTACGTTTATGGACTCGAGCACCTCTTTTGCGCTATTATCGCGCACGAAAAGGCGTGTAAAGCAACGCAGTGCCGGACGCAGATAAAAGCCATAGGAGCGGAAAAATATCTGCGACTTATTGAAAGACGACGAGATACTATATGTGGGTATATTGCGCTTCTTTAGGGCGCGGAGAAAATTTCTCCAAATATCGTTCTTTACAAAGAAGGCCATTTTTGGTTGTAGAAGCGACAAAAAATGGCTTGCATCGTACTTTGTATCGAAAGGCATATAGCAGACAATATCGGCATTCTGATAATTTTTGGCAGCCTCGTAGCCCGAGGGCGAGAAAAACGTCAGTATCACACGATATTCTGGGTGCTCGCTATGCAAACGCTCCATAAAGGGGCGTCCCTGTTCAAACTCCCCTAAAGAGGAGGCGTGGAACCACAGATATTTTGCACCGGGCCGCATTTTTTCCTTGAGCGTAGAATAGATACGCCTATGGCCTGCAAGCTTCATTTGTGCCTTCCTGTAACCGAAGAGAGCACAAATTCTTACAAGCGCAATATAAATATAGATGCCCAGTGTATACATATAACGGGATTATCCTAATACAGAAACGGCTCTACGCAAACGTGCAAGAGTCTCCTCCTTGCCAATAAGACCCGAAATATCGAACATCTGAGGACCTTTACCCTCACCGACCAATGCCAAGCGGAAGGCGTTCATAATCTCGCCCATTCCATAGCCCTTCTGCTCAATCCAAGCGTGAACGGCTGCATCCTGATTCTCGATCGAGAAGTCGTCGAGACTCTCCAAAAGGTCAGCAAGCTCGGTCATCTGCTGTGCAGAATTCTCTTTCCAACGTTTCTTGGCAGTCTTTTCGTCGTACTCGGTGGGGGCAACAAAGTAGAAGCTGCAGGCATCCCACAATTCGTGTACAAAGTTCACACGACCCTTCATAAGTGATACGATCTTCTCCAAAAGCACCATATCAGTATCGATGCCGTGAGCCTTTACTACTGGCATAAAGATACATGCAATCTCCTCGTCCGACTTACGGAGAATATATTCGTGGTTGAACCATATCATCTTTTTGTAGTCGAAGCGGGCACCAGCCTTGCTACATTTTGCAAGGTCGAACTTCTCTATCAACTGCTGCATATTCATAAGTTCAACATCGTCGCCGGGGTTCCAGCCGAGCAGAGCGAGGAAATTTATCACAGCCTCGGGCAAATAGTCCGACTCGCGGAATCCCGAAGAGACTGCACCGCTCTTAGGATCGTGCCACTCGAGGGGGAACACAGGGAATCCCAGACGGTCACCGTCGCGCTTGCTCAATTTTCCGTTACCCTCGGGCTTAAGCAGCAGAGAGAGGTGAGCAAACTGAGGCATTGTATCCTCCCAACCAAAGGCGCGATACAAAAGCACGTGCAAGGGAGCCGAAGGCAACCACTCCTCACCGCGGATAACGTGAGATACCTCCATAAGGTGGTCGTCCACAATATTGGCAAGGTGATAGGTAGGAAGCTCATCAGCCGACTTATAAAGTACCTTATCATCGAGGATAGAAGAGTCTATTGTAACCACTCCTCTTATAATATCGTTTACAACAACTTTTTCTCCGGGCTCAACCTTGAATCGGACAACGTACTGATGGCCGCTGTCCAAAAGAGCCTGCACCTCCTCGGCCGAGAGAGAAAGCGAGTTACGCATCTGCAAGCGTGTCGATGCGTCATACTGGAAATTATCTATTTCGTTACGTTTCTGGTCCAATTCCTCGGGAGTATCGAATGCAAGATAAGCCTTACCGCTGTCGAGCAATATCTTTACATACTCCTTGTATATGTGACGGCGCTCCGACTGTCTGTAGGGGCCGTGATTGCCACCGAACGATACTCCCTCGTCAAACTCAATACCCAACCAACGGAACGATTCAAGAATATACTCCTCGGCTCCCTCGACAAAGCGGTTAGAGTCGGTATCCTCGATGCGGAAGATGAACTCTCCACCGTGCTGTTTAGCAAAGAGATAGTTATACAAAGCAGTTCTTACTCCGCCAATATGCAAAGGGCCTGTAGGGCTGGGCGCGAAACGCACTCTCACTTTTCTTTCTGTCATAATTCATTCTTTTAAAATGCACTGCAAAGATAGTACAAAAGATTTAAAAACAACAAATGATGGGAGCTCTATTGCTAATGTTCACAGCTCCCGCGCGGCAATAATCAGAATTTATCCCAGGAGGTTTATTTGTTTGGCTTTTTTTTACTACTTTTGAAGACAAACATTCAGTTACTGCATTATGAAACACAAGATTAAAGTTGCCATAAAGAAAAGGATAGAGATAATATCACACGTTCTTATAACACTCGCCTGTATTACGGCGGTGGTATACTTTATGCCTCGCGACAAAATTTTCAACTACCGATACAGCATAAACACCCCGTGGAGCTACGGACAGATTATTGCAAAATTCAATTTCCCGGTATACAAGAGCAACGAACAGCTAAAGGCCGAGAGCGATAGTATAAGATCGGCATTCGAGCCTTACTTTACAAAAGACCTTGAGGTTGCCGAGGCAGCCCTTCAGGAGTTCCGACGCAAATACAACAACGAATATTACAACTACATCAGCGAGGAGCAGTATGTGGCCTACAAGAACAAGCTCCGTCAGATATATGAGAAAGGCATTATATCGGCCGAAGGCCTTGAGATTGTAAACAGGGGAAACTCGCGATACGTAAAGCTCGTTGCCGACAATATTTCAACATCAGCCAATTGCGACCATTTTCTAAAGAAGCCCGACGCTTACCGCAGGCTTGTCTTTGGCGACACTCTTCCCAAAGAGGTCATCAACCGTCTGCGTCTCGAGGAGTATATAAACGCAAACATAGTATACGATTCTGTAAAGTCGGAGAAGGTGCTTAACGAGATTCTTAACTCCATTTCGTTGAGCAATGGCGTTGTACAGGAGGGGCAGAAGATTATAAGCAAAGGAGACATCATAGACGCCGAGACTATGCAGGTGCTGCAGTCGTACCAATTTGAATTGGAAAAGAGACGCGACGACAACAACAAAAGCACAATCATTCTGTTGGGACAGATAGGCTTTGTGCTTTTCTGTTTTATCATTCTCTTCTCCTATATTTATATATACAGCAACGAGACAAGGCAAAATTACAACCAATTCCTGCTTGTAATGCTATTGGCAACGCTCTTCCCCGTGATTGTTGGAATAATGATGCAGGCGCGCATAGGCAATGTCTTTATGTTGCCGCTGACAATGGTACCTATAATACTCACCCTTTTCACCGACACACGAACAGCATTTGTCACCCACACAACAAGCATTATCCTATGCTCGGTAATGCTTACAGCATCCTATGAGTTCCTCTTCCTGCAGATTATGGCAGGATGCGTCGCCATATTCTGTATGAAGGAGCTGTCGTCACGCTCGCAGATGTTCCACTGCGTATTCTTCATTCTGCTCACCTATTCAGTACTCTATTTGTGCTATCAGCTGATAGTAGAGAACGACATTGCAAAGATTGAGCCAAGAATGTATTTCTATTTTGTGGTAAATGCCATTCTGCTGCTCTTTGCCTACCCGATGATGTTCATCATAGAGAAGCTCTTCGGATTCATTTCGAACGTCACACTCATTGAGCTGTCTAATGTAAGCAGTAAGCTCTTGCGCAAGCTATCGCAGGATGCTCCCGGAACATTCCAACATTCGGTTCAGGTAGGTAACCTTGCTGCGGAGGCAGCGAGTGCCATTGGCGCAAACAGCCTCGAGGTAAGAACAGGAGCATTGTTCCACGATATTGGCAAGACTCTTGCACCAATATATTTCACCGAGAATCAGAGCGGAGGAATAAACCCGCACAACCAACTGACACCGCAGGAGAGCGCACAGATAATAATAAAGCACGTTACCGACGGTGCTGCACTCGCCGAGAAGCACAGCCTGCCACAGGCAATAAAAGATTTTATACTTACTCACCACGGAAAGAGCAAGGTCGGATATTTCTACATAACATACAAGAACGAACATCCGGGCGAGGCTATCGACGAGTCAAAATTCACATACCCCGGCCCCAATCCCTTCACACGCGAGCAGGCGATACTTATGCTTGCCGACTGCGTGGAAGCTGCTTCGCACAGCATAAGCGAATATACAGCCGAGAATATCGATAATTTAGTAAATAAGATTATCGACAGTAAAATAAACGAAGGCACATTGAATACGAGTCCCATTACATTCCAGGAGATTGATATAATAAAAGGAGTATTCAAGGAGCGTCTGAAAGCTATCTACCACACTCGCATAAGCTATCCTGCCGAGAAGTAATACACCTTATATAATATAAGGGATAAAAAAATAAATGTAAAATAGTGTTAAAACAGAAGGTTATCCCGAGCAAAATAGTTGTTTTTTGCTCGGGATAATATTGATATTTGCCCACAGAAAGGGGAGGGTATAATATGAATACACTAATGCATTACATTTGGGCAAACAGGATACTGCCTAAAGAGAAGCTCTCTACTACAGGCGGGGAGAGCATAAAGATTATAAACACCGGCCGATGCGACAAAAAAGAGAGCGTCTTTCACGATGCACGACTGATAATAGGCAACAAGGAGTGGTCGGGCAATGTAGTACTGCACCATAAAAGCAGCGACTGGGAAAAGGAGCTGCGACGCAACAAGGGGACATACAAGAATGTGATACTGCACGTAACCCACGAGGACGATATTGAGACTATGCGTCCACACGGGGAGTTCATCCATCAGCTAAAGATTGAATATCCCGATGATGTTGCACGCGAATACAACGATGCGGCAAACAACATCCCCTTGCAATGTGCCGGCACAATTGCACATATGGAGGAGATAAAGCTACACAGCTGCCTGTCGCGTCTCTTGGTAGAGAGAATCGAGGACAAGGCACGACGCATAGAGGCGCTGCACAAAGAGTGCGACCAACGTTGGGACGATACCCTATTCAAATTATTGGCAAGGAACTTTGGATTCGGGGTACAAAGCCGAGTATTCGAGGAGTGGGGCTCAACGCTCAATATGCAGGCATTGGGCAAGCACCGCAACAACATACTGCAGATTGAGGCTATCTTTTTTGGGCAGGCGGGCCTGCTCAACGAGAAGAGCATTCCGTCGTATTATCTTAAGGAGGCCAAAGAGAGTAAATATTACAACGAGCTTACAAGAGAATATAAGTTCCTTTCCTCAAAATTCAATCTTAAGACACTCGACAGCAGTATATGGAGCGTAGGCTGTGCAACACCTCACCTACGCATCGCGCGTCTGGCAAAATTGTATGCATCGGAGGAGTTAAGCCTCTCGTCTATAGCAGAGTGCAACACAATATCAGAGCTACGCAGGCTGTTACAGGCACAGCCCGACGGCTATTGGCGATACCATCTGCAATTCGGGGGCACCGAGACAACGGGCGCCGCACCGCTAAAGAACAGCCACAGCGACCTTCTTATAATAAATACAATAGCCCCATTGCTGTTTACCTATGGCAAGCACCGCAAAGAGGAGCATCTATGCAGCAAAGCTGAGGATTTTCTCTACTCGTTGCGACGCGAGGAGAATGGCATCACCAGACGCTGGGCGCAGAAAGGAGTAACGGTAAGCTGCGCCGCCGACACACAGGCACTCATACAGCTACAAAAGGAGTATTGCGACAAACAGCGCTGCAGCGACTGCCATTTTGCTTACGAACATATTAAAAACAGGATAAGAGCATAAAACCACAATCAACTCGAGGCTCACCACTTTTAATGCTCTAAAAACAACAAAAAAATGCGAGGCTAAAAATAGCCTCGCATTTTTCATATTCTAAAATTCGTTTACTTACGCTTGCGCATTGTCATATAAGCAACAGGAGCAGCAATGAACAACGATGAAAGTGTACCGAAGATAACACCAAGAATCATCGCGAACGAGAAGCTACGGATGCTGTCGCCACCAAGGATAAAGATACAGAGCAACACAACCAAAGTACTGATAGATGTGTTGATTGTACGTGCAAGAGTTGTATTCAACGAGTCGTTGAAGAGGAGAGCTTTGTCGTGTTTGGGATAGAGTGTAGTAAACTCGCGTACACGGTCAAAGATAACCACCTTATCGTTGATAGAGTAACCGATAGCAGTAAGAATAGCACCGATGAATGTCTGATCAACCTCAAGCGACATTGGCAAAATACCATACAACAATGAGTAGCAACCAATGATGAATGTAACGTCGAATGCCAAAGCAACGATAGAACCCAAGCTATATGCTACATTGCGGAAACGAACCAAAATGTAGACAAAGATAGCAATCATAGCCAAGATAACCGACCAGATAGCGCTAGTCTTAATATCGTCAGCGATGCTGGGACCAACCTTCTGTGAGCTGATGATTGAACCACCCGCACGGTTGTCATAATCCACGAATGTCTCGAACGCAAGATTGCTGCTCAACAAGTCAGCCTCTTTGAATGCATTGTAGAGGAACATCTCAATCTCCTTATCAACATTCTCCGACTCATCCTCTATGCGGTAGTTTGTTGTGATACGGATCGTCTTTTTGTCAGTTCCAAGAGCAATAGCCTGTACGTTGTCCTCTGTAATCTTTTCGCGCAACAAAGCACGTACAGTCTCGGGCTCAACCTCTTTCTCGAACTGAACAACAAAGTTACGTCCACCGGTAAAGTCGATGCTCTGACTCAAGCCACGGAACGCAAATGAGATAGCCATCACAACAGCAAGAGCGATAACAACAACGAACGACACCTTACGAGCCTTCATAAAGTTGAACTTGGTGTCTTTCATCAAATTCTTAGAAAGGCCAGTAACGAACGATATATTGAGCCATTTACCCTTATTCATAAAGTGCTCGTAAACAACACGTGTGAGGAATACTGCTGTAAAGAATGAGCAGAGGATACCGATGATAAGTGTTGTTGCGAAGCCACGGATAGGACCTGTTCCAAAGTAGAAGAGGATTATACCGGTGATGATAGATGTAAAGTTAGAGTCGAAGATAGCCGAGAAAGCGTTCTTGTAACCATCGGCGAGAGCCGCACGTGTATTCTTGCCTGCACGCAACTCCTCTTTAGCACGCTCGTAGATAAGCACGTTAGCATCGACAGCCATACCAAGAGTAAGTACCATACCGGCAATACCCGACATTGTAAGAGCAGCCTGGAAAGATGCCAAGATTCCGAGTGTAAAGAAGAAGTTCACAAGAAGAGCCATATTGGCAACCATACCGGGGATTATACCGTAGATTGCGCACATATACACCATAAGGAGGATAAATGCAACAATGAACGACATTATACCCTGATTGATAGACTCCTGACCGAGAGAAGGACCAACTACATCCTCTTGTACAATACGCGCGGGCGCGGGCATCTTACCCGAACGAAGCACGTTTGCCAAGTCCTTTGTATCCTCGATAGAGAATGCACCGGTAATCTCCGAACGTCCACCGGTAATCTCGCTGTTTACGCTGGGTGCGCTGTATACACAACCGTCGAGAACAATAGCAATATTCTTGCCGATATTCTCCTTTGTGAGACGTGCCCAAGCATTAGCACCGGTAGTATTCATTGACATTGTCACACAGGGACGGCCAAACTGGTCGAAAGAGTCGGCAGCATCGGTAATAACATCACCCTCGAGAGGAGCGCGACCGTTACGCTGTGCCGAACGGATAGCGTACAATGCATAAATCTGGTTTGTTGTAGTCTTATCGATAGCGTCTACACCCCAGTATAGACGAAGCTCGCGGGGAAGAACCTTCTTAGCCTCAGCCGAAGCGAGAAGAGAATTTACCGCAGCAGTATCTCTGTAGTGAGCGTAACCAACAACGCAACTACCCTCGTATGCCTGAGCAGGCTGCAATACTGCGTAAAGAGGATGCTGTTTCTTCAACTCCTCTTGTGTGGCAGCCTCAGTGCTTTCGCTTGCAAGAGCATCAGCAAGGTCGTCGCTGTTCTCTGTTGCAACCTCTGTAGCAGCAGGCTCACTCTCGCTTGCCTTCTCCTCTACAGGAGCAGCCATTGCCAATTTAGAATCAATCTCTGAGAAGAGGGGGATAATCTCCTGTGAACCGAATGTCTCCCAGAATTCAAGGTTAGCAGAACCCTGCAACAATTTACGAACGCGCTCGGGCTCTTTAACACCGGGAAGCTCAATCATAATACGACCGAGTGAACCCTCCAATGCCTGAATGTTAGGCTGAACAACGCCGAAGCGGTCGATACGTGTACGCAATACGTTGAAAGAGTTGTCGATAGCTGCCTTAACCTCGCTGCGGAGTACAGCTACAACCTCAGCATCGGTTGATGTTGTTGTAACCTTATCCTTCAACTGCTGTGTAGCAAAAAGCGATGCGAGGCTGCTCTCGGGAGCAATTCTCTTGTACTCTTGAACAAACAGTGTGATAAAATCGGACTGACTGGTAACAGCCTGTTTGTGAGCTGTTGCGATAGCGTCGTTGAACGCCTTGTCCTCTTTGTGGTCGGCAAGAGCCTTTACTACATCGGCAACAGAAACCTCCATAATGACGTTCATACCGCCCTTTAGGTCCAAGCCGAGACCAATCTCCATTTCACGGCTGCGTTTGAGAGTGTAACCCATCCACACTTTCTCATTCTGCATAGAATCGAGGTAGTGCTGTGCACCCATAGGATGCTCAGCAGCCTTCTCCATATGATGTTTATTCACAAAAGAGAATGAAAGGTAGAAAAGGCACACCAAAGTAAGCAATGCCGCAAAAACTTTTACGAATCCTTTGTTTTGCATTTCTATTAAAATTTATTATTATTTAGATTGTTCTATTTTAAAGTTTGCAAATATAGTTTTTTTTTCTCAAACAAACACGCTGAACACCTTTTTTATTTAATAATATATATAAATAGCCGCAAGAGATTGTTTCTGAGCGTTTTTCAGGCACAATCTCTTGCAAATTCAGGGGAATGATATGCTATTTTACAGCAAAAACAGCATATTCTATCTATTAGAAGCATCGAACAGACGACGCTTTTCGTCGTCGCTGAGCGAGGAATAGCCACTCTTCTTCACTTTATCGAGGATTTTATCAATATCTTCGCTCTGCTCTTTTTTGCGCGCATTATATTCATAATCGGCGGAATGCTTGCAGCCCGACGCTGATGTAAATTTCATTTTAGGCTTACGCTTAAAGGTAAACTTACGGGTAGAGAGATTGGCAAAAAAGTCGATAACAGCATTTATGCCTTTTGTGAGATCCCACCCCTTGTTGAGCATATAGGCAAAGGCCCATCCGGCAAAGGCACCACCCAAATGGGCAATATTGCCTCCGGCGTTCGAAGAAGTTGAGAGCAGCAACGATGCAAGAACCGTAACTATAGCGACGGTTATAAGCCTCATTGTTCCAAAGAGGAAAAGGTTTATTCTGTACGAGGGATTACGCATTGCGGCAGCCATAACAACGGCAAGCACCGCTGCCGAGGCACCCACAAGATAGGCACCATTCGCCTCGCCCGAGAAGAAGGGCAGCAGATTATATGCAGCCACATAGAATATTCCACCCATAATACCGCCGAACAAATAGACGCCTACAAAATGGCGAGTAGAATAGAAAGAGAGGAATATCTTGCCGAAATAGTACAGTGCAACCATATTCCAAAGAATATGAGTAAGCCCTCCGTGCAGAAACATATAGCTCAAGAGCGACCAGGGGTGACAGAGCAGTTGCTGCAACGATGCAGGCAATTCAAAAAAGCTTACAAAAGTCTTTACCGGCACATTAAGGCCAAAAAGAGTGGAAAGAACAGTTACAACCGCTACCACAAGATAGATGGCAACGTTTGCATATATGAATTTTCCGACGACACTCTCGCTCCTGAAGTTCCTTATAAGTTCATCAATTATACGGGCCATAGATTTTTCCTGTTTTACGCCAAATAATAATCAGAATAAAGCCAAAGAGCATTCCACCGAGGTGAGCAAAATGTGCTACATTATCGTTCACATTGGGTGCTACACCCAAGAAAAGCTCCAAAAGACCATAGCAAAGGACAAAATATTTTGCCTTTATGGGCACAGGGATAGGAAACACAAAAAGACGCTCATTGGGAAATGTCATTGCAAAGGCAAGCAGCAGCGCATACACCGCACCCGAAGCACCGACAGTAACCCACATATTAAGATACTCAGCCATAGGGACTCTCATATTGGGGAAGGCCACAAAGTCGTACTGTGCAAGTTCAGTAATATAGTAAAAATACTGTACAATCTCCTGTATGATTCCCGCGCCTATTCCTGCCACAAAATAGTATATCAGAAAGCGTTTGGGGCCCCACACACTCTCGAGCACACGACCGAACATCCACACAGCAAACATATTGAAGAGAATATGTCTGAAATCACCGTGCATAAACATATAGGTAACCAGCTGAATGGGTCGAAAATCCTCGGCAAGAAAAAGGTGAAGGCCCAAATACTCATCTAAATTTATTCCGTATCGTGTAGCAACCATTGTCGCAAAAAACATAACGACGTTTATTGCAAGCAAATTTTTAGTTACAACAGGTAATTCTCTCATAGTTAACAATTTAAATAAAATTTAAAAAGCCTGCGAATATTCGTCGGCTCAACTATTCATTTTGCAAAGATAGCGCAAGCGAATGAGGAAAAGCAAAAGTTTTTACTCACAATGAGCACAAGCTATTTTCGCAAAATTTATTTTGCAAAGATAGTGCAAACAACGGCTTAAAACAAGAATTACCATCCGCCACCCTCACATTTTAGTTAAAATTGGAATATTTTCCCTTTTTTAACACCCTCAACCCTTTTTTCGCAAACTATTGGCGGCGGTTCATCGGTTTTTCCATTATAGCAGCCAAAATTTCGCAGATATTTTGTATCTTCGCGCAAAATTCAGAAGCGACTCTTTGCATAGCAAAGAAAGTTCATAAAAATGCAAATAAAAACAACAAAAATATGAATATCGAAATTACAATTGCCGAAAGTGTAGCAGCAGCGATAAAAGCGCTCTACGGACAAGAAATTACAACCGACAAGATTCAGTTGCAGAAGACACGCAAAGAGTTTGAGGGAGATTATACCCTTGTGGTATTCCCCTTCCTCTCAATGTCGCGCAAACGCCCCGAGGAGACTGCTCAGGAGATTGGCGAGGCTCTTGCAGCCGCTCAGCCTCTTGTAGCATCGTTCAATGTAGTAAAGGGATTCTTGAACATTGTAATTGCACACAGCTATTGGATGGACCTTCTACGCGCAATAGACAGCACCGAGAAATGGGGAGTAAAGGAGGCTGACGAGAATTCTCCTTTGGTAATGGTAGAGTACTCATCGCCTAACACCAACAAGCCTCTTCATTTGGGACACATCCGTAACAACCTTTTGGGTTACGCATTGTCGAACATCATCGCAGCCAACGGTAACCGCGTAGTAAAAACCAATATTGTAAACGACCGCGGTATACACATTTGTAAGTCAATGCTCGCTTGGCAAAAATGGGGCAACGGCGAGACACCCGCATCTAGCGGCAAGAAGGGCGACCACCTCATTGGAGATTACTACGTAGCATTCGACAAGCACTACAAGGCCGAGCTATCGGAGCTTATGGCTAATGGAATGAGCAAAGAGGAGGCCGAGGCAGCTTCACCCCTTATGGCAGAGGCACGCGAGATGCTCGTAAAATGGGAGGCAGGCGACAGCGATGTTCGTCAGTTGTGGGAGACAATGAACGGATGGGTATACGAAGGATTCGATGAGACCTACCGCAAATTAGGCGTGAGCTTCGACAAGATATACTATGAGTCGGACACCTACCTTGTAGGTAAAGAGACTGTACTCGGAGGATTGGAGAAGGGCGTATTCTACCGCCGCGACGACGAGTCAGTATGGGCCGACCTATCGGGCGACGGCCTTGACGAGAAACTGTTGTTGCGCAGCGACGGCACATCGGTATATATGACTCAGGATATTGGTACAGCGCAGTTGCGCTTCCGCGACTACCCCATCGATAAGATGGTATACGTTGTCGGTAACGAGCAGAATTATCATTTTCAGGTACTCTCGTTGCTGCTCGACAAATTGGGATTCTCGTGGGGTAAAGGCCTTGTACACTTCTCTTATGGAATGGTTGAGCTCCCCGAGGGCAAGATGAAGAGCCGCGAGGGAACTGTTGTCGATGCCGACGACCTTATGGAGGAGATGATAGCCACCGCACGCGAGACATCGGAGGAGCTCGGCGGTAAGCTCAACGACCTATCGGCCGAGGAGGTTGCCGACATTAACCGCATCATTGGCCTCGGAGCATTGAAATACTTTATGCTCAAGGTCGATGCACGCAAGAATATGCTCTTTAACCCCAAAGAGTCTATCGACTTTAACGGTAACACCGGACCCTTCATTCAATATACCTACGCACGCACACGCTCTATCGAGCGCAAGGCTGCCGAGGCCGGCGTTACAGTAGATGCTGCGCTTGTGCCCGCTACCGTAAGCGAGAAGGAGTGCTCTATTATACGTATGCTCAATGAGTTCCCCGCAGTGATACGTCAGGCAGGAACCGACTACTCACCCTCGGGCATTGCAAACTATGCATATGAGCTTGCAAAAGAGTACAACCAGTTCTACCACGACTTTAGCATATTGCGCGAGGAGGATGCGGCTGCAAAATCATTCCGCATACTGCTCACACGCAATGTAGGTAAGGTAATAAAGACCGCAATGAACCTGTTAGGTATTGAGGTTCCCGAGAGAATGTAATGGGAAAGAGACGCTTCTACGTTGTTTGGAACGGCCACGAACCGGGAATATACGGTTCGTGGGAGGAGTGTCAGGCGCAGATTAAAGGAGTAAAGCAGGCTCTCTTTAAGTCGTTCGGCACAATGGCCGAGGCCGAGAGAGCCTACAGCAGCTCCCCCACAATGTACATTGGAGCGGCAGCAAAGGAGAAAAAGACCGCTGCGCCCAACGACCCCCGGATAATTCGCGAGGCTCTTGCCGTAGACGCCGCCTGCAGCGGTAACCCCGGACAAATGGAGTATCGCGGAGTATATATCGACGCAAACGCCCAGATATTTCATTTCGGGCCTATGTTCGGCACAAACAACATTGGAGAATTCCTTGCCATAGTACACGCATTGGCACTATTGCACCAGAAAGGAAGCAATATTCCCATCTACTCCGACAGCCGCAATGCGCTAATGTGGGTAAAGGAGAAAAAGTGCAAGACCAAGCTACCGCGCGACGAAAAGAGCGAGGAGCTGTTCAAGCTTATAGACAGAGCCGAAAATTGGCTGCGCACCCACAGCTACAGCAACCCACTGATAAAGTGGGAGACAGCCGAGTGGGGAGAGATTCCCGCCGATTTTGGCCGTAAATAATAACCACCCAAAAAAGAGCAAAATGGCAACGATAATATTCCCCTCACCAATATTCGGCCCGATAAAAAGCCGCCGTCTGGGAACCTCTCTCGGAATAAATCTCCTGCCCGGAGACGGTAAAATATGTTCGTTCGACTGCATCTATTGCGAGTGCGGATTCAACGCCACACACCGCACAAAGAGCCCACTGCCCACCCGAGAGGAGGTAGCAGCAGCATTAGAGGCACAGCTACAGAAGATGCAAGCCGAGGGCACACCACCCGACGTACTCACCTTTGCCGGCAACGGAGAGCCCACGCTGCACCCCCATTTTGCACAGATTATCGACGACACAATAGCCCTGCGCAACAGATATTTCCCCAACGCAAAGGTGAGCGTGCTAAGCAACTCAACAATGCTCACCCGCCACGCAGTATTCGAGGCGCTGCAAAAGGTGGACAATAACATTCTTAAGTTAGACACAGTAAGCGAGGAGTATATACATCTTGTAGACCGCCCCAATGCCGCCTACCATTTAGAGGCACTCATAGAAAGAATGAAGGCATTCAACGGCCACATTGTAGTACAGACAATGTTCCTCAAAGGCATAGTCGATGGCAAGAGTGTGGACAACACAGGCGACCAATATGTGCTACCGTGGATAGAGACGGTAAAAGCCATTGCCCCGCGTGAGGTGATGATATACACCATCGACCGAGAGACACCGCAACAAGGATTGCAAAAGGCGACACACGAGGAGCTCGACCGCATTGTAGCACTGCTGCAAGCAGAGGGAATAAAGGCGAGTGCATCCTACTAAAATAGTATATGAGGCTTTTAAAAGCCTCATATTTTTTTGTATTTATTCTTTCTGTCTTCTTTTTGTTGTTCCCTACTTTTTGAGTGTCAAAAAGTAGCAAAAACCTGCGGCACGCGGGAAATGCTGGGGAAATTGTAAAAAGCGCCCTATGCGCAGAGCTCTTTGATACTTTCTGTCGGCACAGAAAGTATAATAAGTAAAGAAGGGCGGTAAAATACACAAGAAAAGAATAATTGTTTAACAGACTTTACACAATTTTCCCCTTTGGGGATAGCTTAACGCCACCAATAGGGAAAGTATGCAACGCGTACGCAATAAAGTGGGGAACGTGCCACAAGGGCACGTTTAATTATTCTGAGACGGGGCGCACCGATGAACCGTTGTCACGGTTGAAGTTGCCCCAATTATAGTTGCCATTGATGAAGAAGTTAAAGTACCACGCATCGTTGCAATTGCGCCCAGTCAAGGAGGCAGACCAATAGCCACCGTGAGTGCCCTCGAAGGGGAGGTCATTGCCATTGCGGTAGCCCGCAGCAGGCAAAAAGATGCTGTTACCATTGGGGCCTGTAACACGCACACCATTTACGCCATTTAAAACATCTCCCTCCCATTTACATCTCTCGCTTAGTTCTTTTAGTTCCTCAATTGTGGGCATACGCCAACTACCACCCCATTTCACACGAGCTACATCGTCACTAGCATCAAGAGTGGTTCTATTATCTACAGAACCGTATTCTTCATTTAAGCAATACTTACTTAAATAATAATAATTACCATACTTATAGGTACTCCAACTATAATTGCTCTTTTCCTCAGTCTCGCCCCAAGCATAGTAACCACCATACTCCTCGGGCTTTGTAGCGCCTACGTTGCAGCAGGCCCATTTAACAGAGAGTCCAAGGTCTACCATATGCACGTGATTGTCGTTATTGCAATAATTTGCATCCTCTATTTCAACAGTAAGCTTTGCCTCGTCTATTGTAGTACACTCCTTATCTACCAATTTTGCCTTTAGCTCACGTTTAACCATCTCCTCGGCGCGGGTTGTTGCCGGTTTTGGCGTCCACTCCACACACACTTTACCGTTTACATCGGCAACAGCTATCTCCTTGTCTACCTCGCCACAGTCGGGTTCAAAATTCACCAAAGCAAGGGGGCAAGGATAGTACTTTTTGTTTATAGGACAATACGACTCTACGATAAACTCCACTTTAACGCTTTCTCCGTTTTTCAATTTTATGTTATCATTAGGAGTTAGTTTGCGAATGCGTTTAGGCGCTTCGAACAATTCGCGGTCCTTTACCACATTGTATATCTCTGAGGTCCACACATTGGCAGTGAGGCCACAGAAAGTAAGGTCGAATCCTGTGCGTAAATCAAGGCCATTGTATAGTGTAGCTGTCCAACCATAGTTGTTATTGCCATCGGTGCTTACTGTAAGACCGGCCTCTATCTCTTCTTTTAAATAGGGGCGAGGCTCTAACCAAGGACCCAAGAATTTATATATTCCAATCTCTATTCGCGGATAGAAAGAGACTTTTGCTTCGGCTGTTGCTTGTGCTTCGACTGTTAATGGATAAACATTGAATTGCGGGGTGCCTGTATAGGACTTTGTTACTCCTCCTGGGGTCCATTCAACAGCAGCCTCTAAATCATAGGCGGCATTTACTCCTCCGGTAACATCAATATTCCCCTCTGCTTCAAATGAATCGTACTTACCAAGATGAGTATTTACCTTTATAGGAATCTCTACTCCTCCCACTCTAAATTTAAATTCAAGAGTCTTATGAAGGTTCTTTTTTATTATCACATCATTCTCCTGCGAATATGAGCCTTGTGCATTGTAGCGCATCTGCATATCAAGCCCTACGTTGCCGGTAAGTGTATATGAGAACTTTTTTAAATCTCCTTTTTTGCGTACCTCACTTATGCGTTTCTCGCCAAAATCAAAAAGAAAAAGTCCGTCTAACGACGCATCGAATGAGCATTTATCCCAGCTTAAGCTACAATTGTCTCCCTTGTAGATATATTCGCCATTAAAATTCTTTTCAAAGCTCCACAGACTTTGATTTATAGGATAGATTGCACGAGTCGATTCATTATAAATTTCGTGATAAACACCTTGTTCATCGTACCAACCACAAGAAATTGGAGAATAAACCGGAGTACCATCGGCTGTACGTGTCATCTGACTTCTCATTGAGCCTGTTCCTCTCATTGACAATCCAAATTCTATTGCATAGAAGAGGTCGCCCATATCACCTTGCGAGGTCTCTATTTGCAAAGTATCGCCTTGAGATTGAGCTTTTGTCGCACTCGACGATGAGACACTCTCTATCACACGAATATCATAATCGTATTCAGCAGGAAGCACAAAAGCCTTGCCAGGTTCTATCTTAGGTGCAGCACCATTCTTATACATCAAAGATAAGCTACCGGTAGACTCATTGTAAATATACGACATATTTGCTGTACCAAAGCCTATTTCCACGTTATTGGTCTCTATTTTTCCATTTTGTGTTACAGCGACTGTTGCCATTGCATTGCCACAAATAAGAAGTATAGTAGCGCTACGTTCATCACGCGATTGATTTTCTAAAGCTGTTATTGTCAGTTTGTCACCATCATAGCCGCTCATAGGTTCCACAGACAACCATTCTGGAACATCTGTAATGCTCCATTCACTACTACTATTAACTATCAGCGTATCGGTTGATGATACACTTTCGAATATAAGTTTGTCGGTAGGAGAGACTTTTACATAGTCGTCTTTGTCAAAAAAGTCGGCCCAATTAGTTATATCACACGATACAAAAAAGAGTGACAAGAGGCTCAAAAGTAAAAGTTGATGTTTTTTCATAGTATTCTGCGATTGTCATTTTTTTATTCAATTCTAATATAATGGCCGTTGCTTAAAGATATATTATCTTTCTTGCCATTTTGCGGATGTTATCAATATCGTGCCCCACAAGAATTATTGCGCAACGCTCATTCAGTTGCGGAAGAATGTCGTACAAAGCACTCTCGGAGCGAGAATCGAGATAGGTGTTAGGCTCGTCCAAAATAAGTAGCTCGGGCCTGCACACTATTGCGCGCGCAAGAAAGGTGCGTTGCAGTTCACCGCCACTCAGACGACCAATCTGTTTATTGGCTATGTGGGTGATATTCATTGTCGCAAGAGCCTCATCTACCATTTTGCTTTCTTGTGCATTAAGCGAGGGGCGGCAGTAGTTTCTTTCGTTCAGAAGCCCCATAGAGACTGCCTCGCGCACCGACATTGGGAACTGCTTGTCCACTGACGAGTATTGCGGCAGATAGCCTATAGAGAGCGAGGGAACTACCGCTCCGTTCCTTTTGAATATTATCTCGCCCTCGTCGGGTTTTAAAAAGCCGAGGATAATTTTTATCAGGGTGCTCTTTCCGCTACCGTTAGCCCCCACAATGCCTACAAAATCATTGGGAGCAACAGTAAGGTCCACCCCTTTTAGCAGAGGGGCGCTGTTGTATGAGAATCCTATGTTCTTAAGTTCTATCATTGCTGTACACGACTAAGGCAATCGGCAATATAGAGCATCTGCCCCTGCCAATCGTAGTTAAGAGGGTCGATAGTGAAAATATCGGCGCCTACGGCATCGGCAACCACTCTTGCGTGCTTGTCGTCGAACTGCTCCTGCACAAAGAGAGTCTTTGTTGCCGATTCTTTTACACTCTCTATGAGACGTTGCATCTGCGCTGCCGACGGCTCTTTGCCCTCGTGCTCCACTGCTAACTGTTGCAGGCCATACATTCGGGCAAAATAGGTGAGCGAGGGGTGAAAGATTATGAATGTGCTATCGGTGCGTGCCGCGAGCTTTTCTGTTATAAGAGTGTCGGTTACCTGAAGCATTAAGCGGAAGGCTTCCAGACGCTCGCGATAGCCGTTGCTGCCGGCACTGTCCATACTGCACAGCGCATTGCAGACGTTAGATGCTATCAAAGCCATATTGTCGGGAGAGGTCCAAATATGCGGGTCGTTATTATAACGTTCAACGCCCGACGATGTATCGAACATAAGCAGTGCAGGATGCTCGGCCGCCACTTTATGCAACCAATTTTTCTCTACCCCAAAATCCCCTACAAACATATAGGCGCGGCTATCGGCAAGGGAGAGAATCTGTCGGGCGGTAAAATCGCTTGTCTCAGGGTCGGCACCTTTGGGCAATATCGTCGTCACCTCCCATTCGGGACCTGCAATCTGTTCTACAAGGAAGCGATAAGGCTCTATTGTAACCGTGATACGCCTGTCACAACGCTCCCTATTGCCCGAGCAGGACAACAGAGCAAGAAGCAACAGTGCTATATAGAGACCTTTTCTCATTTTTTATGTAAATATAGCTTCAACGCCCTCGTACGAGAGAGCGATGGCTGCGTAACGCAGAATCTTGCCTAAGGTCATAACAAGGAATACCTTCCACCAGCTTACGCGCATACTTCCAAGAACAATTATCACAGCCTCGCCAACAATTGCGACAAACGAGAAGAATGCTGCCCAATAGCCGTATTTGTGTATATAAGCCTCGGCACGTGCCCTCTTTTCGGGCGACACTTTAAAGAATTCAGCCACCTTGCCGCTCTTGAGCAGGCTGCCTGCATAGTAGCAGGTTATTCCACCGATGGTATTACCCAACGAGCCCCAAAGCACCAGCCCTACGGGGCTTAGTCCCATAGGAAGAAGAGCAAGCATCAGAATATCGCTTGAACCCGGCAGCACCGTACCCGACAGGAATGATATAAGAAACATTCCCGAATAACCGAACTCCTTACAAATCTCTATTAACCATTCCATATTCCAAATGCAGCAACCAAAAGCCACATAATATAAATTAGAACAAAATATATACTCGAAAGTTTAGTAATCTTTACCGTAAAAAGATAGGCAGATATTAGCGCAAGCCCCGGCAGACGCCACGCAAAGAGCAGCAGAGAGTCGGCGCCACGCACCCACGACAGCAGCCACAGATAGACATTAACAAGCATAAAGAATGCGAGCATCTTACGCATCACAGGCTTAGAGGGGCTCGACGTTGTAAAGAAGAAATAGACAGCGGGGAGCATTATAAAAAGCTCGACAAGAGCAAACGAAAGCATCGCCATAGCAGGAGAGACAAACTCCCATCCACCCATCATACTCTGTAGTCCCTGCTCAAAAGGCTCTTTTGCCACCGAAAGGGAGGGCAGTACCCACGCCGAGCCATAGAGCAGCCAGAAGGGAGTGACAGCACCCAGCAGCAGCGACAGGAAGCTCTTTATGCCAAGCACCCCCGTCATTATGGGATAGGCGATGAAGAGCGGTGCAAGATAGATAAACTGCGGACACAGCAGCACCGACAGCGAGTATATGAAAAACACCGCATATATTCGTCGCTCATTAGGGTAACAGCACGACAGCAACAGCGTCACAGCCACAATAAACACAAACAGAGCAACAGCTATTGCAAGATTATGCTGCAACGGCGGAAGCAGTGCCGCGAGCCACAGGAAGAGCCCTATCAGCCACGGCGTTCTATTCTCAAGAATGACAAAGGTATTTACGATGAACGCCACTCCAACGTATAGCAACAACGATAGAGCCCTGCAGGCATACACGCCGATAGAGGATACAAAAAAAGCATTGGCAGTACCCTCCTGCACATTATACGGCAGGAAGGCGCCAATGCCCCATAGCAGTAACGAAAGAACCGACAGAACTATTGAACTGTACCTGCCGGTTACAAACATTCGTTGTAGCGTTCTATTATAAGTCAAAGCCTATATCTCCTCTGAAATATTTCTTATCGTATTTTATATTCTCGGCAACCTTGAACGACTGTGCAAGAGCCTCATCACGGTTAGCGCCGTACGAACAGACAGCAATTACTCTACCGCCAGCAGTAACAACCTTGCCATCTTTCATTGCTGTTCCCGCGTGGAAGAGAATGCTATCGCCTCTATTCTCGAGGCCTGTAATCTCGTAGCCCTTGTCGTAAGCCTCGGGATAACCGCCCGATACAAGCATCACACAAACGGCTGTACGCTCGTCAAACTCAACGGTTGTTCCGGCAAGAGTGCCTGCATCAACCTTTTCGAAGAGCTCAACAATGTCGCCTTTGAGACGAAGCATCACCGATTCTGTCTCGGGGTCACCCATACGCGCGTTGTACTCAATGACCATAGGCTCACCCTCAACATTTATAAGACCGAAGAAGATGAATCCCTTGTAGAGGAGATTATCGGCAACAAGACCCTCTACTGTGGGGCGGATAATTCTATCCTCAACCTTTTGCATCCACTCTTTAGTAGCAAAGGGAACGGGTGATATTGAGCCCATTCCACCTGTGTTAAGGCCGGTGTTACCCTCGCCTATGCGCTTGTAGTCCTTTGCCTCGGGCAGGATAACATAGTCCTTGCCGTCGGTGAGCACAAATACAGAGCACTCTATACCATCGAGGAATTCCTCAATGACCACAGTTGCCGAAGAGTTGCCGAACATTCCCGAGAACATCTCCTTGAGCTGCTGCTTAGCCTCCTCGAGGGTGGGAACAATAAGCACACCCTTTCCTGCGCACAAGCCATCGGCCTTAAGCACGTAGGGAGCCTTAAGAGTCTCGAGGAAAGAGTAAGCCTCCTGAATCTGAGTGCCGTCGAATGCACGATAGGCCGCAGTAGGGATATTATGACGCTGCATAAACTCCTTTGCAAAGCTCTTGCTACCCTCGAGCTGCGCTGCATCGCGTGAGGGAGCAATAACAGCAATGTGCTTCAACTGCTCGTTGCCTTTAAAATAGTCGTAAACACCCTTTACCAGAGGATCCTCGGGGCCAACAACAACCATCGACACCTCATTCTCGAGTACAAAAGCTGCAATAGCCTCAAAATCACAAACTGAGAGAGGCACATTCTCGCCAACCTCCGATGTTCCGGCGTTACCGGGAGCAATATAAAGTTTGGTTACCTTCTCGCTCTGTGCTATCTTCCACGCAAGAGCGTGCTCACGTCCGCCACTACCTAAAAGCAATATTTTCATAGTTATTATTTTTTCGTTGTAGGAAATTATTTATCGTTGTTCTTTTTTCCTCGGGGAGTAAAGCCTTTACCGCCTTTGAGGAAGGGGCGTTTGCCCTCATTACCTCGACGCTCACCGCCTCGGCGTTCGCCACGGCCACCCTCGTCGCGCGACGATGAACGGCGTGCAGAAGCCTTGCGCTCTTTTTTCTCTTCGCCACCCCAGCCGCGTACCGAGCGGTTGTCTGCCGGTTTCTTGTACTGACGCTTGCCGCTGTCGGCACGCTCTGTACGTTCACCACGAGGCTCCGACTTTTCGCGCTTGGGAGCCGCCTTTTTCGCTGCGGCATTCTTGAAGTAAGACTCAAGTTCGCGACGGCGACGCAATGTAGGATCGTCGGCACCCTCGAATGTGTCGGCACTGCGCTCGCTGCGCGAAGGACGTACCTCACCGTCGAGGCCTGTCAGGCGCGACTTACGCTTCAGGGGAGCAAAATCCTTCTTAAGAGCGTTACCCTCGTCGCGGAATCCTTTATATTTACCCGAGAAGAGTTCATATTTGCGCAACTCACAATCGAGGTCACCATTGTAGAGAGGGATGCGCGCCGATGCCTTAAGACCAATCTGGTCGAAGCAATCATAGCTGCTGCTTATCACCCACGCCTCATTGCCCTGGAACGCGTGCTTGAGACGCTCGCCAAGCTCTTTGTATGTCTGCAGGAGCTTGTCCGATACCAGACGCTCACCATAGGGAGGATTCACAATCATAACCGCGCGCTTCTCTGGCTCAACAAAGTCCTTAATCTCGCGGCACTCAATCTCAATTACATCGCCCATCATAGCCGATTTTACATTGCGGCGTGCGCAACCTACCATACGGCCATCGGCATCGTAACCATAGATTTTATATTTAAACTCGCGCTCAGCCGAGTCATCATCATATATTGACTTAAACAGTTCGCTGTCAAAATCCTTCCATTTCTCAAAGGCGTAACCCTGACGGAATACACCCGGAGCGATATTCTTTGCTATAAGAGCAGCCTCGATAGGAATTGTTCCCGAGCCGCACATAGGGTCGATAAAGTCGCACTCTCCGTTCCATCCGGTGAGCATAATCATTCCGGCAGCAAGAACCTCGTTGATAGGAGCAGCGCCAGTCTCTACGCGGTAGCCGCGACGATGCAATGACTCACCCGAGCTGTCAAAAGCGAGAGTACACTCCTCCTGTGCAATATGTATGTGGAATACAAGGTCGGGGTTATTGAGGCGTACCGACGGGCGACGGCCGGTCTTTTCGTTGAAATAGTCGGCAATGGCATCCTTTACACGATAAGCCACGAATTTAGAGTGACGGAATACGTCGCTGTATACAACCGCATCGACCGAGAAGGTTGAATTACTGTCAAGATACTGTTCCCACTCAATGCTCTTTATGACATTGTAAACCTCATCGGCATCAGATGCCTTAAAATGAAGAATAGGTTTAAGGATACGCACCGCTGTCCTCAGACAAAAATTAGCTTTGTACATTAACGCCTTATCTCCGGTGAAAGAGACCATACGACGACCAATCTGCACATTATTCGCTCCTAAAGCGACCAATTCCTTTGCCAGCACCTCTTCGAGTCCCTGAAAAGTCTTGGCAATAAGTTCAAATTCCTCCATAAAAAATAAAAATAGTAGCGCCGAGGCACAATTGCCCTCTACGCGCAAAATACGGATGCAAAGATAGGCACAAATGAGCGAGAAATATCAAGCTTGCTTGAATATTTTTCAAAGCGAATGCAGAAAATCTTGGCGAACAGCATTAAACAGAGCCGAAAAAAAAGATTAAAGGAGCAAATAAGGTTGTAAATTGCAATAAAACAGAGTATATTCGCGGTTCAAAAAAAATAAGGACAAGAAATGAATATTAAATCACATAGCTTAACAACCATAATTCTGGCGTTTGTATCGTTAATATCGATAACAGCATTGTTGCTATCGAACAGCAATATCGAAGAGCCTAAAAAGCAGCACACCGAGGTTCCCTACTGCGCTGTATCGCCAAAAGTTCCGCGAGGCGTAACATTTGCCGACAAGAAGATAGACCTTGTACAGCAGGACCGTCGCGAGCGTATGGACCGCGAGATAATGGCATTCACATACGCCCACATAAACACCATACTGCAGATTAAGCGCGCCAACCGCCTTTTCCCCATCATAGAACCCATACTAAAAGAGTGCAATGTTCCCGACGACTTTAAATATCTTATGATAATAGAGAGCAACGGCGACATTTACGCACGCTCATCGGTAGGCGCCTGCGGACTATGGCAGTTTATGGAAAAGACAGGTAAGGAGTTTGGTCTTGAGATAAATGCCGAAGTAGACGAACGCTACAATATAGAAAAGGCGACGCGTGCCGCCTGCGACTATCTCAAAAAGTCGTACGAAGAGTTCGGCGACTGGATAACAGTGGCAGCAAGCTACAATACCGGTTGCAGCAACATTCGCGACCGCATAGAGAAGCAGAAGCAGAGCGACGCAATGAACCTTACGCTACACCCCGAGACGTCGCGATACATATTCCGACTATTGGCAGCAAAGACAATATTCAGCGACCCTGTAGCCTACGGATTCCAGCTTAAGCAGAGCGACCTTTACCCTCACCTTCCGGCAGCACAGAAGAAAAGCATAAACGGAGCGGTAAAAAGCTGGCCCGACTACGCAAGAAAGTATGGACTCACATATTTGCAGCTACGCGAGGCTAACCCCTGGATACGCAGCACCACACTTACAAACGCAAGCAAAAAGCACTACAGCGTTCTTATTCCCGACGCCAATGCCCTGCGTTACGACCCCGAAGAGACAAAAGCACACAACCCCCAATGGGTTATAAAATAAACAATCTCGGTGGCAATACCACCGAGATTGTTTTTATCCGTCGCAAGAAAGGCTAAATATACTCCTCACCCAATTTCATCCTTGCATCGTTTATAAATTTGCGGACATCACCCTCACTGCCCTTGCGGCAAATAAGCAGCACATTATCCGAATCGGCCACAAGAAGGTCATCGACATCCTGCAGGAAAGCCACCTTACCCTTTGGCAGCGACACCACATTGCCCCCGCTGTTGTACGAGAAGATATTGGAGCGCATAGCAACGTTGCCATTCTCGTCGGCGGGGAAAGTACCATAGAGAGTCTCCCACGTACCAATATCGGCCCAGCCGAATTCTCCTGTCTCCACAAACACATTATCGGCCTTCTCCATCACAGCCGTATCCATCGACGCATTGGGGAACGACGTATAAATATCGTATACACGCTTACGGCGCTCATCGCGGTTGGGATACTCGCTAAAGACACCCTCAAGCTCCATCATCATATCGGGCAGATGCTTTGCTATTGTATCTATCAGAGTCTGCACATTACATATATAAATTCCCGAGTTCCAATAGAACTCACCGCTCTCCATAAATATACGTGCAAACTCAATGGCAGGCTTCTCGGTAAAAGTACGCACCTTATGGAAAGGCCCTGCCGAAGAGGAGTCCTCTACCTGAATATATCCGTAACGAGTCTCGGGGCAGGTAGGCTTAATTCCTATAATGACCAATTTGCTCTGCTCCGACACAAAGTCGAGTCCGCACGCCACCGTCTCCACAAAAAGATCCTCATTGAGCACCAATTGGTCGGCCTGCGCCACCACAATATTGGCACAAGGATTAAGCTGACGAATGTGACAAGCCACATAAGCAATGCTGGGCGCGGTGCCACGAAACGCAGGCTCGTGCAGCACCTGCTCGGACGACAACCCTGGCAGCTGACTCTGCACAATAGATGAATATTCAATGTTTGTCGATATTATGATATTCTCTTTGGGTACAATGCGGCTGTAGCGGTCGTAAGTCTGCTGCAGAAGAGTCCTTCCGCATCCCAAAAGGTCGATAAACTGTTTGGGAAGTTCCTTGCGGCTCAAAGGCCATAGGCGACTGCCTACTCCACCCGCCATAATAACGCAGTAGTTATTGCTGTTCATAATTATACTTTGTATATTATAGTGCGAGTATAATATTTTTATTGCAGAATAAAAAGTATTTAAGTTTCTTTTGCAAAAAAACAAAAAAGGGTGCAGCAATTTTGCTGCACCCTTTGGTATTATAAAAGCTCTTCTTAGAATTCTGCGTTGTTCGGAGTACGGGGGAAAGGAATAACGTCGCGAATGTTAGACATTCCTGTTACAAAGAGCAACAGACGCTCAAAGCCCAATCCAAAGCCCGAGTGAGGGCAAGAACCGTAGCGGCGAGTATCGAGATACCACCACATATCCTTCATAGGAATACCAAGTTCCTCGATGCGTGTGAGCAGTTTGTTGTAGTCGGCCTCACGCTCCGATCCACCGATAATCTCTCCAATTTTGGGGAAGAGTACGTCCATAGCACGTACAGTCTTACCATCCTCATTCTGCTTCATATAGAATGCCTTAATCTCTTTGGGATAGTCGGTAAGGATAACAGGACGCTGGAAGTGCTGCTCAACCAAATAACGCTCGTGCTCCGATGCAAGATCTACACCCCAATATACGGGGAACTCGAATTTGTGTCCGTTGGCAACAGCCTCCTCGAGGATTTTTATACCGTCGGTGTAGGCGAGGCGCACAAACTCAGTGTCTACGATTGAACGCAAACGCTCAATGAGTCCCTTGTCGAACATATTGTTCAAGAAAGTGATATCCTCCATACAGTGGTCGAGTGCCCACTGAACGCAATATTTAATGAACTCCTCGGCAAGGTCCATATTGTCGGTAATATCGTTGAATGCAACCTCGGGCTCAATCATCCAGAACTCGGCCAAATGGCGGGGAGTGTTTGAATTCTCGGCACGGAAGGTGGGACCGAATGTGTAGATAGCGCCCAATGCTGTTGCAGCCAACTCACCCTCGAGCTGTCCCGATACTGTGAGACTCGCCTGCTTGCCAAAGAAGTCGCTGTCGTACTTAATACTACCCTGCTCGTCCTTTTTAAGGTCGTAGAGGTTCATTGTTGTTACCTGGAACATCTGTCCGGCACCCTCACAGTCCGATGCTGTGATGATAGGTGTGTGGAAATAGTAGAATCCCTTGTCGTGGAAGAATTTGTGTATAGCGTACGCCATATTGTGACGTATACGGAACACTGCGCCAAAAGTGTTTGTACGGGGACGCAAATGTGCCACTGTACGCATATACTCCATTGTCTGACCCTTCTTCTGCAAGGGGTAGGTGCTGTCGCACTCTCCAAGAACCTCAATCTCGGTTGCCTGAATCTCTACCGACTGGCCACCGCCGATTGACTCAACAAGAGTTCCGTTCACACTAAGGCAGGCGCCTGTGGTGAATAGTTTCACAAGCTCCTCGTCGAATTTCTCAACGTCAATAACAATCTGAACATTGTTTATTGTTGTACCGTCGTTGAGTGCAACGAATGCTACCTGCTTGCTGTTACGACGGGTTCTTACCCATCCTCTAACGTTTACCTCGGTACCGTATGCGGTACTTTTAAGTATTTCGTTTATTTTTGTTCGTCTTATCGCTTTCATTTTATCTTATGTATAATTCGTTATTCATAAGCACCCATACGCAACATATTTACCTCTTTCTCGGTAAGATAGCGCCAGTCGCCACGTTTAAGGTTCTTCTTTGTGAGTCCCGCAAAAAGTACGCGGTCCAATTTGTTCACTCTGTATCCCAGATGCTCCAACATACGGCGCACGATACGGTTCTTTCCTGAGTGAATCTCAATACCTATCTGCGAACGGTCGGCCTCATTTACGTATGTAACCTCATCGGCATATACAGGACCATCCTCAAGCTCAATGCCGCTTACAAGAAGATCCATATCAGACATTGCAACATTCTTGTCGCAGGTAACGTGATATATCTTCTTCTTCATAAATTTGGGGTGAGTGAGCTTAGATGCCATATCTCCGTCGTTGGTAAGAAGAAGAACGCCGGTAGTATTGCGGTCGAGACGGCCTACAGGGTAGATTCTCTCTTTACCAATACCTTTGAGACAATGCAACACAGTCTTACGCTCCTGAGGGTCATCTACTGTAGTTACACAATCTTTGGGCTTGTTCAATAGTACATACACCTTACGCTCGGGGCTTATGCGCTCGCCATTGAAACGGATATCGTCGCTGTGAGTAACCTTTGTACCAAGCTCGGTTACTACTGTGCCGTTCACGCTTATAAGGCCTGCCTCAATATAGTTGTCAGCCTCGCGACGAGAGCATATTCCTGCATTAGCAAGATATTTATTCAAACGCAAGGGTGCATCGGGGTCGATTGCCGCTTCGCGGTAAGCGATTCTCTTCTTTTTGCTGTACTTTGCATTGGGGTCGTAGTTTGTGCTTCTGTTACCACGCTGTGAGTAACCGCCTGTACGACGTTCGGCAGAATAGCTGTTCTCTGCTGTATCGTAGCTTTTCCAACCGCCCTGACGCTGAGGACGCTCGCCTGAATTCTGGCTGAAAGGCTTTTTGAAGCCATTATCCTCTCCGAAACGGCGACGAGGAGCTCTCTGCTGATAGCCACCCTCAAAATCGTTGTTGAAGCGTGGTGTGCGTTTGTAACGGCCAAAATCACCACCATTCTCGCTGTCGCGACGCTCTACTCGCGAATTTTTAGGACGCCATTCAGACTGCTGCTTGTTTGAGCGCTGACGACCGCCATTCAAACGATTATCGTCACTGAAATTAGGATTGAACGATGCACGTTCTCTGTTTGCTTTTCTCGGAGCAAAGCCGCCCGAGCGTTTTTCTTTAAAATTGTCCATTTTATTATAGTTTACGAACCTCACGGTCCAAATATCTTATAATTATAATCCTGTATAGGTGTGGGGAGTGATGCTGCGCAACTCCTCTTTTACGCTCTCGGCAACGTCGAGACCATCGATGAACTCAATCAACGACTGCTGGTCGATTTTTGAGTTTGTACGGGTAAGAGCCTTGAGAGCCTCGTAGGGGTTAGGATAAGCCTCGCGACGCAAGATTGTCTGAATACCCTCGGCACAAACATTCCAAGAGTTGTCAAGCTCGTTGTATATTGCAGCCTCGTTGAGGAGCAATTTACGCAATCCAACCATTGTGCTCTTGACTGCGATGAGCATATGACCCATAGGAACACCCACGTTACGAAGAACGGTTGAGTCGGTAAGGTCGCGCTGCAGACGAGAGATAGGGAGCTTCATTGACAAATGGTCGAGTACGGCATTTGCTATACCAAGGTTACCCTCACTATTCTCAAAGTCGATGGGATTAACCTTGTGGGGCATTGCGCTCGAGCCAACCTCTCCGGCTTTAATCTTCTGCTTGAAGAATTCCATAGAGATATACTGCCAGAAATCCTTGTCAAGGTCCATTATGATAACGTTGATACGACGCATAGCATCGAACAGTGCAGCAAGGTTGTCGTAGTTAGAAATCTGAGTGGTGTACTGCTCGCGCTGCAATCCCAATTTCTCGCTCACGAACTTATTGGCAAATGCCTTCCAGTCGATAGCAGGATAAGCCACGCGGTGAGCGTTGAAGTTTCCTGTCGCGCCACCGAACTTAGCCGAGATTACACACTGCTTGAGCAACGCCAACTGAACCTCAAGACGATAGACAAACACCATCACCTCTTTACCCAAGCGTGTGGGAGAGGCGGGCTGTCCGTGTGTGCGGGCAAGCATAGGTACCTCATTCCAGGCCTCTGCATACTCGCGGAGCTGTGCAATCATCTCCTCTACTGCGGGGTAGTACACCTTTTCGAGAGCATCCTTTATTGTGCAGGGGATTGAGGTATTGTTTATATCCTGAGAGGTTAGTCCAAAGTGGATGAACTCCTTGTAGGCATCGAGGCCTCCGATAGCATCGAAGCGCTCTTTAATAAAATACTCTACTGCCTTAACGTCGTGGTTGGTAACCTTCTCGATATCTTTAATGCGACAAGCATCGTCGGTTGTAAATTCAGAATAAATCTTACGCAAGAGCGGGAAAACAGCAGCATCGATACTCTCTAACTGAGGAAGAGGTATTTCGCAAAGAGCAATGAAATATTCAATCTCGACAAATACGCGATATTTCATAAGTGCATACTCCGAGAAGTAGTCGGCAAGCGCAGATGTTTTTCCTCTGTAACGGCCATCGATAGGCGAAATTGCTGTAAGGATATCAAGTTCCATATCTTTGAATATAAAAAAGTTTTGCGTTGCAAAAATAGCACTTTTTAGCCATAAACACCCGATAAGAGAATAAAGTTTATTAAAAATAAATAATAATAAACGAATTATTCCCTAAACAGACGTATGGCGACAAAAAAAACCTGTGCTTTGCACAGGTTCCGTGGGCGTTGACGGATTCGAACCGCCGACCCTCTGCTTGTAAGGCAGATGCTCTAAACCAGCTGAGCTAAACGCCCGAAAATTCGCGGGATGCAACCAATAAAAGAAAAATCTACTTAACTTAACCTTCGTGGGCGTTGACGGATTCGAACCGCCGACCCTCTGCTTGTAAGGCAGATGCTCTAAACCAGCTGAGCTAAACGCCCGAAAGGCTGCAACCCTTAAATGCGATGCAAAGGTACACCATTTTTTTCAACTACCAAACATTTTTGCAAATAATTTTTTATTTAATGGCATATTTATTGTTTTTTATCCCCTACGACAGGGTAAAATTAGTTGCGCAGACTAATTTTAATGCTTATATTTGCTATCATTTTACAAAATTATGAAAGCAATGATTTTTGCGGCGGGACTAGGCACTCGCCTTAAACCAATAACCGACACACTGCCCAAGGCTCTTGTTCCGGTGTGCGGAAAGCCTCTGCTGGAGCATATTGCCCGCAAGCTGCAAAGGGTGGGAATTAACGAAGCGGTTGTGAACATCCACTATTTTGCCGACAAAATAGAGGGGTGGGTAAAAGAGCAGCAGTGGATTACAACCGACGCAAACAACAAAGAGAAAGAGAAGATGCTCTTTGAGATAAGCGACGAAAAGGAGCTTCTTTTGGAGACAGGAGGCGCTGTACTGCACGCACGACACTATCTGCAGGGGTGCGGACAATTCCTCATACACAATGTCGATATTCTGTCGAACTGCGATATTGAGTGGTTCGCCAAAGAGGCAAAGGAGGAGTCGCTTGCCACACTGCTTGTGAGCGAGAGAAAAACCAGCCGCTTCCTTCTGTTCGAGCCCGAGACTCTGCGTCTCGTAGGATGGCACAACACCGACACGGGGGATTATCACACAATATCGCCCGAAATTACCCCCGACAAATGTCGTGCGCTGGCATTCTCGGGAATACACATTTTAAGCGACAGGGTGCTTGCTCTTATGGACGAATATGTCGATGAGAAAGGATTGCCCCGCGACGATGCAAAAGGCACACGCTTTCCCATTATGAGCTTTTATATGTGGGCAGCAAAAAACCACCCCATATACGGAGTAGTTGCGCAGAATCTGGAATTCATCGACGTCGGCAAGCTTGATGCACTGAAGCCCGCCGAGGAGTTTATCACAAAAGGATATAGCAAATAAGTTATATTATACGCCGACGATAATGCCGGTAGACATACAAAAAATGTGGAGCAGGAAACTGCTCCACATTTTTTGTATCTTATTGTTCGGATTACTTTACAATAGTGATTATCACTCGACGGTTGAGACTCGCAGGATTCTCGGCAGCAACACCACCCTTGCCCTCAACAACAATCTGCGACTCGGCAACACCTAATTTCACAAGTTCGGCAGCAACAGCCTGCGCACGACGCTCCGACAGTTTCTGATTATACACCGACGAACCTGTAGCGCTGTCGGCATAACCGACAACCGAGAGTTTGGCTCCAACCTTGTTGGCAGCATCGACAAAAGACTTCAAATTGATAATCTCTTTCTTTGACGCAATCTTAGAAGAGTTAAATCCGAAGAATACCGATTGTGCAACATCTACGAATCGAGGCTCAGACTCCAAATAATTGATCTTATCGTGCGCCTTTGCCAAAGCAGCCTTTGCCGCCGCAAGCTGAGACTTAAGCTGCGCATTCTCGCTCTCCTTTGCCTGCAACTGAGCGTTAAGCTCGGCAAGAACAGCCGCATTCATAGCCATAATGGCGTCAATGTCAGGGGTATTCTCCCACGTTGCATTGTTGAACTTATAGGTAATACCGGCTGTAAGACCCCACATCATATCGTGGCCCTGATGTCCGGGATGACCGGCAAAGCCGTTGCGGAAGAAAGCACCGGAAGCCTCGAGATTGATGGCCCAATTGTCTGTCAAGCGGAAAGTATTCAACAGACCATAGTTTGCCGACAAAGAACCGTGATAGAAATTACTGCCCTCGACAACTGTTGTACCGGCCCAACCTACACCAATGTAGGGAATGATATTCCATACACGCTCAGGATTATAGCCACCGAACAGATTATTGAGGTTCATCATTCCGTCTACGTGAAAATTCATAAAGGAATTTGAATTCTCGCCTTTTAATGCTTTGATGGACCAACCATTATACACAACTCTCCAACCGTAACCGGGAGTATGCCATTTACCAAAATAAGCAGTGATAGAGGGAGTCAAATGCTGAAAAGGACTCTCGCCTCCTGTAACAACGCCATTGTAGATGTTTATACCACCATTGACACTGATGAACCAATTGTCCCAGAAACCATTGGTCATTACGCTGTGCTTCTTAGTAGGAACTACGACCTCGCTTACTGTCTCCTGCGCAAAGGAAACCATTGCAATACCGGCAATTGCCAGTGAAATCATAAATCTTTTCATACCAATATTCATTAGACATCAAAAAAATATTACTTCAAGTAACTCTCTATGTAAAACATCTTTATTTTAAAAATGTTCTGCCACAGTGAGAGCATTTACGCAAAATGCGATAAACCACATAATTAGCGCTGCAAATTTAGGTATTTTTTATAAAGCAAATATAAATGCCACGGCTATAGGGTTTTAAAATTAACTTATTTTAACTGCAGCAAAATATTTAGCACTACAAATTATCTATTAACGTATAAAGCCTCTGCCAATCTCATTATCCGAGACAACCGACACAATGCTCTTGCCGTCGGGTGTACGCGCCGGCTGAGAGGTGCGGAACAGCTGCTCAACAAGAGAGGTCATCTCCTCGAGCGAGAGAACCTGCCCCGACACAATAGCAACCTTCTTTGCCATAGAAAGGGCTACACGCTCGTGTATTTTCTCTTTGACGGGAGTCGTTTGTTCTAATACCGAATGTACAATATCGTTCAAAAGAGCGGCAGGCTCAAGGCCATCGAGTCCTACAGGAACACCCTGCAGAGCATAGCTTCCTCCACCCAACAACGATAGGTCAAAGCCCAACGCCGCAAGCTCGTCGGAGAGAGAATCGAGCACAACACTCTCGTTCACTGTAAATTCCAGACGTTCGGGGAAGAGCAGTCCCTGAATATTGCCACGCTGTCCACCCATCTGCTTTATATATTTTTCGAACAGCACTCTTATATGCGCACGACGCTGATGCACAAACATAAGTCCCTTGTCGGTGGGCACAAGGATATATTCTCCCTTATATTGCGCAATAGGCTGATACTCCTCGGCAGTATCCAACGAAGAGGGGGCGCTGTCGGCCACCGGCTGTTCATCTATTGCCGAGAAAAAGTCGCTCTCTATGGCAGGCTCCACACTTTTCGTAGAGGGAACATCGTAGAGCACCTCCCAATTGGCAGCCTCGCGATATTCGGGCGCGTTTCTTTTAAAAGGATTATACGATGGATTATAGCTCAACTTTGGTGCGGTAACCGTTCCTCGGTCGGAGTCGGAAAAGTCGAGTACAGGAATATCGGGCATTCCTTCTGTGTCAAAATCGAGGCCGGGCGAGGCGTTGAATCGGCCGAGAGACTCGCGCACTGCGGCTGCAATTATCTTCCATAATCCCGGTTCATCCTCAAATTTAATCTCGGTTTTTGTGGGGTGAATATTTACGTCGATACGCGACGGATCGACCGTAAAATTCAAGAAGAAGGGCACCTGCTCTCCTGCCGGGATAAGTTCAGAATAGGCCTCCGATACAGCCTTTGCGAAATAGGGGTGACGCATATAGCGGCCATTCACAAAAAGATACTGCAAGGCACCTTTCTTGCGTGAGCTCTCGGGAGTACCCACAAAGCCTTTGATGCTTATGAGCGAGCTTTCAATCTCTACCTCGAGCAACTGCGAATTCACTTTTTTTCCAAAAAGGTTCAATATTCGTTTGCGGAAAGAGGATGCCGGAAGCACCACTATATCATTGTCGTTGTGACGCAGAGAGAACTCAACGTCGCAATGCGCCAGCGCTACCCTCTCGAATTCCGTCACAATGTTATTGAATTCCGTCTGCACCGACTTTAGAAATTTACGGCGGGCAGGAATATTGAAGAAGAGGTTCTTCACCTTGAAATTGCTTCCTGCGTCGCAGGCAATAGGCTCCTGCTCGCTCAGCTGCGAGCCGTCGAAAGAGAGGCGTGTACCTAATTCGTCACACGCTCGACGGGTGCAAAGCTCTACCTGTGAGACAGCCACGATAGAGGCAAGAGCCTCGCCGCGGAATCCCATTGTAGAGAGGGCAAAAAGGTCGTCGGCACATTTTATCTTTGATGTTGCGTGACGCTCAAAAGAGAGTCTCGCATCAGTCTCGGACATTCCCGAGCCATTATCGACTACCTGAATGAGTGTACGTCCACCCTCGATGACAATAACCTGAACTTTGGTGGCTCCCGCATCGACGGAATTCTCCATAAGCTCCTTTACAACCGAAGCGGGGCGCTGTACCACCTCTCCGGCTGCTATCTGGTTGGCTACAGCATCGGGTAATAAATGTATAATATCCTGCATAATTACAAATTAGAATGTCCAACGGCCTGTTACCAGATAATGAAGGACAAAAAGGCATACAATAATAGCTATTATCAAGGATTTGGAAGAGAAACGCGGTCCCTCCTCTTTGTATCGTTTAAGATGCGATTCTTCGCCAGCAAAGGAGCCTCGAATTCTATCTTCGTAGCTTTTCTCCTCGGGAGGCAACATTCCAAGATCGCGCTTAGCATTATTCACTATTTTATCGAGTTTCTCCTTGCGCTCATTCACATAAATATATTTGTGGTTGAACTTTTTAGGAGAAGGCATACTGAAATATCCCATTGAAAATGTATTTACTTATTCTTAAATTTTTCGAGAGTGGGTAGCGGTATATTCTTACGCACACTCTTCTTTAGCTGCTGCTCGCCTCTCTTTCCTCGCCACAGGAAAATGTCGTATTTAGAGAGCGGACGCACATAGTCGAACCAGGCAAAATTGGACAAGAAGCGCTTCTCTTGAGGAATCTGGTCCAACGGATAGAATACTCCGTTCGACTTTGAAGGAACAACAATCTTGTAGACTGCATTATCCTTGACAAATGCCGATAGCCTGCCCGACGTTGTAGTGTTTACGCCAATATAGAGACTATCGCTGTCTATAACATAATAGACAACCTCGACACTGCCTACTACCTGCATCTCATCGAGCAGTTTATCCTTGAATAGGAATTTCATCTCCTGCCCCTTTATCTGATTATAGTTGGTAGAGTCGAGCTTATCGACATAAAGTGCCTGATTTATTATATGTACCCAATCGATAGAGGCCGAATCCATATAAATTTTCACCTCCTCGCCTAGCAGTTGCTGACCCTCGTTCCACAATATAGGGTCTTTGTACATTGTCATACAGGAGTCACGCGAGTCGTATATAAGAGAGTCGCACACTGCCTGAAGATCGCGACGGAAGGCGCGCACCCTATTGTAGCCCTTCACCAGCCTGTATATTGAGTCGGTGTCTATGTTTCTTGTAACGGCCCAAAGAGTGTCGGCGTGTATATACAACGAGTCGCCCTGAGAATAGTCGAGAGCCATTGCCCTGTCGGTCACATAAGCCGAATCGAGCAATTCATTGTAATAGGCGTAATTTCCCTCGAGCATATTGCGGCCGACAGTATCGCGATACAGTACATTGCCATAAGCCTTGCTGTATCCGCCGTTAGCATCGTAAAAGAGCGAATCGCCGGTAAGCTCCTTGTTGTTGTTCATAACAACCGACCTATCGAGCAATATTGCCTGCCTGTTGTTTGTATTGTAATATCCTAATTCAGAATATATTGTATTGTCGCCATTTACAATTTCGGTAGGACCAACAATCTTTGAGACATTGGTTACAGTGTTATACTGCAAAGTATCGGACTCCAATGTAAACTGCGGATTCTGCAGATAGACTGCGTCCTTGAACACTGCCAATTTTGTAGTGACATCATATTCGCCCCAATTGGAGTCGAGAGTGCTGTTGTCGTCGTACAATGTTCCTCCGTTGAAATAGTACGCAAGATTGGTGTTTCTGTTGTAGTTAAGACTATCGGTCTCTAATACCGACGTTTTATCTTCGAGACGCACATTATTGCGTACCTTTGCCATATTGGTATCGCCATTATAGTCGAGATAATCGCCATAGAGGAACAGAGTATCGCCCTGCTCCATTCTCACATTGCCAAAGGCCTGCAAGGAATTTTTCTTTGTAAAGAAATAGGCGCTGTCGCAATACATATACATACTGTCGCGACGGAATACAATGTCGCCGACAAGGACGTGAGCATCGGGATTAAGTTCCTTATCGAATTTTGTTATATTGGCGTGCAGCAGATAGACGTATGTTCTCTTTGTTACTATTGCCGTATCCTTGTCGGAGACGCCCACAGCAACCTCCTCTGCCACCTGAGAGAATATAGGCAACAGAGAAAATGCAAGAATCAGTGTTATTACCGCACGACGCATAGCATTCTATCATTTATCTTCGTAGAACACCCATCCGGGGTAGAGGAACTTACAATCGCGGCTGTCCTTGTTTATGCGGACGTATGTTGTCTTTTGCTTGTTCTCTATCCACAGCTGCACCTTTTCCTCGCTCTTTACGCTTTTGTAAAGTTCCTTTAGAGTGTCGTAGTCATCCTTTGGAGTAGCCTTGTGACCATCGACCTTTGACTTTAGCTTAACGATGGCACAAACAGTTTTTCCATTGTCGAGACGCATTGTAAAGGGCGAAGAAATCTCTCCCTCTTCAAGTTCATCGACAACGCGGGCAACATCTACCGGAAGCTCCTGCATTTCGAATCGGGGCGAGCTTGTCATCTTGTTGAACATTATACCATAATTATTGCGAGTATCCTTGTCGTCGGACAGATGCAACACAGCCTCCTCGAACGAAAAAAGGTCGTTTTTAATATCGCTAGCTATTGAGTCCAATTTAACAAGGTTATCCTTGATATTCTTGTTAGACAAACGCGGCACACGCAGAATGTGACGCACATTAACCTTGTCGCCACGCTTCTCTATAAGCTGTATAATGTGGAATCCATACTCTGTCTCCACAATCTTCGATACCTTGTTAGGGTCGGTAAGGTTGAATGCCACATTCGCAAATTCGGGTGCAAAATGGCTGCGGCCGGTAAAGCCGAGCTCTCCTCCGAGACGCGCCGAGCCCGGGTCCTGCGAATATAGAATCGCCATTGTCGAGAAAGAAGTCTCACCATTATTTATTCTCTCGGTATATTCGCGAAGGTCGCTCTTAACGCGCTCAACCTCTTCGCGATCGAGCTCCGGTTCAAGAGTAAGAATCTGAACCTCTACCTGTGCAGGAACGTAAGGGATACTATCCTGAGAGAGTGACTCGTAGAAACGACGCACAAGAGAGGGAGTAACCTTAATCTCTCCGACAATCTTATCCTTCATCTTACTCATCGTGTTCATATTGTATATCTGTTCGCGATACATTTCACGAATCTGGCTCGATGACATTTTAAGATACTCCTCGGCCTTTTCCATAGAGCCTATACGCTGTACAAGAACATCCATCTGACGATCGACCATACGCATTATCTGTGTCTCGTCCACAACAACGCTGTCGAGCGCCGCCTGATGAAGGAAGAGTTGCTGCACGGCAAGGTCCTCGCCAACGACACAGTAAGGGTCGCTCTCGAATTTGCGGTCGTTGCTCAACCAATATTGTATGGCCTCCTCAATGTCGGAGCGCAATATTGCCTTATCGCCGACAACCCACTCCACACGGTCTATTATGTTATCCTGCGCAAAAGTGGCTGTAAAGAGTGCCACCGCGCATATGGTTCCAAGAATGAATCTTTTCATTTTACTCACTTTTATTATTCACCGCTTCTCAATATCCGTCTCAATTTCTGAGACTGCTCATCATCGTAGAATTTTATCTCACCCGACATAAGAGCCTCATCATACAGACTTTTCTGAACCTCTTTTATAAAGTCGGCCTTCAATGAATTTATCAACAGTTCACTAATCTCGGCCGATGCAAGATCCAAAGGCAGTTGCTCTCCCTTGCGTATAAGCATCGATGAGTTCACAAAGTATATATAGGCACTGTCGCTGAACTCTATGCATTCGTCCTTCTTAAGACGCGCCAAAAGGTCCGATGCTGTTATAGGCATCTTTGCCGCAAGTTCCGACAAGGGACGCCACGTATCCATAAAGTATTCGTATACAATAGCATTGGTAAAGCTGTATTTCTCGAGTTCCTCGGCGTCGCTCTCCTTATTGCACTTATACCATTTGCGCACCAATGAGAGTTTGGGCGCTCTCTTTGACACCTTTAGATACAATCCCTGAATCAAAGGCTCTTCTACCACAAACATCTCTTTGTTCTGTTCGTAGAAAGCTGCTATCTCCTCCTCGGTAATCTCGCGTACCAGTTGCTGCTCGACAAGTCTCTTCTGATAGATATTCAAGAAAAGAGCCTTTCTGTAATTATCGACCAGACGCTCAATTTCTTTTGAATCGGCCACATTGCGGCGCGCCATTCTGTAGAGAAGAATATCCTCGAGCCAATGGGTCACATACTTATTGACAAAGGCAACGCTGTCCATTGCCGGACGATTGGTAGAGAATAGCTGGTCTACATCCTCTTTATACAGGAACTCCTTATCGACACTCACAAGAGGAGTCTTACCCTTATGGGTAATCTCACTCTCACACGATAGGCAGAGCATCATCAGGGAGAATGCCGCAGCGATTAAAACAATTCTACGTCCAAACATTTTACAAATGTAATAAATGTAGTTTATCAATCGTGATTATTAACGGTTTTTAGCACCTGACGATCGACCGACCATTTATATTTCTTGCGCAAGGACTTAACCCATTCCTCCTCGAGATATTTCTGATAGTCGCTTACAACAGAGCCGCGCACGTCAAGATAGCTCTCGGGCTTTTTAATAAGCTTACCAACGACACCCGCCTGCGAGAATCCGCGTTTCATCTTACCACCCTCGCCCTGCTCAAAGACGAATTTATCTACCCAAGCATTGTCGCCAATGGCAAATACTCCTACCTCGAGACGAACGGTGTACACCGAATCAACGTAGAAATTCTCCTTCAACAAAGCCTTATACTCGTCGGTCGTAGAGGCCGATGCCAGCACCTTCTGTGCTTTTGCAATATCCTCGTCGCTGTTGGCATATATAACGGCTCCGCGGAAGCGGGGAGTATCGAACTTATAGTTCTTCTTATTTTTCTTGAAGTATTTCTTTAGTCCCGATACATCGTCAGAGGCCTTATTCCACACTGTGCGTGTACAAACCTCAAAGAAGAGCAATCCATCGTAATACTCACGCATAAGAAGGCCGAATTCGGGATATTTGGTCTCGAGAGAGCTATCCTCTATGCGTAGCGCCTCCTCGGCAGAGATATTGCCACCCATTGAGCGTGCCAATTGCAATCCACGGTGACGGCGGGCCTTGCCTCTTATATTCTGCTGCTGCTCGAGCATCTTGATAATTGCCTCGCGATACTCGCTATACATACCAAAAGGGCGAGAGCTTACTCGTCTGGCAATATGATAGCCGGCAGGAGTGCGGAAAGGAGCCGAATATTCTCCGTCGGCAAGAGCAAACAAGGCATCCTCAAACTCCTTATATACCTGTCCGCGTATTACCTCTACTACCTGCAAGCCTCCCGAATGCGCCTTGAAACGACTGACAGCCTCGGCAAAGTCGCCACCCTCATTCAGAAATTTATAAGCGCCCTCTACAGACTCCTTTGCATTGGCAATATCCTGCTCGGCAGCATCCTGTCTCAAGGGAAAGAAAATATGCTGTACGCTCAATATTCCATCAGGGCCAATAACTGCCGAATCCTGCGCATATACGTCGTGTGCAGCCTTCTCTATAAAGTCGAGGTCCACAAGATAACTCTCGGCAAGCTGTGCACGGTTGCTCTTGAACTCCTCGAGGAACGACTGGAGAGTGTCGAGCTTCATAGCCTCGGCCTCGGCAACCTTAAGCTTAAAATCGACGTACATTGGAAGATACTCCTCCACCGCCTTTTTATTGTCTCCTACTGCAACATTGTTCTTATTGAGCGCATACTCAAATTCGGAACGACGCACCTCCTTGCCATTTACCTTTATGAGCACAGGGTCCTCCTGTTGTGCAAACAGCGACAATGCAAAGAACAGCGACAACGCTGTCATAAATATTTTTCCGGTTCTATTCATTGTATCTTATATAATTGCATAAAACTCGCTTGGGGGCCAAGCGAGTTTTATTATTTCTTATTCGGGGCGACTGTAGTTAGGTGCCTCGCTTGTGATTGAAACATCGTGAGGATGACTCTCAAGAACACCCGCATTTGTTATGCGCACGAATTTGGCATTATGCAGAGTCTTGATGTCGGGAGCACCGCAATATCCCATACCCGAACGCAAACCTCCGACAAGCTGGTATATTACCTCGAACAGAGTTCCTTTATAAGGAACTCTTGCCGCAATACCCTCGGGAACAAGCTTCTTCTTCTCATTTGTATCAGCCTGGAAGTAACGGTCCTTTGAACCATTCTCCATTGCCTCCAAAGAGCCCATTCCACGATAAGACTTGAATTTACGTCCGTTGAAGATTATGGTGTCACCGGGAGACTCCTCGGTACCGGCTACAAGAGAACCAATCATCACGCTGTAACCTCCGGCAGCCAATGCCTTTACAACGTCACCCGAGTAGCGCAATCCACCGTCGGCGATGAGAGGCACACCTGTACCCTCGAGAGCCTTTGCAACATCGTATACAGCCGACAACTGAGGAACACCGACACCGGCAACCACGCGTGTTGTACATATTGAGCCGGGGCCGATTCCCACCTTGACAGCGTCGGCACCAGCCTCAACAAGCATCTTGGCAGCCTCGCCTGTAGCGACATTACCTACTACAATGTCAATCTGGGGGAATGCCTTCTTAGCCTCGCGCAACTTCTCGATAACGCTGGCAGAGTGTCCGTGAGCAGTGTCGATGATGATAGCATCTACGCCTGCATCGACAAGAGCCTTCATACGCTCAAGAGTATCCTTTGTAACACCTACTCCGGCAGCAACTCTCAAACGGCCCTTGCTATCCTTACAAGCCATAGGCTTATCCTTAGCCTTTGTAATATCCTTGAATGTAATTAGTCCGACGAGTTTACCCTCAGAATCTACAACGGGAAGTTTCTCAATCTTATTCTCACGCAAGATGTTCGCAGCCGACTCCATATCAGTCTTCTGATGAGTAACAACAAGATTCTCGCTTGTCATAACCTCTTTAACAGGACGCTCCATCTTTGTCTCGAAACGAAGGTCGCGATTAGTTACGATACCGACCAATTTACGGTCCTCATCAACTACGGGGATTCCGCCAATGTGATACTCAGCCATAAGGTCGAGAGCATCCTTAACGGTAGCATCAACCGAAATTGTTACAGGATCATAAATCATACCATTCTCGGCACGCTTAACAATTGCTACCTGATGAGCCTGCTCGGCAATTGACATATTCTTATGAATAACACCGATACCACCCTCACGAGCAATGGCAATTGCCATCTTTGCCTCGGTTACAGTGTCCATTGCCGCTGTAACAAAAGGTACATTCAAATCTATATTTCGAGAAAATTTTGTTTTAAGGCTTACATCCTTAGGAAGGACCTCTGAATAAGCGGGCACCAATAGTACATCGTCAAAGGTAAGACCATCCATTACAATTTTGTCAGTAATAAAATTCATAAGATTATATTTTTAATGTTTTATTTTTAGTTTGCCATCTCCGAAATGAACTTGACGCGCACAAGACGAATCTCCTCCTCGCTGTAGTCTCCACCGAGCTCATCCATAGCCTTGTCAATGTTATCTGTATCGGAATTTTTAAAATATTGATATATTTCGATAAGGTTGTCCTCGTCCATAATCTCCTCGAGGAAATAATCGATATTGAGCTTTGTGCCCGAATATACAATTGACTCAATCTCGTCGAGCAGTTCATCGAACTCAACGCCTTTGCTTATCGCAAGGTCGTCGAGAGCCACTTTGCGGTCGATAGATTGTATGATGCTTACCTTCAACTTTGATTTGTTGGCAACGGTACGCACTCTGAAATCCTCGGGACGGTCAATCTCATTCTCCTCGCAGTGACGCTTTATGAGCGCACAGAACTCTTCTCCGTAGCGTTTGGCCTTTCCTGCGCCTACACCGGGGATATTCTGTAGTTCATCGATGGTGATAGGATAGGTTGTTGCCATTGCCTCGAGCGAGGGATCCTGGAATATTACGTATGGAGGCAATTCCAACTGCTTCGACAATTTCTTACGCAGATTCTTGAGCATCGCATACAGCTCAGGGTCTACAGCAAAGGTGCTACCAGCCTGAACAATTGTCTCCTCCTCAAAATCCTTGTCCTCAACAATTTTGAAAGAGTGGGGCTTATTCAGGAATTTATGTCCTTCGGGAGTTACCATCAACAATCCATAATTCTCTACATCCTTGTCGATGTATCCTGCAATAAGTGCCTGACGTATTACGGCATTCCAGCGTTTTACATCCTCACCCTGTCCGCTACCGAAGCACTCGAGTTCCTCGTGCTTGTGCGAAAGGACATCGGACGTCTCCTTACCCATAATGACATCAATGACATATTCTGCCTTGAAATTCTCTTTAAGAGCAATTACCGCCTCCAATACAGTCTCGAGCATTTCTCTTGCCTCTACCTGTTTCTTAGGGTGACGGCAGTTGTCGCAGTTACCGCAATTCTCAACCTCGTAATTCTCTCCAAAATAGTGCAGCAACAGCTTGCGGCGGCACACCGACGATTCGGCATAGGCGGTTGTCTCGCGCAAAAGCTGACGGCCTATATACTGCTCGGCAAGAGGCTTTCCTTCGAGGAATTTCTCGAGTTTCTGCAAGTCCTTGCTGTTGTAGAAGGCAATACACTGGCCCTCGCCACCGTCGCGTCCCGCACGACCGGTCTCTTGATAATATCCCTCGAGACTCTTGGGAATATCGTAGTGGATTACATAGCGTACATCGGGCTTATCTATTCCCATTCCAAAGGCAATGGTAGCCACGATAACATCTATCTTCTCCATAATAAAGTCATCCTGTGTCTGCGAACGCACCACAGAATCCATTCCTGCGTGGTATGCCTTTACAGGAATCTCGTTGGCCTGAAGAATCTCGGCAAGTTCCTCGACCTTCTTGCGGCTCAAGCAATATATTATACCCGACTTTCCGGGATTAGCTTTTATGAATTTAATAATATCCTTATCGACATTCTTGGTCTTTGGGCGTACCTCGTAGTAGAGGTTCGGACGGTTGAACGACGATTTAAAATCGGGAGCATCCTGTATTCCCAAATTCTTTTTAATATCATCGCGCACCTTTGTAGTTGCGGTAGCTGTAAGAGCAATTACAGGTGCCTTGCCTATCTCGTTTATGATAGGACGTATACGACGATACTCGGGACGGAAGTCGTGTCCCCACTCCGAGATACAGTGCGCCTCGTCTATAGCGTAGAACGAGATTTTAATTGATTTAAGAAACTCCACATTCTCCTCTTTAGTGAGAGACTCGGGAGCGACATACAGCAGCTTGGTCTTACCCGACAATACATCGGCCTTAACCTCTTCGATAGCCTGCTTGGTAAGCGACGAATTAAGGAAATGCGCAACGCCATCCTCCTCGTTCAGGTTTCTGATTGCATCTACCTGATTCTTCATAAGAGCAATCAGTGGCGAGATTACAATTGCAGTACCTTCCATTATAATAGAAGGCAACTGATAGCAAAGCGACTTGCCACCACCGGTTGGCATCAACACAAAGGCATCTTTTCCATCAAGCAGATTCTTGATTACGGCCTCTTGATCCCCTTTAAATGTATCAAAACCGAAGTTCTTCTTAAGAACATCTGTCAAATTATACTTCTTTGCCATTTTACATTATGCCTAATTTGTAACAAAGTTATAAACAACTCATCGAAAGGAACAAATTTTTCGAACTATATTTTCGGACAAATGTCATATTTTTATTCAGTACAATCTGAGAGGCTATGCGCAACTAAGGTTTTTATATATAAATATCCCTGCCATAAGCAGGGATATTTTATTGATTTTCAAGCAATTTACGCTAAAGCACCGGACAAATTATTCTTTTCGAGTTGTCGTTTGGCATATTCAAGAGTAATCTTACAGCTTTTTGCTCCGCTCGAAGGAATGTCGAACATCTTATCCATCATTATAGTCTCTACGATTGAACGCAAGCCTCGGGCACCCAATTTATACTCTATTGCCTTATCGACAATAAAGTCGAGCACCGCAGGTTCGAATGTAAGCTTTACATCGTCCATTTCCATAAGCTTCTTGTACTGCTTTATAACAGAGTTCTTTGGCTCGGTGAGAATGTTGCGCAAAGCCTCGCGGTCCAACTGACGCAAAGAGGTAAGAATAGGCAAGCGGCCTACAATCTCGGGGATAAGGCCAAAAGAGCGCAAATCCTGATGAGTGACATATTTCATCATATCCTCTTTGGCGATATTCAATCGGTTCTGTACAGAATCGAATCCTACAACGTGAGTATTCAGACGCTGTGCAATCTTTTTCTCTATGCCGTCGAATGCTCCGCCGCAGATGAAGAGTACATTCTTTGTGTTCACAGGAATCATCTTCTGGTCGGGGTGCTTACGTCCACCCTGGGGAGGCACGTTCACGATAGAGCCCTCGAGAAGCTTCAACAGTCCCTGCTGCACACCCTCGCCGCTTACGTCGCGTGTTATCGATGGGTTGTCGCTCTTACGCGCAATCTTGTCAATCTCGTCGATAAAGACAATACCACGCTCGGCATCCTCTACCTTGTAATCGGCTACCTGCAACAGACGGGTAAGAATACTCTCTATATCCTCGCCTACGTATCCTGCTTCGGTGAGCACTGTTGCATCGACGATTGTAAAAGGAACCTTAAGCAGACGCGCAATGGTACGTGCCATAAGAGTCTTTCCGGTACCTGTGCTACCCACCATTATAATATTGCTCTTTTCAATCTCAACGTCGGCATCCTTACCATTCTGCATCAAACGCTTATAATGGTTGTACACCGATACGGCAAGAGCACATTTAGCGTCGTCCTGTCCTATTATATATTCGTCGAGGAAAGCCTTTATCTCCTTAGGCTTGGGCAGCTCAGACATTTCAAAGTCCGACTTTGGCAACAACTGCTCCTCGCGCAGTATTGCGTGTGCCTGCTCTACGCAATTATTGCAGATAAAGCCGTCGATGCCCGTTATAAGCATCTCGACTTTATCCTCGTATCTGCCACAAAAACTACAACGTTTCTTGTTTCTGTCTGCCATAATTACTTTTTAAGGAGTACTCTGTCAATCATTCCGTACTCTTTTGCCTCCTGAGCGGTCATCCAATAGTCGCGGTCGCTGTCGGCCCACACTTTGTCGTAAGGCTGGTGACTGTGATCGGCTATAATAGTGTAAAGTTCTTTTTTCAGTTTCTGAATTTCACGAGCCGTAATCTCAATATCACTTGCCTGTCCCTGTGCGCCACCCATAGGCTGGTGTATCATCACCCTGCTATGAGGAAGTGCCGAACGTTTGCCCTCGGCTCCTGCAACCAACAGCACTGCAGCCATACTCGCAGCCATTCCTGTACATATTGTAACAACGTCGCTGTTTATGAACTGCATTGTGTCGTAAATGCCCAATCCGGCACTTACCGAACCACCTGGAGAATTTATATAAATAGAGATATCCTTACCGCTGTCTACCGAGTCGAGGTACAACAGCTGCGCCTGCAAAGTATTTGCGGTATAGTCGTCTATCTGAGTACCGAGAAAGATGACTCTATCCATCATCAAGCGCGAGAAAACATCCATCTGAGTCACATTCAACTGACGCTCCTCGAGGATGTAAGGATTAAGATACTGTGACTGCGCCTTTATTACGCCGTCGAGTACCATACTGTTTATTCCCAAATGCTTGGTTGCATATTTTTTAAAATCATCTCTCTCCATACTACTCTACTTTTTTAAATTACCTTGTATATAATCAATCGTTCTCGGAAACCTTTTTGTTGAAGTCCTCTACCGAGATTTTTTCATTTTTAAGAGTAATGTTAGCCTTGATAGCATCGATGAGCTTAACATCGACAGCTCTGTTCACCAAAGCCTCGCGTGTTCTATCCTGCTTCAACATCTCTTTTGCATAATTCTCGAGCAAATCCTCGGGAACGTTAGCCATTCCATACTGAGCAAACTGATCGCGTGTAGCCTCTTTAGCTGCGCCAAGAACGTCTGCATCGTCAATCTTAATCTCGTATTTCTTAACCAACTGCTCCTTAATAAGATGCCAAGAGAGTTCTGTGAGACTCTTCTGGAAATCCTCCTCACTGATAGATTCAGCATTCTCGGCCTTGTTAAGTTCCATAATGCGACGCAACAATGCCTCGGGGAACTCCATCTTACCGATTTTCTCCATAAGGTATGTACGAATATCCATCAAGAGTTTGTAGTCGCTCTCTACTGCAAAGCGAGCCTCGAACTGCTCGGCAATCTTAGCGCGGAACTCCTCCTCACTCTTAACAGCGTCCTTACCGAATGCTGCATCGAATACAGTCTGGTTTATCTCGCTTGCTACGTAGCGTGTAATCTCACTGATAGTAAGTGTAAAGTCGCCGTTCTTGCTTGCAACCTCACTCTTCTCAACCTTGAGAAGTGAAGCGAGCTCAGCCTCGTTGCCATCGTAAGCAACGTTGGGGTTGAATGTTACAACGTCACCAACCTTTGCACCGTTGAAGAGAGCCTTCTGATCCTCGTTCTTCATATAGTTGGGCATAAGAACAGCAGCGCTTACGCTGATACCGCCCTCTGCGACCTCGGCAAGGTTACCCTTTATCATATCGCCAGACTCGTAAGAATCTACCTGCTTGTACTCGCCGCAACGCTGAGCGTAGCTCTGTACCTGAGTGTCGATCATCTCGTCGGTAGGCTGAATCTGATAATATGTCATATTATCCTCTTTGCTCAAAGAAGCATCGAATTTGGGAGCAAGAGCAATCTCGAACTCGAATGTAAAGTCCTTGCCATTTACAAAATCCAATGTAGCCTGCTGCTCCTCAACGGGAAGAGGCTCGCCGAGCATATCAACCTTGTTCTCTCTGATATACTCATAAACCTTCTGCTGCAAAAGCTTATTAACCTCCTCGGCCTTAACTGCTGTACCATACTGCTTCTTGATCAAGCCCATAGGTACCATTCCGGGACGGAATCCGGGGATGTTTGCCTTCTGACGGAAGTTCTTGAGAGTTTTCTCTACCTGTGCTGCATAGTCAGCCTCTACAACATTTACCACCAACTTTGCGCTGGTAGCATCCAAATTTGTCAATGTAAATTCCATTATAAAATATTTTAAGTAATTTTCTGATTCACAATACAATGTCAATAACCGAAAGAGAAAAACCGCATCGGTTGCGGGCACTGTATATTATAAGCCTAATTTAGAGCGTGCAAAGTTACAACTTATCGGACACAAAATCAAGAAAATTGCAAATTTGTTCGCAATATGTTTAAAATTAGGATATAACGGCCTTTATTTCATATCACTTTCACATCCTCTCCCAATTTTTGACAGCATAAAAAACTCGTTGCACCAAAGATGCAACGAGTCATATTATTGTAACGACAGCATCACTCTGCCGACATTTCAAAATCCTTCTTACGCAGCACAAAGTCGCGTCCCAGATATTTCTCGCGAACAATTGAATTTTCGGCAAGAACCTCGGGAGTTCCTTCAAAAAGAATGCGTCCCTCGAACAACAGATAGGCTCTGTCGGTTATATTGAGAGTCTCCTGCACATTGTGGTCGGTAATAAGAATACCTATATTCTTGTCCTTCAATTTCCACACAATATACTGGATATCCTCTACAGCAATAGGATCGACACCGGCAAACGGCTCGTCAAGCATAATGAATTTGGGGTCTATGGCCAAGCAACGGGCAATCTCGGTACGGCGACGCTCACCACCCGAGAGACGGCTGCCGAGATTCTTACGCACCTTTTGCAGACGAAACTCTTCGATAAGGCTCTCGAGCTTCTCTTTCTGATACTCTTTGCTCTTTCCGGTAAGTTCGAGCACCGATGCTATATTGTCCTCTACGGTCATATTGCGAAAAACGCTAGCCTCCTGCGCAAGATATCCTACGCCGATGCGCGCACGCTTGTACACAGGATATTTCGTAATCTCAATGTCGTTCATATAAATATGGCCGTCGTTGGGGACCACAAGTCCTGTAGTCATATAAAAAGAGGTTGTCTTTCCGGCACCATTAGGACCCAATAGACCAACAATCTCACCCTGCTTTACATTGAATGAGACATTGTTCACGACAGTACGCTTGCCGTATTTCTTAACCAAATTCTCGGTGCGTAGAACCATCTGTTCGCCACCACCCACGTTTACACTATCCTTTATTTCGTCCATTCGTGGTACTTTTAGGAGTGCGAAGATAGTGCAATTTTACAACCAAAGCAAGTTTTTACCCTTTTTACGAGGCTTTACGCGCACGTTAATAAGTAAATTTTAAAACTATCATAAATATTAACACTTTTAAACAATGAAAAAGCGTAACTTTGCAAAGTTTTTCAAAAAGGAGAAAATAATATGAATTTTATAATAAAATGGATTGACACGTTCGGCAGCTATCTTATGCTGATGAAAAGGGTGATAGGACGTCCAGAATGTTGGAAGATGTTCGGCCGCCAGTTTCTGCGTGATATTTTTCAGTTGGGAGTAAATTCAATTCCCATCGTGCTCATAATATCGTTTTTCATCGGAGCGGTGATATGTATCCAGATGAAGCTGAACATCGAGAGCCCCTGGATGCCTAAGATTGTTGTAGGATACGCCACACGCGAAATTATGCTGCTCGAATTTTCCTCATCGATAATGTGTCTTATTCTGGCGGGAAAGGTTGGCTCGAACATTACCTCGGAAATAGGAACTATGCGAGTAACCCAGCAGATTGACGCGCTCGAAATTATGGGAGTAAATTCGGCCAATTTCCTTATTCTGCCCAAAATATCGGCATTGGTGACATTTATACCCATTTTGGTAATATTCAGTATTATTTCGGGCATTGGCGGCTCCTATGCCATATGCTACGCAACACAGATAATGACCCCCGAGGACCTCACCTGCGGATTACAATATTGCTTCATCCCCTGGTATATTGGTTGTAGCATCATAAAGGCAATCTTCTTTGCCTTTATAATCGCATCGGTAGCATCGTTCTTCGGCTACCGTGTAGAGGGCGGCTCTATTGAGGTCGGTAAAGCGAGTACAAACGCTGTTGTAAGCTGCAGCGTACTCATACTCTTCGCCGACATAGTTTTAACACAATTATTGATGCAATGATACAACTCGAAGGAATATCAAAGAATTTCGGTAAACAGGTTGTGCTCAACGACATTAACGCAACCTTCGAGAATGGTAAGACCAATCTTATCATAGGACAGAGCGGTGCCGGAAAGACAGTGCTGCTGAAATGTATTGTGGGATTATTGAACCCCGATAAAGGAAAAGTGCTGTACGACGGCCGTAACATTCTTGCCCTGAACAAGAAGGAAAGACTGCTCCTGCGCCGAGAAATGGGAATGCTTTTTCAGAATGCGGCCCTATTCGACTCAATGAGTGTATTCGAGAATGTGATGTTCCCGTTGGAAATGTTCTCCGATATGACATACAAAGAGAAGGAGGAGCGCGCATTAAGCTGTCTCGAGCGCGTGAACCTGCTCAACGCCCGTCACAAAAGCCCCGAGGAGCTATCAGGAGGTATGCAGAAACGTGCGGCCATTGCACGCGCAATAGCCCTTAAGCCCAAATATCTCTTTTGCGACGAGCCAAACTCGGGCCTCGACCCACAGACATCGCTCATCATCGACGAGCTTATACACGACATTACAAACGAGCTTCATATAACAACCATCGTAAACACCCACGATATGAACTCGGTAATGGGCATTGGCGACCACATTATATTCCTGTCTGGCGGAAGACTCGAATGGCAGGGCAACAAGGACAATATTCTGGATTCCGACAGCAAGTATCTTAACGATTTTCTATTCTCATCGGACCTTTTGCGTAAGGTAAAAGAACGCGAGAGTATGAAAAGAACAGGAGTACAATAAGACGCAGCAGGCAGCTTTTGTAAAAAGCTGCAGCGTCGGGTCTATTTCAAGGACAACAATATGAACGAAAATTACTATAAAGAGATAAAATTACGATGGTACCAGAAGATTGGCCTTGAGCTACTATGGGCTATCAGTAAAATAATGCATTACTCTCCACGATGGTTCCGCTTTAAGGTGATGCAGCCTATAGTCTATGCCATCCTGCTGATCACACGCTACCGCAACAAGGTAGTGCTTGAGAACCTTTTCGCCTCGTTCCCCGAGAAGAGCGACAAGGAGATTCACGCACTCGCCAACAAATATTACATATTTCTGGCCGAGATAATGGTAAACACCATAAGCCTCGCCGGAGTGAGCTGCAAGCGCGACGCCGACATTCTTACGTGGAAGAACTACGAGAAGCATCTTAAGAAAGTTGCCGACAGAGACTGGATTGGCAGCGGCGCACATTTCGGCTGTTGGGAGTATCTGCCTTCGTGGGCGTGGTACATTCCCGATACGACCTTCCTGAGCGTCTATCACCCCCTCTCGAGCCCTGTGTTCGAGTGTTTCTTCCGTCGTCTGCGTAATTTTGCGCCCAATATTGCGCAGATTCCTATGCGCAACGCCATACTATATTATCTGCAGAATCGCAAGAAAAAGAGCATTATGCTCGGATTGATATCGGACCAAAGCCCCGCACTGCGCCCCGACACTGAGTGGATTAAATTCCTCAATCAAGATACTGCATTCATCGACGGCAGCGAAAAGCTGGCACTTAAGTTCCACCTTCCCATCTATTTTGCCTATATGAAACGCTTGGCCGCCGGACGCTACGAGGCCGAGTGGATAGAGCTTTACGACGGATACGAAGAGGTTGCACCCAACGAAATAACACGCCGCTATGCAGCAATACTCGAGAAGATGATTCTCGAGGTACCCGAATTGTGGATGTGGTCACACCGCCGTTGGAAGCATACTCCCAAAAAGCAAGAGGCTCTCTTTGGTACAGCAAAGGAGAAACTGCAAAAGACGAAACAACAGTAAAGAGAATATATAATGGATATTGTAATAACATACGTCAATGGTCTCGACCCCGAATGGCAGAAAAGCTACGAGAAGCACACAAACACGCCTATACTCGAAAAGCGTTTCCGCGACTGGGGCACACTGAAGTACCTCTTTCGTGGCATAGAGAAGAATATGCCCTTCATACGCAAAGTACACCTTGTTGTATCGGGTGAAAGTCAGGTACCTGAGTGGTTGAATCGCAATGAAGTGAACGTGGTATTGCACCAGGATATCATCCCCCAGCACTTGTTGCCCACTTTCAATTGCAACCCCATTGAGATGCACCTTCACAATATTAAAGACCTTGATGAGGAATACCTCTATTTCAATGATGACATATTCCCACTTAAACCTTGCAAGCCAACTGATTTCTTCCGCCAAGGCAGAGGTGTATTGGGCATGAGCAGACACCTCTTCTCAATAGGTATGTTTCGCAAGATATGCCGCAATTCCAGCGACCTTGCCCACACCTTATTGCACATGAGTCCCTCATTCACATTCCTTCGCCCTCAGCACGTTTGCACTCCAATGCTCAAGAGTGAAGTAACAGAGGCTTACAATCTTGGTAAGGAGGAAATTCTCTCATCAATGTCTACCACTCGTACAGGAAACAACCTCAATCAGTATCTATATCTTGATTACATGTACCTGAAAGGAAAACTCATTAACGAACGCCTCTCCAAGAAGCACTTCTCCATAGGCATCGTTTCTGCACAAAAACTAAGGGAATTTATCGAATACCCCACCCATCAACTGACATGTATCAATGATGTACAGATGAGCGAGGCACGCTACAAAGAGTTACATAAGGTGCTGTTGGAAACATTCGACAGCAAATTCCCCGAAACCTCAAAATACGAAAAGCAATGAATAAGTTCCGCCTATCATTAGTTGTAGCAATATTCGGAGCCGAGGAGTATATTGAGCAGTTTGCACACAGCATATTTTCACAGACTTTCAACAACATTGAATATGTGTTTGTGAACGATGGCACAAAAGATGTCTCAATGGAGGTGCTCGACAAAGTAATAGAGAAGCACTACCCTCATCTTAGAAAAAACATAATAATATTCAATCAAGAGAATCAGGGACTGCCCGCCGCACGCAAAAGCGGATTAGAGCTTGCCCAAGGAGAATACATACTCTTTGCCGACCCCGACGATTGGTTGGAGCTTAACGCCGTAGAGAAGATACTCGAGAAAATAGATAGCACAAATGCCGATATTGTCTATTTCGACCTTATCAAAGAGTACGGACACCGTCAGAGCATAAAGCGCGAGAGATTCTACACCGCCGAGACAAAAGAGCGTTGGATAGAGAACATCTTCAACTACCGCTCCTACGGTTACACCGTAACAAAATGTTTCCGCCGCAGCCTATACAGCGACAACAAAATCTATATACCGCTATTGGGAATGCACGAGGATATTTATCTTATGACACAGATAATATATCACGCACAGAGCATTGCACGCCTGCCTATGGTATTATACCACTATCGCAAGGACAACAAAAACTCAATATGTTCACAGAGCATCGCCACACGACATATTGCCTCGTCACGCAATATGCTCCATTTATACAAGAACTATATGGACGATATTAATAACAGCCCCATAAGAAAGGTTGCCGACGGCATTGTGCTGCGTGCAGGATGGCATTCCATACTCCACAAGTACGATTTTACAAAGGAGTACCCCTGGTTGCCCGATGCAATACGGAAAGCACGTCTAAGCAACAGATACCAGATAAGCATACTATCCCAGATTTTTGTAAAAATTAAAATGTCTATGTCAAGATAATCGACACAGACATTTTTCATTGTAGTACACGCCCACTCACGGCCAAGTTTTTTTTACTTCTGACGAATAAATATATTCATAGGAACACCCGAGAAATTCCAACGCTCACGAATCTTATTCTCGAGGAAGCGACGGTAAGGCTCCTTGACATACTGCGGCAGGTTCGCAAAGAACAAGAACGTAGGCACACGTTTTTCGGGCAACTGCATACAGTATTTAATCTTGATATATTTACCCTTAATCGATGGAGGAGGATAAGCCTCGATAAGAGGAAGCATCTCCTCGTTGAATTTAGCAGTAGATACCTTGGTCTTTGAGTTAAGATAAACCTCTTTTGCAGTCTCAAGAACCTTGAACACACGCTGCTTTGTTATAGCCGAGGTAAAGATGATGGGAAAATCCACAAACGGAGCCACACGCTCACGAATGGCATTCTCAAAGAATTTCATCACCTTCTCGCTCTTATCCTCAACGAGGTCCCATTTGTTCACTACCACCACAACACCCTTCTGGTTACGCTGTATGATAGAGAAAATGTTAAGATCCTGAGCCTCAATGCCTCGTGTAGCATCAATCATCAGAATACAAACGTCGGAATTCTCAATAGCACGAATAGAGCGCAGCACCGAATAGTACTCAATATCCTCTGAGACCTTGTTCTTCTTACGAATACCGGCAGTATCTACCAAATAAAAGTCGAATCCAAACTTATCGTAGCGAGTCAATATTGAATCGCGGGTAGTACCGGCAATATTTGTAACAATGTTTCTCTCCTGACCCAAGAACACATTGATAATAGAACTTTTACCGGCATTAGGACGTCCCACCACAGCAAAGCGGGGAATATCATCCTCGGGAGTCTCCTCGGCCTCTTTAGTGAATTTAGAGACAATAACGTCCAAAAGATCGCCTGTACCGCTACCGTTGGCAGCCGATATACAGTACAAATCACCAAGACCCATAGAGTAGAACTCGGCTGCACCATACTGCATTTCGTATGTATCGACCTTATTGGCAACAACAATCACAGGTTTCTTTGAGGGGCGCAACATTGCAGCCATCTCATCGTCAAGATCGGTAAGACCGTTCATTGCATCAACAACAAACAGAATAACGTCAGCCTCGTCCATTGCCAATGTAACCTGCTCACGTATAGCCTCTTCGAACACATCATCAGAGTTCACCACCCAACCGCCGGTGTCTACTATAGAGAACTCTTTTCCGCACCAAAGACAACGGCCATACTGACGGTCGCGTGTCGTACCTGCCTCGTCCGATATAATCGCTTGGCGTGTCTCTGTCAAACGGTTGAAAAGGGTCGATTTCCCCACATTAGGGCGTCCCACTATCGCTACTAAATTTCCCATTGTCTCTTAGTGTAAGATAATTTGTTAATCTTTCTGGTCGTAACCGAAGCGACGCAACTGTTTGTCGGAGTTGCGCCAATCCTTATCGACCTTTACATAAATCTCGAGGAAAATTCTCTTGTCGAAGAATTTTTCCAATGCTCTACGTGCCTCTGTTGCCACACGCTTGAGCGCAACGCCCTCGTGACCAATAATAATACCCTTTTGCGAGTCGCGCTCTACAAAAATGAGGGCTTTTATATATATGCTTCCGTCCTTCTCTTTAAAGTGCTCAACAGCAGCCTCGCACACATAAGGAATCTCCTTGTCGTAGTGCAGAAGAATCTTCTCGCGTATAATCTCTGTTACAAAGAAACGGGCAGGCTTGTCGGTAAGCTGGTCCTTGTCGAAGTAAGGAGGCGACTCTGGGAGCAACTCCATTATTCGTTTCATCACAACATCAACATTGAACTTTGCCAACGCCGATATTGGCAGAATCTCAGCCTCGGGCAGCAGTTCGTGCCACTGATCAACCTTTTTTACAAGTTCCTTCTCGTTTCCGAGGTCAATTTTATTTATAAGCACAAGGATAGGAACGTCCAATTTACGTACCTCCTCTATAAATTCGCTGTTCTTCTCGGGACTCTCCACCATATCGGTTACATAGAGAAGCACATCGGCATCACGCAACGCCGAACGCGAAAAGCGCAGCATAGCCTCCTGAAGCTTGTAGTTAGGCTTCAATACTCCGGGAGTATCGGAAAACACAATTTGCGCCTCGTCAGTATTCAGGATACCCATTATACGATGGCGTGTAGTCTGAGCCTTGAATGTAGCGATAGATATTCTCTCGCCTACAAGCAGGTTCATCAAGGTTGATTTACCCACATTGGGATTACCGACTATATTTACAAAACCAGCCTTATGCATATAAAATCTTTTACTTACCTACGGTATTATTTAATAAAAAAACGCACCACAACCATAGGAAAGGTGCGCTTTAATACTAAGTACTAAAATAATCGGACAATGCCTTACGACATTGCCGACTAAATAATTTAGACTGCTGCCTTCTCGATAGCAAGCTTGCCTCTGTAATAACCACACGCACCGCATACGGTGTGATAAACGTGCCACTCGCCGCAGTTAGGGCAAATAGCTAATGTGGGGGCAACTGCCTTATCGTGAGTTCTTCTCTTGGCAGTTCTAGTCTTTGATTGTCTTCTTTTAGGATGTGCCATTTTAATTACGTTTTAAATATCTTCTTCAATTTGTATATTCTTTAAACTCTCCCAGCGAGGGTCAATCTCGCGTTCAACAGTGTCGCTGTCGTAATTGTCATCGTCACCATTGTTAGAACAGCTGTGTTTCTTGAGTCTGCCGGTCATCTCTCTGTTGCACTTTCCCGGAAGGTGTACACGCTTCATAGGAAGGGCAAGAGCTATAAACTCGTAAAGATACCAAGCGATATTTATGCTGCCCTCCTGTTCGGGAACAACGACAATGTCACCCTCATCAGCATAAGTATCTCCCATTTTTACCCTCAAACAGTTCTCTGTCTCAACATCTATTTCAAGATCATCGAGGCATCTATCGCAAGGAACAACCACCGTTCCGTTCAAGACAAAGGTAAAATCGAATAAATCGTGATTCTTTTTTACTGTTACTTGTGCCTTGACCGTACCTTTTTGGAACTCTTCTCCGTCAATATTTCCAAAGAAATTATTGTCAAGATCAAAGTCCATACTCAAGGTATCTGCTTTTAGTCCCTTCAACTCAACATTGTAATTATCAAATCTTCCCATCTCTTTATCTCACATTAACAATATTAGCTGTAAAAAAGCAGTATAAAAGTCCAATTTTGGAGTTTGGGCACAAAGATACGAATAAAATTCGTTACTACCACCCTAAAAAGGGTAAAATATTCATTTTTTTAATTCTAAACGAAAAGTTGTACCTTTTCCTATCTCGGAATGCTTTACAAAGATACGTCCTTTGTGATATTGTTCAACAATTCGCTTAGCCAAAGAGAGTCCTAATCCCCATCCGCGCTTCTTTGTAGTGTATCCGGGTTCAAAAATCGACTTATATCGCGACTTTGCAATACCCTTGCCTGTGTCGCTAATCTCAATATAAGCCTTGTTCTTGTCGCACGCCACATTGAATGTTATGGTACCTACACCATCCATCGCATCTATAGCATTCTTGCAAAGATTTTCAATTACCCACTCAATGAGCGGAGTATTCATACGAACCAGCAGAGGACGCTTAGGATAGTTGCACACAAACTGCACCTTGTTCGACGAACGGCGACGAATATATTCCACCACCCTGTCGGTAACATCCAGAAGGTCATCGGCAACAGGCTCGCTCATAGAACCGATCTTAGAGAAACGCTCGGCAACCACCTGCAGACGCTGTATATCCTTCTCCAATTCAGGCAAAAGCTCGTCCGACGGATATTTCTCCTTAAGCACCTCATTCCACGCCATAAGCGAAGATATAGGCGTTCCCAGCTGATGCGCAGTCTCTTTAGACAATCCCACCCACACTCTGTTCTGCTCGGCACGTTTAGAGCTTACAATAGCCACAATGCAAATAAGGAAGAACAACAGCACCACAAACAGCTGAATATAAGGATAGCGCGCCAATTGTGTCAGCAGCAGCGAATCGTTGTAACATACCTCGTAGAATTCACCATCGCCCATATCAATAGGAATAATACGTTCATTGTTACGCATCTGCGACACCAACTGCATAAGCACAGCCAGCGAATCGTTCTTTTCGGGAATATCAATATTGCGGAAGGTGTTTATTGCCCCTTTAGAGTCGAGCACCACCACCGGAATAGTGTTATTGCCATTAAGTACAGCAAGCACAAGATTAAGGTCGGTAGTCTCGTCTGCATTGTTCAGCGAGCGCATAGCCTCGGCCCACACGCACATTTTAGTCATCTCCTCCTCTTTGAGGTCCGACACCAAACTATTTGAAATGTACAGCCCACCGGTAGCTATCAGCGCTGCAAAGACAATCAAAAGATATTTTACATTATGAAAATTATTGAACCACTTCATATTGAACCCTTTTACAGAATATTAAACGAAAAAAACACACATTTAGTATAATTTAAACATAAAAACAACGATTATCCCCCAAAGAGTGGTCAATAGAATAGGAATTTAGGGCAAAAAGATATTCGTAAAATAATAACAGCTTGTACGAATAAACATTAAATCATCCTCCGAAAGACTTTCTGATGATGATTTTTTCAAAGAATAACTGCATTTTCGCCTATGCAATATTTATGTGTAAGGGAAATACATTGCTCCCACACAAAACAGACAAATGCCCCGTGTGTAAAGCACGGGGCATTTGTC
>JAFYRW010000009.1 GCA_017546785.1 Bacteroidaceae bacterium | reverse complement strand
CCCCAAGAGAGGTCTGTGATGTGGATAAGACCATCAACGCCACCGAGGTCGATGAATACACCGTAAGAAGTGATGTTCTTAACAGTACCCTCGAGTACCTGACCCTTCTCCAATGTGCTGATAATCTTCTTCTTCTGCTCCTCGAGCTCAGCCTCGATAAGAGCCTTGTGTGAAACAACAACGTTTCTGAATTCCTGGTTGATCTTAACAATTTTGAAGTCCTCTGTCTGACCTACGTATGCATCGTAGTCGCGGATGGGCTTAACGTCAATCTGTGAACCGGGCAAGAATGCCTCGATGCCGAATACGTCTACAATCATACCACCCTTAGTGCGGCACTTGATGTAACCACGAACAACAGCCTGATTCTCCATAGCCTCATTAACGAGCTCCCAAGAGCGGCTAGCGCGTGCTTTCTTGTGTGAAAGGCTCAACTGACCTTTTTTGTCCTCCAAGTTCTCGATATAAACCTCTACCTGATCACCTACTTTGAGATCGGGGTTGTAACGGAACTCGCTGATAGGAATAATAGCGTCCTGCTTGTAGTTGATGTCTACAATAACCTCACGCTTGTTGATGCTGATAACAGTACCATTTACTACCTCGCGGCTTGATACTTTGTTGAGTGTGCCATTATAGGCCTGCTCAACCTCTTCGTGTGAAAGGCCTGAGATGTTCTCGCCCTTCTCATAAGACTCCCAGTTGAAATCGGGAGTACCGGTTAATACTTTTTCTTCGCTCATAATTTGTTTTAGTTTAATGAGTTAGACATTATGTTGATAGAATTCGGGCGCAAAGGTACAAAAAAAAATGATAGAGAGGCAGTTTTTGCCTCTCTTTTTTTTTGAAAAATGTGTAATTATTTTGTTGATAATTACCTGATTTTTATTTTTTTTCTTGCTTGCGATAGCAGAATAGGTGAAAATCCTGCCTGTATAGCTTTTTTGCGCCTCGAGGATGGTTGCTTTTTTCTTTTTAATACTACAATTCGTCAAAGTCGAACTCTTCGAATTGGTCGCTGTATCCGCTGTCAATGAAACTGTCAATTTCGCGACGCTCTTTCTTTGTTGGGCGTCCGGTGCCGCGCATACGGTCCACGAATCCGCTAATCTTGCTCATTTCGAGAATCTCGTACTGCTCCTTTGGAGTCACATTCTCCATAAGTTCGGGTACCAATTTTGCTCCGACACGGTTCTCTGCCGCTTTTAAAACTTTGAAAGAGTAGGTAATGGGCGATTTTCGTACATTCACAATGTCGCCCACTTTGACTGTGTGGGCTGGTTTTACGCTGCGCTCTCCAATGGCAATGTGGCCTTTCTTGCAAGCCTCGGCGGCAATGCTGCGTGTCTTGTAGATGCGCACAGCCCATAGCCATTTGTCTATTCGTGCCTGTTCGCTCATTCCTTACCTGCTCCCTTCTTGTTGAATTGGTTCATTGTGCGCGCGATGCCGGCAAAGCAGAAGCTCTTTATGATCTCTGTAGCGGTGTTTACCTGCTCGTCGATTATCTTCTGCTCCTCGCTGTCGAACGAGCCGAGGACAAAATCTACCTGACGGCCTTTGCTAAAGTCATTGCCAATGCCGAATCGTAGTCGGGCGTATGCTGTTGTGCCCAATGTGGTGGCGATGTGCTTAAGACCATTGTGTCCGCCGTCGCTTCCCTGTCCTTTGAGACGCAGTGCGCCTACTGGTAGTGCAAGGTCGTCTACAATCACCAATACATTCTCCAATGGAATCTTCTCGGTCTGCATCCAATAGCGTACAGCGTTGCCACTGAGATTCATATATGTCGAAGGCTTAAGCAATACAAGCTTGCGTCCGCGGCACGACGTTTCTGCGACAAAGCCGTATCGCTTGTCGGCAAAAATAGTATTGGACGCCTTTGCAAAGGCGTCCAATACTGTGAATCCAATGTTGTGGCGGGTACCCTCGTACTCGTTTCCGATGTTACCCAATCCGACAATCAGATATTTCATTCTCTATTCTTTAGATTACTTGCCTGCTGCTGCCGCTGCTGCTGCCGATGCACGTGTAGTCTTAACTGCACATACAAGAGCCTCTTTTACGGTTGCAATCTCCAAGCCCTCGAAAGAAAGCTCGCCAACCTTGATTGACTTGCCAAGAGCGAGTGATGTAACGTCGATGAACAATTTCTCGGGAATTGCTGTGTAGACAGCCTTAACCTTAAGTGTGCGCTGCAACTGTACCAATTTACCACCGGCACGTACACCTTCTGCAAGACCCTCGAGCTTAACGGGAACAGCCATAATGATGGGCTTAGTCTCAGTTACCTCGTAGAAATCAACGTGAAGGATAGTATCCTTAACAGGGTGGAACTGAATATCTTTCATAACGGCTTTAACTGTGTTGCCATCGATTGTAAGGTCTACTACGTGAATGTCGGGAGTGTAAACCAATTTACGGAGGCTCTCAACTGTTACGCTGAATGCGAAGCTTACAGGGTTGCCGTTCTCATCTTTCTTCTCTCCATAGAGGCAGCAGGGTACCAAACCCTGTTTGCGCAATTCGTTGGTTGATTTTTTACCAACCTCGGTTCTAGCTGAACCGCTGATGCTTAATGATTTCATTGTTTAAAATTTTTGTGTTACTCTAAATTAAGAATTCTTTTTTGCTTAATTCGCCATCACACGATGTGCTCTTAAAGCGGGCGCAAAGGTACGCTATTATTTTTTATTATACAAATTTTTTTGTAATAATTGAACTTTTACCAATGAATAGGCACGCTTTTGGACTATCCTGAAAGCATTTTACGCTTATCGCAAGGCTTTTAATACAGAATAATTTATAGCCCATAATGTCTATAAAAAAACAAAGGTGGGGGTACCACCTTTGTAAATATGCTTTAGAATTCAATGTCAATCTTAAGATTGTCCTCCTCGCTCTCTTTATGAGGCTCGGTGACAACCGGCTCCTGATATCGCGGCTGATATTCTCCCTGCTCGGCAACGACAAAGTCTATTGCCTGACGTAGGCTGGTGGCAAACTTCTCAAAATCTTCGCGATAAAGGAAAATCTTGTGTTTTTCGAATGTTACAAGCGCATCCTCTCCTTCGCCCGATACAATTTTCTTACTTTCGGTAATAGAGAGATACATCTCCTCTTTACGGTTCTTTTTTACGTCGATGTAATAGATTCTTTTTCCGGCTTTTATTGCTTGTGAAAAAACAATCTCCTTTTCACTTTCGCTCATACCGCTCTTCTTATATTCTTCCATTGTGTTTGCAGAAACTGTTTGTTGTTAATAGTCGTGTGTGTTTTTCGGTTTCAAATATGCTTATTTTTTTTTAAAAATGCACGTTTTTGTATAAAATTATTGCATTTTTTTTACAGATGCCACATTTTATATACAATGTTGTTATCTGTTTCTTAAAATAGGCTCCTTTTTATATTCATTTTTGCTATTTTTGCAGGCATTTTTTTTTGAACTGATGGAATATACTATATTTATAAAAGGAGGAATACCCCGACACGAGGTAGCACGTTTCGTTGAACCTGTCTCTTTTGAAATGCGTAAAGGCGAAAATCTGGCAATAGTAGGTCCTAACGGTGCCGGAAAGTCGATACTCGTAGATGTTATTATGGGGCGTTATCCTTTGCGCGAAGGTGAATTGCGTTACGACTTTTCTCCCTCGGAGTCGAATGCTGTCTATAAGAATGTACGTTATATAGCCTTTCGCGATGTTTATGGCGCAACCGAAGGAGGCTACTATCAGCAACGATGGAATTCTCACGACCAGGATGGAATACCTACCTTGCGCCATCTTTTCGGTGATAACTGCAGTACAGAGTGGGGTGCTCAGGTTCTTGATATGCTGGGGCTTACCTCTTTGCTCGACTCTCTTATCATTATGCTTAGTAGCGGTGAATTGCGTAAATTTCAGGTAGCCAGAATGTTGATGGAGGCTCCCCGGCTGCTCATTATCGACAATCCTTTCATTGGACTCGATTCGGCTATGCGTCTGTTCCTTGCCGAGATGCTTGAGAAGATAACCTCTAATGGTAATGTCCAGCTGATGCTTCTGCTTACCGACGCCGACGATATACCATCCTGCATCGACAGGGTGGTGCGCGTCGATGGTATGAGGGTTCTTCCAGCCGTAGAGCGTAGCGAATATTCTCCATTGTCTCCCGATGCCGACTATTCGGCCGAGGCGTGTCAGGTATTGGCGCAACTGCCGCTCGAAGAGCCTTTCCCCAGCGGTAGTGAAATGGTGCAGTTGAATGCCGTTACAATAAAGTATGGCAGCAGGACAATTCTCAATAATCTCGATTGGCGCGTGTGCAGCGGACAAGTGTGGGCACTCTCGGGCGAGAATGGCTCCGGAAAATCAACCATTCTCAGTCTTTTGTGTGCCGACAATCTGCAATCCTATGCGTGCGATATAAAATTGTTCGGACGCCGCAGAGGTTCGGGCGAGAGCATCTGGGAAATAAAAAAGCATATAGGCTATGTAAGCCCCGAAATGCACCGCTCTTATTTAAAGAATATCCCAACCATTGATATTGTGGCGTCGGGTCTGCACGACAGCATAGGACTTTATGTGAAAAGTACGCCCCAGCAACTTCGCAGTTGCGAATGGTGGCTCTCTCTCTTTGGAATATCCCATTTGAAGGAGCGTTCCTTTATGCAGTTGTCGGGTGGTGAGCAGCGTCTGGCATTGTTGGCGCGAGCATTTGTAAAAGACCCCTCTTTGCTTATTCTCGACGAGCCTCTCCACGGCCTTGATGCCGAAAATAAGCAGCGCGTAAAGGCTATTGTTGAGGAATTCTCCAAGCGTAAGGGTAAAAGTGTCATCTATGTAAGTCATTACGAGAATGAATTTCCTGCTACGGTGACTCATCGTCTGCATCTTGTACGTAATTGATACTCTTTTTGTAACAATTTACATTGTAAATAATAAACACTTTTTAATAAAAGAAAGTTGTTTTTGCTTGTCAGTGTCGCAATAAAATGCGACCTTTGCAAAAAATATGCCGAGGCTGTAGGTTGTTGTTCAACCTTATTCAGCCAAGTGTAACGAACAATCACAAATAGCGTTTTATGATTAACAGAGTTCTTATCCGTCTCAAGGTAGTTCAAATTCTTTATGCCTACTATAAGAACAGTGGCAAGAGTGTCAAGGCTGCCGAGGACGAGGTGTTTTTTAGCCTATCTAAGGCCTACGATCTTTATCATCATCTTCTGTTGCTTATGCCGGCAATCACACACTATGCTGCCGACCGCATAGCATTCAACCGCACAAAGTTGCGTCCTACAGAGGCCGATCTTAACCCTAATACCAAATTTATCGACAACCGTTTCGTTGCCCAGTTGCAGGTGAACGAGCAGCTTGTGAAATTTGCCGAGAAGAGCAAAATAAATTGGGTAGATTATTCCGACTTTTTGCGTCGCACACTCGATACTATCGAGGCAAGCGATATATATAAGGAGTATATGGAGTCTCCCACCGATTCTTACGAGGAGGATCGCGAATTGTGGCGTAAGCTCTACAAGACATTCATTTTCGAGAATGAGGACCTCGATTCTATTCTCGAGGAGTTGAGCCTCTATTGGAACGACGATAAACCAATTGTCGATACATTTGTTGTAAAGACAATAAAGCGTTTCGACGAAGAGGAGGGTGCTGAATTCAAGCTCCTTCCCGAATACAAGGACCTCGATGATATGGACTTTGCGCGTAAACTCTTCAGAGCTTCAATCGCAAATGCCGATATTTGTCGTAATCTTATGAGCGATAGCTCAAAGCATTGGGATATGTCGCGTCTCGCATTTATGGATGTAGTGATTATGCAGGCTGCTATTGCCGAGGTTCTTACATTCCCCAACATTCCTTTGAATGTAACTCTTAACGAGTATGTCGAGATTGCAAAATATTACAGCACTCCCAAGAGCGGCTCTTTTGTGAATGGTATTCTCGATGGCGTTGCAAAAAAGTTGCGCGAGGATGGCAAAATAGATAAAAAATAATAACTTATATAAAAATTAAAATTATGTTCGAATTTTTGAATGCTGCAGCAACTGCTGAATTGCCCTGGTACTCAACTATATTGAGTAATCCTTTCACAATGATTATTTTGGCTTTTGCTATTATGTATTTCTTTATGATACGTCCCCAGCGCAAACGTCAGAAGGAGATTGAGAATTTCAGAAACAGCCTTCAGGTAGGTCAGGAAGTTGTAACAAGCGGTGGCCTTTATGGCAAAATCAAGCAGGTAGAGGACAATATTGTAAATGTTGAGATTGCTCACAACGTTGTTATCCGCGTCGATAAGTCGGCTGTGTACGCTAATCCCTCGGCTGCCAATCAGCAGTAATTGAATAATAACCACAAGTTTGGATAAACTAAAATTCAGAGCTCCACAAGGAAAAGATATTATGCTTTTCCTTGCTTTTCTATTGGTCTCGTGCTTTTTTTGGTTGATGCTTACGCTCAACAGAAATTACGAGGCCGATATTGATTTTGATGTAGTTGTAAAGAATGTTCCCGCCGATGCAGGATTCGTATCATCGGGCGACAGCATTGTTACAATGAGGGTGCGCGACAGAGGTACGGCTCTCATAAACTACAAGATGAATAAATTTTCGCCTATAGCAATAGACTATCGCGAACTTAAGAGCCGAAGAGGACGTCTGGTAATGCCTGTTGTGCTTCTGAAAAAGAGAGCCGAGGAACAGCTGTTTTCGACAACATCAATGTTAATGCATTATCCCGACACATTGTATTATTACAATCGCGAGAGCACCCGACGCTTTCCTGTAAAGGTCAATGCCTCTCTTGCCGGAGCGCGACAATATTATGTCGAAGGGGTGTATACAATTCCCGATTCAGTGCTTGTGTTTGCTTCTGAAGAGGTTACCGATACGTTGCAATGTATCAGCACCGACTTTTTCTCTCGCGAGGAGCTGCGCGACTCAATTACATTGGAGATTCCATTGCAGCAGCCTAAAGGGGTAAAATGTCTCCCGTCAAAAGTTCAGGTAATTGTGCCGACAATCCCTTATGCCGAAAAATCCTTCGAACTTCCTGTGAATGCAGTAGGCTTTCCTCTTAATATGCGCCTAAAAACATTCCCGACAACGGTAAAGGTGCTTATGAATGTGAGCGTGTCACGCTACGACAAGGTAAAAGCAAAGGATTTTGAGATTGCTGTAAACTACAGCGATGTATTGAACAACAGCGAACGAGTGAAGCTCTCGCTTACAAAAGCACCCTCTTATGTACGCGACATTCGTATAGTGCCTGAGGAGGTTGAGTTCTTGATTGATTTAGGAAATTATGAGTAGTGTAAAGTTAGCCGTTATTGGAGGAATAGGTAGTGGCAAGAGTGTTGTTACAACGCTTTTGCAAGCAATGAATATACCCGTATACGACTGCGATTCACGCGCTAAGCAACTTATGGTGAGCGACGAATATCTGCGTCGTGGCCTTATGAAATATTTTGGCGATGAGTGTTACAACGAAGATGGTACACTCAATCGCAAATGGCTCGCAGCCCGCATCTTTGTCGATAAAGATGCCATTCAGCGAGTGAACGAGCTTGTTCACCCTTGCGTAAAGAGAGACTTTCTCTCTTGGAGCGAACAGCAGGAAAGCGACATTGTTGCTGTCGAGACAGCAATTCTCTACGAGTCAAATATGCGCGATGCTGTAGACAAGGTAATGCTTGTCTGGGCCGATACAGAGACCTGTATATCCCGTGTCGAGGGTCGTAACGGCTTTACACGCAAACAGGTAATAAATCGTATGAACAATCAAATGTCGGTCGATGAACTGTTGCTTCTATCCGACTATTCGGTGTTTAACGACGGAAATACTCCTGTCATACCACAGGTGCTAGATATTGTAAATTCCTTGCGTACCGCCGAATAAAGCGGATAAGAATTTTGTAGAATAATTACGAATTCATATATTCGCAGTTGCTTTTGAGAAACACTCATTGAGAAAGAATATTATATTAAAAACAGAATACTATGTTTGAAAGAATTTTGACAATTTCCGGTAAGCCCGGTCTTTATCGTCTGCTCTCAAGCGGACGTAATATGTTTGTAGTAGAAACAGTTGATGCTGCACACAAGCGTATGCCCGTGTATAACAGCGACAAAGTTGTGATGCTCGATGATATTGCCATTTATACCGACACCGAGGAGCTTCCCTTGCGTAAGGTGTTTTCTATCATCTACGAGAAGGAGAATGCCGTTCTTCCTTTCGACCTTAAGGCTACTACTCCCGAGGATATGGTAAAATATTTCGAGGAGATTCTTCCTGACTACGATCGCGAGAGAGTATATCTTACACACATTAAAAAGATGTATTCTTGGTATAATATTCTCGTTTCTGCTGGCGTAACAGACTTTAACGAGCCCGAGGAGAGCGAGGCTGCTGCTGAATAATCGCGGTAGTTCATTACTAAGAGAGTCATAAAAAAATGAGAAGCATTTGCTTCTCATTTTTTTATGTTGTCAGTTTCTGAATATCAGTCCGTAACCCTCAGAGTCTACTCTTATGCAGCTCTCTTTTGCCACATTGCCGCTCAGTATCTGTTTCGAAAGGTCGTTTAGCAGATAGCGCTGTATTGCTCTTTTTATCGGTCGCGCACCAAATTCAGGGTCGAATCCTGCTGATGCAATATAATCCACCGCCTTTTCCGTAACAGTAAGGTTCACGCCATTATCGGCAAGAATATGTTTTACACTCTCTATCTGCAGATAAACGATGCTCTTAATCTCAGCCTCGTCGAGAGGGGTGAACATTATCGTCTCGTCTATACGGTTCAGAAACTCGGGGCGAATATTCTTTTTCAGCATTTCCATTATATTCTCTTTAGTACGCTCTATAATCTCTTCTCGGTTGTGAGCATCCATCTTAGAGAACTCCTCCTGAATATATGCGCTGCCAAGATTGCTTGTCATAATTATTATGGTATTCTTGAAGTTCACCGTACGTCCTTTGTTGTCCGTTAGACGGCCATCGTCGAGTACTTGCAGCAGAATGTTGAATACGTCGGGGTGCGCCTTTTCAATCTCGTCGAACAGCACTACCGAGTAGGGCTTACGTCGAACAGCTTCTGTGAGCTGTCCTCCCTCGTCGTATCCTACATATCCCGGAGGCGCACCTATAAGGCGCGATACGGAGAATTTCTCCTGATACTCGCTCATATCAATTCGTGTCATCAGAGTCTCGTCGTTGAACAGATAGGCAGCAAGAGCCTTTGCAAGCTCTGTCTTTCCTACTCCTGTTGTTCCCAAGAATATGAACGAACCGATTGGGCGCCTGGGGTCCTGCAATCCTGCACGGCTGCGTCGTACAGCGTCGCTCACGGCGGTAATTGCCTCGTCCTGTCCAATCACTCTTTTGTGTAGCTCATCCTCGAGATTCAGCAGTTTCTCACGCTCGCTCTGCAGCATTTTGCTCACTGGAATTCCTGTCCAGCGCGAAACAACCTCGGCAATATCCTCGGCAGTAACCTCCTCTTTAATCATAGCGTCTCCACCTTGAGCATCGTGCAGCATACGGCTAACCTCTTCAATCTCGTTGTTGAGCTCCTTAATCTTTCCGTAGCGAATCTCGGCTACGCGCTCGTAGTAACCGTCGCGCTCAGCCTTTTCGGCCTCGAATTTAAGCTCCTCAATCTGCTGCTTGGCATTCTGTATGCGGTTCGACAGTTCTTTCTCGTGCTGCCATTTTGCGCGCTGCTCGCTCTCTTTTTCCTTTAGTGCTGCAATCTCTTTCTTTAGCTCCTGCAGCTTATGCTCGTCTTTCTCGCGCTTTATTGCCTCGCGCTCAATCTCCAATTGCTTGATGTGACGTGATATTTCGTCAAGCTCCTCGGGGAGAGAGTCGCGTTCCATACGCAGCTTCGCGGCAGCCTCGTCCACAAGGTCAATGGCCTTGTCGGGCAGGAATCTCTCGGTGATGTATCGGTCGCTCAGTGTTACTGCCGCTATTATGGCGTCATCCTGTATGCGTACCTTATGGTGATTCTCGTAACGCTCCTTTAGTCCACGCAGAATGGATATTGTGCTCATCTTGTCGGGCTCGTTTACCTGCACTGTTTGGAATCGACGCTCCAATGCCTTATCCTTCTCGAAATATTTCTGATACTCGTCGAGCGTTGTTGCGCCTATCGAGCGTAGCTCTCCGCGTGCTAATGCCGGCTTAAGAATATTGGCAGCGTCCATTGCTCCCTCTCCCTTGCCTGCTCCTACAAGGGTGTGAATCTCGTCAATGAAGAGAATTATCTTGCCTTCCGATTTTAGAACCTCGTTGATTACGGCCTTCAGTCGCTCCTCGAATTCTCCCTTGTATTTTGCTCCTGCAACAAGCGCACCCATATCAAGCGAGTAGATAATCTTTTCGCGCAGATTCTCGGGAACGTCGCCGCGGACAATGCGGTGGGCAAGCCCCTCCACGATCGCTGTTTTTCCTGTTCCCGGTTCGCCAATGAGTATAGGGTTGTTCTTTGTTCGACGACTCAGAATCTGCAATATGCGACGTATTTCATCGTCGCGACCAATCACCGGGTCGAGCTTGCCGCTGCGTGCCGCATCGTTTAGGTCAATCGCATATTTGCTTAGCGCCTGATAGCTGTCCTCGGCCGATTGTGACTTTACACTCTCGCCTTTGCGCAACTCATTTATTGCAGCGCGTATGCTGCTCTCATTGGCTCCGGCATTCTTTAGCAGTGTCGACGCTTTATTGTTGCTCTCTATGAGGGCTATCAGGATAGGTTCTATCGATACAAATTCATCGCCTAACTTTTTCGAAATTTCCGAGCTTCTGTTCAGTATATTGTTGCTCTCCCGACTGAGATAGGGATTACCGCCCGATACTTTTGGCAGACTTTTCTCCTCTTTCTCAATCTCTTGTATCAGATAGTTGATGTTTACACCGCTCTTACGCAGAATGTATCCGCAGGTCTGTTCACCCGCCTTTAGTAATGCTCCAAGCAGATGAATGGGCTCTATAGCTTGTTGTCCAAGCTGTTCTACTCTGTTTACAGCCTCTTGTATGGCCTCTTGTGCTTTAATTGTAAAATTGTTGAAGTTCATAATTGTGTCCTCCTTTCGACAATTAAAAAACAAAGAGCGTTCCATAATAGTTTTTCAGCCATTTTGTCAATCGTGATGACAAAATGGCTGAAAATGTTTGTTTCTGAATTAAAGTTCGTCACATTCGGCTAACCACGATGCGGAGCTTGCGTCCGAAGGCATATTCCAGTCGCCTCGCGGGCTCAGGCTGCAACTGCCTACTTTCGGTCCGTCGGGCATACAGGAGCGCTTGAACTGCTGGTTAAAGAAACGGCGTGTAAATGTTGTGAGCCATTTTTTTATTGTTGCACTGTCGTATATTCCTGCGAATGTGCTGTTTGCTATTGCGAAAATCTTCTTTGGTGTGAATCCGCTTCTTAGCGTGTGGTAGAGGAAAAAGTCGTGTAGCTCGTAAGGTCCTACAAGATCCTCTGTCTTTTGTGCTATATTACCCTGTTCGTCGGCCGGTATAAGCTCGGGCGAGATAGGAGTGCCGGCAATATCCAATAGGGTAGTACGTGTCTCTTCATCGTTGCTGTTGTTTGCCACCCATTCAACAAGGTAGCGTACAAGAGTCTTTGGGATAGAGGCATTTACACCGTACATACTCATATGGTCGCCGTTGTATGTAGCCCATCCCAGGGCAAGCTCCGAAAGGTCGCCCGTTCCTATCACAAAGCCGTTTGTTTGATTGGCAATGTCCATAAGAATCTGTGTGCGCTCGCGAGCCTGTGAATTCTCGTATGTAACGTCGTGCTTGTTTGCGTCGTGTTCAATATCGGCAAAATGTTGCAGACAGGCAGCCTTAATAGATATTTCTCTTATTGTCACGCCCAAATTTTTCATCAGCAGCATGGCGTTGTTGTATGTACGGTCGGTTGTTCCGAATCCGGGCATTGTTACCGCGATAATGCCTTTCCGCTCCTTTTTAAGAATGTCGAATGCTCTTACAGCGACAAGCAGTGCCAATGTAGAATCCAATCCACCCGATATTCCAATCACACAGCTTTGTGCGTATGTGTGTTCGATGCGTTTAGCCAATCCAGCCGACTGAATAGAGAAAATCTCCTCGCAACGTTCGTCGCGTTGCGACTCCTCTGGGATAAAAGGTGTTGCGCTGTATTTGCGTGTAAGAGAGAATTCTGTGTAGCCCTCCTGCGGTATATATATTGTCTCCACTGTGCTGCCGTTATTCTTGAACAGCGCATTGCTCATTCTCTCGTAGTTTATCTTGTCGATATCAATCTCCGATATTACAATCTCTCCTTCGGTCGAGAATCTCTTGCCGCGTGCAATTATATTGCCATTCTCTGCAATAACAGCCTTGCCAGCGTATACTTTGTCGCCTGACGATTCGCCGTATCCGCAGCCCGAATATATGTAGGCGGCATTGCAGCGTGCGCTCTGTGTGCTAATGAGGCTCTCTGTGTAGCTGTTCTTGCCTACCTCGTCGTTGCTTGCGGCGGGGTTTACTATTATCTGTGCTCCGGCAACAGCCAATGCTGTGCTTCGGGGGGAAGGTGCCCAAAGGTCCTCGCCAATCTCAATGGCGAATGTGTAGCCTTTTGTCGCGAATATTGCATTCTTCAATATTCTTACCTTTTGTCCGCATATTGTTGTTGCTGCATCATCTGCAATGGCCGACGATGGTACGAACCAACGTTGCTGCTCTCTGCTTAAGTGCTCTTTTGCTACAGCGCCCGCGATTACTCCTTTGTGTACTACTACGGCGCAGTTGAGCAGCTTGCCGCAGTAGGACAGTGGTATACCTATTATATATATAGTGTCCGATTGTGCTGTTGCTTCCACTATTTTTTGTAGAGCACTCCCGCAACTGTCCAATAAATGTTGTCTGTGGAATAAATCTCCACAGCTACACGATGTAATGCCAAGCTCGGGAGTAACAAGAATCTCTACTCCTTTGTCCGCTACTTTTTGCATCGATGCCACAATCTCTGTAGCATTGTAGTTGCAATCGGCAACCTTTACCTGTGGTATTACTGCTGCTGCTTTTACAAAACCGAAATTCATATTATTATATATAAATAGGTGTAGATAGTCTAATTCTACAAAGACACTCCCTTTTTGGGAGGGAGTGTCTTTGTGTGTTGTTAATCTTTATCTTCGGGTTTATTAACATCGCTTAGTACACTCTTCGGTACAAGCTCAAGATAGTCGAATGAACACTCGCGATACTGTGATGAACCACCCACATATTTGAATCGCATTTCGTGGTCTCCGCCACCGTTGAGTGTCGCTGTAGTAACGATACGGCGGTAGCAGTTCTTAGACTGTCTCATATTTGTTGTGTTTGAAAGCTTCATACTCTCGGGACCACGCATCCAACCCTGGTTGCGGATACCGCGGTCGTTCATATCAATCTGCTCCGAAGTATACTCAGAGTCGTCGCTCCAAATACCTGAACTCTCATTTCCTACAGTAATCATATCAATAGGAATACCAGTAATCTCGTTGTCGAAATAGAACTGTACGATACCGCGTGCGGTACTAGACGAGAATCCGAAACGAACCTCGTATGTGCCGGCGGGAACAGGAGGTATTTTTACGCTAAAGTCGTAAGTACAGGTTGCAATGAACTCGTCGCCCAACAATACTGCCCAGTTTGTACCGGTGTCGTCGCTGGGGTGGGGAACAGTGATAATGATCTTTGTCTCCACGTTGTTCAACTGTACCTTCTTGAGATAACCGTCGGGAATTATATAGCCCATTTTGCTTGTGTACTCAGCGGGCATCTGTCCCCAGCGGATATCGTTGCTGATAAGCTCGGGAAAGAGCGATGTTGAGTTGATACGTATGCGCTCGTTAAGAACGTTGCCACCCATTTCCTCTTCGTTGTAGATTAGGATACCGTCGATTACCTGAATTACACCGTTAAGAGCGTCACCGTCAAACTCCGATAATCCCTTACGCATTTGAGTATCGCTCCACAATGGGTCTACGGGTACATTAAGGTGGTCTCTCATTGTTTTGTTGGTAGCCTTCTGACCATAATCCTGAGCGTAGTTGATCAAAAGCTTAGATGTATACTCGCCATTTTTATCGTCGTTGCCGACCAATGTAACCTTTAACATCTTGTTGAGCTTTGTCTCGTAATACTCTGTACGGTTCTTGCTGGGCTTAAAGTGGTTCTTTGCCTCGAATCCGTGTGCCTTGTTCTTATAGTCGTCGCCCATAACAAGTGCGCCGGGAACAATACCGCAGTCGAGAATGTGGTAAGCTACAAAGCGGTTCAAGGGGTTGTTGGGAGAGTCGAAATTCTCATAATCAACCTCGTCGTAGTAGTCGCTACCATACCATTTGTTCGCGAGCTTTATAAGGTCGTCGAGGTTGTGTATGCCGTTTGCGTTGAACAAAGAGTCTGTCTCAACGAAAATGGTATATTTCTGCAATTTGGTAGGTGCGTAGGGTAGTCCGTTAAAGTTGTTGGTCTCGTAGAGAGAGTGCTTGACACTTGTTTTTGCAGCGTATGTTGTCTCGTAGTCGGGGTCAATCTCGTAATCCAACAATTTCTCGTTCCAAGCAGTTTTTATAAGAGCCTCAGAGAAGATGCTGAACTCCTCGTGTAGGCCGATAAGGTCGCAAATAACAGCGTTTGATGGAGAGAAAACTTTGTCGATGATATTTACAATACCATTCTCGCACTGAACGTCGGGTACAATGACACGAGATTCGCTGAGTACGGTAAAGAAGCGGTCTTCACCCTCGGGGTATTCGAATTCTACAGTTATATAACGGTTGTTGAGTGTTGTCTGAGGGAATGGACCGGCTTTAAGGTCGGTTGTCAGATAGGCTCTCTCAACAACGTGGTTCTTTGCAATCTCAATAGAAAGAGAGTCTACGAATGCATCGTATTCAAGACTTCCTTTGTATTCTCTGCGCTGTTTGGCAATAAATGAGTCGATGGCTGCGTTTGTGGGAGCAAAACAGGTATAAGAGCCGTAGGTGCTCAAAGTCTTTAGCAGTGTACCTGCGCCGTCGCTACCGATTCGGGTCTTGTTCAATACCTCGCAAAAGCGACTGTACTCTTCGTCCTTTTCGAGGTAGCTTGCAATTGTCTCTCCGGTGAATGTGTACCTGTTCTCGGGAATCACATCGTCGTTACAACTTGTAAAAACTCCAGCTAATCCTGTTGCAAGGATTATTGCCAGTGATTTCATACTGTTAGAAAAAAGCTTTTTCATCTTGTTATGTTATTATTTTATTTTTCGAGAAATAGATATTTAATGTTTTTTTTCTCTTGTTCTATAGCTGTATTACAATAAAAATGGCTCTTTTATTATAAATTAGGTATAAAACGGTTTCAAATATACAATCTATTCTTTTATTCTCCAATAAAAAGGGGGATAAATCTTTAAATTCTTCCTTAAAGTGATTTTTTTTGAAAAAAGTTTTAAAAAAGTTTGCACAATAATTGAAATGGTTTTATATTTGCAATGGATTTAAAAATGGAACGCAAAAATAAACAAGATGACACGAGCAGAATTGAAACAACAGTTGCTGGATGCGGGTATTCGCCCCTCGGCTCAGCGCCTTGCGATTTACGAATTTGTAAAATCGACAAAAGTACATCCCACTGCCGAGGTTGTGTACAACACATTGCGCGACGAGCTTGGTTCACTCTCGCTCACCACAGTTTACAACACGCTGAAACTTTTTGTAGATGCAAAGTTGGTTACAATGCTCAATATCGATGATACTTTCAGATGTTTCGATGGCGATATTTCTATGCATGCGCATTTTAGATGCGACTCCTGCGGAAAGATTTTCGACCTTGAAATAAAAAAAGAACTCTTGTCGATGGCTGGCGGAGCAGAGCAGTTTGATATTACAGATGTTCAGCTTTATTTAAAAGGACTTTGTCCTGAATGTAAGAAAAATAACAAGTAAAAATAATAAACAAAATTTACAATATTAACAATTTAAAAATATAAGACTATGAAAAGATTTATTTGTTCAGTTTGCGGTTATGTTCACGAAGGTAATGAGGCTCCCGAAAGATGCCCTATGTGTAAAGTTCCTTCAGAGAAATTTAATGAACTAGTTCAGAATGCTAGCTTGGAGTTTGTACAGGAGCACGTGATTGGCGTAGCGAAAGGTTGCGACGACGAGATGATTAAGGACTTGAATAATCACTTCTTGGGTGAGTGTACAGAGGTTGGTATGTATTTGGCAATGAGCCGCCAGGCTGATCGTGAGGGTTATCCCGAAGTTGCAGAGGCGTTCAAGCGTTACGCTTGGGAAGAGGCTGAGCACGCTGCTAAATTCGCAGAATTGTTGGGTGACGTTGTTTGGGATACAAAGACAAACCTCGACAAACGTATGAACGCTGAGTCTGGTGCTTGTTCAGACAAATACAGAATCGCTAAACGTGCTAAGGAGTTGAATCTCGATGCTATCCACGACACTGTTCACGAGATGGCTAAAGACGAGGCTCGTCACGGAAAAGGCTTCGAGGGATTATATAATCGTTATTTTAAGTAAATTGGTTTTAAAGGTTCGGTGCGGACAGCTTGAAAAAGCTGTCCGCTTTATTTTTATTTTTTTGTGGAAAATGCTTTACAAATAGATGCTTGCTTTTTTTGCTTTTTCTCAGATAGGAAAAGGAGGGTGGAAGAGTGCTTTTATTACAAAAGCCTGTATCTGTTTTTTTCGACAAACTTCTCTGTGCAATAAAAAAAGCAGCCTGCAAAAGGCTGCTTTTACTTTTTCTTTGTAAGAAATATTATTTCATAAAAACAAAATATACTGCCAATGCAAGGAATAGAAATGCTACAATATGATTCCAGGCCAATGTCTCGCCTTTGAACAATACCGATGCTATGACGGCAAATACTAGGCACGAAATAACCTCCTGAATAACCTTCAGCTGAACAAGCGAAAAGGGGCCGCCGTTAATGTCTGAACCTATGCGGTTGGCGGGAATAAGGAACGAATACTCCAGCAGTGCAATACCCCAGCTTATGAGTATGATGAAAATGATTGGTGTAGCCGAACCTATTATCTTCATCTCCTGTAATTTGAGATTGCCGTACCAAGCAAGTGTCATAAAGGTATTGGAGATAATGAGGAATGTGATTGTAAATAGAATTTTGTCCATTTTTTATTAAGTTTTAATGTTCGTATCGGGTGGAAGAAGTTCGCTCTGTATGTTGCTCATTGCGCCCCACATATTGTAGCGTGCTTCTGGGTTAAGAGCCTCTAACTGCTGTAGAAGTTCCTTCATCTTTTTGCGGTTCGAGGCATTCTCGTAGGGGCAGTTCTTTATTTGCGCAGGATAATTCTGCGCTGTTGCATACTCTCGAATGTCGCTCTCGTTCACAAGGCACAAAGGGCGTATCACTGTTATATGGAATTTACGCATCTTCATTTTGGGTGCCATTGCACTGAACGCTCCTTGAAAGGTGATGTTCATAAGCATTGTCTCTAAAAAGTCGTCCATATTGTGTCCCAATGCAATTTTATTGCATCCTTGCTCCTGTGCAATGGTAAATAGTGCCTTGCGGCGGTTCCACGAGCATAGGAAGCAGGGCGATTTTCGTGTGTCAGTCGATGCGTCGAATCCTGTCTCGGCGGTAAAAAGCTCTATTCCTCGCTCCTCGCAGAATCTTTTTAGGAAATCCTTGTCGCTCTTGTAAGGAATATTGCTCATTTCTACGTGTGCGGCAATAACGGATATTCGCGGAACGTGTATGCGGCTGCGCTCTGCCAGCAGATGTAGCAGGGCGAGAGAGTCCTTGCCTCCCGACAGTCCTACAAGAATCTTGTCGCCCTCTTCGATGAGTCCGTAGTCCATCGTCCCCTTTCCGAAGCGCTTTCTTATTCTTCTCTCAATTTCTTTGGCTCTTTTTGTGTCGCACATTGCCGTTGCTGTTGCTTTGTTGATGCTGTTTGTAATTCCGGCTACAAAATTACAAAAAATAACAATAGAATAGTTTTACATAAAAATTAACTGAAAAAAAAACTTACAATCGCTTTTTTATGTATCTTCGCTTAATTTTAATAATGTGGAGTGACGATGAATAAATTCTTGCTGACATTTTTGTTCTCTCTAATGTGTTTCGCTGTTTCTGTTGCGCAGAATACAAAAGCCAATGCAAAGAAACTTTTTCTCGAGAGGCGTTACGAAGAGGCAAAGCCTATACTCAAAAATCTGTTAAAGAAAAACTCAAAGGCGGGTGACCTTAATTATTGGTACGCAGTATGTTGTAATGAAACAGCCGATACTCTTGTCGATGTTGAGCATCTTCTTGAATTAGCTGCCTCGAACAAGGTTGCCGATGCGTCGCGCTATCTTGGCGATATTTACAACAAGCAGTTCCGCTACGAAGAGGCCATTGAGCAATATGAGAATTTTGTCTCTGCGACAAAAAATGAGGACGCCGCCGAGGCCTGTAAGGTAATAATGGCTCATACAAAACAAATTTTCCGTATGATGAAGACTACCGAGCAGGTGTGTGTCATCGACAGCTTTGTGGTAGATAAGGAACGTTTCCTCGATGCGTATAAGTGTGGTAATGACATTGGTACGTTGCAATTTGTGTCGGATTACTTTAACAACGGCAATCTGGCAGGAGTGCTATCGGAGACTGAGCGAAAGACCGACATTTACTATTCTCAGCCAGTGGTGACCAATGATAGCGAACTTATGAAAATATTCCACTGTTCAAAGAATGGCAACGAGTGGAGTAAAGCATTGCAGATAAAAGGCTTTGATACAGGAGGCAACGACAATTATCCTTTTATGTCTCCCGACGGTTCGACATTCTATTTTGCGAGTGACGGCGAGGGCTCCATCGGCGGTTACGATATATTTGTTACCCGATACAACAGCGAGCGCGGGTCGTTCCTGCTACCCAATAATGTGGGTATGCCGTTTAACTCCGAGGCTAACGATTATATGATGGTTATCAACGAGATTGCCAATCTCGGTTGGTTCGCTACCGACCGCCGTCAGCCCGAGGATAAAGTCTGCGTGTATGTGTTTATTCCCAATAGTATAAAAAGTACCTATAATTATGAGAATGAGCCATACGAACGTATGCTCTCCCTGTCGCAGCTAACCTCAATTGCCGACACTCATAGCGACGAGGAGCAGTTGCGCAATGCCCGCCGACAATTTACCATTCTGCTCTATGAGCAGGATAATGATGATGAGGTAGAGGATTTTATCTTTGTCATAGATGATATGACCGACTACAACAGTCTGAGCGATTTTAGATGCCATAGTGCAAGAGAGCTCTTTGAGGAGTGGCAGCAACGTCTGCAGGAGCTTGAGGAGAACCGCGAAAAGCTCGAGGAGAAGCGTTGTGCCTATGCCGACGGAAACGAGGCGGTAAAAACCTCTATGAGAGACGAAATATTGCATATGGAGCAGGCTGTAGAGCGCGAAGAGGAGGCTCTTAAGCTTCTCGAAAAGGAGATACGTAACAAAGAGATTCAATATTTAAGTAGATAGTCCTATGGAACTGTTCATTTTATTTCTTCTGATATTTTTGGGTATTGTGATGCTTGTCGTAGAGGTTGCTCTTATCCCAGGATTTGGCATTACAGGCATTATCGGTGGAGCGTCGCTTATGGCGGCTGTGGTGTACGCATTTATTGCGATAGGAACCCTTGCCGGATGGTTCACTTTGCTCGGCTCTCTATTGCTGTGTGTGCTGCTTATCTATTGGGCTGTGTACGGAAAGTCGCTCGACAGAATGGCGCTCAAGGAGACAATAGAATCGTCGGTTGCCGACCCTAACGTAGCAACTCTTTCTGCTGGTATGAGAGGCGTTACAATCACCCGTCTGGCAAGCATCGGCAATGTTGATTTTGATGGAAAAATAGTCGAAGCCACTGTTCGCAACGGAAATTTCATCGATGCCGACGAAAATGTGGAGATTGTGCTTATAGAAGAGGGCACAGTATACGTGAAAAAAGTTTAAGTTTTAATTTAATAAAAATTATCTAATTATGGAAGAAACAAGCTTTTATGTAATTGGTCTAATAGCCGTAGTTGCTATTGTTATCCTATCTATCTTCTTTCATTATGTACCCTTTGTCCTTTGGCTCTCAGCTAAGGTTTCAGGTGTGCGAATATCATTGATACAGCTTTTTTTGATGCGTCTTCGCCACGTTCCTCCCTATACAATCGTGCAGGCAATGATTGAGGCTCACAAAGCTGGCCTCGAGAGCATTACCCGCGATGGATTGGAGGCGCATTATCTTGCTGGCGGACACGTTGAGAAGGTGGTACACGCTCTTGTATCGGCATCGAAGGCGAACATTGAATTGACCTTTCAGATGGCAACAGCCATTGACCTTGCCGGACGCGATGTTTTTGAGGCCGTGCAAATGTCGGTCAATCCAAAGGTGATAGACACTCCCCACGTTACAGCCGTTGCAAAGGATGGTATACAGCTTATAGCTATTGCGCGCGTAACGGTACGTGCTAATATCAAGCGTCTTGTTGGTGGTGCCGGTGAGGATACTGTGCTTGCCCGAGTAGGTGAGGGTATTGTTTCTTCTATCGGTTCGGCCGAGAGCCATAAGGCTGTGCTCGAGAATCCCGACTCAATATCGAAGCTTGTGTTAAAGAAGGGACTCGACGCGGGAACAGCATTCGAGATTCTCTCTATCGATATTGCCGATATTGACATAGGTAAGAATATCGGTGCGGCTCTTCAGATTGATCAGGCAAATGCCGACAAGAATATTGCACAGGCAAAGGCCGAGGAACGTCGTGCTATGGCTGTTGCATTGGAGCAGGAGATGAAGGCTAAGGCCCAGGAGGCTCGTGCTATCGTTATTCAGGCCGAGGCAGAGGTTCCCAAAGCAATGGCCGAGGCTTTCCGCACAGGTAATCTGGGAATAATGGACTACTATAGAATGAAAAATATTCAGGCCGATACTGCTATGCGCGATAACATTGCAAAGGAGTAGTTTGTTATTGAATAAACCTTTACAATAATTTTTATGAAACGCTATTTCCCTCCATCGGAACTGCTCATAGAGTCCAACGGAGCCGTTTATCATTTGGGAGTAAAGCCCGAACAGTTGGCCGATAAGGTTATTCTTGTCGGAGATCCCAATCGCGTGCCTAAGGTCGCAGCCTTCTTCGACGAGCAGGAGTGCGACATTATGGTCCGTGAGTTCAGAACAATTACCGGTACCTACAAAGGGAAAAGGATTACCGTTGTAGGAACGGGTATAGGCTGCGACAATATCGATATTGTGCTTAACGAGCTTGACGCCCTTGCTAATATCGACTTTGACACCCGATACGAGAAAGATACCTTACGCCAACTGCAGATAGTGCGCATAGGTACTTGCGGAGGATTGCAGGAATATACTCCTACCGGCTCGTTCATCTGCTCCGAAAAGTCTATTGGCTTCGATGGACTGCTCAATTTTTATGAGGGACGCAACGACGTGTGTGACCTTGCCTTTGAAGAGGCTTTTAAAAAGCATCTCGACTGGTCGCCATTGCTCTGCGCACCCTATACCATAGATTGCGACAGTGAGCTTCTCGAACGTATCGCGCAGAATGATATGGTGCGCGGCGTTACAATCTCTTGTGGAGGATTCTTTGGTCCTCAGGGACGACGTCTGCGTGTGCCGCTCGCCTTTCCTCAGCAGAATGAACTTGTAGTGTCGTTCGAATATAACGGCTACAAGGTAACCAATTTCGAAATGGAGAGTTCGGCGCTTGCGGGCCTTGCCCGTCTTATGGGACACAAGGCAACCACTGTCTGCCTCGTTATTGCGCACAGAGTGGCAAAGCAGGCAACGGTGGACTACGATGCCAAGATGAAAGAGCTCATTCTGACGGTCCTCGATAGAATATGATGATGAGCGGTGCGCAACCGAAGGCTGTGCCTGAGAGTGGTGTGAGACATTGACAAACTATATAATAGGGTATAACCAACTGAAAATGGAGACCAACGAAACAATATGTGCGCTTGCAACGCCTCAAGGTGGTGCGCTGAGCGTGATAAGAATATCGGGCGATAAAGCAATAGATATTGCCGATAAAATATTTAAGCCTCGTGGCGGAAAGCCTCTTGCCGAACGCAAAAGCCACACTCTCGCCTTTGGAGACATAACCGACGAGCAGGACGAGCTGTTGGACGAGGTGCTGATAGCCATAATGCGTGCGCCACATAGCTATACAGGCGAGGATACAGTAGAGATTACCTGTCACGCATCGCCATATATCACCCAGCAGCTGCTTATGAACCTTATAGCCAAAGGAGCGCGACAGGCCGAGCCCGGAGAATTCACAATGCGTGCCTTCCTCGCGGGAAAAATGGATCTCAGCCGCGCCGAGGCCGTTGCCGATGTCATTGCCTCCAATTCGCGCGCTGCACACCGTTTGGCAATGAATCAGCTTAAGGGAGGATTCAGCCGCGAACTATCTCTGCTGCGCGACAAACTGTTGAATCTGACCTCTCTTATGGAACTTGAGCTCGACTTTAGCGAAGAGGACGTGAACTTTGCCGACCGCAAAGAACTTATGCTCCTCAGCAAAGAGATTGAACAGGTAATATCGCGCCTTGTAGACTCCTTTGCAATAGGAAACTCCGTTAAGAACGGAATACCAGTAGCAATAGTAGGAGAGACAAATACCGGCAAGAGTACCCTGCTCAACGCCCTGCTCAACGAAGAGAGAGCGATAGTAAGCAATATCAGCGGTACTACACGCGACACAATAGAGGGCAATATGACCATCGGAGGAGTAACCTTCCGCTTTATCGACACCGCCGGCGTACGCAAGACAACCGACGTTGTAGAACAAATGGGAATAGAGCGCACCCTCGCACAGCTCGAGAAATGCTCCATAGCACTGTGGGTGATAGACCCAATGATGAGCGAAGCACAGCAAGAAGAGGTAGCCAAGAATCTGCTGCCACTATGTGCCGGCAAACAGCTTGCACTGCTCGTGAACAAATGCGACGCAGTAGACCCTATGGCACTCGCACACGCAATGGAGTGGGGAGCAACAATGGTCGATAAATATGGACAGGATATGGAGTGGGACAGACGAAACTGCTGGGCTGTATCGGCAAAGCTCGGAACAAATATCGAAAAGCTGCAGGACTACCTCGTCAGCGTATCGGCATTACCCGAAATATCCTCGAACGACGTTGTGGTGACAAACGTGCGCCACTACGAAGCATTGCGCCACGCTCTCGACGATATACAGCGCGTGCAGCAAGCAATGGGCAACGGACTCCCCGGCGATCTTGTTAGCGAAGACTTGCGCCTCTGTATACGACACTTATCAGAAATCCTGGGAGAAATTTCTTCAAATTCTATATTGGAAAATATCTTTAAGAACTTTTGCATCGGAAAGTAACCCACGATTAGCAACAATTATAAAATATTACTATTGATTATAAAGGCGTTGATTATCAGCGCCTTTTCTTTTTGCTATATGACTAATATAGGTCTAATATAGTCGTTTTTCAGCTCATTTTTGTACCTCATTTGTACCGCGATGATTTTCAGTGAGTAATCACGTTAGAAAGGTAGTGGAT
>JAFYRW010000008.1 GCA_017546785.1 Bacteroidaceae bacterium | reverse complement strand
GTATACGCAATATTCTCGCAAGCTCGGGAGCCAATATATTGCCTGGAATCATATCCTCGACCAGCGAGGACTCTACACCACCACCCATTATTATAATAGGAAAAAGTACCGCATTTCTACGCACGAGATTAGAGGCCGAAGCAGTATCCTTTGCCATTCTCCAGCCGGGCATCAGTCTTAAGCATATATCACCCGAGCAGTTGTAATTATAGCCATTCTTCACATATTGCAGTTCGGGGCTAAGCACTCCTCCCAGACGATGAATGGTAAAGACATCCTCTACTCCATCGACCGACTTTAGAAACTCAACAGCGTGCGATACTACGTCGTTATTATCGAGCTGCATAGTCTCTATTATCCTGCGGTTAATATAAAGCTGAGAATTATAATATCCTTCGATATATTGCGCCTTACCATAGAGTGCGCTAAGATAAACATTCAGAAGCACGGCTATACGGTCAATATGAACCTCTCCCGACGGTATACGATAAACGCTGCTATAGTCGGTATCTCCCTCTACCACATATCCTGTAGAAGAGAATGATACAAGAACATTCTCAAGTCCTATTCGTCGGTCTATAGCATCGAGCAGTTTGGCAATATTCCTATCGAGACGAGTATACATATCCTGTACCTCAATAGGACGCTCCTCCATAGGCTGGTTATCGTAATTTCCTGCGTAATATGTCACAGATAGATAATCGGTAATATTATCGAGTCCTATATTACTACGATTCAGACAGGCAAGCACCATCTCATTTACCTCGTCGTTAATACAAGCGCTTGTCTTATAGAGACGAATATCATCCTCTCCATTGAATGAGTATTTGAATGATTTTGGGGACTTACTGCCAAAATTATCATAAATTTCGGGTGGGAAATATGGTTCCCAACGGCTATTGCGGCCAACGACTCTCTTGTTCATATCAGCGGCCCACGAAGGGAACTCACCATAGTATGAAGAGCTGCACCAATAGCCTGTATCATCATTTTTCCAAAGGACAATATCGGCAGCGTGACCGCCCGACATTACAGCAGCGTCGCAGTCGGGAGCAATGGCGCACACCTTTGCCTTGCCTCGCGTCGCTATCTTAATCTCGTCGGCAAGAGTCACAGCCTTGAGCTTTGCAGGCGACACTCCGGCATTTGTATAGAGCCCTTTTTGCTTTGAATCATCAGTACAGCCGACAATACTCAACGAAGAACGGTCGAGCCACTTTTCGCCGACAATACCATTAACATAAGGATTGGTGCCTGTCATAAGCGTAGCGGTTGCCGAGGCTCTGTCTACCTGCTCAAAAGCATAATAGGCGTTCGAGTACACCTTACCCTGCGACAACAGACGTCTGAACCCTCCATCGCTATAGAGCCCTTCAAATTCGGTCAAAAAGTCGGTACGTAGCTGATCGACATTTATCAAAAGGACGAGTCTGTAATCTTTCTTATCTTTTACTTTTCTACTATGCGCCGACAACGAGAAAACAGAGCAAAGAAGAAATATAAAAATCAATCTAATGCGCATATACTCTTTTTATATATTTCGAATAAAGAACGTACTAATATCGCAATGGCGAATGGATACAATGCCACAGGGAAACATTGTGGAACAAAGGGAGTAGCAAGCAGAAATGCTGCTACCATTGCAACCTCAACCCATAATATTTGAGGTGTTTTATCCTTGCATACACTATATATATACAGCGGCAATATAATCAACGAAACAGGGTTAAGCAGTATCAGCAACCAATTGACATCTACCGCGGGATGCTGCGAAAAGAGCACCATAAATGTCAGCATAATACCCGATAATCCCTGCATTCCCATAAGCAGGATATCCCAAGCCCAATAGCATCTTTTCTTGCGTTTCTCTACAAGCATCACCACTAAGGTAAAGAGCAGGAACAAGAGCGACACATTGAATGGTGTCAGATTACTCTTTACCACACTCTTTTCATCGGGCAGCAACAATTCCTGCTGCTCCGCTACAAAAGGTCTGCTGCCACCGTCACTCTTTATTGTTGCAGCGGTAAGCTCGTCCATAAGAATCAGAGGAGCAAACTGCGCACCCTCTCTGCCGGCCTTTACATCGGCAGGAGCACCCAACAGAAGGTCTATTCCGAAGCTTGTCCACGGATTACCCGCTGTATAACGATGCAGAATATCGCGGTAGCTCATATCCTCACCAATAGAGGGTGTCGGATACTCCACGGCATTTGTACCGCCCAACGCCTCGAAAATCTTATCGCGTGCTTTTGTAGTGCAGTTATTGAAAAAGAAATTATAGCGATACTTTCTATTGGAAGGCATTGTATTAACAATCAAAGCATTAAGTAGCTTTTCAGACTGCTTGTCATCGATATTTATCACCTGTTCGGTAACACCCGAACCTCTCACGGCATATTCCCCTATGAAATACTCATAATCAACGACTCCCAACAGATAATCAGTCTCTCCCAAAATGAATCGCCATACAAAATTAGGCTCATTAAAACTGAAAAGACCATAGTTGAACACAACGTCAATGTCCCTGCTGCTATCGACCACTCGTACAGCCGTGTGTCCGAAAAGTTCGTACACAGCCTCTCCGGGCGAGCAGGTAAGCAAGCTTACTCTGCGCTCCTGCGCAGCAAGCGACACTGAAATAGAGCAGAATATTACAACCGCAAAAAACTTTCTACAAAAACGAGTCATTCTATTCATTTACAATCAATATAAACTTTTTTACCATTTTTGATATATACTCCGGAATTAACCACAGAGCCGACCTTTACCCCATCAATATTGTATGTCAAGGACTCCTTATGCTGCGACACTACAGCATCGACAGCAGTCTTTCGTCCCTCGGGATAAAAGATAAGCTTTGTAGCATCCTTGTTGTAGAGCACACCGTCTACCGAAGAGTAGTTCTTGTTACCCTCACTAACATAAATATTCACAAGATTCGAACATCCTTTAAAAGGCGAAGGAATATCTCCCGCATATATCTTAAGGCTTGTAATATTTGTTCCTGCAGACAATGCCGACGAGAGAGAGGAGAATGTATTCATTACTGCGACAACGCTTTTTGTTCCGGTAACCCCAGAAGCATTTGTCAAGGACACAGAAACATTGCCTGCAGCATCATTCTTTACAATAAAAGAGAAATTACTGTTAGCATCAATAATGCAATTTGGGTTATCCAATGAATACTCATTGCCTCCACCAATTTTCATTACAATATTGCCGTTCTTCCCCAAATATATCTGAAATCCGCCATTATATGTTGCAGCAAGAGGCTCGGCACCGCTAGCAAGAAGCCCGCTACCCCACTCGTTGTACGACACACCATTATAAAAGGCCTTTCCCTCTATTCTCCATTCTTTGAACGACTCCACAGGCTCGGCCACAGATATAATCTGTACCTTGCCGTTACCATCGACTCTTGTATTCTGCAGCAAATTATCGCCTATACTTCTGAGTGATACGGGCAGCGTCAACGTAGTCAATCGGGTATTTCCGGCAAAAAGAGAATTAGAAAATCCAACAATTGTAAACTTTTCATTGTCTACTGTTATTTCGTTGGGAATAATAAGATTACCCTCTCCGCTTTTTACAACATTCGATAGTATAATCTCTGCTCCTGAAGCCTCGTATTCAAACTCCCAACCGTTGAGCACGAGACTATTCATAAAAACCGCAGTATAGGTTCCTTTCTCTACAGCGTACATTTTATGCAACGGTTCATTGCTTATTACACGACCATACTGGTCCTTCCAGCAGATGAATTTTGCACCATTCAAAGGCGTTGCCTTGAGCGTAATCTCCAATCCCGAAGCAATTGAAGCTGTACCGGTAAATTCACCAATAAGGCCATCGGCAAGCATAGATACCTTTCCCAATTCTTCGTTGTTCGACTCAACGGTAACCAAAGATGCTATCTCGGGATATTCTGTGACATTAAGCACAATCTCGTAAATCATACGGTTGGCGGTAGCCTTTGCGGGGAAAGCCTTTGTCGAAGAATTGTAGCCACCCTTCCACGCGCCATCGAAGCGCAGACGCATATGCGTAACTCCCAACGGGATATCATAGGGCAACAACACATTAACGTTACCATCGCACACAGCACTATTCTGTGCGCTCAATGTGCCAAGCACCTTAACCAATTCCCCGTCGTCGTCAAAATCGCCATCGACATTAAGGTCGATATATGCCGAAAGATAGCAATATTTCATTCCATTGGCAGCATTGTCGCCCCACGCAATATCGAAACTGCTGCCACGGGCAACATTTACAATTTCGGGCAATGTATTGAAAAGTTTATCGGGACAGGCATCGACGCTGTATATTACCTCGGCTGGAGAATCGTATCGTGCCAATGTTATCTTCTCGAGATACTGAGAATAGCTCTTTACGTCGGAAATATCGGTGAGGTCCTCAATAGGAACGCCCCATTTGTTCACAAGAAATTTAGCCACAAATGTTGCAGGCTCCTTTGCATAATAGGTATAAGGATTCTTGTTGCTTACGGTTTTTCCGTCAGCATCCACCCAACAGTAAAAATCGTATCCGGCAGCGGCTGTTGCCACAACAGTCACAGGCTCGGTATTATTTACCGAACTTTTGTTGCTGCCCTCTATGGCTACACTGCCAGTCATAGCATCGGAACTTTTGACCTCCACCTTGCGGGGCGATGTTATTCTCTCGCGCATTGCTATCTTATATGTAACAACTGTTGCATCAGAGAGAGTAACCATTGCTGTCAATTGTCCGATAACAGCATTGGCAGGAAGTTCTACTTTAACGCCATTGCAAGGCAGAATTTCATCGGCACTCTGTGCAAGGTCGGCATTAAGGTCAATCCACGCCTCCTTAACAGTTACGTTGCCGTTCAAATTCAGAGGCAACGAATATGATTCGCCGCGATAAGCCTCGCTGACAACCTTCTCCGAAGCATCGAACGGCACACCATAGGGGAAATGGAATTTTGCGCCACGGGAATCGTCTATCGTACCAAAATATTTGGCGAATGCCACACGTGCAACCTCTACGCCATTCTCGTCCGATGAGCTATTTTCGTACGAGATACCGAAATTCTCGGTCCACGCCTTCTCCCATTTGAACCAACCGCCCGAGGGAGCATAGCCATTAGACTCAAAGAACTGTTTCCAACGGGCATAGTGGAAATCCTTGAGCAATCCCGACCAGCAACGGTTAGAATAATCGTGCAGATTACCGTCGCTGTTGGCCCATACTGTTATCTGTGTGCGGGCATTCCACTCCAACCAATTCTTATCGGCTACAGATGTGCCATTAACCTCATCAGTAATATCGCGAGCCATTGTTGTCCAGTGTTCGAGAGTAAAATACTCATTTGTGGCAAGCATATTGTCAAGGTCGAGAATCATCTGCAGGAAGAGTTGGTACAGACGCTCATACTCGGCAGTATTGCCACTGTCGTAGGCACTTTTAACCTTTGGCAACAGATAGTAGGCAAAGTCCACAATCGTCTGACGCACAACATCAACAACGTCATACTCGTAATTGCTACGCGAAGCTTCGGGAATATTATCCATAGAGAGCAAAAGGTCGGCGGCCGACAATACATCCTGTACGTCCCAATAGATAGCAGCCTTACTCCAGCTCGACACACGGTCTACAACCCAAGCGGGACGTGCACACACAACAGGCTCTGTTGTTCCCTGCTGACCATCTACCGTACAATTGTGTACCGAATTAAGCAATTTCACCCACGCAGCGTGCGCAGCCTCACTCTCTACTCCGTATCGTGTATGGGCATATTCGCGCAACCACTCTTGAGGATTAGGCTCATTCTCAATCCACGGAAGTTCAAAGAGCATATCATAAAGCATTGGATTAGTCTCTATTCCCTCGGGAGTAGCACCAACGCCTCTCATATTACCTTTCTTAAGTGCAGCATAATAACCGGCAATTGTCTTTGCCATACGTCCGTGCAATCCTGTACGTCCACCGAAATTGTGCAGCATACAATAGACAAAATCGTGTCCCGCATAATGGTTACCACTCCAATTGGGGTTACCGTCCGAGAAGAGGTCGAGAGCAATAAAGCGGTCGGGATTCTCAACCTTCACCGATGCAAAAGCCGAGGAATTGGGAAGATTCTGCCAATACTGCACCACCCATTTTGGCTTTTCGACACCCAACGTCGAGAGTTCATCGGCTGTTACGGCATATTTGTCCATCGCACTCATCACACCATTGTAACAGCCCGATATTGATACCTGTCCGGTGGGAACGCCTCCCTCGTGGAAAGGGTCCATACTATAAAACTCCGAGACACCCATCAGATTTTTAAGGTGACGATAATAAATTTCGGACATATACTCAAAGTTCTTTGTATCCTCGGGACTCAGAATATCGGGGCGTGTATATCCTCCGGCCCACGTTCCCGACTCTATAATCTTCCACGAAGGCTGCTTGCCACGCATACTGTTGGGCACCATTCCGCTGTATCCCGGCAGCACAGGACTCATTCCATAGTCGCGCATAGCATCGAGAATCTTAACGCAAAGTTCCCCTTGACGCGCATACCACCAGTCGGGGTTACCCTGCATTCCGGCACCGGTACCGCCCCATCCCTCGAGATTGTTCATTGCGAACCAAGCCATAAATCCGGGACCTGCCACAAACTCGTTTATCTCATTTTTTGAGTATCCAAGCTCTGTAAGGACATTTTTCCACACAGTTTCGAGACCGACAAGCACCAGAGGCATATTTATTCCGTGCAGAGCCATCCAGTCAATCTCCTGCTGCCAACGCTCCCAGGTCCAGAAGGCCATTGAATAAGAGAATGTACAATAGTTCAGATAATATCTGTAGTCGGCACTGCTTGTATGCTTTTCGGCCGAGGATGGAACAGGCAACGACACGCCGTCAAGATTGGTCGTCGGATTATTCCAAGTAAGATTTATATGTGCATAATGATTAAGATACCAATTTACACCCGTTGCAACCGCAAGCACATTGTTACCTTTGATACAAGGCTTACCATCGGCCGAGGTGATCACAAAGACATCTTTTCCACTATCGGCAACCGACTTATCAACAACAGTAACGAACTTATCGGCATTACCGCCCGTAACCCTATCCAACAGATTCACAATAGGAACAGGATTAACTGTTTGAGCTTGAACTGCAACAATCAACAGCAAAAGCAATAAAAAAGCTGATACTCTTTTCATTAACAACTATTATATCTTAAAATTTGTACTAATAAAATAAATAACGCACAAAGGCACACGCACATAATTTGCAAAGATAGTAATTTTATTATTAAAATTAACCTTATTTCGAGCAAATAAGAATAAAGGCGTCAGAGTAGTATTCAAAAGAGGAAATTTAGCCACAGCTTTTAATTTTTAATTTGCTATCTAAAGAATTTTACATTAACTTTGCAAAGTTTTTACATACACATCACAGACAACATTTTGAACCTTATAATTGACATCGGCAACAACAGCAGTAAATTCTTTCTTTTTCAAGGAGATGCGATAATTCTAAAGGGAAGAAGAGAGAACACAGCATTGAACTTTATTGCCGATATTGCAAAAGAATATGAGGTAAAGAATATCATTGTCTCGTCGGTTGTAGAATTCAAGGAGAAAGATAAAGAAAAACTGTTTGCAGAGTACCCAGACACCATTTGGTTCACAAGCGCTACGCCTCTGCCTATAAACATTCTCTATCGCACCCCGCAAAAGCTTGGCAGCGACAGGCTGGCAGCAGCAATAGGAGCCATCAGCGAGGCTCCGGGCAAAGATATTTTGATAATAGACGCAGGCAGCGCAATAACTATTGACTTTGTCGATGCTCAGGGCAAATTCTTGGGAGGCAACATTTCTCCCGGAATCAAGATGAGACTGACGGCATTGCATCAATTTACAAGCAAATTGCCACAGGTAGAAAAAGAGGGCGAGACACCCGCCATAGGTTACGACACCGAGACAGCCATACGCTGCGGAGTAATTTGGGGTGTTTGCCACGAAATTGACGGATATATAAACTATTTTAGACAAAAATATCCCGACCTTTTGGTTTTTTTAACAGGTGGAGACGAAAAAGCATTGATTGGTAAGATAAAAAATCGCATATTTGCAGACAAGTTCCTTGTAGCAAAGGGACTGAACAGAATTTTAACAGAAAATGGCAGTAAATAAGAGACTAATTACCATACTATTATCCTTTATTCTCGCATTTCCCATATTTGCCGAGAATGGAATAAACTCGCCCTATTCGCGATACGGATTAGGAATACTATCCAATCAGAGTCTGGGCGTGAACCGTCAGTTAGGTGGATTAGGATACGCTCTACGCAGCAACTCATACATAAACCTTTTGAACCCCGCATCGTTTACGGCAATAGACTCATTGTCTATGCTTTTCGAGGCAGGATTCTCTTTACAATATGGCAATTTCAAAGAGAGCGGCAAAAGTGTAAACGCCTACAATGCAAGTTTCGACTATGTAGCCATTAAATTCCGTATATGCAAAGGATTGGGAATGAGCGCAGGATTCCTTCCCTACTCAAAAGTAGGATACTCATTCTCTAACACAACAAAAATGGGTGGTGACGACAGCGCAACAAGCAGCGAGAGCTATTTAGGTTCGGGAGGCATTTATCAGCCATTCATAGGACTCGGCTGGAGTCCGTTCAAGAATTTTTCAATAGGAGCAATGGCCTCTTATTTATATGGTGATATCTCGCACTCCATTACAAGTACCATAGAGAACAACACAGCAGCGCACAACCGTGCCCGCAACTACTCTATTGGAGTATCGAATTACAAATTGGACTTTGGACTACAGTATGTCGCCCAATTCAATAAAAAAAACAGCCTGACATTCGGAGCAACATACTCTCTTGGCCACGACCTTAATGTCAATGCAAAAAAAATCACGCATACGCTCATAAACGGAGCTATTGATGCTGCAGGCAGCGACACACTAGCTATTGCCAACGGATTCAATCTACCCCATACATTCGGCGGAGGATTGTGGTACAACATTGACGACCGCTGGTTGTTCGGTGCAGACTACACCTATCAGATGTGGGAAACAGCAACTTTCTTTGGCGACGGCAGCAGCGGCACCAACCGTAGCAAAGTTTCAGCCGGAATAGAGTATTCTCCCAACATTATCTCGCGCAATCTTCTAAAGATAATGTCCTATCGCGCAGGAGTATATTTTGCACAGCCATACACAAAGATAAACGGCAATAAGGGATACAACGAATACGGAGCAAGCATCGGAGTATCGATACCTATAAGAAACGACTACAATGTAAACTCTCTTATACACATTTCGGGCGAATATGTACATATAAGCCCTGCAACAACCGGTATGATCGAAGAGAACTATCTGAGATTGAATATCGGAATTACATTCAATGAGAATTGGTTTATGAAAATGAAAGTCAAATAAGGTAATATTATGAAAAGAAACATTTTAGCATTATTGGCATTTGTGTCGATCAGTGCATTTGCACAACACGTAGACCCCGAAAAACGTTTCGGCGCGACAGAAGAGGACAGTATCAACTGCGTAAACAACATCAGTAACTACACTGTCAATTTCAAAAACAAGTCTTATGAGGTAGCATACCCCTACTGGAAAGAGGTATTCACAAACTTCCCCTTGGCCAGTGTGAACGTATACTACAATGGTCCCACCCTTCTCAAACACTTGATTGAGAAGACAAACGACGAGCAGAAGAAAAAGGACTACATCAACGAACTTCTTTCTGTTTATGACCAGCAGATGAAATACATTGATATTCTTCAGACTCTCACAAAGACAAAGATGACCGAGGGTTACATCTTGGGTAAAAAGGCAATGGACTATATCAAATATATCCCCAATGCCGATACAGACACTGCATACGAAATGCTTTCAAAGTCAGTAAGCCTCGAGAAAGGACTTTCTGAGTACTATGTAACTCAGCAGTTTATGAAATACTCTGCAATGATGTACAAGAGCAACCCCGCAGCACACGGCGAGCAGATTATTCAAGATTATCTCGACGCTTCGGTGTACATTGTAGAGGTACTCGATAAATACCACGCAAACATAGAGAACTACAACAAGAAATACGAGGAGTTGCAGGACCCCCGCGATAGTATCAAGGCCGTACAGACTGGTAAGCAGATTGACCAGGCTCGCGTTTCTCGCAGCAACGTAGACGCATATTTCATCAACTGCGGTGCAGCATCTTGCGAGGACCTCAACAGAATCTATTTGGAGAGCCTCGACGCACACAAGAGCGACATTGAGTATCTTAACAAGGTTATCTCTGTAATGAGTATGCTTAAGTGTACAAACGAGGACGCTTACCTCACCGCTTCAGAGTATGCATTGGCTATTGAGCCTACATCAAAAGCAGCGATGGGTTGCGGTTACCGTTACTACAAGAGAGGCGAGATTGAGAAGGCTCTTGAGCTTTTCGACCAGGCTATCGAGCTTGAGACCTCTATCACAACAAAAGCTGAGTTGTGCTACAAGGTCGGTGCTGTTTACTTCAGCCAGAAGCAGTATGCTAAGGCTCGCACATACGCACAGAAGGCTATCGGCCTTAACTCTAAGTTCGGCGATCCCTATATTCTCATTGCACAGTGCTACGCAGCAGCGCCCAACTGGAGCGACGACAACATCAAGAACGGTTGCACCTATTTTGCTGCTATCGACAAATTGCAGCGTGCAAAGAGCGTAGACCCCACAGCAAAGAAAGAGGCTGACAAGCTCATCGCATCATACTCAACCTATACTCCCTCTAAAGAGGATCTCTTTATGAGAGGACTCACAAGCGGTACAAAGGTTTCTATTGGCGGCTGGATAAATGAGACAACCACAATCAGATAAGAACAATTCACTATATAAAGGTACAACAATCACCGTTGCGGTGATTGTTGTACTATTTTTTCTTTTTTCCTGCACAAGGAGCAAAGGAATGGCTGGTTCATCGACCAATTCATCCGACTCAATATCCGTAATAAGCACATACGGAGTAGAGTCTCTCATCAGCGATTCGGGACGCATAAGCTACAAGATCATAGCCGAAGAATGGTTAATGTTCGAAAAGCTCGACTCACCATTCTGGGCATTCGAAAAGGGCGCCTATCTCGAAAAATACGACGATAGTCTACGTATAGAAGCTACTCTAAAGAGCGACACGGCATATTTCTTCTCAAAAGCAAAAATATGGCAGCTGATAGGAAATGTAAAGATAAGGAACCAAAAGGACGAGAGGTTCTTTACTGATATGCTCTTTTGGGATCAGGACAAGAAAAGCATCTATTCCGACAGCTACATAAAGATTGAACAACAAGAACAGATAACCGAAGGACGTGGATTTAGTTCCAATCAGGAATTGACCCAATGGCAGATACACAATACAGAAGGTATATACCCTATAGAAGAATAAAATGACATCTACAATAATCGCTTTAATAATAGTAATTCTTTTTTCTGCACTATTCTCGGGGCTCGAGATAGCCTTTGTCGCATCGAACAAGTTATTGATGGGGATAGACCTAAGCGAAAAAGGTGTAACATCTTATGTAATAAACCGTTATTACTCTAACAGCAACAATTTTGTATCGAGCCTGCTGGTTGGCAACAACATTGTTCTTGTAATATACAGTATACTGATGTCGAAGCTGATGATGGAGCCTCTCAAAGGATTCACCGACAATACTTCGTTGCATCTGTTCATAGAAACTATTGTATCGACCATTGTCATAATTTTCACAGGAGAATTCATACCTAAAGCCATATTCCGCATCAATCCCAACGGGGCACTCAAGAAGTTCGGAGTAGGAATATACCCAATATACATACTACTCTACCCTTTGGCACGTTTCACAACGTGGCTATCGTGTCAGATGCTGCGCCTTTTCAATATAAAGATTGACAAGGAGTCACGCGACACAACATTCAGCAAGCACGAGCTTAACAATCTAATACAGAGCAGTCTAGAAAGTGCTAAGGAGGAAGAGGAGACTATCGACAACGATGTTCGAATCTTTCAGAATGCACTCGACTTTTCCGATATTAAGGTTCGCGACTGCTACGTTCCCCGCACCGAAATTGATGCGGTAGAAATAAACACCCCCATCGAAGATCTTAAAGCAATGTTCATCGAGTCGGGACACTCAAAGATTGTTGTATATAAAGACAATATTGACGATATTATCGGCTACATTCACTCTTCAGAGCTTTTCCGTAGCGGCGACAAATGGCAGAAGAAAATATGCAAGATGCCTGTTGTCCCCGAGACATTATCGGCACACAAGCTTATGCGCACGCTTATGCAACAGAAAAAATCGTTGGCGGTAGTACTCGATGAGTTCGGCGGAACATCGGGAATAATATCACTAGAGGATCTTCTCGAAGAGATTATCGGCGAGATTGAGGACGAGCACGACAACAACAGTCACGTTGCAAAAAAAATCAACAACGGAGAATATGTCCTTTCGGGCCGTCTCGAGGTTGAGAGAATAAATGAGATGTTCGATCTCAAGCTACCAGAATCTGATGAATATCAGACTCTTGGAGGATTCATTCTTGCTAACCACCGTCGCTTCCCTCAGTTAAACGAGACAATCACTATCGACAAATTCCGCTTCCGCATAATAAAGCAGCGCAGTATGAAGATAGAATTAGTAAAACTGAACATCCTTGAATAACCAAAAAAAATGCGTCAGAGCGGCTTTTTAGGCATTATTTTTTTGTTATAAATAGCAAAAATTCAAAAGCATTTTGTATCTTTGCCACGTTTGATTCAGAACAAAAAATAAATAAAAACACAATAAAAATTTAAAAAACTATGGCCACACTACAAAAGTTGCGCAATATGGGCCCACTTCTCATTATCATCGTGGGTCTTGCATTGTTTGCATTCATCGCAGGAGATGCGTGGAAAATTTTACAGCCCCATCAGGGCTCATTGAATGTTGGTTCAGTAAACGGCAAGGAAATTTCCGTTACTGAGTATCAGAAGATGTTCGACGAGTACACAAATGTACTTAAGCTTCTGCGCAATACCAACAACCTCAGCGAGGAGGATTATGCACAGGCTAAGGACTATGTATGGTACACACTCGTTCGTTCACAGATTATCAACGACGAGGCAGAGAAAATCGGTATCACATTCACCGACGCTGAGCTTCAGAGCATTGTAAACGAGGGTACACACCCTGCTCTTCAGCAGACTCCCTTCTACAATCCTCAGACAAGAAAGTTTGATGTAGACGCACTCAACCAGTTCCTTAGCGACTACGAGCAGTACAAGAACGACGAGAACTTTGCAATGCAGTACAAAGCTCTCTATGATTTCTGGAGATTCATCGAGAACTCTATTGCCGACGAGATGATAGCACAGAAATATCAGGCGCTTGTTATGAATTCAATCATTTCTAACCCTGTTGTAGCAAAGAGCAATTTCGACAGCAACAACGCTACATACGATATTGAGATTAAGGCAATCCCCTACAGCGCAATTGCCGACAGCACTGTAAGCGTAAGCAACAGCGAGGTTAAGAAGCTCTACAAAGAGAAGAAGGATCTCTTCAAGCAGCTCACAGAGTCACGCAGCATCAAGTATGTAAGCAGCAAGGTTACTCCCAGCGCACAGGACAGAGAGGACCTCAGAGCAGAGCTTGCAGAGATTGCCGACTCTTTGAAGGCCGATAATGCCGACTACGAGAATATATCTCGTTTCGCATACAGCGAGGTTCCCTACTGCAAAATCGCTTGGGCTAAGGATGTTTATCCCGAGGAGGTTCAGGTTCGTCTCGACAATGCAAAGGAGAACGAGGTATTTGGTCCTATCTACAATGCATCAGATGACTCTTACACTGTATTCAAATATCTTTCGAGCACAACAGTTGCCGATTCAGTAAAGGTTAAGCTTCTCTACGTTACAGCCGAGAACAACGATGCAACAAAGGCTCTTGCCGACAGCATTATGACAGTACTCAAAGGCGGCGCAGACTTTAAGGAGCTTGCAAAGAAATACGATCAGGAAGGTGTTGAGAACTGGATTAAGTCTTCAGACTACGAGGGTGCAAAATTGCAGGAGAACGACGTTGTTTACCTCAGCACAATCCTCAACGCTGACAAGAACAAATACGGTGTCATCGAATTTGACGGCGTTCCCACAAAGATTATCTTTATGGTAACCGAGAAGAAGAACCCCGAGAAGAAATACAACGCAGTTGTCATCAAGCGTCAGTCACAGTTTAGCTCAGAGACATACAACGAGGCTTATAACAAGTTCAGCCAGTTTGTAGCATCTTGCAAGAACACAGAGGACCTCGAGAGCAAGGCCGAGGAATTCGGTTACACAGTACTCGAGCAGAATTACCTCTTTAACAGCGCACACAACATTGCAAACTTGCCCCAGACACGCAACGCCATCAAATGGCTCTTCTCTGAGGCTAAAGTAGGTCAGGTATCTCCTCTCTACGAGTGCGGAAACAACGACAACCTCTTGGTTATCACTCCCACTAAGATCAGCGAGCAGGGATACGTTGCTTTGAGCGAGGTTGAGTCAGAGCTTAAGTACGAGCTTTTGAACGACAAGAAGGCTGAGAGCATCATTGCACAGATGTCAGGCAAGAGCTTCGACGAGATTGGCGCAATGAACGGTGCAAAATCAGACGTTGTAAAACGTATCAGCTTCTCGGCACCCGCATTCATCAACATCACCTCTTCTAGCGAGCCTGTTATCTGCGCTGCAGCAACAAGATTGAACGAGGGTGAGGTTAGCGCTCCTATCAAGGGTAACAACGCCGTTTATGTTATCAAGCTCATCAGCAAGACAAGCAAAGAGGCTGAGTTCAACGCAGAGAGCGAGGGCAACAACGTTAAGATGAACGTTCAGCGTAGTGCTTCTCAGTATCTCAAAGACCTCAACGAGAATTCAAATACTGTAGACAACAGATATTTGTTCTTCTAATCAAGAAGCTATAAGATACAAAAAAAAGCGACTGAAAATTCAGTCGCTTTTTTTATTATATCAATACTCTATCCTATCACCTTTTTCTCTCCAAGCATTAAACGCCGCCTGAGCCTCATCGGGCAAAAGTTCCTCGATGCCCACCCTGCGCCTATCCTTTGGAAGCTCCAGTTCGCGATAGATGAACGAATCATCGAAATTCACGGCAGCAGCATCGTGCTTGTTTGCTCCATAGAATATTTTATCTATATGCGCCCAATAGATTGCTCCCAGACACATTGGACAAGGCTCGCAAGAGGTGTATATGACACAACCGGCAAGATTGAATGTTCCCAGTTTGCTGCAAGCGGCACGAATAGCAGTAACCTCGGCGTGTGCAGTAGGGTCGTTATTGGCAGTGACCCTATTCACGCCCGTAGCGACAACTTCTCCGTCACGCACAATAACCGCGCCAAAAGGTCCTCCACCGTTTTTGACATTCTCCACAGCCAAAGAGATTGCCTCTCTCATAAAATATTCATCCTTCATAATATATTCCTTTAAATTAAAATAATATATATATAACGCCTCCCGAAAAGGCGATGAATAGCAATATGAATGTTTTTATGCGATATTTAAGATTGTTTCAGAATTATTTACCTATAAAATGATTGTCAATATATCCAAAGAAATTATCCTTATACATATCACCGATAGGAATAAACACATTATTGTCGTAAACAATACGCATACGAGACACCTCCTTAACCTTTGAGAGGTTCACAATATACGAGCGATGAACGCGCATAAATACATTTTTAGGAAGCACCTCCTCAACCTTTTTCATACTTAGGAGAGTAACAATGGGCTTAGGCTCATTCTCAACGAATATACGAATATACTCACTCATACTCTCAATGAATCGGATAGAGCTTATAGGCACTCGCAACACTCTATAATCGGACTTTACGAACAGACAATCAGAATCTACGCCCATCTCGTCCTCGCGCTTGCTAGCCATACGCTCCAATATGCACAGCTCATTTACCTTGTTTGCTGCTCTCAAGAACTCATCGAATCCAAAAGGCTTCAGGATATAATCGACGGCATCTACACGAAAGCCCTCTATCGCATATTCCGAATAGGCTGTTGTAAATACAATCTTCGGTGGGTTCTTTAGACTCTTGACAAGCTGAATACCGCTAATGTCGGGCATATTTATATCAAGGAACAATACATCCACACACTCCTCGGCTATGACAGAGATTGCCTCATTGGCACAGGAGCAAGCTTTTACACACTCCAGAAAAGGCACACGCTCAACATACCCTTTCAATTGGGCAAGAGCCAAAGGTTCATCATCAACAATTACACATCTAATCATTTTTCACAGGTATTTTCAATAATACATTATAATAATCATCTTGCCTTATCTCGTAAGAATAGTTGTCGCCATACAACAACGACAGACGCTTTATAGCATTCTGCACCCCTATTCCACTATTTGTTTTTAGACCATTGGAATTCTTCTTTGCAATAGTATTCTTGCAGCAGAAGAACACAAAGCCATCGACAACGTCTATCGATAGTTCAATCTCCGACGGTGTATTATAAGATACTCCGTGCTTGAAGGCATTCTCGAGGAAAGATACAAAAAGCATCGACGGCACACGTACATTATTATAGCTATCAGGGAAGGAGGCCTTAATTTTAAGAGCATCGGTGTAACGCAGGCTCATAAGGTCGATGTAACAGCTGATGAACTGTATCTCCTTATCCAAAGTATAATAGATAGCCGACGAGTCGCTGAGCACACGCTGCATCATACGCGCCAATTTAAGTATAGTACTTTGTGCTTTCTCTTTGTCAATATCAATAAGCGCGTGGATATTGTTCAAGGTATTCATAAAGAAGTGCGGGTTTATCTGGAATTTCAGATAATCGAGCTCCGATTTTAGCTTCTGACGCTCCAATTCAATAAGTTCCTCCTCTTTGCGCAAAGTATAGAAAAAGAGGCGCACACAAATATTAAACGCCAACACAAACAGGATCAGCAGAATCTGTACATTCCACGGATGGAAAATAGGAATATGCAAAAACTTAAAATATGGACGGGGAGGTTCTTTGTCGAAGCGGCCATTACTCCTTACCGGCAAATTGTCGAATTCAGGAGACGGAGGAGGTTCGCGTCTCATACGAGGTTCGAATTTTGGAGCACTCTTTGAAGGCTTTCTATATTCAGGCCAGGACGGTGGCGGCATATTCTTCTCTTTGCTATCATCTACAACAGACACCTTCTTCTTATCTGGATGCGGCCTGCGACCCTCGGGCGCAATAGTGTAGAAAAGCATTGAAAAAAGATAGAATATTGCAATAAAGCTGATAAGTATAAGGGTATAAGGGCTTCTACCCCTCTTTTTATACAAAAAGAGAGGCATAAGCATATTATTATTAACAATGAATAATATAAAAGCTGGAGAGAGAAATAGCCAATAGGATAACAATTCATCTGACCCAATATCCGAATCGGCACTATCCAACATTCCTCTCCATAGAGGAACTAAAAATAATACACCCCAAAACAGGGTGTATATTATATATTCTACCGACTTTCTTTTAATACCCCAATACATATAACAATAAACAATGTTGCAAGATAATTATTTTTATAATGCAATTAAGGTAAAATCAGTATAAAGTCAGATTCACTCAACAAAGCAATCAGAGGACTGCTTTGAAACTGATGTCCAAGCCTTTGACAGAGTGTGTCAATGCACCTACCGATATAAAATCTACTCCGCAAAGAGCATAGTCACGCAATGTATCAAAGGTTATTCCACCCGACGATTCTGTCTCAAAGCGTCCGGCAACCATTTCAACAGCCTTCTTGGTCTTTTCGGGCGAGAAGTTATCGAACATAATGCGGTGTATTCCTCCCATATCAAGAACCTTCTGAAGATCCTCGAGCGAACGAACCTCAACCTCAATCTTAAGGTCTTTTCCACACTCCTTGCAATACTCTTTCGCACGCGACACAGCCTGCTCTATTCCACCGGCAAAATCAACGTGATTATCCTTTATAAGTATCATATCAAAAAGACCTATTCTATGGTTCACACCGCCACCGATGCGCACAGCCTCTTTTTCCATAATACGCATACCGGGAGTAGTCTTACGAGTGTCGAGCACACGAGTATTGGTACCCTCAAGCTGACGCATATAACGGCGTGTCATTGTAGCAATACCACTCATTCTCTGCATCACATTAAGCATAAGACGCTCTGTCTGCAAAAGCGAACGAACAGATCCTGTAACATACATTACAATATCACCCTTTTTAACCTCTGCGCCATCCTCTATAAGAACCTCACACTCCATAGTGGGGTCGAAACGTTTGAATATACGCAATGCCATTTCTACACCGGCAACAACGCCATCCTCTTTAATGAGGACCATATTCTTACCCATCGCATCGGCAGGGATTGTCGAAAGGGTTGTGTGGTCACCGTCGCCAATATCCTCGGCAAACGCCAAATCAATTAGTCTGTCAATAAGTTCGTCTTTTACATTCATAACAGTATATTTTTTTTGCGAAGATAAACAATTCAAATTATCTTCGCAAAAAAATTGTAAAACAATAAAGATGAAAATTACATTACTCGTCGTTGGACGCACCGTTGACAAGAATATTATTGCCGGAATAGAAGAATATACCCGCAGAGTGCAGCATTTTACACAATTCTCGATGGAAATTATCCCCGAGCTAAAAAATGCGCGAAAATTGAGCGAGGCACAGCAAAAAGAGCTCGAGAGCGAGGATATTCTCAAGAATATAAACAGCGGTGACCACGTTGTACTGCTCGACGAGGGCGGCAAGGAGTTCCGCTCCACAGAATTTGCTTCGTGGATAGAGCACAAGCAGAATATCTCGACAAAAAGATTGGTGTTTGTCGTGGGCGGCCCCTATGGATTCTCGCAAAAGGTATATTCGGCTGCAAACGAGAAGTTGTCGCTATCGCGTATGACATTCTCGCATCAGATGATACGACTATTGTTCGTAGAGCAATTGTACCGCGCCTACACAATCATAAACAACCTACCCTACCATCACGAATAAAGGCTGTTACTGCAACAGCTCATCATCGACAGCCTCTACAAACTGATAGCAGCCAGCGTCGGCAGCATCGGAGGGACGCTCTACCCCATCAAGGTCGTATTTTGTAAGTTCGGCATACTCCTTAGCGGCAATGCCACGCGCCGCAGCGCTGTCGGTAAGATGAAAATCGTAGATAAAGAGATTGTGGTCCACCAAGCGGAAATGCTCCTTTGCAAAGGGATGCTTCTCTTTATTATCGTAGACAATATTCACAAAATCCTCATTATCATCGTCGGAAATTGTGTTTATGAACGAATTCACGAACTTATAGTTCGATGCATCAGGTATTGTATCGCCCAACAGCGAGAAATAGCCCATAATCTCATCGTCGCCACTGCCAGCGATTATGCAATTGGCAAACAGAGCCTCTCTAAGAGGATAAGAGACACCCTCAAAAGAATTGTGTAGCGCAAGAGCCACGTCACGCACCTTCCACACATAGAAATTGGCTATTGTACAATGCACAAAGCGCACTCTGCCACCAACCACCTTGACGCAGTTGCCACGCGCATTAGCCAAAAGTGAATTTACAACATCAACCTTGCTGTTCACACACTCCAGAGCATTGCCGTCGAAATTCTCTATGCGCGACGACTCCACCCACAAACGAGGCTGCAAGGTATCACCGGGCTCTACCTTTATACCATATTTTGCACTGTGAATATCGCAATATTCCAAGCGATTGTTGTTGCTGGCAGAATCTATCGTTATTCCCGCCCATTGTCCGGGGACACGGTCGTACGGAAGATTATTCAGCAGATTATCGGTCCTGTCGCCTCTAAAGACAATAGGCTGTTCCTTTGTACCTACAGCATTCAGCCTACCCCTCACACGCAATCCCGCCCTACTGTGAAAATAGAGCGTCGCACCCTCGGTAATGGTGAGTGTGGAATTATTGCCTACCACAAGGCTGTCGTATATCACATAATGTCCACGCTGCAACAGCGTATCCGATGCAAAGAAGGGCGCACGCATAAATATAGCGTCACGACCATAGGCCAAAAGGGTAATATACTGCTGCACGCCACTCTCGAGAGTAAAACACAAAGAGTCGGTGAGCATCAACGGAGACTCGGCCGAATTTTCTGCGGGGGTAACCTCTACGTAGACATACAGGCTGTCGTTCCTACGAATCTCTAAATCCTGAATATAGGAAGAATATTGTCCATCGACGTTCACTCTAAAGCCGCTCTTTCCACCACTGACAAGAGAGACATTCGCAATTCTCAACGACGATGAGTTGCGGTTGTACACATTCATCGTTGCCGTCGGCGAGCCTATTGTTGTAAAAAGAGTATCGAAACAGATTGTGTCGCACGAAAAATGCAGACGCAACGAGGGGTCAGAGGAAAAAGTGGCCTCCTCGTCGCACGAAACGACGAGGAGCACCGATGCCAAAAGCAAAAAGCCTATATATCTTAGAAATTTCATTTCAAAGGATTACCGTTACTTCTATAGTAACGGAGAAAAAGAGCTTTTATTATTTTACGGGAGCATTCTCTAGGATAGCCAACATATGTCTCCAGAAACGCTCGGTCGATGGGATATTCAATTTCTCATCGGGAGAGTGCACTCCACGCATTGTAGGACCAAAAGATATCATATCAAGATGGGGTGCCTTCTCAAGGAAGAGTCCACACTCCAATCCTGCGTGGATAGCCTTTATCTTTGCCTCCTCGCCGAACAATCTCTTGTATTCATTACAAGCAACCTTAAGAATCTCTGAATTAACATTAGGCTTCCAGCCTGGATAGTGTCCTTTTGTTACGACCGTTGCTCCGCCCAATTCAAAAGCAGCTCTCACGCTGTCCGACACATTGTCACGGGCCGATATTATAGAGCTTCTCTGGCTGGTGGTTATCTTAATGAGATTCTCGCCGTTGTTACGCACCGAAGCAAGGTTGCTCGATGTCTCTACAAGGCCGGGAACATCCTGACTCATAGCAAATACACCGTTGAACACAGAGTGCACCGACTTTAGCAATCCCTGTGTCGTATCCTTGTCAAAGGCACGGTGCATAGGGTCGGTACTCTGCAGCACAAAGCGCATATTGGGGTCGGTAGCAGCAAATTCCTCCTGAACCTCTGCGGCAAAGACATTAAAATCCACACGCACGCTCTCCTTATCGGCCGACTGCACAGCAAACACAGCCGACGCCTCGCGCGGGATAGCATTATGCAGGCTGCCACCGTCTATATCACACAAATAGAATTCATATTTATCGGCAATGCGACAAAGGAAGCGGTTCAACAGCTTATTGGCATTGGCGCGTCCCTTGTTAATATCATCACCCGAGTGTCCACCGGTAAGATTAGAAATCTCGGCCTTCATAAAGAAGAGGTCACCCGATATTATATTCCAGAAATATTTGAATTCCGCATAGTTGCAGACACCACCGGCACATCCAATAAAAATCTCACCCTCATCCTCCGAGTCGAGGTTAAGCAAAATATCGCCCTGCAGCATATCTGCACCAAGAGCCTCGGCACCGGTAAGGCCCGTCTCCTCGTCTACTGTAAAAAGACAATTTATAGGACCGTGCTTTATAGTATTATCGGCAAGCACTGCCATCGATGCTGCAACACCAATACCATTGTCGGCACCCAAAGTAGTACCCTGCGCCTTGAGCCATTCTCCATCGACATAAGTTTTTATTGGGTCAGTCTTAAAATCGTGCTCCACGTCACCACGCTTGTCGCACACCATATCCATATGACCCTGCAATATTATGGTCTTACGATTCTCGTATCCCGGTGTTGCCGGCTTTTTTATAAGGACATTGCCCGCAGCATCGGCAATAGTCTCCAATCCCAGACTCTTTCCAAAATCCTGCAGGAACTGCGAAATTCTCTCTTCGTTCTTTGAACCGTGGGGTATTTCGCAAATTTGCGCAAAATATTCAAATAGCATTTTGGGCTGTAAATTCAACTTTTCCATAGCTTATTATGTTTAAATTTGTTAATTTATCATTTAACAATGCAAAATATATTTAATAACGTCTCAAATTGCAATAGTTTCAATTATTTTTATCCGAGACTTTCGCAAAAAGGCGGATAAATATATTATCTTCGCAATCCGAATATTATTTGCAAAAATAACAGAAATGTTCAAGACTGCATTATTGGCCACGTTAATAATTGCAATTTCGTTTGCATTATTGGCAATTACCATAATAATAAAGAAAAACGGAAGATTCCCCAATATACATATTGGAGGAAATAAGGAGATGCGCAAAAGAGGCATAAAGTGTGCCCAGTCGCAGGACCGCGATGCGCGCAAGGAGAACCCAATGGCAACAGCCGAAAGCATTAAAAATAAAAAATAAATAAAATATAAACTATGAAAAAAATCAACATCATCGCTATTGCAGCAACATTTGCGGCAGTAACCCTATTCACCCAGTGTTCAAGCAAGAACGAGGAGCAAGCTTGTCAGTCGGCAGCACCCGCTGTATGTCAGAATGCAACAGGCGCACCCTCAATTAAAATTGCATACGTAGACATAGACTCACTCTTCACCAACTACAAGCTATCGGTTACAATGAACAAGGAGATGCTGCGCAAAGAGGAGAATATGCGTATGACCCTCACCGAGAAAGCAAGAGCCATTCAGGCCGACTATGAGGATTTTCAGCGTAAGCTTGAGAATAATGTATACTCATCACGCCAGCGTGCCGAGGAGGAGCAGAATCGCATAATAAAGAGTCAGGAGGATTACGCACGCTACGAGCAGCGCCTCATCAACGAGCTTACCGCCGAGACCCAGAAGAACAATTCAATCTTGCGCGACTCTATAAACTCTTTCTTGAACGCATACAACAAGGTTAAGGGATTCGACCTCATCATCAGCCGTGTCGGCGACAATCTGCTCTATGCAAACAGCGCACTCGACATTACACAGGAGGTTATCGACGGTCTTAACAACAGATACGCCGGCTCAAAATAACACCACGAACATTTTTATTATAACAATGTTAAAACCAGAGAGGCGTGCTTCTCTGGTTTTTTTGAATCAATAAAGTATGGAGAATCTAAAAGATATTCTATTGGGTAACAAGCCTGTGCTTATAGACTTTTTTGCCGAATGGTGCGGACCGTGCAAAGCAATGAAGCCAGTGCTCGACAATCTCAAGCGAGAATTGGGCGACAATGTAAGAATAATAAAGATTGACATTGACAAGAACAATGCTCTTGCCGCAAGCTACAACATTCAATCGGTACCCACGCTCATACTATTCAAGGAGAATAAAATAGTTTGGCGAGCCAGTGGTGCCCGCCAAATGAGTGAGATTAAGAATATTATCGGGAATTATATTTAACGCTCTTGCCAGGGCAAATAATCGGCATTGTAGCCCTCAACCTCGGCACGTTGCATAAACACCGCTCTTAGACTGTCAGAACCAGCAAAAGGTGGCGGGAATGCTCCACCTTTAAAGTTTCCGGGCGGGAAAGGGAATTTTCCATCCTTGAACCCACCGGGAGGAGGAGGCGGAAAGGCTCCTTCCTTAAATTCTCCGGGAGGAAAAGGAAATTCGCCCTCTTTAAATTCACCGGGAGGAGGGAACATAGGCTTTGCCTTATCGTCCTTTATCAGTTCAATCTCGGCTATAGAGCCGTCACTCTGCTTTACTGTTATTATAGAGCCCTGCTCCCAAACTGCATAAGACTCTCCTGCGATAGTGCCGCCCGAATAAAGCGCATTGCCAACCATTGAGGCTCCTGGCAGAGAGTCGGCCACAAAGAGCATATATTCATCGCCTACAGACAAGGCTGGAGAGGTCATCAACAGTCCCGCTGTCGGCATCACACGAGGCATTCTACAAGCAACAAGAACCTCTCGGTCGTTGTTGGCCAATGCAATATATTTATCCTTAACAAGCTCAAAGCCACCCAAGGCAAATACAGGCTGATTGGTATCTCTATTTTTGGGAAGACAGGGCAAGGGACCCATTGTTCCGCCCATAGCAATAACATTGCCTCCGGTAACGGTGTATCTATTCTCATAATCGGTATCAATGCCCTGTTCCGGGGTAAAGCTACCGCAAGCAAACAGATTACCTCCGCTGATATTTATAGCATCGTTGCTGTCTATTGCATCGTTTGTCACAGAATAGGCATATATATTGCCACCCTCTACATACAATGTCTTTCCCGAATTTATTGCATCGTCGTACGCATATACGAGCAACGAGGTAGTGTCGCCACGGAGAATCATATCATATTTTGCCTCTACACCTTCGCAACGCTCACCCTTGCCAAAGACAAGAACCTCAATCTTACCGCCCTTTATGAGCATTGTACTGTCACACTTAATACCTTTTGCCGAAGAGTGCGCGTCGGGATATATAGAATGTACAATATCCGTACCATCGTTACGAACGAAAAGCTGGCCATTATCAATCTGCATAAGACCATTGCAGTTTATGCCTTTACCACCCACGCCGCTATTATTGAGCTTAACATTTCCGCCGCACATATAAAAGTCAGTCTCGGCCTTTATGCAGGCGCTCGACGAATAATCGAGCTTCTTTGTCGCGAACAGCGCATCGCCCAACGTTCTTACGTCGAGCTTACCGCCGAATATATACACCGCGCCTTTGGAATTAAGTCCACGAGCCGCAGCACCCTTAGTCTCTACGGTCATATTGCCATCGTACAGCAAAATGTTACGCGCCTGCACACCATCGCCCTTCTCGCCCATTCCATTGAGCATCATATTGCCACCGAGAAGCACAACATTACCCGCCTTTGACTTTATCGCATCCTTCCACGAAGAGATACTCATTGAGCCACTATTCACAAGCACTCCACTATCGGCAACCACACCATCGGCACGCGACAGTTCAACCGACAGATTAACGCCGTCAATAAGCAGCGCACCAGTCGCCTGTACAGCAGCCTTACGCTCGCTACGTACCGCAATATTTCCTCCGCACAGTACCGCTGTTCCATTTATCTGCACCGCCGATGCCTTCTTTGCATTCAAAGGCTCAACACCCGGCGTACCATCCATAATATAATTAATAGATTCATCGGCGCCGCGCATAAACACAGTCGATGGAGACGTAACAATCACTGCCGAACTTTGACGCGAGAATAGTGTGAGATTTTCAAAAGTTACCAAAGGAGATTTATCGCTATAAAGCTCAAAAGAGGCTTCATCGGCTCTACCGCGCAGCACATACTCTATGCCTGGCAAAGTAGAACGCATCATAACCCTTGCTCCATTCACAATGGTAAAGATACCCTGCGGACACTCAGACACCACCGCCCTGTTAGCATAAAAATCGACCACTACCCTTGTAGTAAAATCATTGGAGTCGAAGCTCATTTTATTGGGAACAACAGGAATCTCAACCGGGATATTTGTTATAATACTATCGGGAGAAGAAACTTCTCTCTTGTCACATCCTGCAAGGAGAATAATAAGAAATAGATATACAACCTTTCTCATTTATATAGGTTTAAAAATCATTTAACAAGGCGAAGGTAAGTCTTTTTACTAAACATTCACAAAATGCAAAGAAATATTTCAACTAAATGACATTATAAACAAGCAATTCCCCTAAATTTAATTTTAGGGGAAAAGCACTATAACAGATATTCGTTACTATCATTTATGATTATAGAATTTATGAGGAGCTATCATATTTTCGGGACGCAACAATTCGTCAAGTTCATCTTTTGTAAGCAGCCCCTCCTCGAGCACAAGGTCGTAGACGCTACGATTCTCGCGCAAGGCACGCTTAGCAATCTTTGCCGAATTTTCGTAGCCCAGAGTAGGATTAAGAGCCGTCACAATGCCAATGCTACCCATCACAAGCTCTCGGCAGTGTCCCTCATTGGCTGTAATACCATCGACGCACAGAATTCTCAGACGGGCCATTCCCTTCAGCAACATACGTATCGACGAAATTACAGAATGTACAATTATAGGCTCCATCACATTCAGCTGCAACTGTCCCGCTTCGGCAGCCATAGTAACCGTAAGGTCGTTACCAATCACGCTGAAGCAAATTTGATTCACAACCTCGGGAATTACAGGATTAACCTTTCCGGGCATAATGCTCGATCCCGGCTGCATAGGCGGAAGATTTATCTCATTCAATCCACAACGCGGACCACTCGACAACAATCGTAGGTCGTTACATATTTTCGACAGTTTAACAGCCATACGCTTAAGCACCGACGAGTACATCACCGACGAACCAGCATCGGGAGTAGCCTCCACAAGATTACCAGCAAGCACAAAATCCTTACCCGTTATTTTACACAGAGCATCGACACACGCCTGAGCGTATCCGGGTTCTGTATTTATACCCGTACCGATAGCCGTTGCACCCATATTAACCTCGAGGAATAGCTTCGCCGCCTCGGTCAATCGCATAATCTCCTCTTCGAGAGTCACCGCAAAAGCCTCGAATTCCTGACCAAGAGTCATAGGCACAGCATCCTGCAGCTGTGTACGTCCCATCTTTAGAATACCATCGAATTCCTTGCCCTTTGCACGGAACGACTCCACCAATCTCTTCAGTTCCTTTATAAGGTCCTCATTATGGAAAATGAAACAGAGCTTAAAAGAGGTAGGATAAGCGTCGTTAGTCGATTGCGACAAATTCACGTGATCGTTAGGATGGCAATATTTATATTCACCCTTCTGATGGCCAAGAATCTCCAATGCTCTATTGGCAACCACCTCATTTATATTCATATTGGTAGATGTTCCTGCACCACCCTGAATTAAATCGACAGGGAACTGATCGACAAGAGCGCCGGCAATAATCTCTTCACAAGCCTGCTTTATGGCCGTTCCTATTGTCTCGTCGAGCGAGCCCAACGAGATATTGGCATCAGCAGCCGCCCATTTTACCATAGCCAGCGCCTTGACATAATAAGGGTGGTCACTTATAGTAATACCGCTTATCTCGTGGAAATTCTCAATAGCACGCAGAGTCTGCACTCCATAATAAGCATCAGCGGGAACCTGAATCTCGCCTAAAGAATCGTGTTCAAGACGTGTTTTCATCTCAATAACTCTTTTAATGAAACTATATATTTTTTATATGTATAAAGCTTTTGTTTCTCACTCTGTCGGCCAACAGAAGACAAACATTTCATATTGTCATTTATCAATGCCAAATAGTTTAAATGTGGCAACAGACACACTCTGTAGCCAATGCTAATATACTCAATATATTCATAGCAGAAACAAAAAAGAGACCATTTTCAGAAAAAATAACAGATTACGTGGCAAACGTAAAAAAAGATAAAAATCCCGACAGCAAAGCTTTACTGTCGGGATTTTTATATATGAACAACTATCTATTATTCGCTCAACATTTCGTGCATAGACTCGGCAGCCTTACGTCCGTCACCCATTGCAAGGATAACGGTAGCACCACCGCGAACAATATCACCACCGGCGAATATTGTAGGAATAGAAGACTGCATCTTCTCGTTCACAGCAATAGTATTCTTGCGGCCAAGCTCAAGGCCCTCAACCGATGTAGGCACAAGAGGATTGGGAGAAACACCAACGCTCACCACAGCCATATCAATATCGATAGTCTCTATAGCACCCTCTACAGGAACGGGAGAGCGACGACCCGAAGCATCAGGCTCACCAAGCTCCATCTTCTGTAGAACAATCTGCTTAACGCAACCATTCTCGTCGGCAATATACTCAATAGGATTATGCAATGTAAGGAACTCAACGCCCTCCTCTTTTGCGTGTTTAACCTCCTCGAGACGCGCAGGCATCTCAGCCTCTGAACGACGATAGATAATCATCGCCTTCTCGGCTCCCAGACGCAACGCTGTACGTACAGAGTCCATAGCAGTATTACCGCCACCGATAACAGCCACCCTCTTACCAATGTGCATAGGAGTATCAGTGTCGGGATTCGACGCATCCATAAGGTTCACACGAGTAAGATACTCGTTCGACGAAAGGATATTTATTGAGTTCTCACCGGGGATATTCATAAAGTTGGGAAGACCGGCACCCGATGCAACAAAAATACCTTTATATCCATCCTCCTCGAGCTGAGCGATAGAGAGAGTCTTTCCTACAACGCAGTCCTTTACAAACTCAACGCCCATCTGACGCAAAATCTCAATTTCTGTCTCAACTATTGAGTTAGGCAAGCGGAACTCAGGAATACCATATTTAAGAACGCCGCCAATCTCGTGCAGAGCCTCGAACACAGTTACCGAGTAACCATATTTTGCCATATCTCCGGCAAACGAAAGACCGGCAGGACCCGAACCTACAACAGCAACCTTTATATTATTAGCAGGAGCAACTGCGGGAACCTCGTTGAGTCCATTCTCGCGTGCATAATCGGCAGCGAAACGCTCCAACGCACCAATAGCCACAGGCTTGTGTCCCATCTTTATATGGATACATTTTGACTCACACTGCTTCTCTTGAGGACAAACGCGACCACACACTGCGGGCAACGAACTTGTCATCTTAAGAACCTTTGCAGCCTTGCCGAATTCTCCACGCTCAATATTCTTAATGAAAGAAGGAATCTTGATGCTTACGGGGCAACCCTCCATACAAGCAGGGTTAGGACAGTCGAGACAACGCTGCGCCTCGTGCTGAGCCATTTCTACGGTAAGGCCGCGATTAACCTCCTCGCGCAATTTTGTAGCACGGTAAGCAGGCTCAAGCTCGGGCATTTCACAGCGCTCAATAGCTGCTCTATCCTTAGCCTTCATCTTATTGCGAAGTTCGGCACGCCACTCTACGTTGCGGTTGATAAGGTCATCCTCTTCGGACAAAGCAGGGGCTTTTGCCTCACACTCCTCCTCGTGCATAAAACGCTCCATCTCCTCCTGCTCCTCACGTTTGAAAGAGCCGAGACGCTTCATCATTCCATCAAAATCTACCTGATGTCCGTCAAACTCGGGACCATCGACGCAAACAAACTTTGTCTTACCGCCAACAGTAACACGACAAGCACCGCACATTCCGGTACCGTCCACCATAATTGTATTGAGTGACACCTCGGTAGGAAGGTCATATTTCTTAGTCAAGAGACAAACGAACTTCATCATCACAGCAGGACCGATGGCAAAGCACTTATCAACCTTCTCGCGCTTGATAACGCTCTCCACACCCTCGGTAACAAGACCCTTGTTGCCATAAGAGCCATCGTCAGTCATAATGATAACCTCGTCCGATACGGCACGAACCTCATCTTCAAGAATGATAAGATCCTTAGAACGTCCGGCAAGAACCGATATTACTCTGTTTCCGGCCTTCTTAAGCGCAGCAGCAATAGGAAGCATAGGCGCAACACCTACTCCACCACCGGCACATACCACAGTACCGAAATTCTCAATGTGTGTAGCCTGTCCAAGAGGACCAACTACGTCGGCAATATAATCACCTTCGTTAAGGTCGCACAAACGCGAAGAGCTCAATCCCACCTTTTGGATAACAAGAGTAATCAAGCCTCTCTCTGCGTCGGCGTGAGCGATTGTCAAAGGAATACGCTCGCCCTTCTCTCCTATTCTAACAATAACAAAGTTACCCGCTCTATATGCCTTTGCAATAAGAGGAGCCTCAACACGCAAACGGAACACCTTTTCCGAGAACTGTTCTTTCGAAACTATCTTATACATAATTATTGTCGTTTTTCTATTTACAAAATATTGTCACCAAAGGCTTAGTCAATAATCTCAAAGCCGCAGTAAGGAACAAGAGCCTTAGGAATGCGAATACCCTCGGGAGTCTGATTATTCTCGAGCAAAGCAGCAACTATACGGGGCAAGGCAAGCGCCGAGCCATTCAATGTGTGGCAAAGCTCAGTCTTTTTATCGGCTGTACGATAGCGACATTTAAGACGGTTCGCCTGATAATTGTCAAAGTTAGATACCGAGCTAACCTCCAACCAACGCTTCTGAGCCTCAGAATAAACCTCAAAGTCGAAGCAGAGAGCAGCAGTAAAGCTCATATCACCACCGCAGAGACGGAGAATACGATAGGGCAACTCCAATTTCTGCAACAAACCCTCAACGTGTTCAAGCATCTCCTTGTGCGACTCCTTGCTATGCTCGGGAGTATCAATACGTACAATCTCAACCTTTGAGAACTCGTGCAAGCGGTTCAATCCACGAACATCCTTACCATAAGAACCAGCCTCGCGACGGAAACACTGTGTATAAGCACAGTTCTTTATAGGCAACTGCTTCTCATCGAGAATAACGTCGCGGTAGATATTTGTAACGGGAACCTCAGCAGTAGGGATAAGATAAAAATCGTCCAACTGACAGTGGTACATCTGACCCTCCTTATCGGGCAACTGTCCTGTACCGTAACCCGAAGCGGCATTAACCACTGTAGGAGGCATAATCTCCATATAACCGGCCTTACGAGCCTCGTCGAGGAAGAAGTTTATAAGAGCACGCTGCAACTGCGCACCTTTACCCTTGTATACAGGGAATCCTGCACCTGTTATCTTAACACCAAGCTCAAAGTCAATAAGGTCGTATTTCTTGGCAAGTTCCCAGTGAGGAAGAGCATTCTCGGGAAGCTGTGTCTCTGTGCCACCAACCTTTTCTACCACATTATCCTCGGCAACAACACCCTCGGGAACCTCATCATAAGGAATATTGGGAATTGTATAGAGAATCTCCTGAACAGCAGCTGCAGCATTATCCATTTTCTCCTGCAATTTTGCGGCAGCCTCCTTGAGCGACGCAACCTCTGCCTTAACCTTCTCAACCTCGTCGAGAGCCTGAGCCTTCATCAGCTGACCGATTTTTGCAGCACATTGCTTGCTCTGCGCAAGAGTAGCATCAAGCTCCGACTGTGCGTTACGACGTTCGCGGTCCAACTCAATCACTTTGTCTATTGTCTCCTGAGCATTTTTAAAATGCTTCTTCTCAAGGCCTTTTACGACCTTTTCTGTCTCACTAGTAATAACTTTGAGTGTTAGCATAACTATATTTTTTTCTTTCTTATATTCAACCGAAAAGTATACAATTTACAAAAATTATTATTTTTGTGTAAATATACAACAATTCGCAAATTTACAACTAATTTTCCTGTTATCTTGTAAAATCGCAAAAAATATAGATTATGGAATAAAAAATATCATCTTCCCAATCAATAATCGGGAAGATGATATAAAAGCAGCTTAGTAAAACCCCGGTATAATAACCGAAAACAAAAAGCTTATAGGATTATTACTTTACTACAATAACACCGTCAGATGTTGCAAAGAAACTCTTGTCTGCTCCACCGTTGAGAACAGCCAAAGCATCCTCTGTTGCAACTGCTGAATTGTTGCTTACATTGAGCAACTCACCATTGTTGTAGTAGAAACTGTTTGTATTGTTGTTTGAACCCTGATATACTTTACCGTTAACCGAAGCAACTACACCGGCATTCAAACAGCAGTTAGCCTTATCACCAGCGCCATACTGAGCCTTAGGAGCAGTTTGTGCAAACTACCTCCTTATGTGCATCAGAGAAGATAACTGTTTGTATCAACTGTACAACCTTGGCTATTAGTAAGCCTTAACTTTTTCACCATAAGTGCAATTCTCAACGGTGATTGCATTTGCACCGTTATACTGATGGTTGCCAACAGCTATGATAGTAGAGTTATAGTTATCTACACCCGAATACGAGAATGCGCAACCGCTAATATTGAGTGTATTGTTCTCAGAATTATATGTACCATCACCCTGCAATGCTACACAATATGAGGTATACATTGCATTTGTTGTGTAGTTGCAAATAAGGTTGCTGTTGGTTATATTGATTGTGTTGTTATCACCCCAGCACTGCAATGCAACAGCACCTTCAAGTGTACAGCCATCAATTACCAAGTTCAAATTCTTAACACTTGCAGGCATATTTACTGTATACGCCCAGTCTGTATTACACATTCTGATCTCACAGTCCTTCAATGTGATGGTGTTGCCTTGATAATCACCATTCTCAACCTTGAAACCTGCTGCATAGGTAATATAGTTACCCTCAACAGTCATCTCAACTTTGGCATTCTTCAATGTGATGTTCTTGCCAGCTGTAACCTGAACACCATAGTTGCTATGAGTTTTAATAGTCTTGCCGTTAGCATCAATTACAACATCATTTGTCAGAGCGGTCAAATCGAGCTTTGTAACATTGATATCCTCATAAAGCAAAATGCTCTTGCCATTCTCAAGAGCCTCTACAAGCTGCTCAGAGTTTGCAACATAGAATACATCTTTGTCCTCATCGCGGGGATAAACATTGTAGTTGTCTGCGCCCTCAATTGTGTAGTTACCTGTGGGAGCTACGTATGCCTCATCGTCATTACCGTTTGTGAATGCTACGTGATACAAACCTGTTGCAACAAGCTCAGCATTGTTAAGATTAACAGTATGGTTACCGGTCATCTTGCGAACGATGATAGGCTGAGTAGCTGCAATCTTAGTGTTCTCAATTGCAATTCTTGAAGTGCTGTTACCGTCAGTACGTACACCGTATGCATTAACATCAAAGTTAGAATTTACAATTACAACATCTGTTGAAGTACCGCAAGATACACCGCTCTTAGAATCCTCGATAGTTACATTGTCGACATTGATGCCTGTACCACCGGTTGCCCACATTGCAGAGTGCATATTCTTGAATGTAGAGTTCTTAACTGTCATATTGTATGTCTGACGATAACGCATACCTACAACATCACCTGTAGAGTTGCCTGTAAATGTACAGCCGTCAACAGTTACATTGTGTGCATAACGCTTACCGATATTCTTAGCATCATCAGCAGAGATAAAGTCCAAAGCACCCTCACCGTGTACAAAGTTGATATTTCTGAAAGTCAAAGTCTCGGGAGATTCACCACCCTGGTTACCACCCTCGAGGTAGAATGTACCGTCGAAATTGTGACCGCAACCGTCGATAACAAGGTTTACACCAACCTTCTGTCTAACAGTGATAGATGCAGCAGCAACTGCTCTTGTAGTACCATCGATGTCACCAGCGAACTTGATGATTGTTGTACCCTCTGTAGCAGCGTCGATAGCCTCCTGCAAGCTTGTGTTATCCTCTACAGTAGCATACTGAATGTCGCCATCCTCAACATCGTACTGCTTGTCACCGTCGAAGCGCTCGTCGATTACAACGTTGAATGTAGCGGGGTTAGTAATAAGCTTACCGAGGATGTTTGTACGATAGTTACGCTGTGTGGTAACATTGGGGAAACTTGTAGAAGGAACGTTTGTATTGCCATCCGCTGTCTCCCATACGAACTCAACGTCGGTCAAGGTTTTCTCTGAACCAAGGTCACCAACGAGCAAGTAGTTCATTGCAAGATAGTTGTACTCTTTCTCAACGCCATCGATAGTAACCTTGAGGGGCTCTGTAGGAATTGCGTTCATTGCGAACTCAACCGCTGTAGCCTCACCCACAACAGTGCTGTCGTAAGCATTGTAGAAACTGTAAACGTTGCTAACCTTGATGTAGCTCTTAGAGATAACGATACCTGCATTTGCAGCATCTGCAAGCTCAGTAGCGTCGATACCGAGGTTAAGCTGTGCAAGGGGACGCTTCAATACAACAATCTTCTCTACTCGGTTCATTGTCTCATTAGCCGATACGTGGCAAGCGCGTGTAAATGCATCGCGCTTCTCAACGTTAGAACTCTGATTGCCAAGAACCTCAATGTTCTTAAGGTCTGTTACATCGTAGTAAGCGCTTGTACCATCCTCGTTACCATTGTAAGCGAAGAATACCACATCGTAAGCCTGACCTTTTGCCAAACGAACGTTGTACTGAGCCTCCTTGCCAACTATTGCAAGATTCTGGTCAAGGTTCATTTTAACACCT
>JAFYRW010000002.1 GCA_017546785.1 Bacteroidaceae bacterium | reverse complement strand
TTTTTTCCGCAGGGCTCTAAATCAAGCACTTAACCATTTTGTCAATTTTGCACTTTGTTCACAGCGCTGTTGTTGTAGCGCGAAAACTTTGCAAAGTAACAACTTTTATAAATACAAAACAAGCTTTTTAGAGAAAAATTTCACAACAAAATGCACATTTTCGGATATCGCATTGATACTCAGCAAGAAATAAAATAAAAAAATGCCACACAAAAAGAGCTATTGCGGCACGACTATTATCCTGCCTTATAATATTGGTCGCCACACCCCCTAAAAAGAGGCAAAAAAAATGTCGCAAACGGTAAGTTTGCGACATTTTATATATATAAGGTTAATCTCTCGATAATATCTCTTCGAGTTTTTGGGCATTGAGTCCCATCATAAATTTTCCCTTGACGGCGGCTGTAATATTACCCGTCTCCTCGGAAACAACAATGGCAACAGCGTCGGTAACCTCGGAAATTCCTTTTGCCGAACGGTGACGCAAGCCAAATTTCTTGGGAATATCAAGTTCGTGCGACACTGGTAATATGCACGATGCTGCCGATATTCGTCCGTGCTGCACAAGCATTGCGCCATCGTGCAGCGGCGCGTTCTTAAAGAAAATAGACTCAATGAGGCGCTGATTAACGTCGGCGTCAATCTTTTCGCCTGTTTTTGCATACTCGTCGAGTGTCTCTTTGCGTTCAACGACAATGAGCGCACCCACTTTTTGCTGACTCATACTCATACAAGCCATCACAATAGGCATATACGACGACGCATCCTCGGCCACAGCCTCTTTTTTGAAGAAGCGCGAGAGAGCCTTAAAATGTCGGTGCGAACCGAGATTCTTGAAGAATCGGCGAATATCATCCTGAAAAATCACAATCAGCGCCAATGTTCCCACGCTCATAAGCTGATCGAAGATTGAACCCAACAGGCGCATCTGCAACACGCGCGACACAAACACCCACAGCAGAATGAAGATGAGAATACCGGTAAAGACACTCAAGGAGCCCGACTCCTTCATAAGTTTATAGAGATAATAGAGCGACACCGCCACCAGCAGCACGTCTATAACATCCTTCACTGAAATATCAAAAAACATATATTACCTTATTTATATATATTATATACTAAATAATTTGCGATGCCACCATCTTTGAGTAGAGAGCAACCGCCTGCGCCGCCTCTTTAACATCGTGCACACGCAGAATATCAGCACCCTTTTCGAGGGCGAAGCAGTTGAGCGCCGTAGTACCGTTGAGAGCATCCTTTGCCTCACAGCCCAGCACCTTTGTTATCATTGACTTACGCGACACGCCAACCAACAGCGGAGCATCGAGCATTGCAAACTCCTGCAGATGAGCCAGCAGAGTGTAATTATCGTCGAGCGACTTTGCAAAGCCGAATCCCGGGTCAATGATAATATCGTTCACTCCACGCTGACGAAGCTGCCACAGCTTTTGTCCGAGAGTCTTAAGAACGTCGGACAAAAGATTTTCGTAGCGTGGTTCCTCCCCTGCCCTACCCCCACTATGCGTAAGAACATAAGCACGACGAGCATCGGCAACAGCGTCAAGCATCCCATTGTCCCAATCGAATCCCGAGACATCGTTTATTATAGCCACATTATGACGTGCCACACATTCGCGCACCACCGAGGCGCGAAAAGTATCGACCGACACCACCGCCGACGGAAAATCCTTGTCGATAACATCGAGAGCCGCGTGCATACGCTGCAGTTCCTCTTTTTCGGAGACAAATTCACCCGAGGGGCGTGTCGAGCAAGCACCAACATCAATAATATCGGCACCATCTGCAAGCATCGAGACAATAACCTCGCGCAGCCTACCCTCCTCTACGCGCGACGCATCGTAGAACGAGTCGGGTGTAACATTCACAATTCCCATCACCAGCGGACGGTCGGTAACACCCAAGCAACCATTAAAATTTATTGTAAAGCCTCTTTTTTTCATCAGAAACAGCAGTAATCACTATTTTTTACCGCCTTCGTGCAAAGATATGAACAAATGAGCGAGAAATATCAAGCTTGCTTGAATATTTTCCAAGCGAATGCGGAATATTATCACCATTTTATTTGTTATAAACAACGAATATAACCGAGACACGATGCAAAAAAGAGGAGCAAAGATAAAATTTCGTCTCTTTTTTGTATCTTCGCCAACGTATCCACACTAAGCAACAGAGCGTGCGCAACAGTAAAATGCAAAGAACAAGCTACATTGTCGCAGGACACAGATTCACCATAGAGCACAAACAATGCAATATGCCATTGCAGTTACCTTCGTACGAGCCATTCATAGACAGCGACGGCGGCGAGCCACTCTTTGTCGTAACCATCGACGATAGTATCGTCCCTGCTTGGGAGGGCAAGAAGGTAGGCATATTCCCCTGCCCATCGGCCACATTCGAGGTATACCGACAGGGCGAGACAGCGTACCGCATACTAATATTGAACGAGGAGAATACCCCCTGCGCCTTTATACTTATCGATACAGCCACGCACACTACCACAGTAACCACACGTGGCGACGAACAGATGCGATATTTCGGCCTTAACAACGCCATAATGCTGAGCTACACATTCGCGACAGCCGAGCAGCAGACACTGCTTATGCACTCGTCTGTGGTAGAGAACAGCGGCCGAGGATATATGTTCACGGGTGCCAGCGGACGCGGAAAGAGCACACACAGCGACCTATGGACAACACACATCAAAGGCTCGACACTGATAAACGACGATAATCCGGTGGTGCGCATCGCCCCCGACGGCACCCCAACCGTCTATGGCTCGCCGTGGAGCGGCAAGCGCGATATTTACAAGAATGTTGCCTACCCCATAGGCGGCATTGCATCGATAGTGCAGAAGCCACACAACAGCATACGCAAGGAGAGCACTCTTGTAGCATTCGGAATAATGCTGTCGTCGTGCTCAACAATAAAGTTCGACAAGAGAGTGCATACGAATATCTGCAAGACACTATCAAAGATGCTCGAGAAGATTGACATATACACTCTCGAATGCTTGCCCAACGCCGAGGCTGCACAGCTATCGAGCAACACATTAGGAGTATGACACAGGAACGACGCAAAATAGAGATTGAGAACAGCCTGTTCGTGGAGCAGATACGCAACATTCTGCAGCGAGGGGCAGAGAAAAGCGTCACATTCACCGTGCGCGGATATAGTATGCGCCCATTCATAGAGAATCTGCGCGACAAGGCTGTGCTTGTGCCACCGCGCCCACCGCGCATAGGCGACGTTGTCCTTGCACAAATATCGGACGACACATACGCGCTGCACCGCATAATAGCCATCGATGGCGACACAATAACCCTGCAAGGCGACGGCAACAGCATACGCGCTACCGAGACGACCACCCGCGAGAGGATTGTGGGAACGGTGACGGCATTCATACGCAAAGGACGCTACACAAGCACCAACAGCCGTCGATGGCGACTCTACTCGGCACTGTGGAGCAACACACGCCACATAAGAGCATTTCTACTAACCCTGTATAAGATAAAAAAACGAATAATATGAAGTTAAAGCAACAGTTCGAGCTACAGTGCGTATGCGACGAATATATACTTATCCCTGCCGGCGACGATAATGTCGATTTTAGCAATATCATAGGTCTTAACCCTGTCGCTGCCTTTCTGTGGGAGCAGCTACATTCAAGAGAGTCGTTCACCGTCGATACTATGGTGGAGCTTTTATTGCAGGAGTATGAGGTTGATGAGCCTACCGCCCGCGAGGATTGCCAGATGATTCTCGATTGCTGGGTTGAAATGGGACTTTGCGAGTGATTTTTGTTTGTGGCGTTTGCATCCTAAAGCCTTAATGAAGCGGTATTGTTTTTAGGCTGTTTGGCTTTTTATCGGTAAAAAAGTCTATAGTGTAAAAATTGCCGCTCTTTGTTTTTATTTCTCGGCAGCAAGGAGGGAGAATTTTAGTTTTTCCTCGGCAGGATAAAAGTCTATAGGAGTAAAGAGCTATTCTTTGTTTTTAGCTATTTCGGCATTAATAGGTAGTACTCTCTTTTAGCGCCTCGGTGCCCGTGAGCTATTCTTTTCACAGCTCCACACCCCTACTCCACAAACAGACACAAAAAAATGGAGAGCAAAAGCTCTCCATTTTTTATTTATTCTAATAAGTAACCAATTACTTAACAAGAACCTTCTTAGTCTCAACAACGCCGTTAGCGTAAACCACTACAACAACGTTTACACCCTGAACAGGAGCGGGAACAGAAGCACCAGCTGCTGTAAAGTAAGAAACTGAAACTACCTCGTCACCCTCAACACAGTCGATAAGATTATCGATAGAAGTCTCGTAGTTGTCGGGAGAGATAACGAACCACTGAGAAGCACCAGCAGTCTTGTCTGACCAGTAAACAACCTCACCATTCTTACCTGCGCCGCTTGAGTGGCCCTGAGCGTGGATAGCCCAAGCCTTCTTAGTTGCAGGAGCAAGAACGAATGCTGAAGAACCGGCAACCTCCTGTACAAGGAATGTCTCGGCCATAGCCTCAACATCACTCAGAGGCAACTTTGTAGATAGTGCCATCTCTGACATTGTAGCAAGATACTTGCCTGTACCCTTATTCTTGAGGATGTAAGCCTGTGCAGCCTCCTTCTCAGAAAGACCAAGCTGTTTGGTGTAGGGAGAGGGAGCGAATGTCCAAGTAAAGTCGTCGAGAGTAGCGTCTGTAGCGTTAATCCAACGGCTCTCTTTCTCTTTAGCGCTGTTATCCATTACACCAATTGCACGCTCAATGTTGAGTTTCTCCTTGAATGCAGCAAGAGCAGAAACGAGCATATAGTCGCCAGCAGCCATAGGAGTTCTCTCAGCAGCCTCAACCTGTTTCTGAGCAGCAACAAGAGCCTTAGCTACAACAGCAGCAGTAGCCTCAATCTGGTCAGCAGTAGAAACTGTATCCTCAACACAAGCCTGTGCATCAGCAAGAGCTGCAACGAACTGCTCAGCAGCCGCAACGTCAATCATACCGGGATCGCTACCGAAGCGGTAGTTGTAAGCACTCTTTGTTGTCTCGTAGAGGTTAGCAAGCCAGTATGTGTTAGGAGTATCCATTGTAATCTTGTAGATCTTCCACTGACCCTCACCGTTCTTCTTATTGAAGTGCAATGAGTCGCCCCAAGCATCCTCCTCAGCAGAAACGATGTCAAGATCCATACCGTCAAAGTCAACACCTACACCAGGAACGGGATTCTGTACGGCGCGAACAGCAAGACCGCCAGCCCAGTTCATATAAACAGCGTAAGGAGTGGGAACGGTAGTCTTACGGTCACCCTCAGCAGTTGTCTTTGTGATAGAGTCGAGCAATGCGTCGTTCTTCTCGTACATTACCCAAGTATTAGCCATTACAGCATCACCCTCAGCGGGAACAATGTGCAATTTAGCAGCCTCTGACTTATAGGGAGTGCTTCCAACGTAACCACGTACGGGACGGCCATTATCGCCCATACCATCGTGAGCAGGCCAGTATTTACCTGTAGCCAAGCTGTGAACGTTGTATGTCTCGCCATCCTTCTGAATGAGATAAGCAGCACCCTCGCGGAGAACTGACTTGTGGAATGTAGCTACATCCTTGAACCAGTGTCCTGTACCTGTAGCAACAGCGGGATCCTCCTCTGTGGGAGCGTATGTAGGATGAGTGTTGAGCAAACCACGGATAGCGTAGATACCATCGTCGGTAATCTGGCTAAGGCTTGTTACCAACTCGCCCTGCTGTACATTGTATGCGTTCTCTGAGAATACAACGGGGTCGTACTCCTCACCAACATTTGTAATAGCAAGTTCTTTGGGGAACAAAGATACTATATTACCTGTAGTAGACTTATCGCGGCTGATTACCTTGATAGTGAACTCACCCATAGCCTCGGGGAATGTAATCTCAATCCAGGGATAAGTATCGATGTTACCGCCCTCGTTCTTGTTACCCCATACAGAGTGGTAGAATGTACCTTGACCCTCCCAAGCGCCATCGCACAAGTACTCGGGACCTGCGGGATCGCTACCGCCATTGTGCTCTTGCATCTCGTAAGAGCTTACAGCAAAGTTATCAACAGTAAGAGCAACTTTCTCGCCTTCACCGTTGTAAATCTCAATCTCGCCAATAGCAATCATAGGATAGCCATTGTATGTAGGATTAGCGTTACCGCCAATAGACTCGAGAACTGTCAAACGGATACCAGAAACAGCCTCCTTAACGAGTGAGAACTGCTCCCAGATCATATGGTTACCGCTAACAACAGCGCCGGGCAACTGATTATTCTCGGGCTTAACAACGATAGGCAATGCAACACGGGGAGCCAATTTCTTAGCGAAGAAAGACTCACGCATAGCCCAAAGCTCAGCAAGCTCGCTGATACCCTCGTTTGTTGTCATATAACCGTCCATAATCTCACCGGCAGCAACGTTGGCAGCCTCCTGAATCTGTGTCAAGAGAGCCTTAGCGCTTTCGGGATATTTACCCTCCTCGTAAGAAGAAGTAAAGTTATCGGCGTTGCTCAACTCCTTAACCTCAACATTGGCAACGAGCATAAACAACATACGGATAAATGTATTTGTAGCAGAATCAAAGTCCTCGATAGCTGCAACGAGTTCCTCAGCAGAAGCATCCTTGTTGTCTACCCACTCCTGAGCATCTGTAATAGCCTTCTGCAACTTTGTCAAATGAGTAGCACCCTGACCTGATTTTGCAATCCACTCATTGTAGTACTCAGCATAAGTATCGATAAGCTCTTCTACTTTGTCCATCTTAGCGATGAGGTTGGTACGGTAGGTAGCAGCCTCTTTGCCAGCCAACATTTCAATTGTAAGAGGAGCAATAACGCCATCGGCAACAACTGCCTTATTGAGTTTGAAACCAAAGTCTACGGGCAATCCGAATGAACCACCAGAGAAGTTACGTGTGTCGAGAGCCTCCTCGAGACGTTTCTTCTCGCTCTCGGGGAAGAGCTTGAGGTTACCACGCATATCGTAACCAATCCATACCTCAACAGGGTTCTCTGTCTCCTTGATACTCTCGCCATCTACATTTCTGTAGTACTCGTCGAGTACATAAGATAGCTCGAACTCACCGTCAGCGCGCTCTGTGAACTTGATACGCTGCAAACGCAAGGGGTTGGTGTTTGCTCTCTGCCAACCGTTTACACCGTTAGAGAAACCATCGGTCCAGAAACCTGCGTCAGCATAGAATGTACCATTTACAGGCTGATAGATGATGAACTCACCCTCATTCTCGGCAGGAACAAGCTGCACAATGTGAGAGGGAGTAGCCTCGGTGCTCTGTCCTGTTGTGTAGCCAGAAAGAGCAACGTATGTATTACCGTTAGGAGTAACATTCTCGAATGTCTCGCTTGAGAGACTCAAGTCCTCAGAGTAGAATGTATAGAAACCATTCTCAACATCAGCAAGCTTTGTTACCTGCTCGCCTACTGAGAAGCCATACTCGCTGAAAAGCATATCCTCGGTGAATTTGTGACCGAGTGAAGAGATACCAGCCTCGATGGGGCGGTTATTATGATTGCCGGGACGTGTGTACCACTCCAACTGAACCTTATCCAAAGTTGCTCCTTCGAAAGTTACCTCAATGTAGTGAGCATCGCTGGGCAACGTACCATTCCAAGAAGAGTGGAAATATGTTGAATAAAAACCGTCGTTAAGAGCGGGAATACCGTCACCGTCTTTTCCATCACCCATAGTGTTCTGGTCGGCATTAGTTTTTGCTGTATAGGCAATTTTTTTACCCTCAGCATCGCGGATGATAAGCTCACCAAGAGCAAATGTAGGACCACCACCCTTAATCTGGTTAAGCTCACCAGTCTTGAGGACTGTCAAACGCAAACCTTTAACTGCCTCGGGAAGGTTAATCACGGGAGTTGTTACGTGATAGTGCGTAACGGTAACTTCCGCGTCATTATAAGTCTCCTTTGAAGAAATCTGGTCACCAACAATACCAGCAAGGGTACGATGCCAGGTCTGCTGCGCAGAAAGACCTACGAATGAAGCAAGCACCAACGCACAAGCTAAAAATAAATTTTTTCTCATAAACGTAAGTTTTAATTATTAAAAAAGTTAGTTATAAATTTCTATATCAATTCATTAGCAACTATTATAGTTTGTGAAACATACTCTGCAAAATGCCGCAATATTGGCATTAAAGCCACGCAGGGCATTTAACCCAAACTATTCCATTTTGCAAATTAGAGAATATTTTTTGTAATAAACAAAAAAAATCAATAAAATCTTATTTATTGATTAACAGCAAGGAATGTTGTTTGTGGTTCTGTTCGGGGTGTTTATAATAAGGTGGATTACGGTCTTTTCCAATGGCTGTTTTTTAAAACGGAATTATAGTGTTTTGTCGGTTGGTTGAAGTTTAATTTTAGGGGATTATTTGCGGTGGGAGTGGGTGTTTTTTGGTGTCGGTGGTATGACTGCACAAAAACTTGTAGCAACAAAAAAATAACAACAGAATAGTTCGTTGTTTTTGTTTCTCTGTAGCAAGGAGGGAATTTTAATTTTGCCTCAGTAGGGCGAAAGTCTATAGGAGTAAAGTGTGTTGTTCTTTGTTTTTATTTCTCGGTAATCCGTGAGCTATTCTTTCTTTCTGCTTTTATTTGTTCCCTACTTTTTGAGTGTCAAAAAGTAGCAAAAACCTGCGGCACGCGGAAGAATCATTCACAGCAGTCTCTTGTTCGTGAATTTTTCCATTGAAAA
>JAFYRW010000007.1 GCA_017546785.1 Bacteroidaceae bacterium | reverse complement strand
ATTTTAAACTTAAAATACAGCACTATCTCTTGTTAAGAGATTTGTTTATCGGTACAAATATATGTAAAATATTGCAAATAAAGGTTGTCTGTTAAGCTAAAAAGATATTTAACCATAAAAAACACCAATTTATTGAAATAATCGTATTTGTTGAATTGCCAAAAAATACTCTCAGAAAAACATCTAAAGGTAGTTATTTCTCTCTTAACAAGAGATTTTTCTCTTAACAAGAGATTGATAATTTTCCCCCTTATATCGATTTTAAAATCATACTGTTTGCCTTGTCTACGATAGAGGTATTCAACGATGCCAAATAAATTTGTGTAGTCGCTTCCGAATCGTGTCCCATTCCTTCGCTGATAACAGAAATTGGCACATTCTTGTTTTTTGCAGCGCTCGCCCACGAATGTCTTGCTACATACATTGTCAATGGCGTTTCTATTCCGGCTATTTTTCCTACAATCTTAAGCTTGCGGTTTATAAGATACATCGCATTCTGGTATTGTTTGCGTTCATCGCCTTTTGTTGGCTTTATTATAGGTAAAAGATATTCTGTATCGAGACTATTGTGTTTATCCACAATATCCTGCATACACTTTTCCCATCGGATAAAAAGCTGTTGTCCTGTCTTTCGGCGGCGATACGACAATATTCCGTTCGATAGCTCTTTTTTCTTCAAAAATGCAATATCTATGAAAGACATTCCGCGAGTGTAGAACGAGAACAGGAATATATCGCGGGCAAAATCAAGCGACGGATGTAATGTAAGGTCTAAGCTCTTAATCTGCTTTATACAATTTAATGTAATTGCTCTTTTTGTTGTCTTGTCGATGCCTGTATATACGTGCTTGAATGGAGTGCGATTGATGGTTAGGTTGTTCTCTACTGCACGATTGTACACCGCTCGCATTATTCTCATATAGAACGAACTGCTGTTTCTTGTTACCCCTTTGTTGTGTAGATAAGCCTCGTATATTTGCATAAGCTCCGAACTAATTTCGTTAAGCAAAATATCTTCACCATCTCGGAACTGCATAAAGCTGCGTAGTGTGGCACGATAGCTCTCCGATGTTCGTATCTTACCCATCTGTCTCAGCAGAGTGATATTGCTCTCCATAAAATTGAATAGCGAATCTTTATCGTTATATTTGTGTATGACTGCAATAATCTCGTTTATGCGGATAGGGACTCCAGTGTGTATATGTTCGCAGTAGTATCGCTCTACATTGGAGCGTATTCTCTCTATGGCAGTATTTATTTTTACAGCCTCGATACTGTTTCCTTTGGCGCAACAATTGTTTGCTTCCCATAATCTCTGCGGAACATCAATGTTACAGGCAAATTGCTTTCTTTTGCCATCGATAATAACGCGACACATTAACGACTGAGTCTCATTGTCATTCACTCTCTTTTTCTTCACAAAGAAGATTGTTTTTACTGATTTTTTCATACTCACTTATTTTTTTAGTTTTTGGTGAGTAATAAGAACGTGAACTTTGTAAGTGATAGAAAGCTGTATTGTAATAATGATTTTTAGCCTGAGTGATTATGATATTTTCTATTTTATGGAAATTTTATAATATTTATAAGATTTTATTTGTTCGTTGATATTTTTTTACCAAATTCGCACTCTATGCATATAAGTAGCTAGAATCAACAATAGTGCTGCTTGTGTTGTACATATATAATTATTTGCTATGGAATACAAGGTTATTGATCGTGAAGTAGAGGAACTGTTGGCTACGTTGTCCCGTCGTATGTCCTCCGAAGAGGTTGGTCGCATACACGATGCTTATCTTTTTGCAAAAGAGGCACATAAGGAACAAAGACGTAAGTCGGGTGAGCCCTACATTATGCATCCGTTAGCTGTTGCGCGCATTGTTGCCAATGAGCTTGGATTAGCTGCCAACCCAATTATAGCGGCCTTTCTGCACGATGTAGTCGAAGATACACAATATACAATAGAGGATGTTAAGGAACGCTATGGTGAGGACGTAGCCTTTCTTGTGAATGTTGTTACAAAGAAAAAGAAAAAGCAGTATGAGTCATCGAAACAGATAGACAATTACAAGCAGATGCTTGCGTCGCTGCACTACGATATTCGTGCCCTTTTGATTAAATTGGCCGACCGCCTGCACAATATGCGTACGCTGAGCAGTATGCGTCCCGACAAGCAGATGAAGATTGCCGGAGAGACTGACTATTTTTATGCACCTCTTGCGCATCGTCTGGGACTCTATCATATTAAACGAGAATTGGAGAATCTGTCGTTCCGTTACCGCTGTCCGCGTGAATATACTCAAATAGAGGAGCTTATGAACGCCGAGCGTATGCAGAAAGAGGAGATATTGCGCGGCTTTATGCAAAAGATAGAAAAGATGCTCGAGGACAACGATATTCTGTTGGCACGCACCGAACTTCAATGCCGAGGACCGTACAATGCTTGGAAAAAGATGCACGCCTCGGGATGCGACTACAATCACGTAGAGGGAAAATTCTATATACGCATCATCTATCCTTACGGTCACGACTACTCCGAGAAGGATATGAGCCTTAAGATATATTCGATGCTCACCGACCGCTTCAAGGAGAAGCCCGGCAGTGTAGCCAATTTAATAGACTCGCCCAAAGAGAATGGCTATCAGAGTTTTCACGTCAAGCTGCTTACCGATGCCGGAACGTGGGAAGAGGTACACATTTCATCGGAGCGTATGGTGCGAAAATCGCAGTTCGGTTGTCTCTCGGAGCGTTCCGAAGGTAATATCTCCAATTGGATAGAAAAATTCAAGGAACTGCTGAAAGATATTGCACAGCACGGAAAAGAGATGGAGTATATGGACGGAGTAACCTCTTCGTTCTACAATGACGATATTATGGTCTTTACTCCCGGAGGTAAAGGTGTTATATTGCCCAAAGATGCCACCGCGCTCGATTTTGCCTTTGAGATTCACAGTGAGCTTGGCGCCCACGCGCAATATGCACGCATTAACGGAATGTTACGTTCAATAAAGACTATATTGCGTCGAGGCGATTGTGTAGAGATTGGTACCAATGAGAATATTATGCCATCGCCCGATTGGCTGGACAATGTAATAACCTATAAGGCAAAGTCGCATCTGCATAATATATTGAATAAATTGCCTAAACTGCCATACGAACGATGCAAATGCTGTCATCCTCTACCGGGAGATGAGGTAATAGGCTTCCGTTCCGATGATGGTAGCGTTACATTACATCGTCGCGACTGCAAATTGGCAATTCGTCTGGCGTCTCAGAAGGGTGACGATATTATGGCAGTGAATTTCGAGGAGAATAAGGATTTTCTCTATCCGGCAAAGATTAGCATCACTGCAATAGACCGCTATCATTTGTTGAGTGATATTATGGATTGTATTACCGATAATCTGCATCTGTCGCTTAACTATATTACAACCGAGTGTGTCGATCAGATTGTTACCTGTACAATGGACTTCTCGGTTCATTCGGCTGCGGAATTGCAGGAGGTAATATCGCAAATATCGGCTATTGACAGTGTCGATGAGGTTAAGCAACGATTGGACTAAAATATCGTTGTTCGTATATATAAATAAGGAGTAGATTGTGTCTACTCCTTATTTATATTATATATGGGTAATTCTTACTCTTGATTCCAAATTTCCCACGAAGCAAGCGCCTGCAGATACCACATTTCGTAGCCGCTCTTTGTCTGGGCTCCCTGTGCCGCACCTTTTCTTAAAAATAAGGTATTCTCGGGGTTATATACAACGTCGTACAAAAGATGGCTGCTGTTTAATTTTTCGTAGGGGATAGCAGGACATTCGTCTACACCGTGACCGACCATTCCCAGTGGAGTACAATTCACTATGAGAGTGTGCGAGTCCATAATATCGTCGGTCAGCTGGTCGTATGCTATAACATTTTCATTTGCTTTACGCGATACAAAAAGATAATCAATGCCCAATGTCTCGAGAGAGTAGGCCACAGCCTTTGATACACCTCCTGTTCCCAATATCAACGCCTTCTTGTGTCTGCCTTTTACAAGAGGCTCAAGGGAGCGTGTAAAACCAATGACGTCACTGTTGTGTCCGGTGAGTATGGTGTTGCCGTTGGCGTCGCGGGTAACCTTTACAACATTTACCGCTTTTATACTTTCGGCACCGTCGCTTATCCCTTTTAGATATTTCATTACCTCTACTTTGTAGGGGATTGTTACGTTGAATCCGCATAGCAGAGGATGCTCCTCCAGAATTCGTGGCAGTTCATCTATCGACTTAATCTCGAAAGGAATATATTCAGCATCGATATTCTCGTCGGCAAATTTATTGTTGAAGAATGCCGGTGATGCTGATTGCGCCAAAGGGTATCCTATTATTCCAAATTCTCTTTTCATTGTACAAGGTTTTGTTAGGGTAGTCCCTAAAGTGAAACAATGGCGCATATGCGCCATTGTTTGCTATCTTGGGAAAATTACTTTTCGGCTGTTTGCTGACATTTACGCAAGGTACGCTGTCAGATTCTTCTCTATACGCTCGTACAGATTCTCTGTGTCTGCCTTAACGAAAGGCTGACCTACAATGTGCTCATAAAGCTCAATGTAACGCTCCGATACGCTGTTTACATACTCGTCGGTCATTTCGGGAACCTGCTGGCCCTCCTGTCCCATAAAGCCATTCTCTATGAGCCACTGGCGTACAAACTCCTTTGACAGCTGCTTCTGAGGCTCTCCTGCCTCGAATTTCTCCTGATAACCCTCGGCGTAGAAGTAGCGCGAAGAGTCGGGAGTATGAATCTCGTCAATAAGATAAATCTTACCGTCGCGTTTGCCGAACTCATATTTTGTATCGACAAGGATAAGTCCCTTTTCGGCTGCCATTTTGCTGCCACGCTCAAAGAGAGCGTATGTATATTTCTCCATCAACTCATAATCCTCCTTGCTTACAATGCCTTGAGCAATAATCTCCTCTTTAGAGATATTCTCGTCGTGTCCGGCATCGGCCTTTGTTGTAGGAGTGATGATGGGAGAGGGGAATTTCTCATTCTCGTGCATACCATCGGGGAGTGCTACGCCACAGAGTGAACGGCAACCGTTCTTATACTCGCGCCAAGCGCTTCCGGTAAGATAACCGCGTATAATCATCTCAACCTTGAATCCCTCACATTTCAGACCAACGGTAACCATAGGGTCGGGAGTAGCCAATTTCCAGTTGGGGACAATGTCGGCTGTTGCGTCAAGGAATGTTGCAGCAATCTGGTTAAGAACCTGTCCTTTGAAAGGAATTCCTTTGGGTAGTACAACGTCGAAAGCCGAAATACGGTCGGTTGCAACCATTACCAATTTATCATCGTCAATGTCGTATACATCGCGAACTTTTCCGTGATAAACGCTCTTCTGTTTCTCAAATTTGAATTCAGTGTTTGTTAATGCTTTAGCCATTGTAGTATATTTTTATTCTGTTTGTTTTTCCTAAATTATTCTTCTTTATTGCTATTCTCGAAAGCATCGTATGCCTCAACAATACGTGTGACAAGCTTGTGACGCACAATGTCCTTCTTTGTGAGATTTACAAAGCCTATTCCTTTTACATCTTTTAGAATGTTTAGCGCCTGAATAAGTCCCGAGCATTGTTTGGGTGGGAGGTCAATTTGTGTAAGGTCGCCTGTTATAATCATTTTTGTATTGTTGCCCATTCGTGTGAGGAACATCTTTATTTGCTGTGGGGTAGTATTTTGTGCCTCGTCAAGGATAACAATGGCGTCGTTCAGTGTACGTCCGCGCATAAATGCCAATGGTGCAATCTGTATCACATTCGAGTCCATATACTCCTTGAGCTTTGCCATAGGAATCATATCCTCGAGAGCGTCGTATAGCGGTTGCAGATAAGGGTCAATCTTGTCGCGCATATCACCGGGCAGGAATCCTAATTTCTCTCCGGCTTCTACTGCGGGACGGCTCAATATTATTTTTCTTATTTCGCGGTTCTTGAGCGCTCTTACTGCCAATGCTATTGCGGTGTATGTCTTTCCGCTACCGGCAGGACCTACAGCAAATACCATATCATTTTTTGAGAACTCCTCAACCAAACGGCACTGATTCTCGCTGCGAGGGTAGATGGGCCTACCGTTAATGTTGTATACAATAACATTGCTGTCGGTTCCCTTGTCGCCACGCTTGCCATTTACAGCATCTATTATAGCCTCTTCGTTTATGCAGTTGTATTTCACGCAATATTCAAGCAGAATATTTATTACTCTCTCGAATCGTTCAAGCTCTTCTTCGTCGCCCATTGCCTTTATTATGTTGTCGCGTGCAACAATACGCAATTTAGGGTGAAGCTTCTTCAGCATCTGTAAATGTACATTATTTGCCCCGTAGAATCCAACAGGGTCTATAGCATCGAGAATTATGTGGCGTTCAATCATTTAGTGCTATTTACGTTCTTTAAAATATTTTTTTAGCTTGCATCCGCGAAGATAGGCAATTCTATTTTTACTGCCAAATAGTTATATAAAATAAAAAGAGGTAAAAACAGCTTATTTTATTTTTCTTCAATAGCTTTTTTCAATAGACATTTTTTTCTTGAATGCAATAGTATAAAAATGAGCCATTTTTTTTGTAAACCCCGTTACTTTAATATACTTTTGTAATTATCAATAAACTAACACAAAAAGAATACTCCAATGAATGCAATTGTTTCTCAGTTCAACATTCAAGGCGATGTTGTCGAAGTAGCCCCCTTGGGTAATGGCCTTATAAATACAACCTACCGCGTAAAAACTGCCGGCGATGCTCCCGACTATGTATTGCAGCACGTTAATAATGCTATCTTCCCCGACGTTGATATGCTTATGAACAATATCGTTGCTGTAACCGAACATATTTACTCAAAGTTGTCTGCTGCCGGAACCGATGATATCAGCCGCAAGGTGCTTAAGTTCGTTCCTGCGAAGGATGGCAAATACTACTATTTCGACGGTGAGAAATATTGGCGAGTAATGGAGTTTATTCCCGATACAGAGTCAATGACAGCCGTTACAGCCGAGACATCTTACATCGTAGGTGAGACATTCGGTAATTTCCAGGCAATGTTGGCCGATATTCCCGTTCAGTTGGGCGAGACAATCAAGGATTTTCATAATATGGAATTCCGTCTTTCTCAGTTGCGCGAGGCTGTGTCACAGGACAAGGCCGGTCGTCTTTCCGAGGTTCAGTGGCTCGTTGATGAGCTTGAGAAACGTGCCGAGGAAATGTGTAAGGGTGAGCGTCTGCACCGCGAGGGTAAACTCCCTAAACGTATCTGCCACTGCGATACAAAAGTAGACAATATCCTTTTCGACAAAGATGGTAACGTACTTTGTGTAATTGACCTTGATACTGTAATGCCTAACTTTGTATTCTCCGATTTTGGCGACTATTTGCGTTCGGCAGCAAACACTGGAAAAGAGGATGATGCTAATCTCGACAATGTAAACTTTAATATGGAGATTTTTAAATCTTTCACTAAAGGTTATCTAAAGTCAGCTGCGTCATTCATTACTCCTCTCGAGGTTGAGAATTTGCCTTATGCTGCAGCTCTCTTCCCATATATGCAGACTGTACGTTTCCTTGCCGATTATATCAATGGTGAT
>JAFYRW010000006.1 GCA_017546785.1 Bacteroidaceae bacterium | reverse complement strand
TGCCGCTTTTTTGTATCCTGTTAAGTGTTGTTATTTATAAGAATGCCAGTGAGTCGGTAAATTAGCGACTCGGAGCAAATATTTGTGGTGGCTGTAAAAATAGCCTGTGTCTTTAGAGAAAAATCTCTTGTTAAGAGATTTGTTTATCGGTACAAATATATGTAAAATATTGTAATTAAAGGTTGTTTGTTAATCACAAAAGATATTTAACTGCAAAAAAATACCAATTTATTGAAATAATTGTATTTGTTAAATTATTGGCTTTCGCACCAGAAACCCCTTTGAAGGTTTTTGTTTGTCTCTTAACAAGAGATAGTGTGGTATTTAAAGTTTAAAATGTTGTGCAACAATGTTTTAAACTTAATGCTTTTATTGGTGTTAAGCTGGAATATTTTTATAACACATAATTTATTAACCTAATTTTTAAAATCTATGAAGATTAAGAATTTATTCTTTGGTATGCTTGCATTTGCAGGTATGCTTGCTGTAGCATCTTGTTCACAGGATGACTTCGTAGGTGGTGAGACAGCAGGTGATTATGTAGACGCTACATTCACCGTATCTACCCCTGACGGTATCGGCACCCGTGCTATTGGTGACGGTACAACCGTAAACCGCGTTAAATGTTGTGTTTACGATGCTAAAGGTGTTAAAATGAACCTTGACCAGAATCTTGCAATAGTTGGCAAGGAGGCTCAGTACAACGTTCGTTTGGCAAAAGGTCAGGCTTACAATGTGGTATTCTTCGCTTACAATGGCGACGAGCAAGGCAACAGCAAATACTACAAAATTGACGACCTTAAGAAGATTGAGGTTCTTGGCAATCAGAGTTCTAACGTTGAGGAACGCGATGCATTTACACGCGCTTGCCACGTATCGGCTAATGAGACAATGAACAGAGTCGAGAAGACTGTTGTATTGAAGCGTCCCCTTGCACAGCTTAACCTCGGTATCGACGCTACTGAGCTTGCAGATGCTGCAAATGCAGGTATCGTTATCGAGAAGAGCAAGATTATTGTTAGCAACGTTTACAGTTTCTACAATGCTTACGACAGCACTGTTGTAGGTAAAGATACAGTGGTTGTATTCAAAATGAACGCAATTCCTACAGAGCCCCTCAAGGTTACTATCGATGGCGTTGAGAAAGAGTACAACTACCTTGCAATGAACTATTTGCTCGTTGGTGACCTTGGTTCAGAGAAGACCTTGACTGACGTTGAGTTCGTATGGGAGACAGCGGATGGCAATACAAATGTTCCTTCTACAAGTTTCCCCAATGTTACCACACAGCGTAACTATCGTACAAACATCCTCGGTAAGCTTATCACTAACCCCGCTACATTCAACGTTGTAATTGACGAGCGTTTCGATGGTGAGAAGAACAAAATTTACACCGACGAGAATGGTGTTCATACAGCTATTGTTTCTACTCCCGATGAGTTGGTACAAGCTATCGAGGAGGCTAACAAGCCTGGTGACTATGTGATTCGTTTGAAGGATTTCTTCACAACACGTGCAGCAGCTACTCTCGAGTTTACAATCGTTCAGAAGCCCGGTGTAAACCTTGTTATCGATGGTTGCAACGTAACATTCGATGGTACATTCTACCTTGAGGGTGGTATGCACGGTAACTCTCCCGAGACTCTGACTTTCAGAAATATCAACTTTGTACACGGTGATGGTGCTTTGGACTTTATCTCAGCAGGTAATACAGAAATTGGTAAACGTTATGTTCACAATGTAAGCGTTGAGAATTGTACGTTTACCGGTAACGAGAAGGTTGTTGCTGTACGTTGTACTCAGTACTACAACTTTGCAATCAAGAACTCTACTGCAACTAATTTGCACTCACTCCTTCAGGCTCAGAGCTGTGATGACAAAATTTATATTGAGGGTGTTAATGTTGTAGACTGTAAGAGCGGTGTTTCTTTCGGTAACACAGCATATCCCACAATCATCAACTCAAATATCGTAGCTACAGGTTACGGTGTACGCGCTGACGGTGGCGATTCTCGTGGTAACCTTGTTATCAAGAACACAACTGTTAATGCAGCATATCCTGTAGCTATCCGCAAGATGACAACAAAGTACGCTGTTGCTTTGGAGGGTAATACATTGGAGACATCTAATAAATATGAGGTTGTATTCACTAACAACAAAGACGAGGATGTTCTTGAGGTTCCCACCGGTAAATATACTATCACAGGCGCAGAGAAGTACAATGTTTATCCTATTAAAGATATTGATTATAAAGATTATGTAAGAAAACTCAATATAGCACACAATAAAAATAGTACTATATCAGTAAGTACGGGTGCTGACTTTTTACCTATTGTTGCTGTAAATCCTGAGATTTATGGTTACTCTGTTTACGATGGAGACACCAGAATTGCAAATGCAGTTACTTTCCGCTTTAGCAATGTTAAAAAAGAAACAATCAGTGAGAATTCTTACAAAGTTTCCTTTAATTTGGCCGTGTTGGATGAGAATGGCAATAAATTGGAGATTAAGGACGGTAGAATGAATCCATACATCACAACAGACCCAAGAGAACACCTTAATGTTTATATGAATCTTATTGAAGTTCCAGCAGATTACGCTATATCACAAGTAAAAGTGGGCGATACTGTATTAACACCAACCCAAAATACTAGTGGTAATTGCGCTACAGGAGAATATTGGATCGGATATGAAGCTAAAGATCTTTATTTCCAGTCTCGAACAGCTGGACTTATAGAGGTTACCTTAACAAAATAATCTCTATCATTCCCTTTGATAGAGATTTACATATAAGATGATTGTAGAGACCTGCTATTCTTACGAATCGCAGGTCTCATTTTTCGTTGTTAGCAATTCCCTTTTGAGAAAATTTGATGCTCGGTACTCTCCAACGATAGCAGTATACTAATTCCATTCTCTTTTCGTTGGTACAAACCATCCAATACCTTTCCTCTTATCTTGCTTGCTTCGTATGTGTTCAAACGAAATGCAAAAGCAATGACTACTTCAAAAATGACAGAGCTGTGAAACTTGCAAACACGAATAGGTCTCGGATATAAGCCAACTTCTTATCCGTAAACTAGTGTGTCATTACTGCCTTGATTTCATCTTCGGTAAGATATTGTCGCTCCTTGATATTTTGATTTACCCGATTGCTCTTGGCATCCCACATTGTTTTTGCAATTGTTGTTTGCAACTGAATTGAACCACTGAACCGTTGATTGTCACTCGCCCTATTATCGGGACAATACCGTTTTTCTCCTTGCTTCCGTTCACGTAGAACAGCACCTTAAACGTACTTCGCATAATCCAATTCTTTTTGGTTACAAAATTAGTTATCAGCGAGTTACACATTGTTATGCAGAATATTGCAGAGAATAAAAATAAAATCCAACGACCTATAAACCACCCCCCTATCGGGTAATATTTTGTAAACCGTTCGCCCTCATTACCTTTCATTTCCTTACACTTTTGCATCGGCGAGGCTGTCATTATAAGTCCTCATAAGTCATTGAACACCAGTGTCGCCATCATTATTTTCCCTCATTCGTTAGATTTTTCCGGAGATATTCATTAACTTTGCAATCGTTTCGTAAATTGAGTATAAAAACAGGAACATAATATATGATAGAACAGATAAACCAACTACTTGAGGAGATAAAAGGAGTAACAGCCGGCAATGCCGAGGAGCTGGAGAATCTTCGCCTTAAATATTTGAGTAAGAAAGGTATTATAAATGGCTTGATGGCACAGTTCCGCGAGGTTCCTGCCGAGCAAAAACGTGAGGTAGGCGTACGCTTGAACGAGCTTAAGAATGCTATCCAGGAGCGATTCAATGCTCTCAAGGAGAGCCTCGAGAATAAAGAAGAGGAGCAGTGCGAGATTGACCTCACACGTCCTTCGTACCCCTCGACTTTGGGTACACGTCACCCCCTTTCTATTGTAAAGAATGAGATTGTAGATATTTTTGCGCGCTTGGGATTCTCTATCGCCGACGGTTGCGAGGTTGAGGATGACTGGCACGTATTCTCATCGATGAACTTTGCCGAGGATCACCCCGCACGAGATATGCAGGATACATTCTTTGTAGAGGCACACCCCGACATTATTCTGCGCACACACACAAGTAGCGTGCAGAGCCGAGTAATGGAGAACACTCAGCCACCTATCCGCATTATTGCTCCGGGCCGTGTGTACCGCAACGAAGCTATCAGCTACCGTGCACACTGCTTCTTCCATCAGTTGGAGGGACTCTACGTAGACAAGAATGTTTCGTTCACCGACCTTAAGCAGGTGCTCTTGCTCTTTGCTCAGGAGATGTTTGGCACAAATACAAAGATTCGCCTGCGTCCGTCTTATTTCCCCTTCACCGAGCCTAGTGCCGAAATGGACATAAGCTGTAATATCTGCGGTGGTAAAGGTTGCCCCTTCTGTAAGGGAACCGGTTGGGTTGAGATTCTCGGTTGTGGTATGGTAGACCCCAACGTTCTTGAGCTTTGTGGCATAGACAGCAAGGTTTACTCGGGATATGCTTTTGGTATGGGTATTGAACGTATCACAAACCTTAAGTATCAGGTTAAGGACCTCAGACTCTTCAGCGAGAATGACGTACGATTCCTGAAATTGTTTGAGAATGCAAACTAAACAAAAATAAATTAAGGTCGGCACTCCTTTATTAAGGCGAGCCGACCTTTTCTAATTTTAAAGCAATGGCTATTACATTATACCTTGTAAGACACGGAGAGACCGAGGAGAATGCACGCGGGGTTTTTCAGGGACAGACTGCCGGTACTCTATCGGAGATTGGTAAAGAGCAGGCAAAGGCCATAAGAGAAAAATTGGCCAATATTCCCTTTGATATTGTATTGAGCAGCGACCTTAAACGTTGTATAGACACTGCATCGATAGCACTCGAGGGAATATCGTGCAACATTATAGAAGAGCCTCTTTTGCGCGAGCGTGACCTTGGCAATCTTACCGGCAAACAGATTAAAGGCGCCACTCTTAACGACACAGTAGAGAGTGAGGATTCGTTAAAGGTGAGAGCCAACAAATTTATCGACAAAATAAAAAAGGAGTATGCCGATAAAAAGATTCTTGCCTTCAGCCACGGTTTTTTTGCAAGAGTGATGCAGGCCGAGCTTGAGGGTGTTACATATAGAGAGGTAACACTGCTCGACAATTGCGAGATACGCAAATTCAACATTTGATTATTTTCCCTCACACGACAAAATAGTATATATAATAATGAGAAAGAGGGAACTATTCGACGCTGTAATAGAGTATTTCGAAAAGGCAATGCCTGTTGCCGAGACTGAACTTAACTACAGCAATCCTTACGAGCTTCTGGTTGCTGTAATCTTGTCGGCACAATGCACTGACAAGAGGGTCAACATGGTTACCCCCGACCTTTTCGCACGCTACTCTACCCCTGCCGAGCTTGCCGAAGCGCACCCCGACGAGGTATTCAACTATATAAAAAGTATATCTTACCCGAACAACAAGGCAAAGCATATTGTCGGAATGGCTCAAAAGCTGTGCAGCGATTTTAGCGGTGAGGTTCCCGACACATTAGAGGAGCTCACCACCCTTCCTGGAGTGGGTCGAAAGACTGCCAATGTAATTCAGTCGGTGGTATACAACAAGAGTGCTATGGCGGTAGATACGCACGTATTCCGAGTGAGCCACAGAATAGGACTTGTTCCTAAACGTTGCACCACCCCCTACAGCGTGGAGCTTGAACTCACAAAATATTTCCCCGAGGAGCTTATCCCAAAGGCTCACCATTGGCTGATACTACACGGCAGATACGTGTGTAAGGCGCGTACTCCGGAGTGCAACAATTGTGGACTAAGGAAGCTCTGCAAGGAGTACAACAGACAAGAAAGGAATAATTTATAAAAAATAACCTATCATTTAGCTTTTTATTATTTTAAAATATTAAATTTGCAGAATGATGACCTCTACAACCTTTGTGGAGATTTTAATTAGAAAAACATTTTATTAACTTATAATTTTTACACAATGACAATTGACAATTTCAATTTTGCAGGTAAAAAGGCTATCGTTCGCGTAGACTTTAACGTGCCTTTGAACGAAGAGGGTAAAATTACTGACGACACACGTATTCGCGGTGCTCTTCCCACTTTGAAGAAAGTATTGGCCGATGGTGGTGCGCTTATCATTATGTCTCATATGGGTAAACCCAAAGGCAAAGTAAACGCTAAATACTCTTTGAGCCAGATTGTAGACGCTGTTTCTGAGAAATTGGGCGTTGCTGTTCAGTTCGCTCCCGACTGCGCTAAGGCTGCCGAGGCTGCTGCTGCATTGCAACCCGGTGAGGTTCTTATGTTGGAGAACCTACGTTTCTATCCCGAGGAGGAGGGTAAGCCTGTAGGTATCGACAAAGAGGATCCCGCATACAACGATGCTAAGAAAGCAATGAAGGAGTCTCAGAAAGAGTTCTCTAAGACATTGGCTTCTTATGCTGACTGCTACATCAACGACGCATTCGGTACAGCACACCGTCGTCACGCTTCAACAGCTGTAATCGCTGACTACTTTGCTGAGGACAGCAAAATGCTCGGTTACTTGATGGAGAAAGAGGTTCAGGCTGTAGATAACATCCTCAAAGATATCAAACGTCCTTTCACCGCTATTATGGGTGGTTCTAAGGTTTCTACAAAGATTGGTATCATCGAGAACCTTATGGATAAAGTGGACAACCTTATCCTTTGCGGTGGTATGACATATACTTTTGCTAAGGCTCAGGGTGGTACAGTAGGTAACTCAATTGTTGAGGACGACAAATTGCAGTTGGCTCTCGACATTATGGAGCAGGCTAAGGCTAAGGGTGTAAACCTTGTATTGGCTACCGACTGTGTTGCTGCTGATGATTTCTCTAACGACGCTAACACACAGGTTGTTCCCGTTCTCAATATCCCCGAGGGTTGGGAAGGATTGGATGCAGGTCCCGAGGCTCGTAAGTCTTTCGCTGCAGCTATCGAAGATGCAAAGACTATCCTTTGGAACGGTCCCGCCGGTGTATTTGAGTTCGACAACTTTACATCAGGTTCACGTGCAATAGCAGAGGCTATCGCTAAGGCTACAGCAAACGGTGCATTCTCACTCATTGGTGGTGGTGATTCTGTTGCTTGTATCAACAAGTTTGGTATGGCTGAACAGGTATCATACATCTCTACCGGTGGTGGTGCTCTCCTTGAGGCTATCGAGGGTAAGGTTCTTCCCGGAGTAGCTGCTGTAAAAGGTGAATAATCATATTTTAAATATTAGCATAAACAGCGTGGCAATCCGCGCTGTTTATGTTTTATAATATAAGGTTATGGACGAGCAACGTATAATTGAAATAAAGAGAAAAGTAGCCACACTACTGCACGAAGAGAAGCTCAAGCAAGCGCTCAATTTATTGGGAGAGGAGCTTGACGGCCTTAGTGATTGGGACTTGCGTAGCAGTTTTGCCGATATTGAGACTGCATACAGCTATATGCTCGAATATTTCTCTAAAGGAATGCCCGACCCCGACCGTGAGCGACTCTACAATGAACTTTTAGGCCGTTGTTTTATTATAAACGACGCAATAGCGCTATCGCGTAGAGCCGAAAAATTATTCGACATATATTCGCAGCATAGACGCAAATACAAGAACGAGACGGCTGCCGATATTATGCGCGTACGACTAAGCGAGAATACTGCAAATATAGCAGTAACAGGAATGTTGCCAAAAAGGGAGTCGGAAATAATAGAGAAGGAGCTCAAAGATGAGCACGAAAAGATTCTCGCGGAGACATTCCATAGAATATGGTGCAGCAACTGTTGGAAAGGCAAAGATATTGAAAATATCACCCAGCTGTTGAACGACGAGGATATTACGCCCAACGACAGAAGCAGCCTTGTAAGCGCCATAACATTGGGCACTTTAAAATGCTTTGAGCCGGCAAAAGTTATACTTTTGTGCCGATTAGCCCAGAATGTAAAAAATGAAATAGCCATTCGCGCACTGATTGGAGTTATTCTTTCTATCTACACATACTCCGACCGATTAAAATACTACCCCGAGATTACAGCGGCGCTACAGACACTCGTAGGCGAGCCTAATATACAGCAACGCATACTTACTATACAGCTTCAATTGTTGCGTTCGCGCGAGACACAGAAAATAGACCGCAAGATGCGCGAGGAGATTATCCCCGCAATGATGAAGAATCCGCGTCTCGATGGTTCAAAAATGGGAGTAGACCTTGTAAAGGAGTTAGAGGAAGAGGGACAGAATCCCGAATGGGAAGCGTGGATTGAACAGGACAAGATTAAGGACAAATTAGAAGAGATGAGCAAATGGCAGATTGAAGGCGCCGACGTATATATGAGCACTTTCTCGCAGCTGAAAGGCTATCCCTTCTTTGAGGAATTTTCGAATTGGTTGCGTCCTTTCGACTCCAACGTACCACAAATATCGGACATTATACCACGCGACGAAAGAGGGTCAAAGAGCCTTATGGGGGCAATATGCTCATCGCGTTTCTTTTGCAACAGCGACAAATACTCTTTCTGTTTAACATTCAAGCAGGTTCCAAAAGAGCAGCAGGATATGCTTATGCAGCAGATAACAGGAGAGGCTGACATTGCAAAGGAGGGTCCGGAAACAACGACAGACATTCCCAAAGAAAAAGACGCCGAACTTATTGGTAACCAATATATTCAGGATTTATATAGATTCTTCAAAATATCTAAATTCAAAAAAGAGATTGACGACCCGTTTGCGCAGCCTCTCAACATTCTGTTAAAAGAGCCTATAGCTTTCCTTCTGTCGGAGAGAGAGTGTGCCCTACGCGTTTTCGACTATCTTGTAGAGAAAGAGTATTACCACGAGGCATATGCAGTGGGTACAAAATGCGAAAAGAGAGGATTGGGCAATAGTTTCCAATTTTATCAAAAAATGGGATACAGCCTGCAAAAGATGGGTGAGTACAGAAAGGCTATCGATTATTTCACTAAAGCCGACATTATAAACCCCGACACCTTGTGGAATATGCGTAGGCTGGCGCAATGCTATCGTCTGTTGGGTGATTTTAAAAATGCGTTGCATTTTTACGAGTCGGCCGAAAAGATTGCACACGAAAATCTCTCTTTATTAATGCAGTGCGGCGAGTGTTATACTCTACTTAAGAAATATGACGATGCATTCTCGCGATTCTTTAAAGTAGAATATCTCGAAAATGAATCTGTACGCGCTTGGCGTGCAATAGCGTGGTGTTCTTTCCTTGCAGGAAAAGATGAGCAGGCGCGCAAATACTACAACAAGATATTCGATTCGTCAAAGACAAAAGGCGAGGATATTATGAATGCCGGACACGTTGAATGGGTCAATGGGAACAAAGAGCAGGCCATTGCTCTGTACAGAAAGGCAAAGGAGGCTTACGGTTGTAATATCTATAATAATATCATTAACGACAAAGAGATTCTACTCTCTCGCGGAGCTAACGAATTTGAGCTTAATCTGCTACGCGATATTATCGACGAATAAAACAGAAAAGCACACACATAAAATAAAGCCAATAGCTTTGCTATTGGCTTTATTTTTATCCAAAGAAAAGGATATTACTTCTTTTTATCGACAATTGCATCGATTGCCGCTACAGCAACCACATTCATAATCTCCTGAACAGAGCTTTCAAAGTCGATAAAGTGAATAGGCTTGTTAAGTCCCATCTGTATAGGTCCTATAATCTCGGTGTCGGGGCTCAATGCCTGCAACATCTTATACGATGAGTTTGCTGCACTCAAACAAGGGAATATGAGTGTATTGACATCCTTTCCTTTCAATTTTGTGAAAGGATATTTGCTGTCGCGCAATTCGGTATTCATTGCAACATTTACCTGCATCTCTCCATCGACCACCAATTCGGGATATTCATTATGCAGACGGGCAACAGCATCGTGTACGCTTATAGCGCTACCATTCTTATCGGTTCCAAAGTTTGAATAAGAAATCATTGCCATCACAGGCTCATAATTAAAGAAACGTACAGCCTTATCCGACAGACGTGCCATATCAACGAGAGTGTCGGTTGTTGAGCCACGATTAACCAATGTGTCGGCAACAAAATATGTACCCTTCTTTGAGTTTAGGATGTGCATTGTACCAAAATGATTGAATCCCTCCTGTACACCGATTACTTCTTTGGCAACCTTTATTGTGTTAGAGTACTTTGTGTAGAGTCCTGTGATGAACGCATCGGCCTCTCCAGTCTCTACCATCATCATACCAAAGTAGTTACGCTCGAACATCTTGTCGTTGGCCTCCTCGAATGTGTAGCCCTCGCGCTGACGCTTGTCGGTGAGGATTCTTGCGTATCTCTCGCGACGCTCCGCCTCGTTGGGGTGACGAAGGTTCACTACATCTATACCCTCGAGACTAAGCTTGAGCTGCTGAGCCAATTTTACAATAATTTCGTCGTTACCCAAAAGGATAGGCTTACAAATACCCTCCTCGCGTGCGCGTACCGCCGCCTTGAGCATCGAGGGGTGCGCGCCCTCGGCAAAGACTATACGCTGGGGATTAGAACGTGCGGTGTCAAACATCTGCTGTGTGAGCTTTGACGAGCGTCCCATAAACTCAAGCAGATGCTCTTTGTATTTATCCCAATCGGTGATATTCTTGCGCGCTACTCCACTGGCAATGGCTGCCTTTGCTACCGCAGTCGATACCTCGACGAGCAAGCGAGGGTCTACAGGCTTTGGAATAAAATAGTTGCGACCGAATGTAAGGTTGCTTACGTGATAAACCTTGTTCACAATTTCGGGAACGGGCTGCTTAGCAAGGTTGGCAATTGCGTGTACGGCTGCTAATTTCATCTCCTCGTTGATTGCAGTTGCAGCGGTGTCCAATGCTCCACGGAAAATATAGGGGAAGCCAATAACGTTGTTTATCTGGTTGGGATAATCGGAGCGTCCAGTACTCATAAGAACATCGGGGCGGCTATCCATTGCATCCTCATATGTAATTTCGGGCTCGGGGTTAGCAAGAGCAAAAACAATGGGGTCTTTTGCCATTGAACGAACCATATCTTTAGAGAGTACATTTCCTTTTGAAAGGCCGAGGAATACGTCAGCTCCGACAATTGCATCGGCAAGAGTCTTAATATCGTGGCGAGAGGTTGCAAACTCCAACTTCTCGGGAGTAAGGTTGGCACGGTCGTCCGATATTACACCTTTACTGTCGAGCATTACAACATTCTCTCGCTTTACTCCAAGAGCAATATATAGACGAGCACAAGAGATTGCGGCAGCACCTGCTCCATTGACAACAACCTGTACCTTTGAGATATCTTTTCCGTTTACCTCGAGAGCGTTAAGAAGACCGGCGGCCGAGATTATCGCTGTTCCGTGCTGGTCGTCGTGCATCACAGGAATATCCAATTCCTCCTTTAGACGACGCTCAATCTCGAAGCACTCGGGAGCCTTTATATCCTCGAGGTTCACTCCACCGAATGTAGGAGATATAGCCTTTACTGTCTCGATGAATTTATTGGGATCACTCTCGTTAATTTCAATGTCAAATACGTCAATTCCTGCGTATATTTTGAAGAGCAATCCTTTACCCTCCATCACAGGCTTACCGCTCAACGCACCTATATCACCGAGTCCAAGCACTGCAGTACCGTTAGAGATTACAGCTACAAGGTTTCCTTTATCGGTATATTTATATGCATTCTGAGGATCTTTCTGAATCTCAAGACAAGGCTCGGCTACTCCGGGTGAGTATGCCAACGAAAGGTCGGCCTGAGTAAAATAGGGCTTTGTAGGAACAACCTCTATCTTTCCGGGGCGTTTGCCCTCGTGATAATTCAGTGCATCTTCTTTTGTTATCTTTGCCATATGTTTTATTTTTTATCGTTAATCATTATTATAATCTGCTCCGCTGACACCAACGCCAAAGAGAGCAAAGTCGTATTTCACAGGATCGTCGGGAGAAAATTCCCTTAAACGGGATGTAAGTTCCTCGACAGTCTTACGGTCGTTCTGTTTGCGGGACACCAATCCCAGTTCGCGGCTTGTGCGCGCCACGTGAACATCGAGAGGCATCATCAACGAGGCGGGCGATACAGCCTTCCATAGTCCAATATCGACAATACCATCGTCGCGACAGAGCCAACGCAGCATCATATGCAGACGTTTGCAGGCCGAAGCAGGCTTTCCGCTCACCGCTACAGGATTAGAAATATGCCTTGTAGATATTCCTTCGTTGGCATTTGCAAGCTCGGTACGCAAACGCTCTATTCCCTTCCACGTATCGCCACACTCAAAAAGAGTCTCCAACGAGTCGTACGAAGAGTATACATATTGCAATCCACGACAAATATACAAAAAATCGCGAACAAAAAAAGTACGATGGATATTTATCGATTCATCGAGCGCTTGAAATTTGCTACGCATAATAAACTCATAGGGTTCACCACCCATTATATCGTAGAACATTTTCTTGCCCGAGCGCAGTATCATTGTGCGATTACCCCAAGCTATGACCGATGCCAGCAGGGCTGCAATCTCAACATCTTTCTTTTCGGAAAAAGCGTGAGGAAACTGCACTGGGTCCGATACAATAAACTCTTTGCAGTTATATTGTAGAACCATATTATCGAGCAGTCTCTTTACTTTCTCCATCTTTTATGTGTTACTGGTTTACTTTCGCAACCCTTCCACCAAAGAAGAGATTGCGGATATTCGTTGCGGCAAATTGCGCCATTTCGCGCCTTGCCTCTACTGTCTGTGTACCTATATGCGGTAAAAGCACTGTGTTGTCAAGCTCCGTAAGTTCTTTGGTTACAGTGTCGTTGAATTCATACACGTCGAGTCCGGCACCGGCTATCTTGTTGTTGCGCAGAGCATCGACAAGAGCATTCTCGTCAATCAGCGGACCGCGAGCCGTATTTACTATATATGCATCGGCCTTCATTTTAGAGAGAGCTTCGGCATCTATAATATGATAGGTATCTTTTGTTAAAGGAGCATTTATAGAGAGTATGTCCGAGGAAGATACAAGTTCGTCGAAAGTCATATATTGAGCATTGTATTGCTCCTCTTCGGCAGTACTCAAGCGGTGACGGTTGTTATAGGCAATATGCATTCCAAAGGCCTTTGCCCTAACAGCAAGAGCCTTGCCTATGCGTCCCATTCCAAGAATTCCAAGCTTTTTATCTCGGAGCGAATATCCAAGATCGGTCATTATACCTTTTATATATCCTCCTTTGCGCTGACGATTGTCGTAGGCCACTATACCACGCAAGAGCGACAGAATAAGCCCCATTGCAATATCGGCAGTAGGTTCGGTAACAGGGTCGGGAGTATTTGCTACCACGATGCCATATTTTGTAGCAGCATCGACATTTATATTGTCGTACCCTACAGCATAATTGGCAACAATCTTTAGCTTATTGGCGGCCGAAAGCAGACGTTCATCGACCGGGAAATTCCACATTGACAACAATGCATCGCAGTCGCTAATCATTGCAAGTACCTCGTCGTAGGTAAAACTTCCCTCTTCGGTGGCAGGAATTATAATATCAAAATCCTTTAGAATCTCACGGTATAGTCCACCGAAGATATTGTATGTAATCAAAACTTTCGGCTTCATAGTTCCGTGATTAGAGTTTATCTTGCAGCCAATTTCTTATCTAGAGTAGCCATTGCAAGCGCCATTGCTTCGTCAATCTCGGCACGAGCAGGAACAAGAGGCAGACGCAGATTATTGTCTATTTTCTTCTGATGAGCCATCAACGATTTTACTCCGGCAGGGTTACCGTCGGCAAAAAGGAGGGTGTACATTTCGGCAAATATTGCATTCAGCTCATCAGCCTTCTCGTAGTCGGCATTCGACAGATGGCGTACCATTTCCGTTAACTCTTTGGGATAGGCATTGCCAAATACTGTAATTGCGCCCACTCCACCAATCTTCATAATATCGCAGATGAGACCATCGTCACCCGAAAGAACATCAAAGTCGGCAGGAGTATTGTCGATGATAGTCTTTATCTGGTGCAAATTTCCCGACGCCTCCTTTACTGCAACGATATTCTCACAATCGTTGGCAAGGCGAATGACTGTCTCGGGGAGCATATTGACTCCTGTACGACCGGGAACATTATATATTACTATAGGAAGTGATGTAGCCGAAGCTACTGCTTTGTAATGCTGGTATATGCCTTCTTGACTGGGCTTGTTGTAGTAGGGAACAACAGAGAGTATTGCATCTACTCCTGTAAGATCCTCACCCTTTATCTCCTCTACAAGGCTATGGGTGCAATTGCCACCCATTCCCAAGAGAATAGGCAAACGGCCTGCAACCTTTTCGATGATGCGCTTTCGAATATTACGTTTCTCTTCTTTTGTCAATGTGGGAGTTTCGGCTGTTGTTCCCAACACACAAAGAAAATCAGTGCCACTCGCCAAATGTTCATCGACCATTCTATCGAGTGCAACATAATCAACGTCTCCGGTAATTGTAAATGGAGTAACCATCGCCACTCCCATACCTTTCAATCTATTTCGCATCATAAATATTCAATCTGTTTTTTAGCGTTGCAAAAATACATTAAATATCGTCAGCTTGCATCAAAAAGATGAAAATATATATTAAAATTATTATTTTTTATAATTATATAGACAACATTGCTAGGAATTCATCCTCATTCATCAAAGGAACGCCCATTTTTTGCGCTTTTTCGAGTTTGCTCGGTCCCATATTTTCGCCGGCGAGAATAAAAGTTGTTGACTTACTTACGCTACCCACATTCTTTCCTCCGTTTTTCTCTATCATCTCCTTATACTCATCGCGGGAGTGACGGTTAAAGACTCCGCTTATTACAATTGTCTTTCCTTTTAGAATTTCGGTACGTCCCTCAAGAACCTCTGCGTCGAGATTGAATTTAAGTCCTGCAGTCTTCAGCCTCTTAATAAGCTGACGGTTCTCCTCTTTGGCAAAGAATTGCTGCACGCTCATTGCTATACGCTCGCCGATCTCCTCTACCGCCATAAGTTCGAGAGGCGTTGCCGCCATAATAGCATCGATATTCTCGAACGCACGCGCCAATCGTTTGGCAACAGTGGCACCGACGAATCTTATGCCTAACGCAAAGAGCACACGTTCAAAAGGAACGTTACGCGACGCCTCCAATGCAGAAACTACATTCTCGGCCGACTTTGCACCCATTCGCGGCAGGAACATAAGCTCGGTAGCCTGCAGGGTATAAAGGTCGGCAATATTGTTCAGAAGGCCCAATTTATACATTGTCTCTATTGTCTCGGGGCCGATAGAATCGATATTCATTGCCTCGCGGCTGACAAAATGCTCTATGCGGCCTTTTATCTGCGGTGGACAGCCCGACTCATTGGTACAATAGTGTGCCGCCTCGCCGGGGTAACGCATAAGTTCGGTACCGCACTCGGGACATCTTTCTATGAATTTAACCTTGTCGCCTACAAGGATGCGCATATCAAGGTCTACTCCTGTGATTTTCGGGATTATCTCGCCACCCTTTTCCACAAAGACCATATCCCCTATATGAAGGTCGAATTTTTCTATAATATCGGCATTGTGCAACGATGCTCTGCGCACCACCGTTCCCGACAATTGCACCGGGTCGAGATTGGCAACAGGAGTAACGACGCCCGTGCGTCCCACCTGATAGCTGACCTCGTTAAGACGTGTCACCGCACGCTCTGCCTGAAATTTATAGGCAATAGCCCAACGGGGCGACTTTGCCGTATAACCCAGATTCTTCTGCTGTCGCAAGGAGTTTACTTTAATGACCACGCCATCGGTGGCAAAAGGAAGTCCTCTGCGAAGAACATCCATAGAGTCGATAAAGTCGTATATATCGTCGAGCGTACGGCATTTGCGGGTAGTATCCGATATTTTAAAGCCCCAACGCTCGGCTGCCATAAGATTCTCGTAATGACCGTCGGCGGGCAGTTCCTCGCCCAAAAGATAGTAAAGATAAGCATCGAGGCGTCGCTTGGCAACCAACGACGAGTCCTGCAATTTTATTGCACCCGAGGCTGCGTTACGGGGATTGGCAAAGAGCTGTTCCCCTGCCGCCTCACGCTCGGCGTTAAGCACCTCAAAGACATTCCAGGGCATAAGAACCTCGCCGCGAATCTCAAACTCCCGAGGATAATCGCAGCCCGAAAGCACCAATGGTACCGAGCGTATGGTCTTTACATTGGCTGTTACATCATCACCCTTTTCTCCGTCGCCACGTGTTACGGCTCTCACGAGCTTGCCATCGACGTATGTAAGGGATATTGATGTTCCGTCGAACTTCAATTCACAGCAAATTTCAAAATCCTCGTTAAGAGTGCGACGCACCCTATCATAGAATTCCGCTACCTCGGCTTTTGAATATGTGTTTCCGAGTGACAGCATAGGATACTTATGCGCCACCTGCTCAAACTCCTTTGTAATATCGCTACCCACTCTGAGTGTGGGAGAATTTGCATCGTAAAGTTCGGGGTGCAACGCTTCGAGGTCCTGCAGTTCACGCATAAGTGCGTCAAATTCTATATCGCCAATCTCGGGCGAGTTTAACACATAATATTTGTAATTATGCTCGTGCAACTGCTTGCGGAGTTCCAATATACGCTCTTTCTGCTCCATATTCTTAATTGTTTACTGCCTAACTACTCTTCTAGAGAGAGTGCGAAGATAATGAATTATAACGAAAAAACAGGGAACATCCTTTACTCTTTTAGGATGCTCCCTCATTTTGTCTCTATTGATATTTCTCAAGCTCCACAGACTCGTCGGGAAGAGGTTCTCCGTCACCCATCTGCACGCCCTGCTCTACCGGCTGCCCAACCGCTTGGGCATTGGCCGTTGCTCCCTGCAACTGCTCCAACAGTTCCTGAGGGATACCACTCATCTGAGTGCCCTGCGCCACCTGCTGCTCGTTGCGCTTTATAGCCTCGAGAATCTTATCAGCAAAGGGGAAAGAGCTATTCTCCAGCAATGTCTTGACATCGAGCGCCTGCGCCCTGAAAAGCTCCATAAGAAAATCGTTGGCAAGCATCTGATAGGCGGGAGTATTATAACCCTCGGCTATTGTAAGGTCCATTTCTACATTCTGAACCTTTTCGGGGGTGTACCATTTTGACTCTTCGCCATATTGTGCTCCGGCTATATCAATGTAACGTACATCGTTGTAATATTGCTGAATGGTCTTCATCACCTTGTTGTCGCGACGACGGCGGAATGTACGGAAGCCATCCAGCAATCCCTTGAGATTGAGTGATGAATTGTATGTTTGCTGCGCATAAAGGCTCGCAGGAGTACCCGCACGCGGCGCCTGTCCCTGCATTGCTGAATTTACGCCAGATATTTCATTTATCAGTCTCAACTGAAGATTGAGAAGCTCAAAATCGCCGGCTACCGCCGCTCCGCTGTTATACTGGCGCACCACTCCATCGATGCTCTGTCCAGGCTTCAGTTTAACAAAAAGTACTCCATTGTAGCGGACATACTCATCGACAACCTCTTCGCGTGTCATACTCTCAAAGGCATCATCATCAACCACAAGCACTCCTTTCGAGGAGGTTCCGCGAATAAAGTCAATGAGAGTGGCAGTTCTGTTTATCGCGCGCTGCTGGTCAATAAACTGTTCCACAAAATTGCCTAACTTACCCTGCACCAACGGATAAAGATGAAGCACATAATTGTGTTCTCCGTGCCAATAGGGGCTGCGCCCCTCCTTTAGCACGTGTCCATATGGTGACATATAGCGATAATACCAGAAACGTTCGGTTGCGTAGCTATACTCTATCAAAAGAATATCCTCCTCCTCTTTTCCGTCGGCAAGAGCCTCGTTGCGCCGTTTCTCATTCTCGGCCTCAAAAACACTGAGGCTTGCCTTGTCGTACGGAAGATAGCCCCACGTTCCCTGCATAGTATCGTTCCAATAATATGCCTCGCGCGACTCAAGTTTCCATCCTAAAATCACACGACAAAGATTAGAACGCGAGGGAGTGAAAAACGACATATTCAACGCCTCGTCGCCCTGCATTCCTCTATTGCTCGGATAGAGCAGCCCACCCTCGCCATAGATAGAAACAATAAGTTCCTTTTCCTGAGGTGTTGCAGCAAAATGAGCCAATACATCATCGAGAGTAAGGTCGAAAAGCTCGCCCACACAGGTAATATCCCACATACGGACATCCTCCACATTGCTATTGAAGAATAGCCTCGACGGGTTCACGCTATACACCCATACATCCTGCTTGTTCCTTGATGAATTGACACCGAATTCTATTCGCTGCGCCGCTATTCCTCCGTTCAGCAGCATACGCATAGAATCGGAATCCAATTCCTCCATTTCATTTATGTCGTGTACATACTCCACAGCAATAGACATCATCTCACCAATCTTACCCTCTGCTTGGTCGCGCGCTATACACACCGGACGCATAAGATTCTGTCGCAGCTGTCCATCGATATTACTCAATATAGGAGCTATCATATTGTTCTTCAGCGGCACTTTACCGTTTTTCTTAATAAGCTCGCCCTCTGTTATATAGGAGTGAGTGTCGGGGTCGAATACATAGTCGCCCCATTGGTCGCCGCTGCTGTACATTATGCTGCGACGCATTTTGCGTCGCGCCTCATCGAGTGCATTCCAGCAATTGGCACATTCATTAAGAAACTCCACAGCCATCCCTTTCTCCGATATTTTATCGGAGAAAGGGTGATTGTTGGATTGTGCTTTTACTTTTCTGTTCAAGAATTTATTCATTATCAGGCACTTTTAATTCATCAAAATTCCGTCATCGTTTCCATCAGAATTATTACCGCCTCTTTTCTTGCCCTTACGACGGTAGCTCTCCTTTATTCTCTCCTGCTGTCGATTGTAAAAGTCGCGATAGACCTTTCTCTCTATTTCGTCTATCATCATTTCAAATTCACGCTCGCTCATTCGCGAGGGTTTATCGCGCTCACTATCCGATTTTATTCTCGGGTAACGCTCGTCACTCTCAATCTCGCGTATCTTACTGTAAATAATATCCATTGGACCATCGAGATAAATTGACGGACGCTGATATTTACGCGGAACATCCTCAGTGCGATCGGCAAGCGAAGCGCGACGTTTATGGTCGCTGAGCCCGTAACGATTCACCACATTTCTAAGCTCTACATTACCCACAGAGGGCGAGGCATCGCCCGAGCGCGTGCCTTTCACATAATCGTCGAGCGAGGGATAGCTACGCTGAAACTCCTCGTAATCCATATTGAATTTATCACGAAAAGCATCCTTGAAATAGTCGAGGCGGCCATATGCGTCCTGCTCGTTCTTAAGTTCGTTTATTGTCTCGAGCAGGCTGCGAGCCTCGGAATAATTCTGTCGTTCCTCCTTTGTTGCCAATGCCGCATAGTCGAATCCTCGCGAGAAATTCTCATAATCCTGAATCATTCGTTGCATTGCAACGGTAATATCGCGTCCCAGCGCAGGGCTCGAGAATCCGCGTTTATCCATATAAAGGACCTTCTCGCGCGAGTCGTAATAACAATCCTTGTCGTTCATCATCTTGAACTTAACAGGCATCTGCTTAAACTCGGGGTAAGCGTTAAAAAAGAATCTATCCTTTATAATATCCGTAAGCTTGGCATTCTTGTCGTACGGCGATTCTTTTGTCTCAATATCAAGCAGAAGTTTGTACTCATTAGGAGTCAATTGTCCCGGCTTAGAGATAAGATTCTTATAAACGTAGAACATTTTGTCGTTGGAGTAAAGCAGAGAATTATAAATATAATCCTTTACCTCGAAATTCTCGGGAATCTCCATTCTCCATTTGCCGTCGCCGCCAATCTCCCAGCCAGTCTTAAGCTTTATCATATTGGGAGAATAGCCCTCCTCTCTCATATTGACAGCTTTTCGCAGATCACTCATATAACGGCCATCATTGGCATCTTTCAGATTCATTGCGCCCTCGGTTCCTATGAATCTATATTTCTTGGACAAAGGCTCGGTAGCAGCCTCGTCGGCTACATTCTTTTCGCTACCGTTGAAATAGAGGTCCATATAGGCTCTGCGCGAATCGCGAAACTCTTTAGGAGCATAGTTCATATTATTATCCTGATCATATTTTGCCTTCTCGCGCAGAAAATAGCCTCTCATATCATTATAGCTACCCATTTTGTGCGACGATTGAAAATCGCCAAAAACGTCGAAACGCGAATATGCCGAAGAATATTTTCTCGCCATTGCCTCGCGATGGTTCGTCAGCAGCCTGACAATATCGTCCTTGCCTATTTCCCGTTCACTCTTGTATAGCTTTAGTCGCACAAGCATATTCTTTATAAAATCGCGCAGATACTGCAACAGCGTACGCTGCTCACCGGTAGGATAAGTATATTCCGTAAGTTTCGCAAGATACTCATCGACACAATCGTGCATAGCTATCTTATTGTTCCTCGAGAGGCTCTTTATCTCGTGCTGAACTTCGCTCGACGACCTATAATATAGCTCCTCGAGAAAGTCGTGATAGTAAGAGCCAAAGACTTTTGCTAGGCCATAATGTCCTACGACCTCGTGAACTACCGTACGCTTCACCTCATCGAGAGAATGGTGATTCGGCAGGTTAATGACCAACGAGTGATCCTCCGTGTTATACCATCCGAATGAACGTATCTGCTTTGCATACTCTTTGTCGTTGTTATTTTTTATGTCGCGCTCGTCAAAGACAAAATCAAGCTTTACGCCGAATGAATTGGCAAATTTCTGCGCCTCTTTAGAGTATCGTTGCAACTCCTCGGGAGTCTTGCGTGTAACAAAGAGGCTCCACACATAAGGCTTATCCCATTTTTTGGGTACGCGCACCTTGTCGTAGTCCATCGCCTCTCCCAATCGTTCGGTAATATCGGGGATTACGTGCTTTCCAAGAGTTCCTGTCTCGCTATTCAAAAGATCCTCCTCGTATTGTTCACGCTCGGCATTCTGCTTTTCAGCATTGGTCATATTGAGTGTCGCGCCTTTGTATTTTGCGTGACGCTGCTGACCGCCCTTCAACGCATTTACCTGCTCGAACATAAGCTGCTCATATTTATCGAGCGCCGCGTTAAGCTGTTGCGAACAACGGAAAGGATTCTTGTTCATCTGATGCGATATTGTTCCCGGATGCAGCTCATACTCAGCCTCAATGTCGCTTCTCATATCAGAGAGCATCCGAGCAAGCTCACCCGACGCATAGGCTGTACGCGACAATATATCGTCGAGCACCTTACCCTCTTCCTTGCTGAGCGATTCTCCGTTGGCCTTCTTGTACATTGCATCGGAGATTAAATTTATATCGACATTCTTCTCCTTTGCATACTCATTCGCCTGACGGAAAAAATCCTGCGTATTATAGTTACGCTGCAGAATCTCCTCGTAGCTTTTCAATCGGTTGCCACGCAATGTTCCCGTATTTGTCAAAAGATAGGTCTCGAGATTTATCTTTCTATCGAAGAGCTTACTCTCAATCTTTCCACCGGTAATGTCGTATAGTGTAGCACGCATCTTGCCATCATTGAGACGCTCCACACTATAATCGACAGGAACAGGCGGCGTAGACGTAATCTTATTCTCGACAATGAAGAGAAGCTTTGAACGTGCCGACGCCGAGAGATTAGGATTCTCCATAAGCTTCATATACTGGCTCTTAACCTCGAGAGCCTCTTTAGAGAATCCGCGCGAGCTTACGCGCATCGACTTTTCAAGGTCGGCGACAAAAGAGTCCACACTCACTCCGGCCTTTTCAATCTCCTCGCGCTCAGCAAGAGAAAAGCGCAATTCACCCTTCAGACGCCCCATTGAGTTTAATTTATTTCTCATATCAGGACGCCAATGGAACATACGCATAGCAAGCAGCGTAGCGGCACTCTCGCCAAAATCGTGCACAAGGTCAATAGGCTCAACATCTATTCCCGAGGCAATCTTTCCAACCTCTGTCGATGCGGTAAACACAGCCGACTCGGCTGTAAGCACACCGGTATTTGCGAGCATCTTCTTTGCACCCGACAACATTCGCGCCTGTTCGCGCAACGGTGTACCGACCACTCCCAGAGCAGCACCAGTACCCATTCCTTTGGCAAAGGCTCCCGCCGCTGACGACAACGACACGCCGTTACCGTGCAAAAGGTCATCGGCAACGCTGTTGGCAGCATCGTAGGCACCCAGCGTCAATCCCTGCGTTGCCGAACTTTGCATAATCTTTGTCTTTATATTATTCACAATCAGACGCTCAGCCATTGCGTTGGCACTCTCTTTTGTTACTCCTCGTGCGGCACCCTTTGCCAGAATATTGCTTGCGAGACGATTCTTTACTATAGATGTTACTCCCGACGTTGCCTTTCCCGCAACACCGCCCAATGTGTGGAACACTGCAGTATCCACAAGCAACGAGCCTACTCCTGCCGCAAAATTCTCCACCCTGTTAGGGTTATAATTCTGCATTGCAATATCATCGATGATCCTTTTGCTGTTGCTCTGCGCATAGGCACTCTCGCCAAGATTCTCAATCTTGCCCAAAAGAGAATTGTCCACCGCAGCACGCGATATATATTCGAGCGAGCTGTCGGGGGTACGCTCCTTAACATATTCATCAACCATCCTATTCTGCAGATTAGGCTTTACTACAGCCTCGCGATAAGCCTCGGGATCGAATCCTGCGTAGCGCGCATAGGGAGCTGTAATCTCATCAAGCTCATCATTGTCCAAGCTGTCCATTGTCTTGTTTATAACCTTTGCAGGATCAGTTTCGCGACGCATATATCCCAATGCTGTGTAAGGATTGGCGCCCGGCACTCCGGCATAATTCTTATATACCTCATTTCCTCTTTTATCGGCCTCCTCCTTGTTTGCCTTGAATTGTGGCTGCAATGTATCGTTGTAATAGCTATCTACCGCATCGTCTACCGCGTTACGAGAGAGTACGAACTGCTGTCGGCGACGCTGCTCAGTATCTTTGGGCACAAGATAGTCGCGCATAGAGGCATTGTAATATTCTCTACGATTCTCATTGTCGCCCCACTCCTCCATACGCTGCTGCGAGCTGGATATTGACTCCATATTGCGCTGCATAGCCGCATAATCGTCGCTCTCCTGCAATGAACGGCTCACCGAGCCTCTGAAATCAAAATCCGTAAGATTGTCATTGTATCTTTTCTTCTTTTTCTGCTGCCCGTTGCCGGGGTAAAATTCATTTGTTGTCATAATCACTATTGTTTATGTTATTAGAATATCTTTTTTGTGTACCATTGAGGAGTAAGCATCTTTTCGCGTCTCCACTTTTCGAGAATCTTATTCCAACTGCTGTCAGGCTTTGGCAGATTGAATTTTGATGTGCTTTTCGTTACCGTGGGGATATATGTTACATTGCTATTGGAGCTTTTATTCTTATTGCCTTTGGACGAGAAAAGAATTTCCTTTGCCAAAAGACCTTTATAATCACGTTCGGCCTCACGCAGACGCTCACTCGACTGCAGGAAATAGGGAGCGCTCTTTCCCGATGCATCCACGGGCAGCGAGAATCGGCTACCCTTTCGGCGGGCTATTACATTAAGCAGCCCCGAAGCAAAATCCCCTATCAGCGCACTATTATGCATACGCTCTACAGCTTTATGCTCCTCTCGCGCTTTGAGCACCCTGTCGAGCATACGCTCTACCGCTGCTTTCTTGTATTCGGGAAGGGTGTATTCACCATCACCAGTCCCATCGTGGTACTTTACCATAATCAACCTCCTCTGCTTCCTTTTTATCACTATTCTGCTTACCCCAATTCATTCCGGCAACAGCGTTGCGAATAAGCTGTGCGCCGCCCAGTATATCGTTGTTGGCTACCTGCTCGTCGTCCTGCAGCATTGCCATTTCCTTGTTGCGTATGGCATTTACATTGGCACGATGAGCCGACTCTACCCTCTCCTTGCGAGCAGTATCATTCTCTGTGATATTGCCTATTACATTTTCCATAGAGCGCAATCCCTGTTCGTTGCGAGCAAGCGCCAATTCGGGAGTCTCTCCGGCGACAACTGCGCGCGCCCTATTCTGATTATTCGCACGATGTAATGTTTTTTCAACGCGTCGCAGCGCCGCACGCGCCATACTACTGTCGAGATAATTACCATAATAATTACGTCTGAACCAAGCATCCTCCTCGGCTTTTGCATCGGAGAGCATACGACGCTGCTTGTTTGCAGCATTAGCCGAATCGAACATCCCCTTCACTCCGGCGTACAGTCCCAATGCGCCGGTCATTGAACTTAAAAGATTTGTTTTATACATATATTTTTTTTGTGCAAAAGAAGCCACAAAAAGAGGTTGTGAGGTGGTAGAAATGACAAAAAGCAGATTGCAAGCAATTGTCAATAACACAACCTTAAATGAATAAGGAGAAACTATTTTTGCAATAAAAATTCAAGATGAGCAACAACAAGAAAATAGAAAGAATCACAATCGAGGATGTGCACAACGAGACATTGGCACTATTCCACAGACTAATCAGACGGCTCGAGAAGCTGACACACAATTGCGAAGACCCATCAACAATAAATCAGGCACTAAAGACAACAGCTGACTTTCTCGTCAAGCTTAACAAAGAGAAAGAGCACGACGACAGCGACCTTAATAGTCTGTTGCAACAGACTCTAAAAGGGGTAGGCTACGAGTAAATATCACAAAAAGAGTTTCACAGCATAATTGTTTTATTTATCTTTACTCGCTCAAAGAAAATATATTTGTATGGCAATTATAAAAGAGGTACGTGGATTACGTCCCACAATAGGAGAGAATTGTTTTTTGGCCGAGACAGCAGCTGTCATTGGCGAGGTAAGCATAGGCAACGACTGCTCAATATGGTACGGCACAGTGTTACGCGGCGACGTAAACAGCATCACCATAGGCAACAAAGTAAACATACAGGATGGCGCTGTTGTACACACGCTCTACCAGCGTTCAAAGACAGTAATAGGAAATAACGTATCCATTGGACACAATGCCACCATTCACGGCGCAACCATAGAGGACAACTGCCTTATTGGTATGGGCGCAACAGTGCTCGACAATGCCATTGTAGAGAGCGGAGCCATTGTCGCCGCAAATGCTCTTGTAACATCGGGAATGAGAGTCGAGGGAGGATATATATATGCCGGTGTTCCTGCAAAAAAGATTAAAGAGGTGAGCAAGGAACAGCAAAAGGATATTGTAGAGCGCATAGCCAACGACTATGTAATGTACGCATCGTGGTACAAGGAATAATATGTAATACTATTTTACCGCGTCAAACAACGGCAGAATAGTATTTTCCTTGCCACGTATCGCGCTCGCGCATACGACGCTTCACAATCTCCACAAATTCATAGTTCTTAAGTCCCCAGTCTGGAGCAATCAACAGTTCTTTGGGCGACGAAGAGGTGAAACGCTCCAATATTATATCGGGGCGCAGGCGCTCCACATAATCAACAACGGTCTCAACATACTCCTCGAGGGTAAAAAGATGAAAATCGTCGGGGAGCGATTCATATTCCACAGCCATTTGTGTCCCGCGAATCAACTGCAGCTGATGCAGTTTAAGGGTGGTAAGCGGCAATGCCGACAATTGCGCAGCCTGCTGCATAAGCATTGCGCGTGTCTCTCCAGGCAGTCCTAATATAATATGTGCGCCTACAGGAATATTGCGTCGGGCAGTACGACAGACTGCATCAACAGCAACCGAATAGTCGTGTCCTCTGTTCACTCGCAGCAAGGTTGCATCGTTAGTACTCTCTATACCATACTCCACAAGAACAAAAGTACGCAGCGACAGTTCCTGCAGATAATCGAGCAACTCATCGGGCATACAATCGGGGCGGGTGCCAATCACAATTCCCACACAGCCATCAACGGTAAGAGCATACTCGTAACGTTCGCGAAGCACCGACAAACTTTCGTAGGTATTTGTATAAGCCTGAAAATATGCAAGATAGCGCATCTGAGGATATTTATGCGAAAAGAAAGAAATGCCCTCACGCATCTGCTGCTCCACCGAGACAGCTCCGCGACAATAAGAGGGGTTAAATGTCTGATTATTGCAAAAGGTACACCCCCCTACACCTTTAGAGCCATCACGATTGGGGCAAGTAAAACCTGCATCAATAGATATTTTCTGCACCTTGCAACCGAATCTTCCGCGCAGGAAACTGCTAAAATCGTTGTAATAAAATCGCTCCAAAGACATATAATTCATATTTCACGCTGCTAAGATACAAAAAAGAGGAGCATTATAAAGCATCAAAGAGCCTTTATACAAAAGAAAAGAGAATTTACTCGTTATATGATACAGCTTACCGTCAATCAACTGCATTGCGCTGTAAACCTTTATTTTCTCACCCGCCTCAAGTTCAGCAATCTTGAATGGGTCAGTCACTTTGCGGAAGCGTATGCCGCCTTCCGACGCTTCGGGAGTTACTTCTCCTTGCTCATCGCTATTGCCTTGCGCATTATCTCCTCCTCGGTCGGATGATTGTCGTAAATCCAAAGAAACAGGTGTTGCATTTTCTCCTCGCTGTCCTTTAGCATTGCGCTCACCGCTATTGCGTTGTTCTTGCTCACGCCCGAATGCAACAGCAGCTTTGCCAAAATCTTCATTGTTTCCATAAGTTCCATCTTGTATTAGATTATTGTAGTATTGTATAATATCCTCATTTCCCTCAATAGGGATAGCCTTAATTACAGAGAAACTATCATCGCCGTAATTGTTGTAAATATAGAAATTTTCAGCCGTAAAAGCAGTCTCTATTGGCTTGTTTTTTCGTATAAGTTATTATTTAACATTACGGCTTGACGCAATGTTTCATACTCTTGGGCAGCGGCATTATTCTTTTTTGTTTTCTTCTCCCCATTATACTTCCACACACCGCCTTCAGTCTTCTGCCACTTGGTCTGCTGTTCTATCATCCAAGCGTCATAACCGCGGTCGTCCATAGCTTTTGCTGTTTCGAGCGCCTTCATTCGTGTAGTAACACCTTCAGCAGCATCAAGCCTTGCAGCACCCGTTTCATAAACTATGTTTTGTTTACCACCTTTCCGGCTGAACCTCGTTTCACCGTCGCTCTCACCTTTCACATTTCCGCTTTCAGTTAACTTACTGTAGCTGGCCTTGCTATTTCTAAGGTTCTCATAGCTCAGTCTCACCAATTCAGTAATATCCTCGTCAGTCAAAGCACCTTTAGATAGAATGCCCTTAGCCTGCTCAGCAACATCAACGCCCTGCTTCTTCAACCACGCACGAACAGCATCAATAATCTTTTGCCATACATTCTTGTCAAGGTTCACATCCTCGGCAATAGCAGCCATATACTCATCCGCAGCAGTACGCATCTGTCTCAGCGATGGATTAGAAACCACCTCGCCATTCTCAAACCAACCCTTCTTGTTGCGTTTGTTCTCTGGCAAAGACTGAGCATCACTCACAACCCTTGCAGGAACACCAATCTTCTCCCCGAATCCGGTCACAGCATCCGTTATCAAGGCAAGCTCATCCTCACCCTGTTTCTCTGCCACCTCGCGGAAAAGTGTACTCTCCTCTTGCGAGTTTAAAGAATTTACCTCCTGCACCTCTGCGAGACCAGTATTATCTTTGTATTCACCACTATAAAGAGCCTGCTTAATCGATTTTAGGATTTCCACATAGGACTGTCCTAATTCTTTTTGCAGTTTCTGCGTGTTGTAATAAAATTCTACAATGTGAGCATCGCCATCATTTTTGATACCTTTATTAGGCTTGTGAGTAACAACAATGCTAATACCATCAAGTTTACCCGCATCGGCCATATTTTTTGTTGAAACATTATGGTCAATAACTCGTATTTCCATAGTTTCACCATTAACAGTTGTGAAGGTACCATAGTTACTATTATTACCGTTGTTTCTCAACTTGAGTGCGCGAGACAAATCACCTATAAATGTTTTTTGTCTATTTGATGTTTTATTTTTGTACTCCTCTATTGCAGAATCCAAATCTTTGAGTACCTTTGTACCATCAGCACTTGAAACGACAGTGGAGTGACCAGCATTTTGCTGTACCGCGGTTTCAGGTGCTGTTTTCTTTTTGGCCATAGCACTCATCCCAAGATTATCATAAAAAACGCCACATTCTATAAAAAGCTTATACTACGGAATTACAATAAATTACACTATTTTTGAGAAGGTGTTCATAAAAAAACGAAGGGCCAACAGCAAAAAAGTGATAAAAAAATTTGGAGTTAAATAAAAAAGCACTACCTTTGCACCGTCAAACGACAACGGTCTCGTAGCTCAACTGAATAGAGCATCTGACTACGGATCAGAAGGTTACAGGTTTGAATCCTGTCGAGATCACAAAAGGAGCATTCAATGCTCCTTTTTTTGTTATATTATCTCTCTGAAAAACAATAGTTAAGCCACAAAAGAGTCCCTCTTTTTCCACTAAAATCAGAGGTTCATCGAACATTCCGCACGGATTATTGCCATAAGACATTCTCTTCCTCTTTTATATTATTGCTATTCAAATTTTAGCGAGCGTTTTTAATTCAATGGTTGTCTTATAATGTATAGACTCTACGCCAAGAACTATTCTGCAACATAATTTAATTATTGAAAACATATTAGATATTCATAAAAAAAGCAATACATTTGCAAAGAGAGATTAAACATAAATTATGGCATTACATATAATAGACCACCCGCTTGTGCTGCATAAGCTCAGCATTATGCGCAATAAAGAAACTTCTACAATAAAGTTCCGAGAATTGCTCAAGGAGATATCAATGTTTATGGGATACGAGGTAACACGCGACCTTCCTCTGGAATACGAGGAGATTGAGACTCCTCTTATGAAGATGAATGCTCCAAAAATTTCGGGAAAGAAGGTTGTTATTGCCCCTATCCTCAGAGCAGGATTAGGAATGGTAGAAGGATTGACAACACTCATTCCCTCGGCGCGAATAGGACATATTGGACTGTATCGCGACGAGGAGACCTGTAAACCTGTATTCTATTACTACAAGATGCCCGCCAACAAAGAGCGCTTGGTGATTGTTACCGACCCGATGCTAGCTACCGGCGGAAGCGCCTGCGATGCTATCGCACGACTAAAGAACGACGGATACAAGAACATACGACTAATGTGTTTGGTGGCATCGCCGCAAGGAGTAAACACTGTTACCGAACAGCACCCCGACGTAGACATTTATCTTGCGGCCCTCGACGAAGGACTGAACGAGAAGAACTATATTCTACCGGGGTTAGGCGATGCCGGAGACAGAATTTTTGGTACAAAATAGTAGATTATATATTTGCTGGCGACAATTTTGTTGCATCTGCCATTATTGTCAAGAGATATACACCAATTACATACAAAGACTCCTCTTTGTCGAGATTCGACACTATGAGGAGTCTTATTCTTGTAAATAACAATTTATGCCATCATACACAAGAAAGGCTTAACCATTTATTCTGCACACACCACTCTGCTATAATATTCCACAGCAACAGCAAGGTGGCGCAATATACGGCTATTGTCACTTTAATTTCTTTCCATCGAAAAAGGCTGTACCCACCCTCTTGCCCAAGCTCATATAGCCGTGGTGTATAGGATCGTATGTAATCAATTCCATCTTTTCAACATCGGGCTTGCCGTCGTCCGAAAGATATTCATCATTAACCAATATATTTATTATCTCCGCAACAATGTAATAACCCTCTTCACTCTCGTCAATCTTACGCAAGATACGGCACTCAAATATCATCGGGAAATCGGTAAAGACGGGAGCATTTACATTTTCCGAAGCAACATAGTTCCATCCGGTATTTTTTATCTTTTCGGGGTAGTTCTTTGCACTGACAATACCTACAAAGTCAGCAGCCACCATAGTCTTTTGTGTAGCAAAAGCCAGAGTAAACTCTCCGCAACGATTGAGATTGTCGGTTGTTGCGTGTGCACCCATAGATATTACAATCTCTTTGCTATCCCACTGACCGCCCCAAGCAGCATTCATTGCATTAGGAGTACCGTCGCTGTTATATGTTCCTATGATAAGTACAGGTTGAGGGAGCATCCAGGATTTTTGTCCGAAGCTTTTCATATATTGGGAATTCAATCGACGAACTTAATTTTGCTTAAATCTCTCGGCGTTACAGCAGGAGTTTCATCGGGATAACCAACGCCTATAAAATAACGTAACTTATAACCATCGCTGAATCCCAATTTATCAAGATAAGGCTTTGCCTTTTCGTTCGTTGTCATAAAGACAGAAGGACCAGCCATAACACAAGTGCCGAGGCCAAGCTCCAACGCTGCAAGACACATATTCTCACCCATAAGACCGGCACCTATCAGCGTCATTCCTGTAGGGTCATCGGGGCAAGCAACAGCGATTATCGCGCTTGCATTGCGGAATCCGTTTCTAAAATTCGGTTCATCACTTTTAACAAAGAAAGGCATATCAACCTTCATCAATTCGGTTACCTCGTTCAAATAATTCATATCATCGACAATACGAATCTCCCACTCCTGTTTATTCATTGCATTAGGAGCATACACGCCACATTCTGCTATTTTTTGCAGCAATTCGCGCTCTACGGGAATATCCTTATACTGACGGATAGAACGTCTCGACATAATTGCGTCAACGACTGCAGTCTCTTTGTTTTCCATACTCTTGTTTTCTGTTTGGCAGCCACTCAGCATAATAGACAGAGCCGCTGCAACAATGGTTAATGCCTTAAATTTCATATATTCTATTCTTTAATAATTGCTGTCATTCGCCCAATGAGCATCATCGAGCAATGAGCAATACGCAAATGTATAATAAATATCCTAACAACCAATATAATAATATGACACATTATTCAGCTATTCAATTTTGCTCATACAAAATATTGTTGTAGGTTTGTAGAAAATAAAATAACACGTTGATATAACAGCCACAGACAACAACTATAAAAGCGATATTATGACAGCCCCCAATATAGAAAATTCCACAAACGAAGAGCGTCTAACCTACGTTCGCGAAGCTTGGAAATGCTTGAACGATTGCGAGTCGTGTGGCAAATGCCGCATACTAAGAGGCAGAAACGCAGAATCGCTATACACCGATTACATAAACGGCAAACGCTCTTATATGGATGTAACCTTTGATATAAGGAATAACAGCTATAAAAAGGAATAGCTGCGGCAGCAGAATATAATTTTAGGGAATGCATCATTAAGAAGCCATACTTTACTGCCTCGCAAGCCAAAAGCTACGAACAAGCGAAAAGATAATCAAGCCTGCTTGTATTATGCCTAGCAAGGAGGAAGAAGAAGTCAATAGAGGAATGAGAACGGAATAGATTGCAGAAATGATTAACCACCAACGGTTGTATATTCGCTAGGATGGGCAACCGGTTACATCCAATCAGGTTTATGCAATAATTTGCCGACACCCCAATATGTTCACAAAAGCAGAAGGACAGATTATGTTGATGATATAAAGAAAATTATGAAAGAAAATATGATAGAGATAAATGTTTGGATGAATGATTTTCTCCATAAGTTGAATGATGTTTTTATAAATCGTGTATGGTTTGTTGGTCTGCAGGGCAGCTATGGTCGAGGCGAGGCAACTGCATCGAGTGATATAGACGTTGTAGTGATATTGGATGAATTGAACGCGTCGGACATTCAGGCTTATAATTGTATGCTGGACACACTACCCCACAGAGAACTCATCTGTGGCTTTCTGTCGGGAAAAGATGAGATTATGAATTGGGAGCCTTCCGACCTTTTCCAATTTTATCACGACACGACTCCCATACAGGGAAGCCTCAACAATCTGTTTCCAATGATAGACAATACCGCCGTCAATAGAGCCATAAAGATAGGCGCAGGCAACATTTACCACGGATGCGTCCACAATATGCTACACGAAAAGAGCGAGGATATATTGAAGGGATTGTATAAGGCAGCCTCCTTTGTAGTGCAAGCCATAATATTTAAGCAGACAGGGAACTATTTCAAGCAGCAGAATCACTTGCTACAGGCTGCTTTACCCGAAGAGCAGACGATTATTGAGACATTCTTAAAATACAAGAACGACGAAGCTGTTGATTTTGATGAAGCAGGCAAAGCATTGTTCGAATGGTCAAAAAAGTGGATCAAGAATTTATAAACACCAAAAATTACTATCTTTACGCTTAGAAGACAAGTATCCTGATATAAAATATGGAATAAAGTTTGGATACAAGAATATCGGCTTCAACGGCAAATTCTATACTTTCCCTTACTTCTTGACTTTCTTGCTAAAAAGGTTTGTTAGCGATAGAAAAAAGAATATTTAAAGTTGCTGTTATAAAGCCCAACAGATATACACCTAGCTAATAATAAGAATCCCATACCGATAAAAACATAACATTAACATATTGTTTCTGAATTTAAAAATTATGAAGAAATACATTCTTATAGCATTGACACTGATTCTCACGGTAAGCACAATGGATGTTTCGGCTCAAAGTTTCCTCAAACAGATGGAGAGAACAATCAAGAAGGAGGTTAAGTGCCGCTTTAAAAGTGTGATAAAGAAAGAGGTTAAAAAGGCGGTAAACAAAGGTATTGATTCGGTTACC
>JAFYRW010000052.1 GCA_017546785.1 Bacteroidaceae bacterium | reverse complement strand
TTTGCTAACTTGGAGGTTATGAGTTTGCTTAAATATGGTGAGATTGACCCAACAGACGCAGCTGCTGTAGAGAAGGTATTTACCAATATGGAAGCACGAGTTCAAAGCATCAATGTAAGTTTCGTAATGAAGGCACGCAACTAATCAGCAACCAACATAAACAAGCAATGCCCTGTGTACAACAATGTACACAGGGCATTGCTTGTGGTAAATAGTCCGATAATAATGTTGATGTGGCTATTCACTATGTTCTATTGCTTTTTGTTGGAGCGAATTTTAAATACTACAATCTCGTTGTTGGTACCTATGCGCAGGGGAGGGCCCCACAAGGATATTCCGCTGGAGACGTATACGTGCGAGTGCTCCCATTTGCAGTAGCCGCTTGCCTGTTCAAAGAGTAGTGCGGTGACAATGTTTCCGGGCCATATTTGTCCGTTGTGTGTGTGTCCGCTGAACTGAATATCTATTTTTGCGCTATCCTTCTCGGCTATTTCACGAGGCTGGTGGTCTATGAGTAGTGTGAGCCTTGAATTATCGGCTCCGGAGAGTAGCTTGTCGAGTGGCTGACGGCGGCGGTTGCTTGCATCGTCGCGACAGATTATCTGCACTCCATTGGGAAGCGTGGCTGTTGCGTCGAGGAGCATATTTACAGGGGTGCTCTTTATAATGTCGGCACACTCTCTTATTCCGCTTATATATTCGTGGTTGCCCGGTGCCATATATATTCCCATTGGGGCGTTTATTCTTGCAAGCTCATTCTTAATCTCCTTGTCGTAAAGGGGCTGCACGCTGTTGTCTATGAGGTCTCCGGCTATTATCACTGCGTCGGGGTGCTGCTTATTTATTGTATCGACAAATTTGTGTAACATTTTGCTGCCTGTGCCGTGACCAAGATGTACGTCGCTTATTCCTACTATTGTAACGCTGTCGCCGTGGATGGTCTTTGGTGTCTCAATATCTATTGTTGTTACTACGGGGGTAAGATAGTTAATGTATCCGTATGCGAGCAATGTGAATGTAACAATAAGTGAGTAGAGCAGAGTGTTGTATATTATGGAGGGGAAAAAATATCTTATTATGCTAAAGAGTATGATAGAGAGTATCATATATAGCACAAACACCAACCAGATGCTGCCGAATGTGTACATTGCACTCAACAGCGCTTGCGGAAGATGGGAATTGCGCAGAGCAATGGAGACGAACAGCGACACTGACAGGCTCCAGAATATTACTGCGAAGATTATTTTTGCTGCAATGGGTGCTTGCGCTATTGCTTTTATTGCGCCGATGAACAAGTATATGTTACCCAAAAGGTAACATATCAGCATAAGGGGGAAGATGAATCTCATTTATTGCTTTATGTGGGTGTATAATAAACAGATACAGCGGCATTTTGTACAGCTGTATCTGTTGTCTTTACTGTTTGAGCTTCTCTATGAAGAATTTGCTCATCTTATTGAATAGATGGTTGCGGGTGTTGCTACCAAAATAGATACTGTGGTTGCTGTCGGGGTAGATGGCTGTCTCAAAATCCTTGTTGGCCTGATTCAATGCGTGTATGTAACGTATCATATTACGAAGGTGTACATTGTCGTCGGCTGTTCCGTGAATGAGCAGGAGGCTACCGTTGAGCTTGTTGGCATTGACAATTGCTGAGCCGCCGTCGTAACCATCCTTGTTCTCTTTGGGTGTGCGCATAAAGCGCTCGGTGTACACTGTGTCGTAGAAACGCCAGTCGGTGGGAGCGGCAATGGCTACTCCTGCCTTGAATACTGCTTCGTCCTGACTCATTGACATAATGGTATTGTAGCCTCCGAAGCTCCAGCCCCAGATACCTATATTGTCCTTGTCTACGTAGGGGAGTGTGCCAAGATATTTTGCTGCCTCTACTTGATCTTTGGGCTCGTAGTGTCCCAGACGCATATAGGTACATTTGCCGAATTCTGTTCCGCGTCCGCCTGTTCCGCGACCATCGACGCACACCATAATAAAGCCTTGCTCGGTCATATAAGCCTCGAACAATGCTCCGGGGTACATTCCCGAGTACCAAGAGTCCTCGACACTCTGAGAGTAGGGGCCACTATATTGGTACATTATCACAGGGTATTTTTTGTTTGCATCGAAATTGTGTGGCTTAACCATCCAGCCGTTGAGTGATACTCCGTCGCAGTTGGTGAAGCTGAAAAACTCCTTGATGGGGAGGTTGATGCCTTGCAGCTTTTCGTTTAGTGCCTTGTTGTCGATGAGTGTCTTTATTACTTTTCCTTTGTTGTCGTTGGTTGTTACGACGGGGGGGGTTGTAATGTTATCGAATGTGTTGATGAAATATTTCATTCCATTGCTGAACACTGCCTTGTTTGTTCCATCGAGCGCGGTGAGGCGTGTCTTTTTGCCGTTGGCATTTATTTTGTAGACATTGTCGCGCAGAGGGCTGCCCTCGTTGCTCAGATAGTAGAACTCATTTTTCTTCTGGTCCCAACCGTAAAAGTCGGTAATCTCGTAGTCGCCGCTTGTTATTGGGCGCACAAGGTTGCCGCCTAATGTGTAGAGGTACAGATGATTGTAGCCGCTACGCTCGCTCTGGAATATGAAATTCTTGTCGTAGAAGGCTATCTTGGTGTAGGTTGCCTCGTTGAGATATGTGTCGCTCTCCTCGCGTAGGATGCGCTTGCATATTCCCGAATGGGGATTGGCTGCAAAAATGTCCATTACGCTCTGGTGGCGGTTGAGTGTGATGATGGCAAGAACATTGGGGTCCTTTGTGAAATGTATGCGTGGAATATAGCTCTCCTCGTCAATGTCCAATTCAATGTTGCGTGTTACACGGCTCTTAATGTCGAATGTGTGTACCGATACTTTTGAGTTGTCGGCTCCGGCTACGGGGTATTTGAAGCTATAGGGTGCTACCTGAGGGTCGTAATCGACCTTTGACTTTGTGGGAATGTACATTGGCATATCGTAACACATTACATTGCTCTCGTCGTAACGTATGTACGCAATGACCTTGCTGTCGGCGCTCCAATCGTATGAGCAGTTGGTGACAAACTCCTCCTCGTACACCCAGTCGGGGATACCGTTGAGTATCTTGCCGAATTCTCCATCGGTGGTTACCTGTGATTCACTGTTGTTGAACAGCAGCTTTACAACAAAGATATTGTTGCTGCGTACAAAGGCTATCATTGTGCCGTCGGGAGAGAATTTGGGTACCATCTGTGAACCGTTCTCCGACAGGGGCTCTACCTTGTTGTTCTTGCGGGAGTAGATGTAATGGTCGGCTGTGAATGAACGGCGGTATATGTATCTTGTGTTTGTCTGTATGAGAAGCTTGCTCTCGTCGGGAGAGAATTGGTAACCGTCGATTCTTTTTTTGCCGAATCCACGCGCGGTTGCTGCATCGAAGATTGTATCTACAACTTCTCCGTTCTTGAACGAGTATTTGAGAATCATACTGCGGTCGCCGCTCAGACGTGCAAAGTGTTCGCCATCGGCCATAGGCTCTATTGCCGAGTATGTTTCGGCCCAATAGGAGTAGTTGAGAATGTTACTTAGTTTAAGTGGTTCGTTTGCCAGCATTGGCAGCGACAGTAGTGCTGCGAGCAAAAAAGTAAGAATGTTTTTCATTATTACGGTTTTTTGTGATTGTTCTTTATTGTATAAGGTATAATATCTTGCAAATTTACACAGAATTATTTGAATATGGAAATTTAGAGCCGCGCTTAATGCGGAATTGATACTGTTGTGTGATATTGCTTTTATATTCAATTTAAAAGAGCTAACTTTGTTGTGCTATTTTTTATGAATGTGTTAAGAGTATAGATGATGAAGATTACGGTTATACAACAGGATATTGTGTGGAAGAATCCAGAGGCTAACAGGGTGAAAATGGAACGGTTACTTAGGGAGGCTCAAAAGTCGGACATTTACATTTTTCCCGAGATGTGCTCTACAGGATTCTGTATGCAGCCCAATGGAGTAGCCGAGGAGGCGGGTGGAGAGACTCTGCGCTTGGTTACCGGCTGGGCAAAGGAGCTTGACGCGGCTATCTTTGTTCCTATACTCACTGCTGAGAATGGCAAATTCTACAATCGAATGTATTTTGTTGCTCCCGACGGGGTATGCGGATATTACGATAAGCTGCATCTTTTTGAGTATAGCGGCGAGGATAAGGTGTTTGAGCCAGGAAAAAGACGCGTGACGTGGGAGTGGCGAGGATTGCGCGTGCGTCCGGCAATTTGTTACGACCTTCGTTTCCCTATTACATTGCATAATGACGAGGGGTACGACCTTCTTGTCATTGCTGCCAATTTCCCCGAGAGCCGCATCCTTGCGTGGGATACTCTGGTGCGTGCAAGAGCAATAGAGAATCAGTGTTATGTGGCTGCAGCCAACAGGGTGGGTGCCGATGAATATGGAAACTATATAGGGCACAGCGTGATTATAAACGCTTATGGACAGACTATTGCAAATTGTGTGGATAGCACTGAGGGATGTGCTACTGCCGAAATTGATTGGGAGATGATTGGGAAGATGCGCAAGGCGTTCCCGCTTATGAGAGATTCTGTTCCTGCGGACGAGTAGTGCGTTACTCGGTGAGTGTGCTGTAGGTGGGAATGTCGTTCAGAAAGGAGAATGTGTTTTTCTCGTAGTCCATCTTGCAGCAGTAATGCTGAATGCCGTTGCTTATGACAAGATAATCTACCTTGAGCACAAGGTTGTATCGTGATATTTGGGCAAAGACTTTCTTGTCTATCTTTACAGTCGGGGCTTTGTATTCGACAATCATTCGCGGACGCAAAGAGCGGTCGTATACTATTGTGTCGCATCGGCGGATCATTCCATTCAGTTCTATTGCCGACTCGTTGGCCATTAGTGAGGCTGGGTAGCCGTAGCGGTGGAGTAACATCTGCACGAAATTTTGTCTCACCCACTCTTCTGGGGTGAGGGCAACGTAGCAACCTCTTAATTCGTCGAAAATGGTTCTTTTACCATCTTTCTCTTTGATTTTTGCGGGGTATTCGGGTTGATTTAACGGGAACATTTTTTTTGTTGTAGCTGCTGTAAATTAAAGTTTACTTTTTGTCTGTTTGTACAATTCTTGATTGTATCCAATTTCGTTCGCATTCGTTGTAAATGAAGTGAAACTTTTTCACTCGTTTACGCAAAATTTCGCTCGTTTGTACCTATATTTGCATTCGCTTGCAAATATAGTGAAAGTTGCTTATGCTTCCTATGTTTGTAAACTATTATGGTTCTTCTTTTTTTAAGGAACTGCTTCTATTAAATAAGACCTATGGCTAAATTAACTTACGAAACAATAATTGCCGAACTTAAAAGTGGAAAATATAGACCCGTCTATTATTTGATGGGTGAGGAGTCTTATTACACCGATAAGATTACCGACTATATTATTGAGAATGCACTCGATGAGATTGAGCGTGAGTTTAACCTTACGGTCTTTTATGGCCTTGATACAAATATCGAGGATGTTATTTCTACGGCCCGTCGCTATCCTATGATGGCCGAGAGGCAGGTGGTTGTTGTAAAGGAGGCGCAGATGATGAAGAATATCGAGCTTTTGACAAACTATCTTAAGATGCCTCTTGAATCGACGGTTCTTGTATTTGCCCACAAGAACGGCTCGTTGGATAAACGCAAGAAGGTTGCTGCCGAGATTGAGCGTGTGGGCGTAGTGCTTGAGAGCAAAAAGCTTAAGGATGAGCAGCTGCCCAATTTCATAAATGGGTATTTGCGCGAGAATGGTCTTGTTGCCGATAATAAGACTGTGCAGATGCTGGCAGAATCTATTGGTGCCGACCTTAGCCGAATGGCCGGAGAAATTGACAAATTGAGCATTGCTCTATCCGGTGGTGTGAATACAATTACTCCCGACCTTGTCGAGGAGCATATTGGTATAAGCAAGGAGTTCAATAATTTTGAGCTTCAGAATGCTATTATAAATAAGGATATATATAAGGCTAACCGCATAGTAAATTATTTTGCGCAGAATCCAAAGAAGAATCCTATACAGATGACTCTAGCTCTGTTGTTCGGCTTCTTCTCAAATGTGATGATGGCGTACTATGCTCCCGACAAGAGCGAGCGTGGAGTAGCGGAGTTCCTGGGCTTGCGCTCTTCGTGGGGTGTCAAGGATTATATTACTGCGATGCGTAATTACAAGCCAATGGCTGTATTGCAGATTCTGCATCTTATAAGGCTTGCCGATGCTCAGTCGAAAGGTGCCGAGGGTGCGGCCTTGCCCGATGGTGAGATAATGCGTGAGTTGCTGTATAAGATTCTACATTGATGGCTGCTTGCTTGTGAAAATCCTCTTTTGAGGATTTTTTTGTTTTTTTTGCGGAGTTGTACTCTTTTGCTATCTTTTTTCTTAGAATAATATTTTTCTTGTTTTGTTATTTTGGGGATATTCTATTTATTATCATTGTGTTACGTTGTTTTTAACCCTCTGAGAATTTAAAATTTAAAATGCGCTTGTGTAATAGGGCTGAATTTTAGATTTATTTCGTTATTTCCAGCTTTTGTAAATTCTTGATGTTGATTTTTGGGGTACTGGGCTGTTGTTTTTCCATTTTTTTAGAAAATATGCAATTTAATATTGTAACAGCATTGGTGTTTGTGTTTATTATTTGTGTGATGAATGTAAATCTTATTGTTGTTTAAGTGTTGTTTGTATGTAATTTGTTCGGTGTTTATTTTGTAAATTATACTGTTTGGTAGCGGGGTAGTGTGGTGGTTCTATACCGGCTGTTGATAATGGTGTTAATATCAACAAGGGTTGTTTATGTTGAATATGCATAAAATATACAATGTGTTTTTATTGTATTTAATATGCTTAATATCAATACTTTTATAGTTATTTTATATATCTTTTCTTTAATGTTAGTAGACTTTGTGGGGTGATGTGTTACCAAAAGTGTATATTTTATAAAGTTTGTCTTTTTTAAGTTGTTGTAAATAAATTATATATATATATTGGTTATAGTAATTTATAACCTTTTAAGTATTCTTTGTTGTCTGCTTCTTTTGTCTGTTTTACTGAGTTTATCCATTCGGACAGCAGTTTATAAAAGTTTTTTGTAATTGACTTTTGTGCTGTTTACATTTGTTTTATGCGTTGTTTTTAGTTGTGGTGATTTTGTTTATTTGTTCTTTGTTTGCTTGTTATAATTTTGTATATTTGCACAACTCTTGATAGGTGTTATATTGTAAATTCAAAAATGTATAAAAAATGAATGAGCGAGAGAGACTTGAATTTTTAATGAAATGTTATAATCTGACTCCTTCTCTGTTTGCCGACAGAGTGGGCATTCAGCGTGCTTCTGTATCGCATATATTGAGCGGTAGAAATAAAATAAGTCTCGATATTGTTGTGAAGATAAACAAGGCTTTTCCTGGGGCCTCTTTCGACTGGCTTATAAACGGTACAGGTGATGCGCCTAAGGCTGTGAATGTTGCAAAGGAGGAACACGAGGAGCCGCCTATGCTTTTCGATACGCCTGTTGCCGAGCCTATAGAGGGGCCTAAAAAGCCTTATCAGCCGCAGCTGAAGAGCGTTGTGCCGCAAAAAACAGCCGTTCAGCAGCCTAAACAGCCGCGTCGTGCGACGAATGTGCGCAATATTCAGCCGGCGAGCGACAAATATATTAAGGAGATAAGGATATTCTACTCCGACGGTACTTATGAGACTCTTTTCCCTGAAAAATAAAATTGGCGCAATATGCGCCTTTTTTATTTGTATATAGTTTCTAAAAGTTTTATCTTAGCGAGCGATAATAAAAACAGGAATTCATTAAACTATGAAAAAACATCTTGTAGACTTAAGGATAAATAAAGTAGAGCGTCTGAATGAGACGTGTGTGCTGCTTGTGATGACTTCTGACGAGGCTCTTCCTGCGTGTCGTCCCGGACAGTTTGCCGAGTTGCGCGTAGATGAGACGCCGTCGGTGCTGTTGCGTCGTCCAATCTCTATCCATTCTTTCGATGCAGAGAAAAATGAAATAGGTTTTCTGGTGCAGGTAGTTGGCGACGGTACACGTTGGCTGGGTTCTCTTTCGGAGGGCGACAAAGTGAATGTGTTGCTGCCTTTGGGCAACGGTTTTACCATACTCGAGGATAAGAGTGCCCGCGTGCTTCTTGTTGGTGGAGGCGTAGGCTCTGCGCCGTTGTATGGCCTTGCTCAGGAGCTCAAGAGAATTGGACAGGATTTTGCGATACTCATCGGTGCCCGTGCTGCCAAAGACCTTTATCGCAGAGACGAATTTGAGGCTCTCGGCCGCGTTGAGTATACAACAGAGGATGGTTCGCTTGGCGAAAAGGGCTATGTTACCAATCACTCGCTGTTGAAAGAGAAGTTCGATTATATTTATACTTGCGGTCCTAAGCCAATGATGATGGCGGTGGCAAAGTATGCCCGCGAAAATTCTATTCCCTGCGAGGCGTCGCTCGAAAATAAGATGGCTTGTGGTCTCGGTGCCTGCCTCTGCTGTGTAGAGGATACGACAAGCGGAAATAGATGTGTTTGTACTGATGGTCCTGTATTTTCAATAGATGAACTAAAATGGTAAAGACTGACGTTAAAATAGGCGGATTGAATTTGAAGAATCCGGTACTCACAGCTTCGGGTACATTTGGTTACGGATTGGAGTTTGCCGATTTTGTAGACCTTAATAAATTAGGAGGCTTTATTGTAAAAGGTACTACCTTGAATCATCGTGAGGGTAATCCTTATCCGCGCAGCGCAGAGACTCCTATGGGTATGCTTAATGCTGTAGGCTTGCAGAATAAGGGCGTAGACTATTTTGCCGAGAATATATATCCTCAGCTTAAGGATCTTGATACAAATGTTATTGTGAATGTTTCGGGAGCTTGTATTGAAGATTATGTGGCTTGTGCTGAAAAGGTAAATGCTCTCGATAAGATTCCTGCGATTGAGCTTAACATCTCTTGTCCCAATGTAAAGCAGGGAGGTATGGCGTTTGGTGTGCAGCCTCAGTCGGCTGCAGAGGTTGTTGCTGCTGTGCGTAAGGCTTACGACAAGACTCTGATTGTTAAATTGTCGCCCAACGTAACCGATATTACAGAGATTGCGCGCGCTGTAGAGGGTGCCGGCGCCGATAGTGTGTCACTTATAAATACCTTGCTCGGAATGGCTATCGATTCGGAGAAACGCCGTCCTGTGCTTTCTACTATTACCGGTGGAATGAGTGGTCCTGCTGTTAAGCCTATTGCGTTGCGTATGGTGTGGCAGGTTGCAAAGGCCGTTAAGGTTCCTGTTGTAGGAATAGGTGGTATTACCAATGGTCGCGACGCTGTTGAGTTCCTGTTGGCCGGAGCGAGTGCAATAGAGGTTGGAACAGCCAACTTTATGAATCCTGCCGTAACTGGTGAGATTGTAGATTATATTGAGGATTATCTTGTGAGACACAATATGAGTTCTGTTGATGAACTTATAGGTGCCTTGCAGGTGTAAATTTATATTAGTTACAATAAAAAAGAGCGAATCAATGATTCGCTCTTTTTTATACCTGTTTACAAATGTAATATTGTAAATTGTGTAAAATTTAATTACTTTTATTTCAAAAGGTCGGGGCGCAGTCTTTTTGTTCTCTCGAGTGACTGCTCAAACTCCCATTGACGTATTTTTGCCTCGTGTCCCGAGAGTAGAATATCGGGTACTTTCCATCCGTTATACTCGGCCGGGCGTGTGTATACGGGAGGAGCGAGAAGATTATCTTGAAAAGAGTCAGAGAGTGCTGATGTTTCGTCGGAAATAACGCCTGGAATAAGGCGAATGACAGCATCGCATATTACTGATACTGCCAATTCGCCGCCTGTTAGAACATAGTCTCCTATGCTTATCTCTTTGGTAATCAGATGTTCGCGTATTCTATGGTCTATTCCTTTGTAGTGACCGCATAAAAATATGAGATTCTGCGCCATTGAGAGGTTGTTTGCCATAGGCTGGTCAAAAACCTGACCGTCGGGAGAAGTATAAATGACCTCATCGTAGTGTCTTTGGGACTTTAGCTCGGATATACAGCGGTCAATGGGCTCTATTTTCATAACAAGGCCTGCGCAGCCACCAAAAGGATAATCATCGGTTCTGCGGTGCTTATCATTTGTATAATCTCGTAAATTGTGTAAATGAATTTCGGTGTATCCGTGTCGTTGTGAGCGTCCTAAAATTGAGGTGTTGAAAAAGCTTTCCATCATCTCGGGAAACGTTGTAAGAATATCAACTCGCATAGGTAATATAATTTTGTAAATTGATTTTTGTTTATTGTACGGCTCTTGCTATAGAGAATTTCTTGTCTATATATTTTTTGCAAATTTAGGATTTTTATTTTGTTATACTGCTTTTTGTCTGTTATAAATTTCTTAATCGTTTTTATAATCCTGCAACTGCGATATTTGGTACGAAAATTACTTTTGCTTAAAAAAATGAAAATCTCAAGAGGCTTAAGGAATAATAATCCGCTGAATATCAGACGTAATGCTACAAAATGGGAGTGGTTGTCGAAAGAGCAATCCGATAATTCGTTCTTCTGCTTTATTGCTCCCGAATGGGGTTATAGGGCGGCGATAATAACTTTGAGGAACTATTGTCGCAAGCATAGGCAGCGAACCTTGCGTGCTTGGATAGAGCGCTGGGCGCCGCCTGTGGAGAATGATACCGAGGCTTATATAAAATGTGTGTGTAGGCGCACCGGTTTTTCCGAGGCTTTTGAGCCTGATATTGACAATAAGGAGCAGATGATTTCTATTGTCGCGGCAATGTCTTTTATGGAAAATGGCGCAGAGGCTGTTTTATCGCAAATTGAGCGTGGCTGGGAGCTTGCGGAATAGCCGCTTTTAAAGCGTTCTCCTCTTAGACGGCTTTTTATGGGCTAATAAGGGCGTTTTTTGAGAAATAATGCTTGTTTGTCTGCTCTTTTTTATGTAATTTAGCAATGTTTTACAATCGTGTCCGGCACGTTTGTCGGCAAGGAAAATATTAACTAAATTATAAAAAAATATCAGATGATTGAGAATGACAGAATTTTAAAAATCAATGTGGAGGATGAGATGCGCAAAGCATACATCGACTACTCAATGTCGGTGATTGTTGCGCGTGCATTGCCCGATGTCCGCGATGGTTTGAAGCCTGTGCAGCGTCGTATCCTTTACGGTATGATGGAATTAGGAAATACATCGGACAAGCCATTCAAAAAGTCTGCGCGTACGGTCGGAGATGTTCTCGGTAAGTATCATCCTCACGGAGACTCTTCGGTGTATGGTGCACTCGTGCGTATGGCGCAGGATTGGATTATGCGCTATCCTCTTATCGACGGTCAGGGTAACTTCGGTTCTATCGATGGTGACTCTCCTGCTGCGATGCGTTACACCGAGGCGCGTCTTAAAAAGATTGGTGAGGAGATGGCCGAGGATCTTTACAAGGAGACTGTGGATTTTCAGCCTAACTACAACGACGAGTTTGAGGAGCCTACTGTGCTTCCCACACGTATTCCCAACCTTTTGGTGAATGGTTCGTCGGGTATTGCGGTTGGTATGGCTACAAATATCCCCACACACAATCTGAGCGAGGTAATAGATGCTTGTATTGCCTATATTGATAATCCCGATATTGACACCGACGGTCTTATGGAGCACGTTAAGGCTCCCGATTTCCCCACCGGTTGCGATATCTTTGGATTGAACGGTGTGCGCGAGGCTTATGAGACCGGTCGCGGACGTGTGATTATGCGCGCTGTTGCCGAGATTGAGACTGGTGCTACCCACGAGAAGATTGTGGTTACTGCAATTCCCTATAATGTAAATAAGGAGGAGCTTATAAAGGATATTGCCTCAATGGTCAATGAGAAGAGAATTGAGGGTATCTCAAATATCAACGACGAAAGTGACCAGTCGGGTATGCGCATTGTTATCGATGTTAAACGCGATGCCAATGCTAACGTTATTCTGAACAAGCTATACAAGATGAGTGCTTTGCAGACATCTTACAGCGTGAACTGCATTGCTCTTGTAAATGGCGGCCGTCGTCCCAAACTTCTTACTCTCAAAGAGTGCATAGGTAACTTTGTCGATCACAGACACGATGTTGTTATACGCCGTACAAAGTTTGAATTGCGTAAGGCTCAGGAGCGTGCCCATATTATAGAAGGTCTTATTATTGCGTCGGACAATATCGACGAGGTTGTACGCATTATAAAGGCTGCAAAATCGCCCGCCGATGCAAGAGCGGCTCTTATGGAGCGTTTCGCATTGAGCGAGATTCAGGCTACTGCCATTGTTGATATGCGTCTGGGACAATTGACCGGCATACAGCAGGATAAGCTTCACGCTGAATTCGATGAGCTGCAGCGTAAGATTGCATACTACAACGAGATTCTTACAAACGACGAATTGTGTAAGCAGGTTATAAAGGATGAGCTTACAGAGGTTAAGGAGAAATATGGTGACAAGCGTCGTTGCCGTATCGACTATACTGCTTCTGAGGACTTTAATCCCGAGGACTTCTATGCCGACGATGAGATGGTTATCACAATCTCTCATATGGGTTATATTAAACGTACGCCTCTTGCCGAGTATCGCAGTCAGAATCGTGGCGGAGTAGGCTCAAAGGGTAGCGATACTCGCGACTCCGATTTTATAGAGTATATATATACCGCTACAATGCACAATACTATGCTGTTCTTTACTCAGTTCGGTAAGTGCTATTGGTTGAAGGTATATGAGATTCCCGAGGGTAACAAGAACTCTAAGGGACGAGCTATTCAGAATATGCTGAATATTGCTCCCGACGATGCTGTGAATGCTTTTGTTCGCGTCAAGACTCTTGCCGACAAGAATTTCATTGAGAATCACAATCTTATATTCTGTACAAAGAACGGTGTAATTAAGAAGACATCGCTTGAGCAGTATTCTCGTCCCCGTGCTAACGGTATTATCGCAATATCGATACACGATGACGACAGAGTAGTTTCGGTTGCACTTACCGATGGTAACAGCGATATTATTCTTGCCAACAGAAATGGTCGTGCGGTTCGTTTCTGTGAGACAACAGTTCGCGCAATGGGACGTACTGCAAGCGGTGTCAAGGGTATGACTCTCGACGAGAATGATGAGATTGTAGGAATGGTAATAATACCTAAGGAGGATGATAAGGAGCATACACTGCTTGTCCTCTCGGAACAGGGTTACGGTAAGCGCTCTAAGAGCGATGATTATCCTACTGTCGGCCGTGGCTGTAAGGGAGTCAAGACTCTTCAGGTAACCGAAAAGACCGGTGCTCTTGTTGCTATTATGGATGTAAACGACGACAACGATCTTATGATTATCAATAAGTCGGGTATTACAATACGCACCGGAGTAGAGCAGGTTCCCGTTCAGGGTCGTGCTACACAGGGGGTAAAAGTGATAAATCTCGGCAAGAAGAACGACTGTATAGGTTCTGTTTGCAAGGTTACAAAAGAGGAGAGTATCGACGCAGAGGTTGTTTCGGAAGAGAATGCTTCTGTCGAGAATACCGAGTCTCAGGAGCCTGTAAACGAATAAAAGTATAAAATTTGTTATAAAACGGACTTTAATTAAATAAAAAATATATATTTGCGAAACGTCCAAATAACACATAATAGAATAATAAATAGTATTATGAAAAAATTATTATTATCAATTACATTGATGTTGTCCGTAGCGATAGCTTTCGGACAGGAATTGTCAAAAGAGGAACTCAAAGCTCAGAAGAAGCAGATTAAGGCATTGATGGGTGTTGTTAAAAATGCAGAGAATCAGATTCTTAACGATCCTTCGAGTGCTTTGGCAATGATGAAGACTCCTATCAAGAGCGAGCTTGTGAACAATAATGTTTATGTATGGTATGTTCTTGTGACTGCAAAGAAGGCTGTTATTGACACTGAGAACAATCTCAACTATATGAAGCAGCCTTTCGACGCAGAGAAGCTATATAAGAATGTATATGAGATTTATGACGACCTTGCACGCTGCAGCGAGCTTGACCAGCAGCCTAATGCAAAGGGTAAGGTTGCTCCTAAATATACCGACGAGATTAAGGCTATGAGAGCTGAGTGCCGTTACATTCTCTATAATGGTGGTATCTACTATTATTCAGAGGACAATTACGCTGCTGCAGCAAAATATTTTGCAAAGTTTGCCGATCTTAAGGGTATTGAGTCTTTGAGCGATGTTCTTAACAACGAGCAGGATACAGAGATTCTTAAGGATGCTGCTTTCAATGCTACAATGTGTGGCTTGATGGTTGAGGATTATCCTTTTGTATTGCAGTATGTAGAGAAACTCAAAGAGGACCCCGAGCGTGTAGAGCTTTACTACGACTACAAGGTTCGTGCTTTGAATGCTGTCGGTGATACTGTTGCTTGGTTGGCAACTCTCAAAGAGGGTGTGAAAGAGTTCCCCGGAAACGAGATTTTCCAGAATAACCTTATTCAGTATTACGATAGCAGAGGTATGCAGGATGAGTTGGTTGCATTTATGGATGAGATGATTGCAAACAATCCTTCTAACGCTCTTTTCTACTATGTTAAGGGTTATATTTTCCACCAGCGCGACAATTACGACGTTGCTGTTGAGTGCTACAAGAAGGCTATTGAGCTTAAGCCCGACTATGTAGAGGCTTACAACAACCAGGCTCTCTGCTATTTGAAACAGGCACAGGATTATAGCAACAGCCAGTCTTCTACAAAAATCACCGATAGAGCAAAGCTTAAGAAGGACAGAGAGGTTCTTAAAGAGTATTACAGCAAGGCTTTGCCTCTTATGGAGAAGGTGCGCGAGCTTGCTCCCGACAGAAAGAACATTTGGTTGAACGGTCTTGCTAACTGCTACTATGGTCTACAGATGGACGATAAGTTGGCTGAGATTGAGAAACTTATGGAGGAATAATAAAATAGTAAACATAAAAATAACGACCGCTCGAAAGAACGGTCGTTATTTTTATGTATGGATTAAATTTTTTAGTAAAAATAGAGGATTATTCCTCTACACGTCCGGGGTACTGCTCGAGAGCTTTTCCCAAAAGGAATACTGCGCGTTTAAGGTCTTTCTTGTCGAGTGCGTAGGCTATACGGACCTCGTTCTTTCCGTAACCCTCCTCGGAATAGAATCCCGATGCTGGAGCCAACATAATAGTCTCTCCCTCATACTCAAACTCCGACAAGCACCATTCGCAGAATTTATCGCAATCGTCGATGGGTAGGCGAGCCACTGTGTAAAATGCACCCATTGGAATAGGGGAGTACACTCCGGGCAATTTGTTGAGCTCGTCGATAAGGCAGTTGCGACGCTCGATATATTTCTCGTATGTGTTTATTGCGTATGAACGTGGTGCGTCAATTGCTGCCTCTGCTGCTACTTGTCCCAAAAGAGGAGGGCTCAGACGTGCCTGACAGAATTTCATAACTGCTTGACGCAGAGTCTTGTTCTTTGTTATAAGCGCTCCTATTCTTAATCCGCAACCTGAGTATCTCTTTGAAACAGAGTCGATTAGAACAACATTTTCTTCGATTCCCTCGAGGTGGCACGCCGAGATATAGGGTGAGCCTGTGTAGATGAATTCACGATAAACCTCGTCGGAGAAGAGGAAAAGGTCGTGTTTCTTTACAAGGTCGCGTATGCGGTTCATCTCTTTTCGTGTGTAGAGATAACCGGTAGGGTTGTTGGGGTTACAGATGAGTATGCCTCGTGTGCGCTCGTTGATGAGCTCCTCGAATCGCTCCATAGGTGGCAATGCAAATGACTCCTCGATAGTTGAACGGATGGGACGTATTACTGCGCCGGCCGAGATTGCAAAGGCCATATAGTTGGCGTATGCAGGTTCGGGAACAATAATTTCGTCTCCGGGATTGAGGCACGACATAAATGCGAAAAGAACAGCCTCGGAACCACCGGTTGTTACAATAATATCGTCGGCTTTGAGCTTAATCTGATATTGGTCGTAGTATCCTACGAGTTTCTCGCGTAACGACAAGAAACCGTCGCTGGGAGAATATTCGAGAATCTTGCTATCGAAATTTCTGATAGCTTCGATTGCTTCTTTGGGAGATTCAAGGTCGGGCTGTCCGATATTCAAATGATATACGTGAATGCCACGTGCTTTTGCTGCATTAGCAAATGGCGCCAACTTTCTGATTGGCGATGATGGCATAAGTATTGCGCGTTCCGATAAATTTGGCATATTCTTTCTAATTTTTTTTGCAGTTGCAAATGTATTAAAAAATAGAGAGATATTTTAATCTTTATCATAATTTTATCTCTTAAATAGATAATTACTAAAGAAAAATGTCACTTTAGATGGGTTTACGAAATATTTTGCTATAATTGAATGATAATAGATATTATGTT
>JAFYRW010000051.1 GCA_017546785.1 Bacteroidaceae bacterium | reverse complement strand
TACAGCAACAAAAAAGAGAAAGAGCGGCAATTGCCGCTCTTTCTCTTTTTTGTTGCTGTACAGCCTTCTTATTTGGGCAGTGTTACCTGGAAGAGTGAGCTGTTGGTGTGCTCTCTCTTTATGATATCCTTCATATTATTGACAATGTCGGGGTGCTGCGATGCAATATTGTTGTCCTCGTGAAGGTCGGTCGAAAGGTCGTACAGGCTGCAGTTGCCATCCTTTACAACAAGCTTCCAGTCGTCTACGCGGACAGCCATCATATTTGTCTCGTGGAACTCCCAATAGAGAAAATCGTGCTTCTTCTGCTCGCCGTTGCCTGTCAATGTAGGGGCAAATGATAGACCGTCGAAATAGTCGTTAGCGAGTCGGGGGTTGCTGTATTTCTCAATGTAGTTGTCAATTCCTGCAAGGTCGCAGAATGTAGGCATAAGGTCGTAGAATGCCAGCTGATGGTCGTTTACATTGCCTGCCTCTACTGTACCTGGCCACCAAGCAATGAAGGGAACGCGTATACCGCCCTCCTTTGTCGAACGTTTGGTGCCGTCGAGCAATTTCTCGGTATTGAAATATTCGGGATCGCCGCCGCCCTCGGTGTGCGGGCCATTGTCGCTTGTGAATATTACAAGGGTGTTCTTGTCGAATCCTTTGCTCTTAAGCTTGTCGAGTACCTCGCCTACGTATGCGTCGAGACGTGTGACCATTGCTGCAAACTGCTGGTGTGCGCAGTTTGTGGGGTTATAGCGCGAGGGAGCATCGCCGCCGAATGTCTTCTCGGTGCAGAATGTTCCTTGATAGGCCTTGAAGATTGAATCCTCGGGCTGTGCAAGCTCGGCGTGGGGCAGTGTGTATGTGAATATTCCAAAGAACGGAGTGTCGGCTGTCTGCTTGTCAATCCACGCCATTGCTTTGTTGTGTATGATGTCGGCCGAATAGTCCTTGCGGTTCTTGTAGTCGTCGCCGTGCATCTGATACTCTATATTGTTCTCCAGAATATCGCGGGTAACCTCTGTGTCTCCTGCGGCCCTGCTGTATGAGTTCAGGAAGTTAGGGTAGTAGAGGTGCGCCTGGAACTGACACATAAAGCCGTAATATTCGTCGATGCCTCGCTTGTCGGGGGTTGATATAGAGCCTTCGTATCCTCCCGCCCATTTACCGAACATTCCGGTATTGTAGCCGTTGGCCTTCATAATCTCGGGGAGTATGACGTGTGCTGTGTCGTATGGCTCCTGGCCTGTTGCTGTGGGGTCGGTGGTCTTGCCGTATGTTATTGAACCGAATCGGTACTCCTTGTTGCCTCTGACGTGTGTGTGTCCAGTGTGCTGTCCTGTCATAAAAGATGCACGCGAGGGGGCACTTACGGGGCTTCCCGCATAGGCCTGTGTGAATTGCATTCCCTCGGCTGCCATTCTGTCGAGGTTGGGGGTGCTTATGTATTGCTGACCGTAGCAGCCTACATCGGCGTATCCGAGGTCGTCGCACATAATATATATAATATTGGGCTTCTGAGCCTCCTGTGCCTGCGCTGTGGCCGATGCTAATAGTCCGCAACCGAATAGTAATAATTTGTTGTTATTCATATTTTAGTCTTTAATGGTTCTTTGATTTTATTTCTTTAGTAGGAATTTTGCACTATTGCTGCTGTCGGCAGTCTGTACCTTTACAATGTATATGCCGCAGTTGAGATTACCTACATATATGCTGTTTGTGCTGCTTCTGCCTATGAGCGTTGCATCGGTAGAGTATAGGTGCATCGATGCTGTTTCTCTACAGCCTGTAGCGGTAATCCACTCTCCCTGCTGCTCGATGCTTATTCCCTCTTCCTCTTCTATTGCCTCGACGATGGCTGTTGTCGCATTATTGTTTACAATCATATTAAAGTCGTATACAAAGCCCTCTACATCATCCTCGGCAAGGTCGAGTCCGCTCTGATTTATTCTTATGCGCATACGGCTCTTCTTGCTCTCGGCCCACGATGGAACAGTTGTCTTTGCGCTGCATTTGCTGCCGTCGATGTCAAGCTCCTCGGTTGTCTCGAATATGCCGTCGCAGTTCCAGTCGAAATAGACGTATGCCTTTAGGTCGTTTGCTGCGCTCTTTGAGAGTGTAACCTCTATCGACAGTTCTTTGCCTGTGCCGATAATAGCCTTGCTTTTGCTGTATAGTATGTGCCAGCTTGCGGGCTTTGCTTTTGCCTCGTACAGGATGCTACTTGCCGCTCCGTTGCCTGAGACGGTGATTCGTGTAGCGTAATTGTCCTTAGCTACTCCGCAGGGGTTGTTGTAAATCTGTAGGTCGCGCGATAGGCGGCTGCGCAACTGGTTGAACTTGAAGAGGCTGTCGCCCTCAATCTTTAGAGTGCTGCCACCGCTGGTAAAGTAGAAATAACCCTTCTGCTGCTTGCTATCGCTCACCTGCCACTTTGTCGATGTATCCTCGCTTGCCGTTACTTTGCCATCCTTTAATCCTATGGCAGTCGTCAGTTCGGTGCACGACAGTATCTGCCAGCCGCTTTTGTTGTTTGTGCCGACAAAATACCACTCCTGATTGTCGTTGAATATATCGGGCTCTGACATTTCGACGCCGTTTGTTGTCAGCGAGACATTCTTGCCGCTGATGCCCTGTATGTTGTAGCTGCACTCGATAGAACCTATTGTGCTGCTCGATGCAAAGACCTTAATTTCGTAAAGGTCCTCGGTCTCTGCCATTTTCCAATAAGAGCCAACTTTGCTTGTTCCTGCGTACCAAGTGATTACGTCGCTCGATGCTCCGTCCTTGTTAAGGGCGAAAGGTTCGGCACTCTCCTTGTTGTAGTTGTTGCAGTCGGTCGATGAGAACCACACGCAATTTGCGTTAAGGCCTGTTGTCGATGCACTCTTTCCTACGTAATATTCTACAGGCTTTGTTGTCGTGTATATCTTTGACGCAGAGCTTGCCGTCTGATTACAACTGCCAATATAGCGGCCTGTGGCTGTGTTTCTTATGTAGAAGCAACCCTCGTTCTCTGTGGGGATAAACTCCCAGAATTGACGTTTGGTAGTGTCGTATCTGTCTACATAAAGCTTGTTGTTGTCATCCTCGGTAATGTAGTCGATGCCTGCATTCTGCCAAGTGAGATTATATATTTTACCGCCTCCTGTATTGACCTCTGGAGCTTCGGGTTCAGGCTCGGGTACAACAGCGTCGGATTTGCTCAGTCTTATCTCGGATAGTCCAAAGAAGCATCCGAGGTTAGTGGTGCCTTTTGTTACGGCAATCTTTATAGTGGGATTGTCGCTGCCTTTGAATGTTGTGCCACTTGTTATGTCCCATACTTTGTGTACAGCACCCGATGCTCCCACTCCTGCGGCAATGTCAATGTCGCTGAGCGCGCCGAACTGCTGTGAATTGACACTCGCCGAGATATTCCAATGGCGGGTTACTCCGTCGGCAGGGTCCTGATAGCTGTTGCCGCCGTTGAGCGCGTGTATATCCATTCCAATGGTGTTGAACTGAAAATCGCTTGCAACGCCGTTCAACGTCAGTGTGAACTCAATGTTGGGATTAGAATTTGCATTGGCATTTGGGCAAAGAATAGACTCATTTATAGCTCCGGCACTGCCTTTAAGGTCAATGTTCGACGCAATTGTTGCTGTTGCACCCTCTACAGCCTGTCCGTTACTGTCGAGTACTCTTGCTGTTATGCTCGATGATGTTGTTCCTGTGCGAGTGAACTTGACGCTTAGATAGTCGCTCGCCATTGTGCTTAATGATAAAACAGATAGCACAACCGATAATAATAGTTTGTTGTTTAGCATATAATATATAATAAGGTGTAAATATCCCCTTTTTTAGCTCGTTTGGCTAATGAACAATGACAAATATAATTATTGGTATTGATAGAATTTTGTTTATTAACAAAGTTTAACTGTTAGCTGTGTAATCTTATAATTTCTGGTGGTACCTGTGCTAATTATCCTTTATGCACTGTTGCTCTTTTGACAATTTTTTAGTGTTTTTCTCCAAATAATATGCAATGGGTAAATAAAAAGCGGAGTTTGTGATAAAATGTCTTTTTTGTTTTTCTGCGGGATGTTCCCTTTTGCGTCGCCAGTTTTTTCTATTCTTTTATCTGTCAATAGGAAAGTGTAATTTATTTTAATTCAGAAAATAGAGAAAAAAACATTAAACTCTTTTTTGTTTCGAAAATAATATCTATCTTTGCAAGCCAAAATGCGCGAAAGTGCAAACTTGTGTTGAAAATATTTAAAATACAATATAATAACTAAAAATTAATCATTATGCCTACAATTCAGCAATTAGTAAGAAAAGGCAGAGAGGTTATGGTTGAGAAGAGTAAGTCACCTGCGCTCGACAATTGTCCTCAGCGTCGTGGTGTTTGTGTACGTGTGTACACAACTACTCCCAAGAAACCTAACTCTGCTATGAGAAAGGTTGCTCGTGTTCGCTTGACGAACCAGAAGGAGGTAAACTCTTACATTCCCGGTGAGGGTCATAACCTTCAGGAGCACTCAATCGTGTTAGTACGTGGTGGTCGTGTTAAAGACCTCCCTGGTGTACGTTATCACATCGTTCGTGGTACATTGGATACAGCTGGTGTTGCTAACCGTACACAGCGTCGTTCTAAATACGGTGCTAAACGTCCTAAGGCTAAGAAATAATCAAAAGCCTGTCTGAGCTTGCGGCGGAGAGTTCCAGCTCGTTAAAATTAAGGAATGCAGCTCCACAAATATTAAAATAACAGTTTGGTTTTTGGAAAGTTATAAAGGTTGAGTAAATGTCTCGGTGGAGACGTTGAAGAATTGCAATAACGCAGCCCCAAACAAAATTAAATTTTCAAAATGAGAAAAGCAAAACCAAAAAAACGTCAGGTCCTTCCGGACCCCGTTTACAATGATCAGATGGTATCTAAGTTCGTAAACCATTTGATGTATGACGGAAAGAAAAACGTCTCTTACACTATTTTCTATGGTGCTCTTGAGCTCCTCGGTAACAAAATGAAGAATGAGGAGAAGACTCCCCTCGAAATCTGGAAACAGGCTCTCGAGAACGTTATTCCCAAAGTAGAGGTTAAATCTCGCCGTATCGGTGGTGCTACATTCCAGGTTCCTACCGAGATTCGTGCAGACCGCAAAGAGTCAATATCTATGAAGAATATGATTCTTTTCGCTCGCAAGCGTGGCGGTAAGTCTATGTCAGAGAGACTTTGCTCAGAGATTATGGATGCATACAACAATCAGGGTGGTGCATTCAAGCGTAAAGAGGATATGCACCGTATGGCTGAGGCTAACCGTGCTTTTGCACACTTCCGTTTCTAATCAAAGTAACAGTTTAAGAAAATGGCAAACGAACTACAATTTACCCGTAATATCGGTATTAGTGCTCACATCGATGCTGGTAAGACTACTACATCGGAGCGTATTTTGTTCTACACCGGTCTTTCTCACAAAATTGGTGAGGTGCACGATGGTG
>JAFYRW010000050.1 GCA_017546785.1 Bacteroidaceae bacterium | reverse complement strand
GCCACTTTTTTTTCAGAAGAGCTTTGGTTAATACTAAGGCTCTTCTTTTTTTATATATATTATTCGATTGCCAGCGTTGGGGACCCACCCTTCCCACGAGAAGTTAAGCACCTTATTTACCATTGGAGCGCCGCTGCTGCTGCATTTAGTTGTGGGAGAGTAGGTCATCGCCACTTTTTTTCGAGAGAGTTTCGATTGCGATTGCTTTTTATGCTTTGCTGCCGAAAGTTTAAATTTTGTATAAAATATAAACTTTATTGTCTGTATGCTTTTATTCGCTAGTTTTGTAACTTATATTTGTTAAAATGAGCTTTCCGTTATTGATGAATTTGTGATTTCTGTATTGTCCGATGGCATAATTTCAAAAAAATAGAAAAAAGTTGTGTTTTTTTGGCTTTTCTTTAAACAAAAGGGCTGCTATAGGTGTTTATAGATTAAGAGGGTTGAATGAATCTTAAGACTATGAATTTTATAATTGAGGAGGAATTGTTGAAAATTGAGCCGGACTTATATAGATTCGCTCAAAAGTTGGTAAATAATAATGCTGAGGATGCATCGGATCTTTTGCAAGAGAGTATTCTGAAAATTCTGACGAATGTGGAGCTGTACTCCAACGATTGTAATTTCAAGGCGTGGTGTTATACTGTTATGCGTAACACGTTCCTGAATTCTATTCGTAAGAAGGGGATTGAGATGAAATATATAGAAAAGCACGATTTTGCTTGGGATTATATTGCTTTGCAGGAACTTATACCTAACGAGTGCGATAGTGTTTCGTTATACAAGGATACTAACGATGTTCTTGAAATGTTGCCCGTTGATTACTCGTTGCCTCTTAAAATGTTTATAAACGGCTATAGATATATTGAGATTGCCGATAAATTGAATTTGCCATTGAGTACAATTAAGAATAGGATACATATTGCGCGTTTGCGTATGCGTATAATGTTGAGGGATTATGTAGATTGATTGCTGGCCGTAAATTGTGTTGAAAGCCCTTGCATTGTTCATCCTTGTAGTCTTTATGTTGTTAAAAATAAATGGTTTATAGATTTTTGTGTGTTTTAATGCTATTTTTATTGTTATTTTTTGGTTTATTGATGTTTATCGTTTATATTTGCAATGCACTATAGGTATTGTAACCTATAAGGTATCATTATCTGTTATGATAATATAGTTTTTCTTAGTTGTTTAGTAAATGTGGGACAGTTGCTTTGTGAAAAGCGGCTGTCTTTTTTTGTATATATAGTATTTGTTTTTATCGGTTGATATTTTTATAACAAATAGGCTTATAATTAGGAATTTATTGACTAATTTTGCAAAATTGATTATTAGGCTTAATTTGCGGTTGATTTTAGGGAGACGACAGCCTGCTTAGGAGTGAATGATAAATTATAATCTATATATTTCTAATGGAAAATAAAATTCAAGAACTTACCGAGAAAATTTACAACGAGGGAGTAGAGAGAGGTAATGCCGAGGCTGAGCGTATAATTGCCGAGGCACAGGCAAAAGCTGAGAATATTCTCAAAGAGGCACAGAGTGGTGCTGATGATATTATTGAGAAGGCTCGCCGTAGTGCCGATGAGTTGAAGGCAAATACTCAGTCGGAATTGAAACTTTATGCTGCGCAGGCTTTGGGTGCCCTTAAGTCGGAGACTGCTTCTTTGGTTACAGATGCTGTTGTAAAGGCTGCTGTAAAAGAGGCTTTGAGTGGCGATTCCCTAAAAAATATTGTAGTGAAAATTGCGGAGCGTTGGAGTGCCGACGAACCTCTTGTAATTTCTACATCAGAGGCCGAGGAACTTAAGAAATATTTTGCAACAAAGGCAAAGGCTCTTTTGGATAAAGGTGTTGAGATTAAGCAGGTTAATGGTCTTAAATCTTCGTTCTCTATTTCTCCTGCCGATGGTTCTTACAAGGTTAATTTCGGAGAGGCTGAGTTTGAGTCTTTCTTGAAATCTTTCCTCCGTCCTCAAATGGTTGAACTTTTATTCTGATAATTAGATGAGCAATTATTATTGCCTTGTAGCCGGACTGCCCGACGTGGACTTTGATGGCGGTAAATGTAATTTCTCTATTGAACGATTCAGAGAGGATATTTATCCTGAATTGTCGAAAGAGGATTCACATTGCATCGATACATTCTTTTATGCTTGGGACAACGAGAATATGCTTCGTGTGCTAAGCGAGGGGAATGATATTGAACTGTCGCGCAAAGGCTGTTTCTCGCTTGAGGAACTTGTTGATATTATCGGTTCGGTAAAAGAGGGCGATTCTCGTAAAAATGAGATACCGTTGTATATGTATGATTTCCTTGCCTACTATTTCGAAAATGAGGCTCGCGAGGATATCATATGGTCCGATGTGTTGAGTAGATATTATTTCGATTATGCAACCAAAAGCTCTAACGGCTTTGTTGCTGCCTGGTTCGAATATAATCTTAATATGAACAATATCCTTGTTGCATTGCTTGCGCGAAAATATAAAATGAATGTAGCCGAGTGTGTGATAGGTGATAATGAGGTTGCCGAGTCTTTGCGTACATCGGGTGCGAGAGATTTTGGATTGGGAAACTCGCTCGATTATTTCGACAGCGTGGTGCGACTAAGCGAGAATGACGACTTTAGAGAGCGTGAGCATATGCTCGATGAGTTGCGTTGGAAATGGCTTGAGGATAATTCTGTATTCAACTATTTTACTGTTGAGAGATTATTCGTGTTCTTGCAGAAACTCGATATTATTGCACGTTGGTCTTTGCTTGACGAGACTAAAGGTATGCAAAAGTACAATGAGCTGATAGAGGGACTCAAAAGTGGTGCTGTATTGGCATAATAACTATCTGAAAAATAAATAATATAATATATGGCGACAAAAGGAAAAGTAACCGGAGTAATTGCGAATATGGTTCTGCTGGCTGTTGATGGCCCCGTTGCGCAGAATGAGATTTGCTATATTAAGACCGGTGGTGATCGTTTGATGGCTGAGGTCATTAAGATAAACGGTGCAAAAGTGTACGTGCAGGTATTCGAGAGTACTCGACGTCTGAAAATTGGCGAAGAGGCGGAGTTTACAGGACATATGTTGGAGGTTTCTTTGGCTCCCGGTATGTTGTCCAAGAACTACGACGGACTACAGAATGACCTTGACAAAATGGAGGGTGTGTTCCTCAAACGCGGTGATTACACCAATCCTCTTGACGAGGAGAGAGTATGGAATTTCTCTCCGTTGGTAAAGAAGGGTGACAAGGTTACCGCTGCTGCCTGGTTGGGTAGTGTAGAGGAGAACCATCAGCCTTTGAAGATTATGGCTCCCTTTGGATTGGAGGGTGAGTGGACTGTAAAAACGATTGTAGCCGAGGGTGAATATCGTATTACAGACACCGTTGCTGTGATTGTGAGCGAGAGTGGCGAGGAGAAAGAGATAAATATGATTCAGAAATGGCCTGTGCGTGTGGCTATGGAGGATTATAAGGAGAAACCCCGTCCCTTTAAATTGCTTGAGACAGGCGTCAGAACAATTGATACTCTTAACCCTATCGTTGAGGGTGGTACAGGATTTATCCCTGGCCCCTTCGGTACAGGAAAGACTGTGCTGCAGCACGCTATTTCTAAGCAGGCAGAGGCTGATATTGTGATTATCGCTGCTTGTGGTGAGCGTGCCAATGAGGTCGTGGAGATTTTTACCGAGTTCCCCGAACTTGTAGACCCCCACACAGGCCGCAAGCTTATGGAGCGTACAATTATTATTGCAAATACATCTAATATGCCCGTTGCAGCCCGTGAGGCGTCGGTGTATACTGCTATGACAATTGCCGAGTATTATCGTGCAATGGGATTGAGAGTATTGCTTATGGCTGACTCGACATCGCGTTGGGCACAGGCTTTGCGTGAGATGTCGAACCGTATGGAGGAACTTCCAGGTCCCGATGCCTTCCCTATGGATATTTCGGTTATTATTGCCAACTTCTATAGCCGCGCGGGTTATGTTGTGTTGAATAACGACAAGGCTGGTTCAATTACTTTTATCGGTACTGTATCGCCTGCCGGCGGTAACCTCAAGGAGCCTGTTACCGAGAATACCAAAAAGGTTGCGCGTTGTTTCTATGCTCTTGAGCAGGAGCGTGCCGACAAGAAACGTTATCCGGCTGTGAATCCCATAGACTCTTATTCAAAATATATAGAGTATCCAGAATTTGACAAATATATCAGCGGACTCATCGGAGAGGGCTGGCTTGAGATGGTCAATGAGGCAAAGACACGTCTGTTGCGTGGTAAGGAGATTGCCGAGCAGATTAACATTCTTGGTGACGATGGTGTGCCTGTTGATTATCACGTGACATTCTGGAAGTCTGAGCTTATAGACTTTGTTGTGTTGCAGCAGGATGCTTTTGACGAGATTGACGCGGTTACTCCGCTCGAGCGTCAGCAGCAGATTCTTGGTATGGTAACCGATATTTGTCGCTCTGAGTTCGACTTTGAGGATTTTCAAGAGGTTACAGATTTTTTCAAAAAAGTGATTAACTTGTGCAAGCAGATGAACTATTCGGAGTTCAAGTCGGATAAGTACAATGCTTACTATGCTCAATTGCAGGAGTTATTGGCTACAAAAAAATCAGTGTAAAACAATTTAACAGCACAAAATTATGGCTACTGAAGCATTTCAGAAAATATATACAAAGATAAACTCAATTACTAAGGCTACTTGTTCGCTCAAGGCTACCGGAGTAGGTTACGATGAGTTGGCTACAGTTAATGGTAAACTTGCTCAGGTTGTTAAGATTATGGGCGACGAGGTTACCTTGCAGGTGTTCGAGGGTACCGGTGGTATCCCTACAAATGCCGAGGTTGTTTTTTTAGGAAAGGCTCCTTCGCTCAAGGTTAGTGAGCAACTTACAGGACGTTTCTTCAACGCTTATGGCGACCCTATCGACGGCGGTCCTGTTGTCGAGGGTACAGAGGTTGAGATTGGCGGTCCTTCGGTGAACCCCGTTCGTCGTAAACAGCCCTCGGAGCTTATTGCTACCGGTATCGCGGGTATCGACCTTAACAATACTCTTGTTACCGGACAGAAGATTCCTTTCTTTGCCGACCCCGACCAGCCTTACAACCAGGTGATGGCGAATGTGGCGATGCGTGCCGAGACTGACAAGATTATTCTTGGCGGTATGGGTATGACTAACGACGATTACCTTTACTTTAAGAATCTGTTCTCTAACGCGGGTGCGCTCGACCGTATTATCTGTTTTATGAATACAACTGAGGATCCAGCCGTTGAGCGTCTGCTTATCCCTGATATGGCACTAACTGCTGCCGAGTATTTCGCAGTGGAGAAGAACCAGAAGGTTCTTGTGTTGCTTACCGATATGACAATGTACGCCGATGCCTTGTCTATCGTGTCGAACCGTATGGACCAGATTCCTTCTAAGGACTCAATGCCCGGTTCACTCTATTCGGACCTTGCAAAGATTTACGAGAAGGCGGTACAGTTCCCCGCAGGAGGCTCAATAACCATTATCGCGGTGACAACACTCTCGGGTGGTGATATTACACACGCTGTGCCCGATAATACCGGTTATATTACCGAGGGTCAGCTTTTCTTGCGTCGTGATAGTGATATCGGTAAGGTTGTCGTAGACCCCTTCCGTTCACTCTCTCGTTTGAAACAGCTTGTTGCTGGTAAGAAGACTCGTAAGGACCATCCTCAGGTGATGAATGCCGCAGTGCGTCTGTATGCCGATGCTGCAAATGCAAAGACTAAGCTCGAGAATGGTTTCGACCTTACAGACTATGATAAACGTACACTTGCCTTTGCTAAGGATTATTCCGACAAATTGCTGGCTATCGACGTGAACCTGAATACTACAGAGATGCTCGATACTACCTGGGGACTTTTTGCGGAGTACTTTAAGCCCGAGGAGGTTAATATACGTCAGGAGTTTGTAGATACATATTGGAAAAAGTAAAAGTAGAATTGTCTAATCATAATGATTGCATTTCAATATAATAAGACATCGCTTCAACAACTCGAAAAGCAACTGAAGGTTCGTCAGAGAACTCTTCCTATCATCAAGAATAAGGAGAGTGCCCTGCGTGTCGAGGTTAAAAGATGCAAGGCCGAAATGACTGAGCACGACGAGATGTATGCCAAGCAGTTGGAGCAGTATCGTAGCTTGTTTGCGCTATGGAACGAGTTCGATGCGTCGTTGGTACGCACCGGAGAGCTTGTGATTGAGCGCAAGAAGGTGGCCGGTGTTCAGGTCCCTGTCCTGGAGCACGCCGACTTTATTGTTGCTCCGTTCAGTATGTTCAATTCTCCCAAATGGTATGCCGACGGTATTGAACTATTGAAACAGATGGCTATGACTGCTATCAGACGCGAGTTGTTGAATAAAAAATTACAGCTTCTTGAGGCAGCCCGAAAAAAAACCACACAAAAGGTGAATCTTTTTGAGAAGGTGCAGATTCCGGGCTATCAGGATGCTATACGTAAAATTAAACGCTTTATGGAGGACGAGGAGAATCTGTCAAAGTCGTCGCAGAAGATTCTAAAATCGTTGTTAGAGCAGAGAGAGGAGGTTGCAGTATGATAAGTAAGATGAATAAACTGACAATGCTTGTCTACTACAAGGAGTACAATCGTTTCCTTGAGACTTTGCGCGACGCCGGTGTCGTTCACGTTGCTGAACGTAACAGCGGTGTGGCTGAAAATGAGGAATTGCAGGAACTGCTCTCTCTGTCGAACAGATATGCGCGATTGATAAAGAGACTCGAGGCTGTGGCCGGTGAGAGCCCTTTGGCCGATGCTAAGGGAGAGGCTTCTGTTGCTCTTGCCGAAAAGGCCGATGAGATGTTCCTTGAGGTAGAGCGTTTGAAACAGGAACTGCAAAGTGTAGAAAAGGATGCAGCTGCAATGGCCGTATGGGGCGATTTTGACTATTCTCTGATGGAGAAATTGTCAAAAGCAGGTTATGTATTCAATTTCTATATGACCTCTGTGAAAGGATTCGACAATGCTTGGAGCGAGAAATATAATGCTATTATCGTTAAGCAGCAGTCGTCGCGTCTCTATTTTGTAACGGTAACTCGCGCTGGAGAGGTGGTGGATATTGATGCCGAGAATGTGAAACTCCCCGCGGAGTCTCTTTCGGCTCTTGATGCACGCATCGCTTATATAAACGGCAGAATAAACTCGATAGAGGAGAGCATTGCTGTATTTGCAGCCGAGAATCTCAATATGTTCCGTGCCGAGCTTGAGCGTGTGAAGCATAATATTGAGTTCTCAAAGGTTAAGCTCAATGGCGAGAAGGTATCGGGCGACAAGCTCGTATTGCTCGAAGGATGGGTTCCCGAGGATTCTGTGGAGGAACTGAAGAATACTCTCGATGCAAGCGGAGTGTTTTATGAACTGCGCGCAGTACGTCGTGGCGACGAAGCACCAGTCAAGCTAAAGAACAATGCGTATACTCGTATGTATGAAGTACTTACTAAAATGTACGGAATGCCCGGAGGAACCGATTTTGACCCCACTCCTATTGTGGCTCCCTTCTTCTCGTTGTTCTTCGCATTCTGTATGGGTGACGCGGGATATGGATTGCTCCTTGTGCTTTTGGGCTTTATCCTCAAGAGCAAATTGAGCAAGAGTCTTGCCGGAATGATGAATCTGGTAATTACATTGGGTATATTCACCACTGTAATAGGTGCTCTGTTGGGTACATTCTTCGGAATAAGCCTCATAGATTCCAATATTCCTGAGACGCTTAAGGAATTCATTATTGCCGGAAAGATTGAATTGTTTGGTTCGGAGTATGACAAACAGATGATTCTGGCATTGGCTATTGGTGTGGTACATATTTCTATTGCAATGACAGTAAAGGCTATAAACAGCACATTCTTCTTTGGATTCAAAGAGTCGTTGAGCGCTTGGGGATGGTGGCTTGTTGTTGTTGGCAGTGTTATTGTAGGTACATTGACTTTCTTGAGCGTTATTCCTGTAGGAATATCAAAATGGCTTCTCATTGCCGTAGGAGGCGTTGGTGCTATTGGTATTTATATCCTTAATAATTTCCGTAGAAATATATTTGCCAATATTGGAGCTGGTCTTTGGGATACCTACAATATGGCTTCGGGATTGTTGGGAGATATTCTTTCGTATATACGACTTTTTGCTCTTGGATTGGCCGGTGGTATGCTTGGACAGACATTCAATACACTCGCCTTGATGGTAGTAGATGGTCGCGAAGGTCTAGGCGCAGTCTTTGGTTGGATTGGCTTTGGATTGATTATTCTTGTAGGACACACTCTTAATATAGCAATGTCGTGCTTGAGTGCCTTTGTGCATCCTTTGCGTCTGACATTCGTTGAGTATTTCAAAAATGCTGGATACGACGGCAAGGGTGTAGAATATAAACCGTTTAAAAAATGATAATTTAAATATTAAAAACTAAACATTATGAACGAATTATTAGGTTATTTGGGAATGGGTCTTATGTTGGGACTCGCTGGTATCGGCAGTTGCTATGGTACTACTATCGCTGGAAACGCTGCTGAGGGTGCATTGAAGAAGGATTCTTCAAAATCTTCGGGTTATATGATTCTGTCGGCTCTTCCTGCTACTCAGGGATTGTACGGATTCTTGGCTTTCCTCTTGCACTTTGGTAAGGTTAATGCAGAGACCGGTTATTTGTGGTTCGGCGTTGGTATCGGCGTTGGTCTAATCTGTCTCTTCTCGGCTATCCGTCAGGGTCAGGTTTGTGCTAACGGTATCGTTGGTATGTCTCAGGGACACGATGTTCAGACAAACACAATGATTTACGCGGCTCTTCCTGAGTTCTACGCTATTCTTGCATTGGTTGCTACTTTCTTGGTATAAGAATAGTTTATTGACAAAAAAAAGCAGTATCCTTTTCGGATACTGCTTTTTTGTATCATTTTGTCAGTAAAATATATCTTATATAATACTAAATTTTATTATTTGAAAAAAAATAATTACCTTTGCCGGAGAATAGAGAGAAGGGCGACTTTCTCCCTATTTGTTGTTATAATAAAGGGGTGTTTCAGGTGTGGAATGCCTTTAGTTTTGTAAATCACGTAAAAACAATGAAAAAAGAATTGACACTTCCCGAGTATCTTTTTGAAATAAGTTGGGAAGTTTGTAATAAGGTCGGTGGTATTTATACTGTATTATCGACTAAGGCAGCTACTTTGGCATCGGTAGAGGGGCTTAATGCTGTTTATATTGGTCCCGACCTTTGGAAAGGTAAAAAGAATCCTCTTTTCTCCGAGGATAAGAGATTATGGAAAGAGTGGCGCAAGAGTGTTGCCGACGAAAAATTTACCGTTCGTAGCGGATATTGGGAAATTCCCGGACGCCCCAAAGTGTTGCTTGTGGATTTTTCGGCATATTACGACGAGAAAGACGAACTATATGCACGTCTGTGGGACGAGTATTACGTTGATTCTCTTCACGCTTACGGCGATTATGACGATTCTGTACTCTTTGGTTATGCTGTAGGAAAGGTTATCGAGAGTTTCCACAAATTCTATTTGAAGGATTCTACAAAAGCTGTTGTGCAGGCGCACGAGTGGCAGAGTGGTACCGCTGCTCTCTATTTGAAGAGTGTGTTGCCTACGGTAGGTACAATCTTTACAACCCACGCAACAAGTATCGGACGCTCTATTTGTTCAAATGGTAAGCCTCTCTACGACTATTTCGAGGGATATAATGGCGACCAGATGGCTGCTGAGCTTAACGTTGAGTCGAAGCACTCTATAGAGAAACGCTCGGCATTGAACGTGGACTGCTTTACAACAGTCAGCCAGATTACTGCGCGTGAGTGTAGCCAGCTTATTGAGCGCGACATTGATGTAATTCTTGAGAATGGTTTCGAGAAGGACTTTGTTCCTGCAGGAAAGGAGTTTGCAAAGCATCGTAAGGAGGCTCGCGATATGCGTCTGCGCGTAGTGCGTGCTCTCACAGGAGACAATGTCCCTGAGGATACTATTATAATAGGTACAGGCGGTCGTATGGAGGTGCGCAACAAAGGTATCGATCTTTTCTTGGAGACAATGGCTCGTCTGCAGGCTTGCGGCGACCTTGAGCGTGACGTTGTTGCCTTTATCGACGTTCCTGCTTGGTCGGGTGATGCTCGCGAGGATTTGTGTAAGCGTCTTGCTTCTGACGAGCAGTCGTGGGATACTCCTCTGCCCAATCCCTATCTTACACACGAATTGCATAATTTCAGCGACGATGCAATTGCTTGTATCATCCGTGGTTTGAATCTTACAAATAATTCGGGTAAGAACAAGGTTAAGGTAATATATGTACCTTGCTATTTGAAGGGTGCTGATGGTATTTTCAATAAAGATTATTATGATATTCTTATAGGAAATGACCTTAACATTTATCCTTCGTACTATGAGCCTTGGGGTTATACTCCTCTCGAGAGTGCTGCATTCTGTATTCCTACAATAACCACCACACTCGCAGGTTTTGGACTTTGGGCAAATTCGGAATTGGGACGCAGTGCAACTTTGAGTGACGGTGTAGAAGTTGTTGATAGAAATGATAGTAACTATTTCGAAACAGCTGATGTTATTACAAAAATAATTTGTACCTTTGCAAAACTTTCTGAGAAAGAGGTGGCTGAGTGTCGTAAAAAAGTTGAAAAACTCGCCGAGAAGGCATTGTGGAAGCATTTTATTAAAAATTATATGAAAGCATATGATTTTGCTCTGCAGGCTGTAGATAATAGAAAAACGAACTTATAACTTTAAAATAATTATATGATAGCAATCAGTAACGCAAATCAACCTAATTGGAAAGCAATTAACGTAAAGTCTTATATTCCCGAGCCTCTTGCTAAGCTCGAGGAGTTGGCACATAACCTTTGGTGGGTGTGGAACGAGGAGGCAAAAGACCTCTTCCGTATGCTCGATGCAAAACTCTATGAGGAGTGCTTGGAGAATCCCGTTCTTTTGCTCGAGAAACTTGGTGTAGAGAAATTGGACGAGCTTGCAAAAGACAAGAATGTTCTTAAGAAACTCGATGAGGTATATGCTATGTTCCGTGCATATATGGATGTTAAGCCCGATGCAGAGCGTGCATCAGTAGCTTATTTCTGTATGGAGTATGGTTTGTCTCACGTATTGAAAATTTATTCTGGTGGTCTCGGTATCCTTGCTGGAGACTATTTGAAAGAGGCTTCTGACTCAAATGTAGATATGTGTGCTGTAGGTTTCCTCTATCGTTACGGATACTTTACACAGTCTCTTTCTATGGATGGCTCGCAGATAGCTAACTACGAGGCTCAGAACTTCAACACTCTTCCTATTGACCGTGTATACGAGAGCGATGGTACACCTATGGTTATTGATGTTCCTTTTATGGACTACTATGTACACGCTAACGTTTGGAGAGTAAATGTTGGTCGCGTATCACTTTATCTTCTTGATACTGACTTTGAGATGAACAGCGAGTTCGACCGTTCAATCACTCACAAGCTCTATGGCGGTGACTGGGAGAACCGTTTGAAGCAGGAAATTCTTCTTGGTATCGGTGGTATGATTATGCTCGAGAAACTCGGTATAAAGAAAGACGTTTACCACTGTAACGAGGGACACGCTGCTCTTTGCAACCTCTACCGTTTGACACAGTACATCAAGCAGGGTTACTCTTTTGAGGAGGCTGTTGAGATTGTACGTTCTTCGAGCCTTTACACTGTTCACACTCCTGTACCTGCAGGTCACGACTATTTTGATGAGGCTCTCTTCGCTAAATATATGAGAGGCTACGCTAAGCAGTTGAATATCAGCTGGGACGACCTTATGAACCTCGGTCGCGTAAATGCCGGCGATAGAAACGAGCGTTTCTGTATGTCAATCTTCGCTTGCAACACTTGCCAGGAGATTAACGGTGTGAGCCGTTTGCACGGAAAGGTATCTAAGGATATGTTTGCCGGAATCTGGAAGGGTTACTATCCTGCTGAGAACCACGTCGGTTATGTTACCAATGGTGTTCACTATCCTACTTGGGTAGCTCGTGAGTGGGATACTCTCTATTCTAAATATTTCGATCCTAACTTCAAGAAAGACCAGTCTAACGCTAATATCTGGGAGGCTATCCACAATGTTCCCAACGATGTAATCTGGAATACTCGCGTTGCTCTTAAGAAACGTCTTATCGAGTACATCCGTCAGTCTTTCAGCGAGAACTGGCTCAGGAATCAGGGCGATCCTATGCGTATCGTTGATATCGTAAACAAGATTAACCCCGATGCTCTTGTGATTGGTTTTGCTCGTCGTTTCGCTACTTACAAGCGTGCACACTTGCTCTTCACAGACCTCGACCGTCTTGCTAAGATTGTAAACAACGAGAAGCACCCCATCATCTTCCTCTTTGCAGGTAAGGCTCACCCCCACGATGGCGCAGGTCAGGGACTCATCAAACGTATTATCGAGGTTTCTCGCCGTCCTGAGTTCGTAGGTAAGATTATCTTCCTTGAGAACTACGATATGCAGCTCGCTAAGATGCTTGTTTCGGGTGTTGATATTTGGATGAATACTCCTACACGTCCTATGGAGGCATCAGGTACTTCGGGTGAGAAGGCTCTTATGAACGGTGTTCTTAACTTCTCGGTTCTCGATGGTTGGTGGTGCGAGGGTTACAAACCCGGTGCAGGTTGGGCTTTGAAAGAGAAGCGTACATACCAGAATCAGGAGTTCCAGGATCAGCTCGATGCTGCTACAATCTATACTTTGCTCGAGAGCGAGATTCTTCCCCTCTACTACAACCGTGGCGAGAAGGCTTACTCGGAGGAGTGGATTTCTTACATCAAGAACTCTATCGCAGGTATCGCACCTCACTTTACTATGAAGCGTCAGTTGGATGACTACTATAGCAAGTTCTACAACAAGCAGGGCAAGCGTTTCCACCACTTGATGGACAACGACGCTAAGGCGGTTCGCGCTCTTGCAAGCTGGAAAGAGGCTGTTGCTGCAAAATGGGACGAGATTGAGGTTGTTTCATTCGAGAAGGATGCTAACGTAGACGGTGGTAACATCAACGCTGGTAATAGCTACAGCGTAACATTCAACGTTGATGAGAAGGGTCTTGACAATGCAGTTGGTATTGAGCTTGTAACATTGGCTACCGACAAAGAGGGTCGTGACTATGTATTCTCTGTTCAGCCTCTTGAGGTTGTTAAACGCGAGGGTAATATCTTTACATTCCACGCTGACTATGTAATGAACAATGCGGGTAGCTTCAGAATCTGCTTCCGTATGTTCCCCAAACACGAGGAACTTCCTCACCGTCAGGACTTCGCATACGTTAAGTGGTTCGTTTAATAAATTGAGAATCTTTAATTAAAGATTATATTATGACAGTGGCTTGCTTTTGCAGGCCACTGTCTTTTTATTTAACTTTTACATAATTTAACCCTAATCTTCTGGTGTGTTTATTACCTTTGCAAAATGAGTGATAAAAAATATACAAAAGGTGAGGAGTATCTGAATTCAATCTCGCACGGCATTGGTGTATTGATGGGAATTGCAGTTTCTACTGTATTTCTTGTTTATGCCTATAAATATGGAGACGGAGTGACCATAATGAGCTTTTGGCTCTATATGTTCGGAGTAGTATCTTCGTATCTATTCTCGACGCTTTACCACGCTTGTCCGTATACTCACCCTATCTGTCGCAGATGGTTGCGTAAGATGGACCATTCGGCAATATATTGGCATATTGCGGCCTGTTACTCTCCTCTTACGCTCGTTGCTCTGCGTGATGTGGGTTATTGGGGTTGGGGTATATTCTTCTTTTGCTGGTTGTGTGCCATTGCCGGAACGACTGTGAGCCTTATTTCACTAAAGAAGCATAATTTTATAGAGACGGCCTGTTATGTGCTGATGGGACTTACCATTCTTGTTGCAATAAAGCCTTTCTATGAGCACGTCGATTTTTGGATATTCTTCTGGGTAGTTGCCGAGGGTGTCGCCTATATTACCGGAGCGGTGTTCTACAGTTTTCACAAAGTAAAATATATTCACTCTGTCTTTCACTTTTTTGTCCTCTTGGGCGATATTTGCCATATGCTTGCAATATGGAGGCTCATAGAGATTTATTTCCTTGCTTAAAAACAGCGTAATTTTAATATAAATGGAATTTTTACATCTTTTTTGTAAGAATTCCATTTTTTGTGCCCTATATATAGCGAATAAAAAAAATATATATGATAAACGAACAGGTTATGAGCCGCTTGCTCGATAGATTCGAGGAGGCGATTGTGTCGGAGGGCATCGATTGTATGCGTGTGGCTAACAGAGACGAATTTCAAAAATCTCTTTTCGAGAGGGCTATGGAATTTGATGGCTTTGTTGTTGTGCGTTCAAAAGAGGAATCGGGTATTTTTTATGTAGATACGTCACAGCATTTGTTTAAAAGATAGTTTCTGCTCCTTGTTTTTATAATTCTACAACTGCAGCCATCGGCTTTATGGTGAAATTTGTGCAGTGTAAAAATTAGGAATATGAAAAAAACAAGGATTGTGCTTAGTAGGGCTGGAGCAGCGTCGGCAATAATGCTCGGTAAATTTTTGCGTGCCGAAAAAGAGGATAAGGGTAATAAGGTGGTCGAGTTTAGCGAGACTCCAGATGATGAACATTATCCGAGTGAGAAGCTGATATATGATTCTCTCTCAAAAATAAATTCTGCTCTCGATAATAAGCAGAGTATAAAAACCGTGGAGTGGGGCAGCAGTAGTAATCTTAACACTATTCTTGACGAGGGTGTATATTTTATATACGGTGAGCGCTTGAATGCAAACGACAATATGCCTATTGCAAACAGTAATCCGGGACATACGATTGCAGCAAGGCTCACTGTGCTCGACTCGTCGATTAACGCTCAGGAGCGCTGTAAGACGCAGATTCTTGAATTGTCGAACAGATTGGGTGGAGACGGTAATATATATACCCGTACGGCAACGTCGGATGCTCTCGGTAGTTTGCAGTGGGGACCGTGGCAACGTGTACAGGGTATAGTTGATGCGGGTGTTACAACCTCTCTCGACACATATATTGACAATGGAATGTATTCGGGAGTGCTTCTTCCATCTTATGAGCTGTTTCTTGTCATTGCGCTGAACAACTATTCTGTTGCGGGAGCATTGGGCTGCGAAAGGTCGGTGACTCAGCTGAAACTATCGTTGGGCACAGACTCAGTAGCTGAATTCAAATTTAGAGTTGGGCGCGGAGGCAATGATGTTGTTTGGGGCGATTGGCTACCGATTAGCTACAACGGCTCCTTTGCGACGGATATTCAGAAGAACAAGGAGGATATAAGCAATGAGATGCTGCGTGCGACGGAGCGCGAGAATCTAATCCTTGAACAGCTTGGGCGATTGGCTGCGCATATAGGAATGAATCTTAATATCTAGGCTGTTGCTACAAACAAAAAAGGCTCACAAATATTGTGAGCCTTTTTTGAATATTATCGGATATTATCTTACGATCTTGAATGAACGTAGAGCTTTACCGTCCTTGAGGATTGTTACAACGTAAACACCATCGCTCAAGCTGCTGAGTGATACTGTGCGCAACTCACCGGCACGAGCCTCGAATGTGTCGTTTGCAACCTCTTTACCATCGGTAGCAAATACTTTTACATCGTAAACACCATTCTCAGAGAAGAGAATGTCTGCAGAATTCTCGAAGGGTTTAGGATAGATCATATAACCTGCCTCTGCATTGACATCGTCGATAGATGTAATGACAATATAGTCGGTCAATGTCTTAGATACAGAACCCCAAGAGTTGTTTGCTGTGAGTGTTACAGAGTATTTACTTTCGGGAATGCCACTATATGTAGCAGTTGCTGTCTCGTCTGTTGAGCTTTGCAATTTAGCGCCCTCGAGCATCCAACGAGAAGACTCGTATTTGATAGCGTTGCTACCTACAAGCATAGGAACACCGAGTGCTGTTGTAAGCTGGTTCTGCTTGTAATCGTTTGTAGTGCCGTCCTCCGTTTTTCCGACTGTCATATATGCTCCAGATACTGCAGCTGCATTCTTACCTGTGTTGGGGAAGTAGATATAGCCATCGCCGTCGGTCTTCTGCTCCTCGAATGTGAAGTAACCCTCGAGGTTTGCAGGAATCTCTTTGTAACCCTTCATAGCCTCGATAACTTCGGCATCAGAGAGAGTCTTGCTCCAAATCTGAACCTCATCAACCCAACCGGTGAAGCTTGCAAGGTTAGTCATTGAACCACCAACGTAGAATTTAGCACCGTTCCAGTTCTTGGGACCTGCACCGCGTGCGTTACAGTCGATGATTTTCTTACCGTTAAGATAGAGCTTTGTGTTGCGGCCATTCTTGGTTACACAAACGTGATACCAAGTATCGGGCTGCAATGAGTAGCCTTCAGAGAGACCATCGACGTCGTTGTTGTGTTCGTAGTTGGGAGTACCTGCAACAGGACCGTCGAAGCTTACTGACAACTCGTTGGCAGCATTGTTGCGGCCAATGTTGTTCTTCTCAGCGTAGCCTGCAGGACGAATAGCTGTCCACATCTCACCCCATACACTCTCGGTCCAAGTACCACCGTAGTTGCGGTTTACTTTAGTCATAAGGAGTGTACCCAATGATGCGTGCTCAAATTTCTCAACCTTAAACCAGAGTGCATATGAGTTGTTAGTGTATTCGCTCATAATCTTTGAATCAACGGTGAGCTGATAGGGCTCGCTCATATAGAGTGACTGTGATACGCTACAGGGTGCACCGTTGAATTCAGAACCTTTGGTGATGTCGGCTGTATAGGTTACCAACTGATCTTTTGTCTCGATGTTCTGAACATCAGACTCGAGGCTGTTTATCTGAGGTAGACGACCTGTCTCCTCGGGGCTGACAAGGATAAGTGAACGGTTCATAAGCTCTTTGCCGTCTGTTACAACCTTAACGTCGTAGCTGCCAACCTCTGGCAAAGATGTCGTGATTGTAAGAACGCCTGTAGCCTTTGCAACCTCAGCACCTGTCAATGCATTGTAGAGTGTAAAGTCTGCTACGGGGTGGTTGGGATCCTCAAAGCCGATTGTGAACTCCTCGTTGGGCTTGATGACACCCTTGTCGATTGTAAGGGTCTCAATCATAGTGAGGTCCTTCTTGATCTCTGCAGTCCAAACGATGGGGCTCTTCTTGCGACCATCCTTACCAACGGCACGGATACCCAACTGTACTGTCTCTACCTCGGGAATGAGGGGAGCGTCTACAGCGTATGCTGCCCAAGAGGTTGTTGTTGTTACAAGAGTCTCAACATCGCCCTGTTTTACCCAAAGCTCGTAGTACCAAGTACCAACCTCCTCGTTGTATACGGGGCAGTTCTCGTACTCAGCCTTGCGTGTAGCGGGTGTAGGCATATCCCAGATAACTTTAACGTCTGCACGGTTGTAGAAACGTTTCATAACCTCAGAGTGAGTGATTGTGGGAGTCTTGGGCTCTTCGTTGAACGATGCGGGGATGAATGCGAATTCTCCCAACAATGTCTCGTATGTAGCGGGTGTGTTCTCTGCTGAAAGACCAACGCAAGCAATAACGTCGTCTGCGTTCAAGCCAATCTCAGAAGCTTTGATAACAACCTCGTTCCATTTGTCTACCTGACAGTCTTTGGGTAACTCAACAGTTGCGAATGTGTTCTCTGCGCCTTTCTTCGCAATCATAAGCTTCAATCCTGACTCAACAGTATTGGGCTTGAATACGATGCGGAAATAGTCGTTTGCGCTCTCAACCTTCCACTCTGTAGCGAAAAGACGGATGTCTGAACGTGTGGTTGCGCCGTGTAGCTTGAGACAAGAACCGCCGAACCAAGCGTCGTCGTATGTGAAGTCAATCTCGATTGCATCGGCAGGAGGTGTCTTTCCGTCGCCTTTGTCAATCCACCAACGCCAAGTGGGGAGAAGGTCCTGCATACCAATATTGTACCATTTGTGGTTCCAGGTAGTTACACCGTCGCTGTTCATAAAACGACCGTTACCAAGATTAAAACGTGTTACAAAGGGTACCTCGTAGAGTGTAGACTGCTCGCGGACAGCTTTTGCGTATCCGTGCCATTTCTCAAGGTCGCTGAATGTACCGATTGTGTTGTCGTTCTTTATAGCGGGAAGGTTGAGTACGTTTCTGTTACCTCCCGAGAAGAGAAGCTCCTGTTTCTTTACATACTCGTTCTGTACTGCGTAGTCGCTCTGACCGCCCTCGGTAGAAGAAATATACAACTGGCTACGGTCGTGTGCACCCCATACTACGATACTTACGGGCTGGTTCATAAGAGCATTCCAACCGCCGTTGCCGTATGTTCCGTATCCGCGTCCCTGCATATCATAACCTGCATATACGTCGAATGAAGAACGACCGTGTGATTTAGCGGTTTCTACACTCTGTTTTAGACCATTTTCGCTCCAGTTGTAGTTCAAGAAGAACATATCTGTTACAGGGTAGCCGGTTGCTTTGTTGTGGAACCAGTCGTCGTTGGCCGATGTAAGCTTACAGCCGTTGTCGCTGAGCTGACCGGTGTTGCTTACGAATGCATACCAATCGACGTGGAAAGGATGGTTAAGCTCCTCGGCAATTTTGTGGCACTCTGCGAGGAAGTCCATCATTGAGGGGTAAACGTCTGCTGTCCAATATCCCTCGGGGTTGAATGTTAATCCGTCGATACCGTAGTATTTGAGGAACTGGATGAGCTTGCGAGAGTATTTGAAATCGTCGTCGCTGCTTGAATCGTCGTTGGGCTCTGTAAGATTGTAGAGTGTCAATCCGGGCTCGTTGAAGTTATTTACGGGTGTTGCCCAATCGATAAAGTAGGTACAACCGGTTGCTACTCCGTTCTTGTGTGCAACGTCGTTGAATGCACCGGGTACACGCCACCAACTGTTAGACCAGTTAGAGTGGTACTTCAGATACTGCCACATACTAAAGTTGTCACCGTCGAAATTGTAACGGGGAAGGGGACCCCATTTCTTTGTCATCTCACCGGTGGGTGCGCACCAGCAGAAATTCTTTGCATTCTCGTCGTTGAGGCTTGTGTTTGCCTGTGCTCCGGGAATGAAACGCTTTTTAATAGGTACGCGAGAGATAAAGAAATTCTCGTCCTTGTACTTTAGTCCGGTACCCCAAGCTTTGCCGGGCTGCCATTTGTCGAGTGCAGCAACAATGTCGCTGGGAATAGCGTAGTCTACATACATTTCGTGTGTAGGTACGCTCTGCGCCATTGCACTCAGACATAGCATCACTGATGCTAAAGATGAAAGTAAATGTCTGATTTTCATAAATAAAAGTTTTTTGGTTAGTTTGAATTATTGATTAGTTTTTAATCTATATGTTTGTTGCTGTATATTATTTTGCGAATATATCTTTATTATTTTAATATTTCATTAAAATAAAGAAAAATTTAAGGTTTTTAAACGTACCTTTCTATAGCTTCTCGCGGAGGTATTGGCCTGTGTATGATGCGGGGTTGGCGGCAACCTCTTCGGGTGTTCCTGTGGCAACAATCTCTCCTCCGTTCTCTCCGCCGTCGGGGCCGAGGTCAATAAGGTGGTCGGCACATTTTATTACGTCGAGATTGTGCTCTATTATCACCAGCGTATGACCACGTGCGATAAGCCTCTCAAAAGAGTATAGCAACTTTTTAATGTCGTGGAAATGGAGTCCTGTGGTGGGCTCGTCGAATATGAACATTGTCGGTCTGTCGCTCTGCTGACTAAGATAGTATGCGAGCTTGACACGCTGATTCTCGCCACCCGACAGGGTAGATGATGATTGTCCCAACTTGATATAGGCTAATCCTACATCCTGCAGCGGCTGCAGTCCGTCGGCTATGCGTTTTTGTCCGTGCTCCTGAAAGAAGTTTATCGCATCACCTACGGTCATTTCCAATATATCGTGTATGTTCTTGCCGTGGAACTTTACCTCGAGAATGTCGTTCTTGAAACGTTTGCCGTGACACGCCTCGCACTCCAGCTTAAGGTCGGCCATAAATTGCATTGATACGGTGATTGTGCCTTCGCCCTTACACTCCTCGCAACGTCCTCCGTCGGCGTTGAACGAGAAGTATCCAGCAGTGTATCCCATTTGCTTCGACAGTGGCTGTTGGGCAAAAAGGTGGCGTATCTCGTCGTATACCTTAAGATATGTTGCGGGGTTCGAACGTGACGACTTTCCTATAGGATTCTGGTCGATGAATTCTACAGCCTGCAACTGCTTGGTTGCTCCCTCTATATAGTCGTATTGTCCCGGAGCTTCGGTCGCTTCGCCGAATGTGCGTCGGAGTGAATTGTATAGAATGTCGCGTACAAGAGTCGATTTTCCAGAGCCGCTGACACCGCTGACGACGGTGAGCAGATTCAGTGGTATGCTGACGTCTATGCCTTTAAGGTTATTCTCTCGTGCACCCTTTATTGTTATCAGGTTCTTTGATGTTCTGCGATGGGTGGGAACGTCAATCTTCTCCTCGCCGATGAGGTAGCGTATAGTGTAGCTCCTGCTTCTGTCGCCTTCGTCGAGAATGTTGCTTACATTGCCTTTATAGACAATGTTTCCTCCGTATGAGCCGGCCTTTGGACCAACGTCTATTATGTAGTCGGCTGCTCGTATGATATCCTCGTCGTGCTCTACGACAACAACGGTGTTGCCGAGGTCGCGCAGGCGGTGAAGTACCTTTATCAGACGCTCGGTGTCGCGGCTGTGCAGTCCTATGCTCGGCTCGTCGAGAATGTAGAGCGAACCTACAAGATTGCTGCCCAACGATGTTACAAGATTTATGCGCTGGCTCTCACCTCCCGAGAGTGTGTTGCTCAGGCGGTTCATTGTGAGATAGCCCAGTCCAACATCGACAAGGCAGTCGATGCGGCTCTTAATCTCTATGAGTATGCGCTTGGCGATTGCGCTGTCGTGCTTGTCAAGCTGCAGATTGTCGAAAAATTCCTTGAGGCGTGTGACCGGCATTTCTACAAGCTCGGTGATGCTCTTGCCGCCAATCTTTACATAGGTGGCCTCTTTTTTCAGTCGTGTGCCGTGGCAGGTGGGGCAGATGGGCTTTCCTCGATAGCGGGCGAGCATTACCCGGTACTGAATCTTGTACTGATTCTCCTGCACCATCTTGAAGAAATTGTCTATGGAGATTCCTTTGCCATACTCCTCGATATATGGTCCGTTATGCCATAGATAGTCCTTCTGCTCCTGTGTAAGATTGTAGTATGGCTCAAATATCGGGAAATTGTCCTTTGGCGCGTGCTGACAGAATTCCTGTCGCCACTCTCCCATCTTGTCGCCTCGCCAGCAGAATACTGCGCCGTCGTATACGCTCAATGATTTGTTGGGTATCACAAGATTCTCATCTATGCCAACGATGCGTCCGAAGCCTTCGCAGTCGGGGCAGGCACCTATTGGAGAATTGAACGAGAATAGCTGCTCGGTAGGCTCCTCGAATTCAATGTTGTCGGCCTCGAATCGTATGCTGAATGTGTGTGGCTGCTCCTCGTCAATAAATTGGAGCATACAGGTTCCTGAGCCTTCGTAAAAGGCTGTCTCGGCAGAGTCGTTCAGACGGCTTATTGTCTCCTGACTCGACGATACACTCAGACGGTCGATGAGCAGCGCCGGAGAATCGCCCTTCTGGTAGGTGTAATCCTCTATTCGCTTAATCTCTCCGTTAAGATATATTCGTGTGAATCCCTGCTGAAGATACACCGACATCTGCTCCTGCATATTGCGTCCTTTGCGATGCGAAATAGGTGCGAGCAACAGGAATCGTGTACCCTCGGGGCGGCTTTTCATACATTCGATTATATCCTCGGGGGTGTCTTTCTTTACAAGTTTGCCGCTTATGGGAGAGTAGGTCTTTCCTATGCGTGCATACAACAGCTTGAGGTATTCGTAAATTTCGGTGGTAGTTCCCACTGTAGAGCGCGGGTTTCTGTTGTTCACCTTTTGCTCTATGGCTATTGCGGGCGGTATTCCTTTGATAAAATCACACTCGGGCTTGTTCATCTGTCCTAAGAACTGACGGGCGTACGAAGATAGCGATTCTACGTAGCGACGCTGTCCCTCGGCATAGAGTGTGTCGAATGCCAATGACGATTTTCCCGAGCCTGACAGTCCAGTTATTACGACAAATTTTCCGCGTGGAATATCCACGTTCACATTTTGCAAATTATTTACGCGTGCTCCGCGTATTACAATGCAATCTTTCTCCTCCATATTCCATTCTGTTTCTATCGGCGAATTTACATAAAAAACAGATAGGGTGATATATTATTTCTTTTAAAAATAGATGTTATCCGCAGGATTGTGGGCAGTAAAAACAGGTGCGCCGAGTAGGG
>JAFYRW010000049.1 GCA_017546785.1 Bacteroidaceae bacterium | reverse complement strand
GCGTACGAAATTTGCGTGGAGCTGTCACTAGTACGAGAGGACCGTGATGGACCGACCTCCGGTGTACCGGTTGTTCCGCCAGGGGCACCGCCGGGTATCCGCGTCGGGAAGGGATAAGCGCTGAAAGCATCTAAGTGCGAAGCCCACCACAAGATTAGATTTCGCTTAAGGGTCGTTATAGACAATGACGTTGATAGGCTGCAGATGTAATTACAGTAATGTATTTAGTCGAGCAGTACTAATTGCCCGAGCGCTTTTCTTTTCGCCAGACTCATATGTTCTGTGCGACATTAAAGCTCGGATTTATACGTTCAGCATCTACTCGATAACTGTTAGTGTTATTGTTGTAAATGATTGAAATGTTATTACGTTAAAAGAGTTATTCTTTGTACAAGGTCTATGATTGTCAAATATTAAGGCGATTGATAGCGTTGGGGATCCACCTCTTCCCATCCCGAACAGAGAAGTTAAGCCCAACAGCGCCGATGGTACTGCATTTAGTTGTGGGAGAGTAGGTCATCGCCACTTTTTTTCAGAAGAGCTTTGGTTAATACTAAGGCTCTTCTTTTTTTATATATATTATTCTATTGCCAGCGTTTGGGATCCACCCTTCCCACGAGAAGTTAAGCACCTTATTTACCATTGGAGCGCCGATGGTACTGCATTTAGTTGTGGGAGAGTAGGTCATCGCCACTTTTTTTCAGAAGAGCTTTGGTTAATACTAAGGCTCTTCTTTTTTTATATATATTATTCTATTGCCAGCATTGGGGATCCACCCTTCCCACGAGAAGTTAAGCACCTTATTTACCATTGGAGCGCCGCTGCTGCTGCATTTAGTTGTGGGAGAGTAGGTCATCGCCACTTTTTTTCGAGAGAGTTTCGGTTAAAAAACTGAGACTCTCTTTTTTTGTCTCCTTTTCTTCTGCATATTATATATACAAAAATTGAGAGTCTCTGTAAAGGGCTGTATAGATACGCAAAAGTCTGCTGTGGATGATATTCTTGATTTATTCTTCTGTTCAGAACTCTTCTATTTGGACTTAAATGCTACTAACATCAAGAGAAACTATCGTTTTAATGGTCAAGAGATTGACGTTACAACTCTAATCACAGTAGATGGCTGGATATGTAGGTACGCATTGAGAGCATCAATGTAAGCTTCGTATTCAAGGCACCCAAGTAATCAGTGACCAATATAAACAGACAAATGCCCCGTGCTTTACACACGGGGCATTTGTCTGTTTTGTGTGGGAGCAATGTATTTCCCTTACACATAAATATTGCATAGGCGAAAATGCAGTTATTCTTTGAAAAAATCATCTTCAGAAAGTCTTTCGGAGGATGATTTAATGTTTATTCGTACAAGCTGTTATTATTTTACGAATATCTTTTTGCCTCTTTGTATATATATACCGCGTTGCGGTTTGTTTATGCGTACACCTTGCAGGTTATATATTGCGTCGTCGCTATTCTTCTCTGTTGTAATCTCTTGAATAGCTGTGGGGTTGCTTGCGTAGGTTATTACGATGTTCATATTCGATACTACTCTTTGTGCCTCGCTTGTAGCTCCCTGAATCTCCTTTACTGCGTAATTTTCTATGGGCTGAGGTATTACTGTGTGCATCTCGCCGGCTTTTATGTATCTTACGTCGGTAGAGTGAAGCTCGTTGTTATCCTCGTCTATATATTCGGTGGTTACCTCAAAGTAGGGCTCTACGTAATATTCAAAGGCAATGAATGGGTGTGCGTCGGTCCATCCTGTAAAGGTGTGGTCGTCGTTGCCGTTCCAATAGAGGCCGTTGCTGCTTTTCACACTCTGTGTGCCATCGTCAGCGGCGGTAAAGGTGTAGTTGCCTCCTATGGTGCTTGCCTTGTTTGCTGCTCCTTTCGTGAGTTCGGGAATGTACAGTCCATATTCGTTGTGGACTTTTACATAGTCGCCACTCGATTTTTCAATAGTCCAAATGTAGGCGGGGCTGCCCGATGCTGCTCCATTGTCGGTCATAATATTGGCTCCGTTGTTGTTGGCATAAAGGTAGCCGTTGCGGGCATTCTCGTTTTTGTTGTTGAAGAGCAGATAGGATTTTCCTGTCTCCACTTTCTTTACAGGCTCGCCTATGGCGCGGAATCCGCAGAATCCGTCGAGGCTGTAGGTATTTGTTAAAGTTACGTCGCTTGTGGGGGTGAGAGTCTCGTTGCCGCCCTCTACGTCGATTGCCTGATAGTATTCGGGATTGTCAGCGGGTAGGGTGATGCTCTCGCCTATTGGGCACGACAGCTCATCAATCTTTATTATTCCGCCGCCCTTCTCGATGTAGCGCAGGGTGATATTGTAGGCGCTCTTCTCGTACACTACTTTCACCTTTTTATGGCTGTCGAGACTATCGTATGCAGGTGCCTGGGAACTTCCATCGTTGCCGTATCCTACAATCTTCATATTCTTGAGTGTAGGGGCGGCGCAGCTATAGGGTGCTCCCTGTGGTGCCGAACAGTGGTATTCTCCAATGGCTTTTCCTTGATTGTCGTAGCAGTCGTAGGTTATCTGATATACAGGCTCGTACACCCACGCAGAACCTTGCGGATAGATTCCGCCGACATTAAGCGTATGGGCATTGGCTACTGCCTTCTCGGGCATAGGGTATATTGCTCCGTTGTCTCCTGCCTTTATGCTAAAGTCATTGGTGCGTGTGTTGTATACGTTCTTCAGTATGGCGGCGCTTGTTCCCAATGCCAACGGGTAGCTGTTGCTGCTTATGTAGCGTCCGGTGGCAAGGTTACGCAGTGTTACGCTCTGTCCGTCGGCGCCCTCTGTTGCCGATACAATCTCCCATACGTCGGCGGCATACTCAGCAGCCTCGGCGGTAACATAGTTGCGGCCGTTGTCTATGAGACGCCAATTGGCGAAGCGCTCTACGTTGTTTGCTATGCGCACTGTTGTTCCCTGTTTGGGATAGTCTATTGCTATAGGCTCGCTCTTGTTCTCCATAGGCTGTAGCTCCCATACTCCGCCGTTGCCGTCGTTGGGATCGCTCCACATATTTATAGAGTTATTCTGTCCGGGGCCTGCAAAGTTCATATACATTCCGGCTGCCGCCTTTTGGCTGCGTATGCTGTAGCGGTAGTAGTCGCCGTTCTTTGTGTACACTGCCTCGCCCAATATAAAATCGTAGTGACGCTTGCTGTCGTCGTAGTCCCAACGGGCGGTGTTGTTCGACGCTGTCGGTGTGCTGTTTACTGAACCGTTAGGCTTTGCCTTGCACACAAGAGCATATTTGCCGGCGTTATTGGGGTCCTCCATAAAGGCCCACTGCTGATAGTCGTATGCAGCGTCGCTCTCGGCAGCTACTGTGCCGTTCCACAGACGGTTAGCCTGTGCATTGCCTGTGCCTATCTGCGGTGCTCCCTCGCGAAGAAGCTCTATACATTTTCCGGCGCGATTGTCGGTTGCTCCTGTCACTATGCGGTACCAATGTTTCTCACTGTCGGTTGAGCTTTGTGGCATCACCTTGTCGCTATTGCTTCCGCCTTTGTTTATAAAGTGACGGCCATACTCGTAGTTGTTGTAGTTGAGCAACAGAGTGTCGGCTGTTATACGACGGCAAAAATCGTCGAAATTCTTTTTGTTGGCGGGAGTCCATCCTGTCTCGGCAATGGCGATGAGACGGGGTAGGGCAAGATATTCTAAAAGGTAGTTGCTCTGAACGTGCTCGGTCCAAAATGTACCCTGAATGCCTATATAATTCTGACGCAGTCCAACGGGGACATTGTCGGGCACAGGAACATAGTTATATGTAGAACGAACATCGTCGGTTCCCGAACCTGCTCCGGTAGGCTCTCCGGGGTCGGTGCTCTGCTTGCGGTTTATGTAGTATGGGCCGATGGGAGTGATTATGGCATTCATTCCCAGCTGCGCTGCCTGCAGTGCCGACGACTGCACCTTGCCGCTCTCCCAGCACATAAGAGTACCCTCTGTGCCTTTGATAAGATTGACATTCGTTCCTCCTGCTGACAGGCTCTCGTTCCACATTATGACATTGCGGCTCTTGTCGCCCTGCTTCTGACGCAGATAGTCGGCAAGCTGACGCACAAAGTGCGACTGTAGCTCGCGAATATCGCTGAACCCCTCCTTCTGCATAAGGGCGAGGCACTGCTCGTTGCCGCTCCACGCGCTTGTGGGACATTCGTCGCCTCCAATATGAATCTGATTGTATGGGAAAATTTCTATTATCTCGTCGAGAACATCTTTGGCAAATTGCAGTGTGGCGGGGTTACCTACATTGAATACATCGGCATATACTCCACCATCGACCTTTACGCTGTGGCTGCCATTGGGGCTGCAACTGAATTCGGGGTAGGCGGCAAGAGCGGCGCAGGCGTGTCCGGGAAACTCAATCTCGGGAATAATCTCAATGTGGCGCTCCTTTGCGTATGCCACAATGTCCTTTGCCTCCTCTTTTGTGTAGAAATAGGGGCCGTAAGGCTCGTTGATGTAGTATCCTCCGTATGTGGGGTCTACGCTCCACGAGTTACTGCGCTTAGAGCCTACCGACGTTAGCTTGGGATATTTGTCAATCTGTATTCTCCAGCCTTGGTCATCGACAATATGCCAATGGAAGCGGTTCATTTTGTAGTACGACATTACATCTATCATACGTTTGATTTCGTCTACCTCAAAGTAATGGCGTGCAACGTCGAGCATAAAGCCGCGATACTCGAAGCGGGGAGCATCGACAATGCTTAGCTGTGGTAGCGAATATTCGGTTACGCAGCTGTCCTTTACTCCGGCCATTACACAGGCGGGCAAAAGCTTCTTTATTGTCTGGAATGCAAAATAGAATCCCGATGCTTCGTTTGCCGATATTTCTATCTTGTCGGAGCTGATATTCAGCGTGTAGCCTTCGGCGCCAAGCTCGTCGTTGCTCTCGTTGAGCGACATTTTTATAAGAGCATCACTGCTCTCGCTTTTTACCTCGACGGCAAAGCCTGTAACGGCTGTAATGTGTTTGGCAAATTTGCGGGCTTCGTAGCAATGTTCCTCGGAAAGAGAGCCAGTCTCAATTGTGAACGACTGGGGAAGCACCAATTTGCCTGTTCTCATTGTAATCTGTTTAGGAACCGGTGTAAGGTTAATCTCCTGGGCTGTTGCCAGCATAGGGAGGAAGAGGCCTAACAATAAAAGGAAAAGGATAGATTTTTTCATATTTGATAGTATTTCTTATTTGTGTAATATGTTTGAGCTTTAGCTCAAAGATACGGATATTTTCTTTATATCCTAATTATTGTGCGAATTTTAGTCTACCAGTTGCGATTGTGTACAGAATAAGTTAGAAAAGGCAACCTTTTGGCTGCCTTTTCTAACTTATTTAAGTGTTTATATTTTTTCTTCCTCGTCGTGCTCTCCGCTCAATGTCGGAAGACATATATGATATTTGACGGCCAGAATTCGTGTGAGAAAGACGCTGGCTCCGCACAGAATATGTGTTATCAGTCGCGGTAATTCGAATAGGTCGCATATTCCGAACATAATGCCGCCAATAACGCAGGCCATAGCATAAATCTCCTTTCGGAATATAAGCGGAATCTCGTTTATGAATACATCGCGTATTACTCCTCCTGCAGCACCGGTGAATGTACCCATAATTATTGCCACCCACAGAGGATAGCCGCAGTCCAATGTTTTCTGCACTCCAACGACGGTGAAGAGAGCGAGTCCTATAGCATCGAAAATAAAGAATGTATTATGCAGATGCACAAGAAATTTGCTGAACAGAATAACCCACAGCAGAGCAAGTCCCGAACAGATGAGATAAATGGAATCGGTCATCCAGAAGGGGGTAACATCGAGCATAATATCGCGCAGCGTTCCACCGCCGACAGCTGTTGCCATTCCAACGACGTAGGCTCCGAACCAGTCGAAGCGCTTGGCCGATGCCAATCGTATACCACTGATGGCGAATGCGAATGTTCCTATGAACTCTAATATCTGAACAAAAGTAGGTATTGCAATATTGAACATATTCTTTTATGCTTGTCCGTTACAGTACTGTTGTTTGCTTTCTTATTCTTATATAAAAACAGGCCCCACAAATTAGTGAAGCCTGTCTATTATGTTTGTTGGCTTAGTATTTAATCTGCTCTACGCTTGTAGGAGTAAACTCAATGAAATTTACAGTGTTGTTGCAATCGATATTTGCCCAATTGTTACTCTCATCGCCATTTTTGTAGATTGCCATATCCTCAATCCAACAGCCTGCGGGAACGTGAACCTCATAGAGTTTGGGGCAACCGATGATAGATGTTGATGCCAACAAATATGTAGAAGCGTCCAATACCAATACCTGAAGCTCATCGAGGAAAGACAAATTACACTCTTTATCAACAATCTCCATAGGCATAAGCTCAATGCGCTCTACTTTGGGAGCAATGGCTCTGACAATGTATTTGCCATTCTCTATGGTGTAGATAACGCCGGTCTTACTTGTCAATGAGGTGTTCTCGGGGTCTACGTAGATATTCTTAAGATTTGGGAAAATCTCTGTAAGCTCTGTGTTCTCGCCATCCTCGAACGAAGCGATGCTCTTGATGTTCTTACCAATGTAAAGGTCGGTAACTGTGTCGAATTTTGTTGATTTGAAGATGGGGCTACCGTAAGGATCAACCTCACCTGTGTTAATCCAAAGTACAGTGGGCTTGAACTTTGTAACCTTGTAACCGCTTACGCTGAAAGGAACAACCAACTGCTCCGAAGCATCCTTGATAGCCTGTACGTTAATCTCGCCTCTGTTGTAGTTGTAGATGAAGTGGTCATCCTCACAAAGAGTACAGCTTAGGTCGGTGGGGATAAAGTTGTATCCAGGCTCGCTTGCCTTGTGGCTGATGAGGTTTGTAGCGTCGCTCAAATACCAAGTATCATCAACCTTTACATAGTTCCAAGCGTGACCGTAAACCTGCTCGCCTGATTTGTACTTACCGTTAGCCAATACATTCACAATGTCCTGTGTGTAAAGCATTGCGTTGAGCAATTCTGCATAACCCTGACAAATTGCGAGACGCTTTGTGAATGTGTCCCAAGCGCTGTTGCTTACCCAAGTATTAGAGTGGTTGTATTCTACATTCTCGTGTACCCATTTGTAGAGGGCCTCATATTTCTCGTATGTTGTATTGCAGTCCTTTACAATTTTATCTGCTTCTTCTTTAATCACCGCAAGCTGTTCCTCTGTAGGCTTGTTGAAATCACTCTGGCTGTATACTGCGTTGGGAATGTTTGCGCCAAAAACCTTCAGCAAGGTATTGACCTTTTCACCCTCGGTGCCGGTAAGCTCCAATGCACCATCGTCAGCGGGAAACTCCAACTGGTTAGACAACTGAATGCTCGCAGCGTTGTTTGCTGAATTTGCATCAAGAATTTCGCTGTCGTTACAAGAGAAGAGCAGCGCAGAAAAAATAAACGGTAAAGTGTAACGTAATTTCATTTTGTAATTATTTAATTAGTTGTTTATAAATTGCAAGATAGCAATGTCCTATTTATCTCTTTTATCCATTGCTTGCTTGCCTCGCAAAGGTAAAAAATAAAATTAAATATCTGCTAAAATTCTTTTTATAATAGTGAAATTTGACAATAATTTACAAAATTTAATCCTTAAATTCACAATTTGCAGTCTACGATTTTCTCTATCAGCGATACAAAGAATGGAAATGGTGCTGTTTGCCCGAAATTCTCGTCCGAGGCATATAGATTGCGTAATTCGCCATCCGTCTCTATGCTCAGTCGATAGACTGTCCCGTGGCCCTCTTCTTGCGGTTCCTGCTGCCCGTAATCCATACATTCAAGAGCCTTTCCTTCGGCAATGAATTCCACGAGCTTCTCCTTGATGAATTCTGTAGTCACGCTCTCTGTATCTTCCAAATTGCTTATGATTTCAAAGGCGTATACATTCTCGCCACTATCACGCCTCTCCTCGTCGGCATTAAGCACCACCCACCAGTGGTTTTTCTTTTCGGCTCTGAATGTGAGTCGCAGCATTCCTTTTGTTTTGTACCAATCGTCGTAAAACTTACATTGGCATCTCGAACATTGGGAGTGCGGGGTAGGCAGTCCCATCAGACTTCCGCAGAATATAGGCTCTACGCCATAATTCCTTATAAACTCCTCGCGAATTAACTCTTCCCTGTAGCCAAAGTTTCCGCTTAATATAGGCTGTACTTCTCCTCCGCATACGGGACACAGGGGGTGAAACTTTGATGTTGCAATGGCTCGTACCGACCTTATGGTGCTCTTGTATTTCATAATTATATAAAATAAGTGTAGTCTTTCGCTATACACACCCGAGGCTCACCACAAGCCACAAACACATATATAGGAAAGACTACACCCTTTGTGGGGTGCTCTTTTAATGTGTTTGTGAAATGCTCTTTACAATGTCAGAGGTGGTGAATTCCGGGTGTAATGAGCTATCTAAAAAAAACATCGTCTGACGATACGTAGCAAATATACTTCTTTTTTTGCGAATAGTTCTGTTTAATGCAAAAAATATCGATAATAGTGGTAGTAGTGCTCATTCATTAGCATTCTATTACATCTTTTATAAAAACTATAGAGTTGTTTTTTGGAAAAAATACTACCTTTGTGGCGAGGCTGTATGTCGCAGTCTTAAAGAGCACGGAATAATTATGATAAAAGATGAATGGAGGGAGAGAGGCTTCATCGATGAGCCTGTTCCCGAAAGTGTCGAGCTTAAGAGCGAAATAAGACGTTTGTGTAAAGAGAAAAATGCGGTTATAATGGCACACTATTATACTCGCAGCGAAATTCAGGATGTTGCCGACTTTGTAGGCGACAGTCTGGCTCTTGCACAGCAGGCTGCAAAGACCGATGCTGATATAATTGTAATGTGTGGTGTACACTTTATGGCCGAGACAAACAAAATACTTTGTCCCGACAAGCTGGTGCTTTTGCCCGACCTTAACGCAGGTTGTTCTCTTGCCGACAGCTGTCCGGCAGAGGAACTTGCAAAATACAAGCAGGAGCATCCCGATTACAAGGTCGTAGCCTATGTGAATACCTCGGCAGCCGTTAAGGCGCTTACCGACGTTGTTGTAACATCGTCGAATGCACGCGAGGTAGTAGAGAGTTTCCCCGCCGACGAAAAGATAATTTTCGCTCCCGACAAGAATCTCGGTAACTATCTCAATGCAATCACCAACCGCTCAATGATGCTGTGGAACGGTGGCTGTCACGTACACGAGGAATTCTCGATAGAGAAAATCGTTGAACTCAAAAGCGCTTATCCCGATGCAAAGATTCTTGCACACCCCGAATGTAAGAGCGGAGTGCTTGCTCTTGCGCATTATGTGGGCTCTACAGCGGCAATACTATCTTATGCACAGAACGATGAGTGCGATACATTCATTGTTGTAACCGAGAGTGGTATATTGCACGAAATGCAGAAACGTTGCCCTAATAAAAAGTTTATCCCCGTTCCTCCTCTCACAGGAACCTGTGCTTGCAACGAGTGCAACTATATGCGTCTGAATACATTGGAGAAACTTTACAACTGTCTGCGCTTCGAATGGCCCAACGTTGAGCTTGACGAACAGTTGCGCGAACGTGCTAAATTGCCCATTGAGCGTATGCTCGAAATATCGGCTGCGGCAGGAAAATAATAAAACAATATAAGAACCATCCAACGGTTGAACGATAAAAAAATAGCTGTGCAATGCACAGCTATTTTTTTATCGTCTGTTTACCTTAATCATTTACCGTAACGCTCGCGTAGAGTCTTAATCATATCAACGGTCATAGTGTCAAGATCGTATGTAGGACACCAATCCCACTCCTCGCGTGCGCAGGAGTCGTCCATCTTGTCGGGCCAAGAGTCGGCAATAGCCTGACGTACAGGGTCGTCTACATAGTGCATCTTAAAGTCGGGAATATATTTAAGGATGGCATTCTTTATGATTTCGGGGTCGAAGCTCATAGATGCCACATTGAATGCGTTGCGATGCACGAGACGCGAGGGATCGGCGTTCATAATATCTATGGCAGCCTTGAGCGCATCGGGCATATACATCATATCCATAAATGTTCCGGCCTTGATGGGGCAGGCAAAATCCTCGCCCTTTACTGCTGCGTAGTAAATCTCTACAGCATAGTCGGTTGTTCCTCCTCCGGGGAGTGTTACGTTGGAAATAAGTCCGGGGAAACGTACGGCGCGTGTGTCTACTCCATATTTTGTGAAGTAGTAGTCGCTCAACAGCTCGGTAGCAACCTTTGTTACACCGTACATTGTGCGGGGACGCTGTATGGTGTCCTGTGGAGTATTCATACGCGGAGTATTGGGACCGAACGAACCGATAGAACTGGGAGTAAATACGGCACAATTCTTTGCACGGGCAATCTCGAGAATGTTTATGAGTCCATTCATCTGAATATCCCACGCAAGCAGAGGCTTAGCCTCGGCAACTGCCGATAGAAGGGCCGCAAGGTTATATATTGTGTCTATCTTGTATTTGTCTACAACATCTGCCAATTGTTTTGCGTCGCATACGTTTGCTATGGCTGCGGGGCCGCTCTCCATAAGCTCGCCTTTAGGCTCTGCGCCTTGAATGTAGCCTGCAACAATGTTTCCGTCGGGAATTTGCTTACGCAGTGTCATTGTTAGTTCGGAACCGATTTGACCGGTAGAACCGATAATAAGTACATTTTTCATATTTATAATCAATGTGTTATAATTGTCGGCTGTTTGGCTTTTGTGCATTATGGCATAAAACCTCTGCGAATATACGTTTATTTTTATTACTCGTGCATTGCTTTTTGAGTTTTTTTTACGAAAAAAGTGATAATCTTTTATTAAATAAACTACATTTGCACTCATAAATATAAAAGCGCGATATACTAACAATTAAAATATAATACAATGTACGGTAAATTTCAACAGCATTTACAGAACGAACTTGCTGCAATTGACGAGGCGGGTTTGTATAAGAGAGAGCGTAACATTGCCTCTTCTCAGTCGGCCGAGATTACTCTAGAGGATGGCTCTAAGGCTCTTAACTTTTGCGCAAACAACTATTTGGGTCTTGCCAACAGTCCGCGTCTTATAAAAGCTGCCGAGGAGGCTATGGCTACACGAGGTTTCGGAATGTCGTCGGTTCGTTTTATTTGCGGTACTCAGGATCAGCACAAAGTGCTCGAGAAGGCTGTTGCCGACTATTTCAAGACCGAGGATACAATTTTGTATGCTGCTTGCTTCGATGCTAACGGTGGTGTCTTTGAGCCTCTTTTCACAGCCGAGGATGCTATTATTTCGGACTCTTTGAACCACGCATCAATCATCGACGGTGTACGTCTCTGCAAGGCTGTACGCTATCGTTACGCCAATGCTGATATGGCCGACCTTGAGCGTTGCTTGCAGGAGGCTCAGGCTCAGCGTTTCCGCATTATTGTAACCGACGGTGTCTTCTCTATGGACGGTAATGTTGCTCCTATGGACAAAATATGTGACCTTGCCGAGAAATACGATGCTCTTGTTATGGTAGACGAGAGTCACTCTGCAGGTGTCGTGGGTGCAACAGGACACGGCGTTGCCGAGCAGTTCGACTGCTACGGACGCATTGACATTTTTACCGGAACATTGGGTAAGGCATTCGGTGGTGCTGTCGGTGGCTTTACTACCGGACGTAAGGAGATTATTGATATGCTCCGTCAGCGTTCACGTCCCTATCTCTTCTCGAACTCTTTGCCTCCCTCGGTGGTAGGTGCATCTATCGAGATGTTCAAGATGTTGGGTGAGAGTGATGCTCTCCACGATAAATTGCAGGGCAATGTGAATTACTTCCGCGATAAGATGCTTGCTGCAGGCTTTGACATTAAGCCTACACAGTCGGCTATTTGCGCTGTGATGCTCTACGATGCGAAATTGTCGCAGGTATTTGCTGCAAAGATGGCCGATGAGGGAATCTTTGTTACCGGATTCTATTATCCCGTTGTTCCCAAAGGACAGGCGCGTATTCGCGTGCAGCTATCGGCTGCTCACGAGCAGGAGCATCTTGACCGTGCAATTGCGGCATTTGTCAAGGTGGGCAAGGAACTCGGCGTAATTGAATAATAGCTTACTGCCGTTCATATAAAACAGATAGTGGCGCATTATGCAATGCGCCACTATCT
>JAFYRW010000048.1 GCA_017546785.1 Bacteroidaceae bacterium | reverse complement strand
GTCATTACGTTCACAGCTCCGAGTTCAGTCTCCTGACCTACCTCAAAACCCTCGAGACCCGGTTTTGTCTCCTCTGCGAAAAGCTGCTCGTAAGAGGGGTTGTAGACAATCTCGGTAGCACCGGTAATACCATACTTGGTAAGATCTAATGTTGCCATAATTATAAATAAATTAGAATGTTAATAATTTCTTTTTTCATTCATCGGAGTAATTTTGTAATCTATAAAACTTGGATTCGCCGAAATTCTCCGAATGCAAAGATATATCTTTTTGCTTAATTCAAGAATAGAATTAAAGAAATTTTTCTTTAATTAGTGTGAAATTATTCTTTTCGTATCTTTATTATTTTTATTTAATGTGCTTAATACGTTTATTGTCAAACTTTTACCTTTTGTGTGCCCTTTCGTTGATTTTTAATATTTAAGTGAAAAATTTTTCAAAAATGTTGTAATTTTTTCTTTTTGACCAAAAAAATGGGTGCTGTTGCCTCTTTTTTACAAACTTTCCCTATCTTCGTCATCGAATATCGCTTTATGAATATTCTGCGATTCTTTTAATAATGTACAAAGACTATTATGAAAAATATCGTTTATATATTAAGCTGCCTGTTGTTGCTCGTTTCGTGTGCCGACCTTTCCGATATTGAAAAGAGGCTCGATAAATTGGAGGGTGAGATTGCTGATATAAATAGCGCGGTGGAGGCTCTGCGCGACAATTATAGCTGCGGCAAGATAATTACGGACATACAGCCGTCGCAGAGTAACGATGAATGCTGGAAAATTACCTTTTCCGATGGCTCCTTTATAGAGATTCTCAACGGTGTAGATACCGACGATGGACAGCTTCCTTATCTGCTGATAGACGGTGACGGCTATTGGTGCGTCTCATACGACTGCGGTGCCACATACAGCCGCATAATGGACAATAGTGCCTCGTATATATTATCGATGGACGGTGCCGACGAAGATGGTACTCAACTGAAAATAGATATTGATGAGGCAGGCAAGCTGTCGTTCTTGCTGTATAAAAAATCGCAACCGGACAATATCATAGACAAAATAGAGACTCCTTATACTATAAGGGACAAAGGTATAATTGCGGCGGTAATAAACGACAGGGTAAGAAGAACACTCACTATAACATTGAGCGACGGCTCAACATTTGTCTTTGACAAGGAGAATTCTCTGCCGGCGAGTATTGCTATACTGACGACAAGCAACCTTGTGCTTGCCCCGGGTAGTACCGTCTCTTTTGAATTCAGGGTGAACCCTTCGACGGCAGTGTTTAATTACGACGTAAATTCAGAGGATTGTGATATTGCACTCGATGTTGTCGGCAGCAGCCGTTCGTCGTATGTAACCGAGCCTGTGAACTACAAGCTGACAAAGGTTGAGCAGGTATACAGCAAGGAGGGTGTACTGAAGGAGGGACAGTATAGAGCCTATATTACCGACCTTGAGAAGAACAAAGACTACTCCGACTTTATTGCATTGGTGCTTACCGTCACAGACAAGAACAACGAAAAGGTGCAGATATCCTCTTCGGCGGTAAACATAATGGTTACGGGTAATCTGATAACCTCTTTTTCCTTTCTGAGAAAGAATAACGAGGATGTTACTGATGATGTTGTAGTAAAGGTCGAGGGCAATGAACTTAAAGTCTACTCATCGCATATTACCGATCTTAAAAAGCTGCGTGCAACCTTTGTTACCAATGGCTATCGTGTATATGTTAATGGAGTGGAACAGGTAAACGGTGTCACCGAGAATGATTTCAGCTCACCGTTGGTGTATAAGGTGGTAGCGTCCGACGGCAAGGTAAATGAATATAAGGTGTCGGTCCATAGGACCAATTTGGCTGTGGTGTATATAAATACTCCTAACGAGGCCTCTATTCCATCAAAGACCGAAGATTGGCTTACAAGCACCTATGTAAAGATTGTAAGAAACGATGGAACAATAGACTTTGAATGTCCAGATGCGAGTATCAAGATTAGGGGAAACACTACCTCGAGCTATCCCAAAAAGCCCTACTCGTTGAAACTCGAACGAAAAGCCTCTATTCTTGGTATGCCCAAACATAAAAGATGGGTGCTTTTGGCCAATTGGATGGACAGGACTCTGTTGAGAAACAGTGTCGCTTTCTGTATTGCCAAACAGACAGGGCTTGCCTGGACTCCCAACGGCGAGTTTGTAGAGGTTGTGCTTAACGGCAAGCACATTGGAAACTACTATCTGTGCGAGCAGATAAAAATAGACGAGAATAGGGTCAATGTAAATGAGATGCTCCCCACCGACACAGGCGACGATGCTACCGGAGGCTTTCTGTTGGAGCTTGATGTACACTACGACGAAGTAAATAAATTTAAGTCGTCGAAGAAAAACTTTCCCTATATGATAAAAGAGCCCGACGAGAATGAGCTCAGTCAGGAGCAGTTCGATTATATAGTGGATTATGTGAATGACTTTGAAAGAGAACTCTACTCCGATTTTTTGTTTTCATCGGGAACCTTCCGCAAATATATCGACGAGGATTCTTTCATCGACCAATGGTTCGTCTTTGAGCTTGCACAGAATGGTGAGATAGGCCATCCTAAAAGCTGCTATATGTACAAGGATAAGGGCGGCAAGCTTTTTTCTGGCCCTGTGTGGGATTTTGATTGGGGAACCTTTATTCCCGGCCTGACAAGCTACAAGGCTTATAGCCATTTGTATTATGGCCGTCTTTTTTCCGATGAGAAATTCCGCACGAGAGTAAAGGAACGTTGGGGTGAGCTTAAACCAAAAATGGATAATGTTCTTGTATATATAGATTCTCAGAAGATGCTACTGGAAGAGTCGGCTGAGGCCAATATAGAATTGTGGCCGATAAGCAGTCGAGTGAACGGCGATGAGACACTTACGTTCCAAGCGGCTGTGCAGCGTTTGCGTCTGGCGCTGCAGCAGAGAATAAATTGGCTCGGTACACAGATAAACAATATGTAAAAGACAAAAGTGCTGCTTTTAGGGTAGCACTTTTTTGTTTATTGTTTATAATCTGCTCGGCTGCTATTCTGCGTTAAATGCCTAAAAGTATTAAGTAGTACCCTTTTTGTCTTTGTTGGAATTTATCGTATCTTTGCGGCGCTGTAATAAAAACCACTCAATGATTGTGAAAGTACAGACAATCTAAAATAGAATAATTCCGGATAAAAGATGATGAAAAATAAACTCAAGAGATTATTGTCGCTATTTGCAGCCGTATTTACAATGCTTTCAATCTGTACCTGTTCCGCAGAGGGTGGAGGCACTGACGATGATTCAAATATGTCGGACAACGGTGAATATGTCTATGGAAATATTGTAGATGTCGTGTCGAGAAGAATTTTTCCGGGAAAGGTGCTTGTTTCCGATGGAAAGATTGAGGATATAAAGGAGGTAAATGCCGAGGAGTGTAAAGATGCAGCGTTTATTCTTCCGGGTTTTGTGGACTCGCATCTTCATATTGAAAGTACTCTGATGATTCCCCGGAATTATGCTCGTATGGCCGTTGCCAATGGTGTAGTGGCGGCAGTGTGCGACCCGCACGAGATTGCCAATGTGCTAGGAGTCGATGGCATAGAATATATGATTGCCGATGGCAAAGGTGTCCGCTTCAATTTTAACTTTACCGCTCCATCGTGCGTACCCTCTACCGAATATGAAACGTCGGGTGCAACAATAGGTCCAAAGGAGATTGCCGCACTTATGTCCCGAGAGGAGATTGTGGCTCTTGCCGAGGTAATGAATGTCCCCGGAGTCATTTACGAGGATGCCGATATTATGGCTAAATTGCAGGCTGCAAAAGATGCAGGAAAGCCCATTGACGGCCACTCGCCTAGGCAGACGGGAGAAATGCTGCAGAAATATATAGCGGCAGGCGTAAGCACCGATCACGAATGCGTAACCAAAGAGGAGGCAATAGAAAAATTGCGTCTCGGAATGAAGATAATAATAAGAGAGGGCAGTGCGGCGTGCTACTTTGAGGCGCTTTACTCTCTTATCGAGGAATATCCCGGCAAGACACTCTTCTGTTCCGATGATATGTATCCCGATGATGTTGAGTCTATGGGTTATATCAATGGAATGGTAAAGCGTGCCATAGCCAAAGGAATGCCTCTGTGGGAGACTCTGGAGTGCGCGTCGGTTACTCCGGTAAGACACTACAACCTTAAGAATGGCTTGCTGCAAGTAGGCGATCAGGCCGATTTTATAATCGTGGACAATCTCGATGAGTTCAATATCCTTGCTACATATATAAAAGGAGAGGAGGTGTACACCGCAGAGAAAGGAGTGGTCGAAGAAAAATTGACCGTCTCGACCGATGGCGCAGCTGCGAATATGAACAAATTCGAGGCGACAGAGATTACTCCCGAAGCTATGCTGGTAAAATGGATGGATAATGAGCTTAAGGTTATTGTGGCAACCGAAGGCTCATTGATTACCGGAATGGAATATATTAAGCCCATTCAGGATGCCAACGGCAACATTGTAACAGATGTTGATGGCGGTATTGCCAAGATTGTTGTTTACAACAGATACACTAAAGATGTGCCGCAAGTAGCCTATGTGAAAGGATTCGGACTAAAGAGTGGTGCTCTTGCTTCAACCATAGCTCACGACTCACACAATATAATAGCTGTCGGTAGTAACGACAATGACCTTGCGATAGCAATAAATAGCCTTATAAAGGAGAAGGGCGGAATTGTAGTATGCGATGGAGAAGAACTGGAGATTCTTCCGCTTCCTATTGCAGGACTTATGACAACCCTACAGCCTCACGAGGTAGCACAGAAGCATAAGGCGCTGAAGCTGTTGGCCGCTCGGATAGGATGCTCGATCAATGCTCCCTTTATGACTCTGTCGTTTATGGCTCTCCCCGTTATTCCCGACCTTAAGCTTACTGACAAGGGACTTTTCGATGGAGTGGCATTCGGCTTTACTTCTCTTTGGAAAGATTAGTTTTTTAATATCCCTATAATACACAGCACCCTCTACCGAACGTAGAGGGTGCTGTGTATTATATCTGCTTATGGAATTTTATTTGCCAACCTTCTCGGCAACGAGAGCATTTGTGCGCTCGCCACGAAGGTCGCGCTCAACGATTGTGCCGTCGGGAGCAAAGAGGATAATCTGCGGAATACCCTGTATGCCGTAAAGCTCGGTAGCCTCGTTTGTCTCCATAAATATCTGCTCATATTTTATGCCCTCGCTCTTGAGAGAAGCAAGGAACTGAGGCTTGCTGTCCCAAACATTGACGCCTAATACCATAAAGTTCTTCTTGCCGTATTTCTTGTCAAGCTCAATGAGATTGGGAATCTCTGCACGGCAAGGACCGCACCACGATGCCCAGAAATCAACAAGGACATATTTGCCTTTTCCTACATAGTTAGAGAGTGATACCTCGTTGTCGTTAAGGTCTTTACCCTTAAAATCGACAAACATCTTGCCTGCCTTTGTGTTTTCCTTGTTTGCAAGAGCCTCTCTATACTTCTTAAGGCTCTCAAAGTTTGCTGACGAGGGAATCTCGTTCATTATAGAATCGAGTCCTGCAAGCTCCTCGTAAAGAAAATTGGCTGTGCTCTGCAAAATGTATCCACCGATAATGTTGTCCTTATTTTCGGTCATAGCCTTGTGGAAGAGAGCATATACCTGATTGTACTTTTCGTTTATTACCACTGCAGCAGAATCTTTGTCGGCACCACTGGTCATAAGCTCCTCGTATAGCTTGCGAGCGCTCATAAATCCTGCATTGACCTCCTCGAAAATAGCCGCCAACTTATCGTTGTAACCGCCATTGTCGCTAACCTCACAGGGGCGAGAAAGAGTTACCTCGGCTGTTGTGCTGTTGTCGAGAAGAACGTCTCCTACAATGCGGCCCAATGCTACGCGATGAACCAAAGGAGACTCGACAGATCCTGTGAAGCTGAATTTGCAGTCGGCAATGATTGAAGAGTCTATTTTCTCTTGAGTGTTGATATCAACAAGATATACAGTGCGTCCGTTCATTGCAGAATCGGGTGCAATACCGTTAATCTGAAAGCTTGTCTGTTTGGGCTGACAAGAAGCCAATGCAATAGCTGTGATTGCAAAAAGTAGTGTCTTTTTCATTTTATCAGTTTTTTATGTTGTTCTTTTATAATAAAATCTGTGCAAAAGTATTCGTGTGTACGCATACATTTTGCAAATGTATACAAAAATGTTGATATAATTGAAAAGAAAGTGGATAATAATACTTTTTAGAGCCTGTTTAGGAACGCTCCTTTATTAAGACTCGTTATTTGAAAATAGGTTTAATAAAAGGTCATTTTATCAATTTGTCGGCGCAGTAAATTCCCAATAATACCGATATTATGGAAATTGATACCGACGCGGCAATGTATAGTAGGGCGATGGTGCGTTGTCCCGTTTGAAACAGATTCAATGCCTGTGCCGAAAATGTCGAGAAGGTGGTAAAGCCCCCGCAAAATCCTACCGCCATAAAAAGATAGCCTGAATTTCCCTGCATAGGAAATAGTAATCCTATTAAAAATGAACCTATGATGTTTATGGCAAGGATAGCCCACTCGCTGCAAATGGCAAAATAGGTGAAAAGGAGTGTAACGGTGTATCGGGCGATGCTTCCCAATGCTCCTCCTGCTCCCACCAATAGAATGTTCTTTATCATTTCAATAATGTTTATAATTCATATTGCTATCTGAAAATCTCTACACTTATGCTGCCGATGTTGCGGCAATGCTTGCCTGCCTGTTGCATAATAACCTCTTTGCCTGCTTTGTTGGTGTATCGCAAGGGCTGCTCAAAAAGGTCGTGCGAGTGCCCTCCGAGAATAATATCTATCCCGGCAGTCTCTGTGGCCAATCGCTCGTCGTTATATTCGTTGCCAATGTCCCAGCCTAAATGGGAAAGGCATATTATAATATCGCATTTTTCTCTCTTTAGTGCCTCTACACAGCTGTTGGCAGCATCTATTGGAGAGAGGAATTCTACTCCCTCGTAATAATCCTTTAGTATAACCCCCGAAGGGTCGGGTGATACTCCGAATACTCCTAAGCGTATCCCTTTGCGCTCTATTATTGTATAGGGCTTTGTGAGCCCCTCGCATACTGTCTCCGAAAAGTCGTAGTTGGCGCACACTATCGGGAATTCTGCCTTTTTCAAAATTTCGGCAAGGTTGCCCAGTCCCGAATCGAATTCGTGGTTGCCTATGGTCGCAGCATCGTATCCTATTGCGTTCATCAGCTCAATCTCTATTCTTCCTTTGTAGATATTATAGTAGAGTGAACCTTGCGAAAAGTCGCCGCAGTCGAAAAGTAGAGTGCTCTCTGCACCGACAGAGTCGCGTATCTGTTCAATGCGCAAGGCGCGGTTAAGCGCGCCGCCTGTGCCGTCCTTTTCGGGCTCGATGCGGCTGTGCGTGTCGTTTGTGTGTAGTATGGTAAGATGCTCGCTTCTTTGTGTGCAACTGCAGATAATGAATGCAACAATAGCTATTATTATTGTGCGCATAGTCTCTATTCTTTAATTACTATTCTGTCGTCCTCTTTTGCCGAAAGAGCCTTTCCCTGCTTGTGAAGCTCTGTTATATACTCTATCATAAGGTCGCGAATGGTTACGGGGAGCATAATCCTCTCCTTTGCCTTGCCGAGTGTCGTCAGCCCGTCGTTGCCCTGTGATAAATAGTCGGACGTTGCTATGCAGTAGCTCTTTTGTGCCTCGATGCTTCTTCCGCCAACAGTTGCCGACACTACATTGTAGCTCTCTTCTGTCGGGGCGATGACAATTCTTGCTCCGCTTATAGGCTCGCCGCCGCCGGCGGCAATCTCTTCGAAAAGGCGCAACAGTTGCTCTCCGTCTAATGTGAGCAGTGCCACTGTGTTGTCAAAAGGAAAAACGCTGTATATGTCTCCAACGGTGATATTCCCTTCGGCAATGTCGTTGCGCAATCCTCCCTTGTTGCTTATTGCAATGTCAATCTTACGGCTGCTGTATCGTTGGGCTGTTGAGCGCAATGCGTCTGCCGCAAAATTCATCAGCGGACTCTCGGGACGGTAGGCTGTCAGCCTGCTGTTGGCGTAACCTATCACAGGGGCTTTTATACTATCTATTACCTCACTCGCACACCTTATAATGTTGTATGTGGCATTGCTCGTGCCGCTGCTTTCAAAAGCCTTTATGGGAATACATTTTCCGTCGATGATTATTCGTGGCGATTGCTCCCGGCAGGCTGTCGCGCAAAATAGCAGCAGTAACAATCCTATAATGAATCTTGTTGTTTTCATTTCTTTTTTGAGCTTTAGCCCAAAGGTACGAACAAACGGGCGAAAAGAGTGAATGCTGCTTGATATTTTATTCCTCGGGAGCTGTTTTTCGCTGTTTTTGTTGTTAAAGCTTTTGGTCTGAACGAAAAATAATATCTGTTTTTCACTATATTACAAAAAAATGTTCTATCTTTGCATCCGCTTTCGGCGTAATCGCTGTCAAGGAAGAGTAACTTGATATGTTGCGTTGGAGAGATGAACAATTTAAAAAATCATAAAATGGATTTAATTAAAATTGCTAAAGAAGCATTTGCTACTGACGTTAAACGCGAAATGGATTTCTCTACAGGAGACACAATCACAGTAGCATACAAAATCATCGAGGGTACAAAAGAGCGTATCCAGTTGTATCGTGGTGTAGTTATCAAAATTTGTGGTCACGGTGACGAGAAGCGTTTTACCGTTCGCAAAATGTCAGGTACTGTAGGTGTTGAGCGTATCTTCCCCTTGAACTCACCCGCAATCGACAGCATCACCGTTAATAAGCGTGGTCGCGTTCGTCGTGCTAAACTTTACTACCTCCGCGCCCTCACAGGTAAGAAGGCTCGTATTAAGGAGGCTAAAGCTTAATTCCCGTAGAATTAGTGAAACAAAAGATACTCACCTTTAAGGTGAGTATCTTTTTGTTTATATATAATCGTCAGTTGTAGGGGGTAGACGACAATGAGCACTCTTCTATTATTATGGTGGCAACTTTCTCGTCGATGCTATTTACCATTACCCACACGTCGCCGCCTGTGTTGGTGTAGGGCGACATTACAGCCGAAATTGTATTGTTCTTCAGCATACAAGCTATATTGTTCGATTTTAATAGTCCTTCTATAACTTGAGCCTCCCACAGACTGCCGTTAAAAACCTTTACAAGGTTTTCTTCATTCTCCTCTTTTTTCATATTAGCCTCCTCTCTTTCTTTTTATTATTTCCGGTAAAAAGTGAACAACGCTTGCCGCTTATTGGTTGAGCCTCTATTCACAATTCTTATTAACAAAGCCGATAATTATGAAATAATAGTTCCTTGCGGGTGCAATATTGATGAATGAGTTAAATTTAATTATTAAAAAATCTTAAAAATGCTCTATCTTCGCTCTTTCTATTTACTTTTGTAAAAGAGAAATATTATTGTCCCCTATTGGGCGTTGCAGTGATATTCTCAATATTATTGATTAACTAAATTTGAAATATATGTTAGACGTAAAGACTTGTTTAGGCGATGCCGAAGAGATGATGGAGCTTGCATTGATGCACCTCGAGGAGGAGTATTCACACATTCGCGCAGGAAAGGCCAACCCCCACATTCTCGATTGTGTACGCGTGAGTTCTTATGGTTCTGAGGTTCCTTTGAACAATGTTGCCACAATTACTACTCCCGACCTTAGAACAATCTCAATTAAGCCTTGGGACAAGAGTATGTTCAATGCCATAGAAAAGGCTATAATCGATTCACCCGTAGGTATTATGCCTGCCAACAATGGTGAGGTAATTATAATCGCTATTCCTCCTTTGACTGGAGAGCGCCGCGAGCAGCTTGTAAAGCAGTGTGCACGCGAGCTTGAGACAGCAAAGATAAGCATCCGCAATGCTCGTCGCGACGGTATCGACGCTCTTAAGAAGGCTGTAAAGGACGGACTTCCCGAGGATGCTTCTAAGGATGGCGAGGAGAAACTGCAGAAAATCCACGATAAGTACATTAAGAAAGCCGAGGATGTTTTTGCAGTAAAGGAGAAAGAGATTCTTACAGTATAATCTTTCTTGGTTACAAACAGTGCAAGGAGTTGTTGTTAAAAGCTCGGGTAGCGCCTACGGCGTTCGTCTCTCCGATGGCAGGATAGTCGAATGTAGGGTAAAAGGTAATTTCCGACTGAAAGGAATAAGGAGTACCAATCCTGTTGCTGTCGGCGATTATGTTGTTGTTACCCTGCGCGAGGATGGCACAGCCTATATAGTAGATATTCTTGAGAGAAAGAACTATATTGTGCGCAAGGCTTCGAACCTGTCGAAGCAGTCGCATATATTGGCTGCCAATCTCGACCAATGCTTTCTTGTCGTTACAATAAATCATCCTGTAACCTCTACCACATTCATCGACCGCTTTTTGGCTTCGGCCGAGGCCTATCGTGTCCCTGTGGTACCGGTCTTTAATAAGACCGATATTTACACGCCCGAGGAACTTGCAGAATTAGATTATCTTATCGCCCTTTATGAGAGCATAGGATATAAATGTCTGCGAACATCGGTAGAGAGCGGCGAGGGAATAGAGGAACTCAAGGCAATGATGCGCGGTAAGGTGTCGCTGCTTGCAGGAAACTCCGGTGTAGGAAAGTCGAGCCTTGTGAATGCCGTAGCTCCACAGATAGCGGTGCGCATAGGCGAAATTTCGCGTATACACGACAAGGGTATGCACACCACTACCTACTCCGAGATGTTCGAATTTATGCCCGACAGCTATATAGTGGATACTCCGGGCGTAAAGGGCTTTGGTACTTTTGATATGGAGGCCGAGGAGATTGCACACTACTTTGTGGAGTTCTTTGAACTTTCGTCGGGGTGTAAGTACGGTAACTGTACCCACACTCACGAGCCCGGCTGTGCAGTGCTTGCTGCCTTGGAGGAGGGTAGGATTGCCCCTTCGCGTTACCAGTCGTATCTTAGTATGCTCGATGACAAAGAGGAGGGTAAATACCGTAATTCGGAATAATATTGTGCAGCTTTAACAACAGACGAGAATAAAACAATTATGGCGAACCGATAGGTTCGCCATAATTGTTTATGGTATGTGTGTGGCTGTTACGCAAATTCGCTAAGCTCCAACCAACGCATAGTCTTTTCGTCTATAGCTTCGATGACTTCCGATATTCGCATCGACTTTTTGAGCAGGGAGTCGTTGTCCAGTGTGCCGCTACTCATCTCCTGCTCCAACAGTGCTTTCTCCTCCTCGAGTGCCTGAATATCACTCTCCAACGACTCATATTCGCGCTGCTCCTTGAACGATAGCTTGCGCTTGCCGCTGTCGTTGCGGCGGCTCTGCTTTGCTACGGGTGCGCTCTTTGCCGCCTTTTCGGCTGCCGCTTTTGCTTCGTTGGCACGCTCTTCCTCTTTCCAGTCGCGATAGTCGGTGTAATTGCCGGGAAAATCCTTTATGCTGCCGTCGCCGTTGAACACAAAAATATGCTCGGCCACGCGATCCATAAAATAGCGGTCGTGGCTGACAACAATCACACAGCCTTTGAAATTGCATAGATACTCCTCGAGTACCTGCAGGGTGGCAATGTCAAGGTCGTTCGTCGGCTCGTCGAGCACCAGAAAGTTTGGATTCGACATCAGCACCGTGCAGAGGTATAGGCGACGCTTCTCGCCTCCGCTGAGTTTGTATATGTAGTCGTACTGCTTCTCGGGCGAAAATAGAAAATGCTGCAGGAACTGCGACGCGGTGAGCATCTTGTTGCCTACGGGAATGACCTCGGCGATATTCTTTACCGCATCTATTACCTTCATCTCCTCGTTGAACGATAGTCCCTCCTGGCTATAATAGCCCCATTTGACTGTCTCGCCAACCTCTATAGTGCCGCTGTCGGGAGTAACCTTTCCGAGCAGCATCTTTATAAATGTAGACTTTCCTGTTCCGTTGTTGCCCACAATGCCTACCTTTTCGTAGCGCGAGAAGGTGTAATAGAAATCCTTTGTTATTATCTTGTTGCCGAAGGCCTTGTTGAGGGCCTTCATCACAAATATCTTACTGCCGATATATTGTGCTTTTACCTCGAGCGATACTGTTGAATCGTCGCGCATAGCTGCTGCCTTCTCCTGTAATTTGTAGAAGGCGTCTATGCGATATTTGGCTTTGTGTGCACGAGCCTGTGGCTGTCGGCGCATCCAGTCGAGCTCTGTGCGCAGAAGGTTGCGGGCACGCGCAGTCTCGGCTGCCATATTCTGCAGACGCTCCTCGCGGCGCTGTAGAAAATAGCTGTAGTTGCCTTTGTAGCGGTAAATGCAATTGTCGTCAATCTCGATAATCTCGTTGCACACCCTATCTAGGAAATAGCGGTCGTGTGTTACCATCAGCAGGCTGCCTGTGAAACGCGACAAATACTCCTCGAGCCACTCTACCATTTCAAGGTCAAGATGGTTGGTCGGCTCATCGAGAATCATAATGTCGGGTTGCTCTATAAGCACCGAGGCAAGAGCGATGCGTTTCTTCTGTCCTCCCGATAGCTCTCCTATCGGTTGGTCGAAACGCGATATCTTGAGTTTCTGTAGTACCTGCTTTGCTCTGTTCTCGTAGTCCCACGCTTCAAACTGGTCCATCTTCTCCATTATATGCTGGAGATTCTTGTCGTCGCCCTCGGCGAGTGCCTTCTCGTATTCGGCAATGACGTGCGCCTTGTCGCTGTTGCGCTGTAGGCAGGCCTCTATGACCGTAAGGGCACTGTCAAAGTCGGGTTCCTGCTCAAGATAGCCTACCTTGATGTCGTTGCGTAGGGTAATTTTGCCTACATCGGGAGTATCTTCTCCTGCGATGATCTTTAGTAGGGTACTCTTTCCTTTTCCGTTGCGTGCTATAAGTCCTATGCGCTGACGCTCCTCGACAACAAAAGAGATATTGTCGAAAAGTAAAAGATTGCCGAAACTCTTGGCAATTCCGTCTATCTGAAGGTCTATCATTATTCTCAAATAGTTTGTTGGTCGCGAAGATAATAAAAATTACTCCTTTGACAAAGTAATATGTCGTTGTCTGCTGTTGCGTCTCTCTTTTATGCCATCGGGGGCTATGGAGAAAAAAAAGGTTGCACCAAAAGGTGCAACCTTTTAAAGAATATTGTATTGAAAATTATTTCTTGGGATTCTTGATGAGGAACTCTGCAATCTGAACGGCGTTCAATGCAGCACCCTTCTTGATCTGGTCGCCGACAATCCAAAGAGTAATTCCGTTGGGGTTGCTGATGTCTTTGCGGATACGGCCAACATAAACAGGGTCGGCGCCGGCAAGGAACAAAGGCATAGGGTATTCTTTGTTTGCAGGGTTATCCATCAATACAAGACCTTCGCCACCGGCGATAGCCTCGCGAACCTGCTCAACAGTAAGGGGAGACTCTGTCTCAACCCAAAGTGACTGTGAGTGTGAGCGGAGAGCGGGTACACGTACGCACATTGCACTAACCTCAATGTCTGAGTGCATAATCTTGCGTGTCTCGTTGTACATCTTCATCTCCTCTTTTGTATAGCCATTGTCGGTAAATACGTCAATCTGAGGAATTACGTTGAATGCCAACTGATAAGCGAACTTCTCTACTGTGGGCTCCTCGCCTGCAAGTACCTGACGATACTGCTCATAAAGCTCTGCCATAGCCGATGCACCGGCACCGCTCGCAGCCTGATATGTAGAGGCGTGTACACGCTTGATGTGAGAAAGATCCTCGATAGCTTTTAGAGCAACCACCATCTGGATTGTTGTACAGTTGGGGTTAGCGATGATATTACGGGGAGTGTTGTATGCATCGGTGGGGTTCACCTCGGGTACAACCAAAGGTACATCGTTGTCCATACGGAATGCGCTAGAGTTATCAATCATAATAGCTCCGTGCTTTGTAATTGTCTCGGCAAATTCCTTAGAAACGCCACCGCCTGCCGATACAAAAGCGTAATCTACACCTTTAAAATCGTCGTTGTGTTTAAGTTCCTTTACAATATACTCCTTACCACGGAAAGTATAACTCTGGCCTGCGCTGCGCGCTGAACCGAAAAGCTCCATCTCATCAAAGGGGAAATTTCTTTCGTCAAGTACGCGAAGGAACTCCTGTCCTACTGCACCACTGACACCTACAATTGCAATTTTCATTTTCTTATTTGTTTAATTGAATTTCACAAAAATAACAGCGGACTAAAATGCGCTATCCGCTTAAGCGTTGCAAATTTACAAGTTTTTTATATACATTCCTTAAAATAGAACGATTTTCTTTATAAATATGTATTTACCGGTAAATATTACTATTTTTGCAAATGGATTTTGTGGAACGGACGGCTACTCTACGGGATAAAATTTCTGTTCTTATTTGCTTGCTTGCTCTGTTCTTGCCACAGAAAAAGGATATTTTATGCAGGATAATTGGTTACAGCGTGGAGAATTGCTCTTAGGAGAAGAGACACAGCAAAGGCTTGCTCGGGCGCATATTCTCATTGTTGGAGTAGGAGGCGTAGGCTCTTGGGCGGCAGAAATGTTGTGTCGCGCAGGAGTAGGCTGCTTTACAATAGTGGATGCCGATTGTGTGGATGTTACCAATATAAACAGACAGATGCCGGCTCTATCGACAACGGTGGGAGAGGCTAAATGCAGTGTCGTAGCCAATCGTATGAGAGCCATAAACCCCAATGTCAAGGTTACCGAAATAAAGAGTTTCATCGACGAGGAGAGTGCCTTTGAGCTTATAGCGTCCACCCCATACGATTTTGTGGTCGATGCAATAGATACTCTCCCCTCAAAGGCGGCGCTTATAAGAGCCTGCTGGCAATATGAGCGTAAGATAGTGTCGAGTATGGGCGCTGGAGCAAAGAGCGACCTTAAACAGATTCGTGTAGCCGATTTATGGAAGAGCGAGCAGTGTACTCTTGCAAAGAATCTGCGCAGGCTGTTGCGTGAATATCGTAGCGCGTATCATCTGCCTGTCATATTCAGCGTGGAGCATCCCGTCGTTGGTGCCATTAAGCCGAATCCTGATGGCGGAAAGCCTATCATTGGCTCTATAGGCTATTTTACAGCAACTTTTGGTTGCTATCTTACCGAATATGTAATTCATAATATATGATTGAGATAAAGAATCTGACAAAGAGCTTTGGTAAGCTGCAGGTACTCAAAGGGGTAGACCTACAGATAAACAGAGGCGAGATTATAAGCATCGTAGGACCAAGCGGAGCAGGAAAGACTACACTGCTTCAGCTTATAGGTACGCTCGACCGTCCCGACGGCGGCTCTATAAGCTTCGATGGACGTAATCTTGAGTCGTTGAGTAATAAGGAACTTGCCAAATTTCGTAATAAGCATATAGGATTTGTTTTTCAGTTTCATCAGCTGTTACCCGAATTTACTGCGCTCGAGAATATAATTATCCCGGCTCTCATTGCCGGCCGCAACCGCAGCGAGGCAACAAAAGAGGCTGTCGAACTGTTGCGCATAATGAATCTTGAGAGCCGTGCGGAGCATAAGCCTGCACAAATGTCGGGTGGAGAGAATCAGCGAGTGGCAGTGGCGCGTGCATTGATAAACCGCCCCGACCTTATCCTCGCCGATGAACCCTCGGGAAGCCTCGACAGCCACAATAAAGAGGAACTGCACAAATTGTTCTTCGACCTTCGCGACCGATTGGGACAGACATTCCTTATCGTAACCCACGATGATAATCTTGCCCAGCTTACCGATAGAAAGATTAAGATGGTAGATGGCCTTATACAGGAAAATAGTTAATTAAGGTTAAACGATTCGGATGCTGTTTAACCTTTACGATAAAAATCAGTCATATAAAAGAGATATATAAGTCTTACTTGTTATTTTTCCAATGTTGAGTCTATGGTTCATTATGAGCCATAGGCTCTTTTATTTGCGATTCATTGGTTGTATTCTCTTTTGCTGCAGCTCCCTTCTTGCGTAGAATCTTCTCCTCGAATATCTGTGTCCACTCGTACCACGATGGAATGAATAGGGTGGCAATAACAGTGTTTATGAGCATTCCGAATACTACGGCCGCTCCAAGAGAGAGACGTGCCGCGGCGCCGGCTCCGTTGGCAAACAAAAGAGGCACCACTCCAAGAATAAAGGCAAAAGAGGTCATCAGTATAGGGCGCAGACGCACGTGTCCCGCCTCCAGAGCGCTGTTGCGTATATTGTTGCCGGTCCTGCGAAAATCGCGTGCAAACTCTACAATTAGAATGCCGTTCTTTGCGCTGAGGGCTATCAGCAGAATTATTCCTATCTGTGTATAAATGCTGACGGGAATATCCATTATCCAACAGCCTGATATTGCTCCCAACAGGGCTATCGGTACGCCTGTTACCGCCGCTACGGGATTACACCAGCTCTCGTATTGCGCTGCAAGCACCAGATAAGCAACCAATAGTGCCAGAATAAAGATTATGGTGGTGCTTTTTCCTGCGCTCTCCTCCTGAAAGGCTACTCCCGTCCATTCGTATCCGAATTCTTCGCCAAGTTCTCTGTCGGCAAGCTCCTCTACAGCATCCATAAGTTCTCCCGAACTATAGCTCGGCGCCACATTGCAGGTAATTGCTGCGCTATTGTACATATTGTAACGGTTCATCTGGTCAATGCCTAAAATACCCTCTACACTCATAAAACTGCCGAAGGGAACCATTTCTCCCTTGTCGTTGGCGAGGCTCAGCGCAAGAACATCGTCAATATATTTCTGACTCTTTTCGTTGGCCGACATTTTTACCTGCCATATTCGGCCGAGCATCGAAAAGTCGTTTACATACACCGAACCCATATAATAGCTCAGTGTCGATAGCACCGCTCCTATATTAAGCCCCAGACTCTGTGCCTTGTCTCGGTTTATCTTTAAAAGATATTGTGGGACATTGGCCTCGTAGGAGCTTGTCATAGAGGCAATCTGAATCATTTCCCTGTAATTCTCGAGAAGGCTCCTTACTGCCTTCTGCATTTCGGTAGTGCCTAATGCCTTGCGGTCCTCCAACTGCAGCTGCAGTCCTCCTACATTGCCTATTCCGGGAATTGCCGGCGGAACGACAGCATAGCATTCGGCCTCCTCTATCTGAATGTATGCCTGACGGTTGAATCGCTCTACTATTGCCGCAGCCGATTGTTTCTTCTCCTTTCTCTTGCTCCAATCTTGTAGTACGACAAAGAACGTCGCCGCATTGCTCTGCTCGCCGTTGTTCATAATGCTGAATCCGCTTATGCATATATTTGTCTTTACCTCGGGGTAGGAGTCGAGAATCTTTTCAACCTTGCGGGCAACAGCCTCGGTGCGCGACAGCGATGCTGCCGGTGGCAATTGCAACGATATTATGGCATAGCCATCGTCCTCCTCGGGAATGAATGTGGTGGGCCATTTGTAGAATAGCAGAATGGCGACAGCAAGCATTGCCGCGAACAGAATGGCTGCAACGGCACTGCGACGCAACAGATAGTAACTGCAATCGTCGTATAATCGCTGTATATAGCCGTAGCCTTTGTCGAACCATCGGAAAAGAATCCACTTTTCTCTCTTTTGGCCGGTAGGATGCAACATTATGGCGCATAGCGCAGGGGTAAGAGTCAGTGAGTTTATTCCGCTCAACAGTGTAGAGGCGGCTATTGTAAGAGCAAACTGCTTGTATAGTTCACCCGATATTCCACTGATCATTGTAGTAGGAATAAATACCGCCATCATAACAAGCACCACTCCTATAATGGGGCCTGTAATCTCGTCCATAGCTTTTTCCGTTGCCTCGCGTGGCGAAATATTCTCCTCGTCCAATATTCGCGATACATTCTCCACTACCACAATGGCGTCGTCTACCACAATGGCAATGGCAAGGATTAGTCCAAAGAGTGTAAGGGTGTTTATTGAGAATCCCAAAAGTTCCATTATGGCCAACGTTCCTATGAGAGAGACGGGTATTGTGAGGCAGGGGATAATGGTTGCTCTCCAACTTTGCAGAAAGAGGAATATCACAAGAATAACCAATATTGTAGCCTCGATAAAGGTATAAAGAACCTCGCGTATGGAACTGCGTACAACGTCGGTGGTATCCAACGTTATATTATACTGAACCTCTTCCGGTAGTCCTTTGGCAAGCTCTGCCATTTTTTCTCTAACAGCCTTTGCTACTGCCAAAGAGCTTGACCCCGGTTCCTGATAGACTGCGAGTGCAGCACAAGGCTTTCCCTTGAGTCGCGACGATGATGAATAGCTCTCGCTGCCAATCTCTATTCTCGCAACGTCGCGCAGACGTAACATCTCGACGCCGTCGTTGCGTATGACAATATTGGCAAACTCCTCGGCATCCTGCAGACGTCCCTGTATGTTAAGCGTATATTGAAAAGGATTGTCGGCGCTGTTGTCGATTGTCTGTCCTACGTATCCTGCCGACATTGCAAAATTCTGCTTGGATATTGCATCGTATATTTGCGTAGGAGAGAGCGAGCGTATGCGCATAGCCTCGGGGTCAAGCCACACTCGCATAGAGTATTCTCCTGCTCCCATAATATTTACAGCACCTACTCCCGGCGTACGCGTCAATTGGTCTACGATGTGCAGCTGCGCGTAGTTCGACAGATATAATTGGTTGTATAGAGAATCGCCAGTGAGTGTTATAAACAGCACAATGTTCGACGATTGCTTCTGCACGGTTACTCCCTGTTGCGTTACCTCGCTCGGCAGAGAATTAAGAGCAATGTTCACCCTGTTCTGCACAAGCACCGTTGCCATATCAATATCGGTACCTACCTCGAATGTTATTGTCAATTGATAGGCTCCCGACGAAGAAGAGGTAGAGCTCATATACAGCATATTCTCTACTCCGTTTACCTGTTGCTCAATGGGAATACCCACTGTCTGAGCAATTGTCTCGGCATTGGCGCCGGGGTATACGGCATTTACCTGCACCGTAGGCGGAGTAATTGCCGGATATTGGTCTATGGGTAGAACAAAGAGCGATACTGTTCCGGCAATGAGTAGCAGCAACGACAATACAGTTGCGAATATCGGGCGGTGTATGAAAAATTTAGGGAGGCTCATCTTGTTTCGTTATTTGGTGAACTTATGCTTCTTGTTGCTCCTTGTACTATGGGATTTATCCTCGTTCCGTTGCGTACCTTAAGAAGAGCTTTGCTTACATAGGCCTCTGTGGGCTGCAGTCCCTCTCTCACAATTCTTAGAGTATCGTCTACTATGCCACCCGTAACAATGTGCCGATACTCCACAATGTTGGAGTCGTTCACTACATATATGAACTTTCCCAATTGGTCGCTGCCTATCGACGCATCGGTAATAAGCACTCCTTTTTCTATCTGCTCATAGGGTAGCACTACGCTTATATAGCTTCCAGGCTTAAGAAAATGGTCGTCGTTGGCAAGTTCGGCCCGCACGCGCAATGTTCCTGTCGAAAGGTTAATGTCGGGCGACAGATAATTCATCTTTGCTTTGCGCGAGAAATATCTATCCTCGCCTAATGTAAAAGTGATATAATCCTCCTTGCCAATCTCGTCTATGCGGTACTGCTGTCGCAACCATTGATTGTCGCTTATGTCAAAGTAGGCGTACATAATATCGTCTTTGTAGAGCGTAGCCAATTTCACAGGGCTGTTGGTTCCTGCAATATAATTGCCTGTAGAATAGTTTGGCAAGCTTATATATCCGTCGTACGGGGCGCGTATATAACAGTGGCTAAGATTGCTTTTTGATGTGTGCAGCTCAGCCTCGGCATTGCTTACGGCTGCCTCGGCTGTCGCTACGTTCGTTCCGGCCTTCAGAAGTTCAATCTCACTGACAGCGTTGCTCTGTATAGCCATTTTCATCCTTTCGTAGTTGTTGCGCGAATAGTCGAGATTGGCTTTTGCTGTCTTAAGCGACGCCTCGGCCTGCTTTACGGCATCTTCGTATGTCGATGGCTCTATGGTGAACAGAAGCTCTCCTCTCTTTACTCTTGTGCCGGCCTTATACTCCTTGCTTTTGAGTGTCCCGTTCACCCGCCCTACAATTTCAACCGTTGCATCCGCCTCAAGGTATCCGGGGTACTCTCGGGTGAGGGTAATACCGCGTACGATAGGATAAGATACCTCTATGGGGAGGCTCGCTGCGGTGCGGCTCTCTTGGCCGTCACTCTTTTGCTGACAGGCTGTTGTAACGAATATAGTCGTTACGGCAGCAATAACCATCTTATTCATAATATTTACCATCCTCCTCCTAATGCTTTGTAAAGTTGTATCAATGTTATAAGCGAATTTCCTTGTGCCTGCACAAGAGTCTCCTCGTAATTGAGCAGCGTGCGCTGTGCGTCGAGCACATTCTGAAACTCGGTAAGTCCTTGTCTGTATAGCTCTATCGACAGCTGCAGAGTTTCTCTGTTCCTGTTTACAGTCTCGCGCAATGCAATAATCTGCGCAACGGAATTCCTGTATAGTGCCATAGCATTCTCTACCTCCTGTACGGCTGTCAGCACAGTATTGTTGAAACTTGCAATGCTCTGGTTTAATTGCGCCTTTGCCTCTCGTATGGCGTATGTGTCGCTGCCGCCGTCGAAGATGTTCCAACTTATGCCGGGTGTAATCTGCCACGCGAGGCTCTGTGAACGTGGAATATCTTTTATCCTCTCCGACTCAAAGCCTAGAGAGCCGTTAATGTAAATTGACGGCAGCCAATCTCTCTTGCTCGCTCCAAGCTCGGCGGCGTATGCCTCTACCTGCTTCTCGCTTGCCCTGATGTCGGGGCGCCTCCTCATAATCCCGGCGGGTATTCCTATATTTATAGGCTCAATATATACTGTCGGCAGTTGAGGCTCGCAGATGAAATTGTTCATCTCCTGAGGATAGGTCGCTATGAGCGTAGCCAATGTGTTGCGATATTTAAGTATATTGGCCTCGATGGGTGGAATAGATGCCAATGTGCTGTAGTACACCGAGCGTGCCTGAGAAACATCAAGCTTCGATGCAAGGCCGCTGTTGTATCGCGCCTCCACCAATTTTATAATCTCCATCTGCGATGCGGCATTCTCCTTTAATACTTTTACCTCGGCGAGGCTCATACGCAGCGAAAAGTAGCTTGTCGCTACGCTTGCGCATATTGTCGTGAGCAGCGCGCGATACTCCTCCTCACTGGCAATGTACAGCTTCTTCTGCGCCTGTGAGCGCTTGATTATTTTCCCGAAAAGATCAATCTCCCAGCTCATCGTAAGGTTCGCATCGAAATATCCGCTCCAACTTTCGTGATAGTCTGTCACTGCTATATTCCCGCTGCTCTTATTGCGTTGCCATCCTGCATTGACGTCGAAAGAGGGAAAAAGACTGCTCTGCTGTTGCCTCCACGCAGCCTTTGCCTTGCGTATATTCTCCATTGCTGCAATGGCCGAATAGTTCCTCTCGCACGCAATGCCTATGAGCGAGTCTAATTGACTGTCCTCGAATCGCCGCCACCATAGTTCGTCGGTAGGAGACTCCTGCCCAAACATATTGTCGCAGCTCCAACTGTCGGGCAGCCTCTCTGCAATGTATTTTATCTCCTTTTCCTGCCCGAACAGGGCAATATATATTGTTGCTGCGACGATGGCTGTTGCTAATCTCTTCATTGGGAATTGTTTCTCGTACGCATAATAAAACATAGGAGCGAGGCAATATGTTCGTTGCCTCGCTCCTATGTTCAATTGTCAAGGAACTATTACTTTAGAATAGCCTCGTCGTACCAGATGGCGGGTGTCTCGCCCATTTCAAAGGTGAGTGTGTTGCCCGCTTTAATGTCAGAGTGGCTTATATACGGAAGGTCGTAATTCTCGCCATTCAATTTTACATTCTGAATGTAAAGATTAGCCTCTCTGCTGTTTACTGTCTCAATCTTGAATGTACCTCCATCGACAGCAAGCTCGGCATTTGTTACCGACGGTGTACCGAACCAGTATCTTCCGCTGGCGGGCTCTACCTCGTAGAATCCGAGTGCCGAGAGAATGTACCAAGCTGACATCTGACCAACATCCTCGTTTCCTGCAAGGCCGTCAAAGTCATCGTGGTAGAGTGTAGTCATTACCTCGCGTATGCGCTCGGCTGCCTTGTGGGGAGCGCCCAACATAGTGTAAAGGTAGAGAATGTGATGCGAAGGCTCGTTGCCGTGTGCAAATTGTCCGATAAGACCCGAAATATCGGGTGAGGGGTCACCCTCTATTACCGATGGCAATAGGAACAGTGTGTCGAGCTGTGCCAGCATCTTCTCTCTTCCACCGAAGCAATCTACCAATCCTGCAACGTCGTGAGGAACTAACCAGGTATATTGCCAAGCGTTACCCTCGCAGTAGTCGTCGTCGCGGTGAGCCGAGAAGAAGGGGTTGAAGGGCTCGTTGAACTCTCCGGTAGTCTTTCTTCCGCGTACCAATCCGACAGCGGGGTCAAAGAAATTGCGGTAAGAGTGGCTGTTCTTTGTGAACAATTCTGCATCGTCGTTGTATCCCAATGCCTTTGCAGCGTTTGCTGCCGCACCGTCGGCAAGAGCATACTCCATATCATAGGCAACAGACTCCTTGAAAAGGTCGCAAGGGATAAAGCCGTGCTCTTTGCGTAGGTCGCGTCCGCGCTCATTCTGTGCAAGAGTCTTCTTGATAGCCTCGTAACCCTTCTCCTTGTCGAATCCTTCGATACCTTTTACAATAGCATCGGCAACGACGGGAATTCCGGGGTCACCAACCATACAGTCGGTCTCACAGCCCCAAAGATGCCATACGGGCAAACGACCCTGCTTGTCGCAGATATCAATCATTGTCGCGATAAAGTCACCCATACGCTCCTTCTGGATAATGCTCATAAGAGGCATCTTTGCACGATAGGTATCCCACAAAGAGAATATGCTGTATGTGTTGTGGTTGGCATTGTATACATTGCCGTCGGCTCCTCGGTAGTCACCATTGATGTCGTTGAAAAGCACTGGGGCTGTCATTGCGTGGAACATTGCTGTATAGAATGTGCTTGCAGGCACTACGCTGTTAGCCTCTATGCGTATCTTGCCAAGCTCGTTCTCCCACGCAGCATCGGCAACCTCGGCAATCTTGTCAAAATTCCAATGGGGAACCTCGGCCGACAGTGCAGCCTTTGCACCCTCGATGCTTACAGGAGAAATACCTACTTTAAGAAGCACTGCCTCGCCCTCTTCTGTTGCAAAAGATGCGCGACCGTACATATTGTTTGCTCCGGCAAGCTCGAACTTCTCGAAAGGTTTTGAGAATTCAGCCGCAAAATATATCTTCTGGTTTTTTGCCCAACCTGTAGAGTAGCGGTAGCCTACAACAACATTGTTGCCCTCGGCATTCATCGCAGCCTCTGTGGTCTTATCCCAGCAACCGCCATTCTCGAGGTCAATGACAATGGCTGCATCCTGTGCCGCGGGGAATGTGTAGCGGTGTACACCCACACGGGCTGTAGCTGTTACCTCGGCTTTAATGCCGTAGCGTGTGAGGGGTACAGCATAGTATCCTGGCTTTGCAACCTCTTGTGTGCGGTCTGCGGGTGACCATAGTCCCGACTTTTCATCGTCGAGAGTTCCGCGCCAATAAGATACCTCTCCAATTACCGGCATTACAGTAACGTCGAAAAGGTCGCCGATACCTGTACCGCTAAGATGTGTGTGTGAGAATCCTATCACAGAATTTTCGTCCTGATGATAGCCCGAGCACCAGTCCCAGGTAGTTGTAATGCTTGTGGGGCCTAACTGCACCATTCCAAAGGGAACGTGTGCTCCTACAAATACGTGTCCGTGGCCTCCCGAACCTATAAGAGGATTCACATATTCTGTGAGCTTCTCTTTGGGAGCCTGTGTGCAGGCTGCAAGCATCATTGTTGCAGCAAACAGTAATCTTGTTATTTTCATTTTGGTTGTTCTTTAAGTTTGAAAGTAAGGTTCTTCTTGTTCAGTAGTTCACTGTGTGTGATGCGATATTTCTTCAGAGGCTTACCGCCGAGAGTCATACTCTCTATATAGTGGCACTCCTCTGTGGGACGCTCTGCATTTATGCTTATTGTACCCTGAGGTGTATCAATCTCTACAGTGTCAAAAACAGGAGTTGTTATTGTGTAGTAGGGCTCCGAGGGAGTGTCGGGGTAGAGGCCAATCATTGAGAATACTGCCCACGCTGACATTGTTCCTGTGTCGTCGTTGCCGGGGATACCGTTGGGCTGCGCCTTGAAGTGAGTGTCCAAAAGCTTCTTTACCTCGCGCTGTGTGCGCCACTCCTCGCCTTTGAATCGACTGAACAGATAGGGGTATACAATATCGGGCTCATTTGCAGGGTCGTAATGCTCCTCGTCAAAAACATACTGCAATGTCTTTACATAAGCTTTGTTGCCACCCATAAGGCGAGAAAGACCGCTTACGTCGTGAGGAACGGCAAATGTGTAGCTCCACGCTGAACCCTCGTGGAATCCGGGGATATTCTCGAAATTCTTTCCAACCTCTGCGTTAAAGTCCTCGAGGAATTTACCCTCTTTGGTTAGGGGACGCAATGTTCCGTACTCCTTACAGAAATAGTTGCGGTAGTTCTTTGAACGCTTCAGGAAGTTCTTTGCGTCGTCCTTGTATCCCAACGAGTCGGCCAATTGGGCAATAGCATAGTCGGCAAGGCAATATTCGAGCACGTGCGACACTGAGTTGTCACCCGAAAGGTCATTCTCGAAGAATCCGAGAGGAATATAGCCTTTTGAAATGTAGGGGTCAATGTCGGGACGTATGGGGTTCTTTGCTCCCTCGGTTGTTGCCGACTTTTTCATTGCTTCGTATGCTGTGGCAACGTCAAAGTCACGCAATCCCTTTACATAGCTGTCTGCAATGACAATAGCGGCAGGGTCGCCCTCCATTGTGTATGTCTCGCGCCCGAAAAGTTCCCAGCGAGGTAACCATCCCCACTCCTTGTACATTCCAATCATTGAGCGTAACATATTAGTCTGACGCTCGGGATAGACGAGTGTCAGCAGCTGGTGAAGGTTGCGGTAGGTGTCCCACAAAGAGAAGATGGTGTATCGTGTGTAGTCGCTTTTTGCGGTCAGTCCACTCTCCATTTTGGGATATTCTCCGTTAATATCGCTTACTATGCTGGGGTGAATGAGTGCGTGGTAGAGCGCAGTGTAGAATACGGTCTTCTGCTCGTCTGTGCCACCCGATACTCTGATGCGTCCAAGGTCGTCGTTCCACTCTTTGCGTGCGTCGGCATAAATCTCATCAAAGGATTTTGACTGCTGCTCCTTGTCGAGATTCTCGCGCGCATTCTCAATCGATACAAATGAAACTCCCATACGTACGGTAATCTGCTCGCCCTCATTAAGGTCGTCGTAGCTGAACCAGAATCCAATGTCGTCGCCCGAAAGTTCACGGTTGTAGTTTGTGTAGAGCTTGTATTCTCCGTCGTCTACGGTCCACTCAGCCTCTACTCCCTGAAAGAGAGGCTGCTTTTTCCAATAGCCGCTTTTTGCAGGCTCTTTGTCTACACGCATCACAAAATAGATGGGGAAGATAGCTCCTGGGTTGTAGCAGAATGTACCGAGCAGCTTGACACCTTCAATCTCGGTGCTGCTTACTCTGCGTACGGTTGCGCCACTCTCGTTGGTGAGTCCCTGTCCCAAATTCAACAGGATGTTACCTTTGCCGGCGGGGAATGTGTAGCGCTCGCACGAACTGCGTGTGGTGGCTGTAACCTCTGTTCGGATACCATATTTTGTGAGTACATTTGAAAAGTATCCAGGTGAGGCCTTCTCATCGCTATATTCCGAACCGTAATTGTGGTAATCTACGTCGAGTTCTCCTGTTGTGGGCATTACGAGCAATGACGAAGCTTCGGGGCAGCCAACTCCGCTCAATGCAACGTGTGCGTATCCTGTAAAGTAACTGTTTGTGTACTCGTAGGGTGCCGACCACCAGCGGGCATCCTTGTCAAACTCGTTGAGGTCCGAGCCCATAACATTGAACGGCACTACCGACATCATTCCGCTGGGGCATACTGCTCCAGGGTTGGTAGTTCCAAAGTTCGTCGTTCCAATGAATGGATCAACCCACTTTGCAGGCTCCTGTGCTTGTGCTGCAAGGTTTAATCCTAACAATAATGTGGTTATAATAAGTGCTTTCTTCATATTCTTACTTTTTGTCCAATTGACTGAGTGCAAATGAGTATGCTCCCATACTGATCGCCTGGCTCGCTCCCATACGAGAGATGGCAACACCTATTCTTTTTTGAGTGTCGTACTCTACTGTGCGCTCCGCACCATAAACCTTTATGGTGCGAACATCGCCCTTTGCAAACTGTGCAAACTCCTCGGCATTGTCAAGGTCGTATACCTTCATCTGTACAAGATTAACCTCGTCGCCGCTCAATGTGTGCAGCTTAGAGCGCATCTCCTCCAATAGGGCAGGCATAATCCAACGACTCGCAGCGGTAACGCCACCGCCCAATACAACAAGGCCGTCGATTATTGTGGCTGCGGTAGCCATTGCTGCGCCTGCCACTCTACCCATTGTAGCAAAAGCCTCTTTTGCTGCCTCTGCGTCGCCCTCGCGTACTCCGTCAGCAATCTCGCAAATGTCGCGGGGTGTTAATCCGTGATCTTTGTTACCCGATTTTTCTCCATATACTCGGCAAACGGCGCGGATAGATACTCCCTCCTCGACAATTACATCGGGCATCTCCTTGTGGGGTAGACAGAATGTCTCCACGCAAGAGTTGTCGCCACGGTTCAGACGATTCTCGACAACAACGCCTATGCCGAATCCTGTACCGAATGTGTAGCCGATAAGATTCTGATACTGTTTGGGAGAACCAAGCTCCTTAAGACGGGCGTTAATCTCGGGTAATACTCCGCCGAGAGCCTCACCGTAGGCAAAAAGGTCGCCGTCGTTATTGATGAATACAGGAATTCCGAATGTATCCTCGAGGAAGGGCCCTAATGCCACTCCGTCGCGGAACGAGGGGAAGTTAGGCAGGTAACCGCCGATGATGCCACGGGGATAGTCGGCAGGGCCGGGGAAAGCAAAGCTTATTGCTACGGGCTTTTCGTCGAGCCTGTCGATTATCTGTCTGAATCCCGATACTATTGTGGCGAGACATTTATCCAAGTCCTGCGCATTAGAGGGCATAGATATTGGCTCTACGATGAACTTTCCGGCTTTCATTGCGCCGAATACAAGGTTGGTTCCTCCTGCATCGAGTGTGATTACGATGCGATTGTCGTTACTGTACATAATGATATCAATTATAATTATTCAATTTTTTTACACTCTCACTTATTGTTCTTATTGTGCTGCTGTCTGTGTCAAAAACAGAGTACCAGCCTTGAGGCTCGTGCGGAGGGTCGCACAGAAGGTCGTCTCCGGCGCTCCATACTAAGCTGTTGGGACGTCCGCTGCCTCCCCAGCCCCAAAAGTTACATCCGGCAATTACTCCTTCTGTCGATGCACTCTCTTCGACACGCCCGAATATGTATTTGTAGAAAATGTCCCTGCTATCGACATCTTTGTCGAGCGTACACATATTGTCGCGGCGCGAGAATCCGAACTCCTCAATTACTACGGGCTTACCCATACGCTTGCACATTTCAACGTGCAGGTCAATATACTCTCCTGCGCTTTTGCAGGCATTCTCTATGCCGCAGTCGGGCGCAGAGCGTGGAGCCCAGCCCCAATTTATAGGCCAAATGTGAATGGTAAGGTAGTCTATGTTCTTGTCGCTGTGTATACGTTCGCATAGCGCTGCGTCTACCTCACAGCCATATAGTCCCTCGCTTCCTGTAGAAACAAGATGGTTGCTGTCGATGCCCTTGATTATTTTAGCTGTGGTGGCAATCCACTCGGCGAAAAGTTCCTTGTTCTCCTTGCTGAAGGGGCGCGGCTCGTTGCAAATTTGCCACGCCATAATCGAAGGCTCGTCCTTGTAGAGACGTCCTGTGATGCTGTTCCTGCGCGAAACAATTGCCTGAACGTGATTGTAATAAAGAGCCTTTGCCTTTGCGTCACGCACAAAATCGGCCGAATAGCTTACATAGTCGCTGTAACCGCTGCCCGATGCATTGGGAGAATCGCCGTATCCGCACTCTCTCAGATAAAAGCCGAAGCCTCCGCTCCAATCCCAAGAGTTTGTGAGATATATTACGGCGGTCATACCACGCTTTTCAAGCTCGGAGAGAGTGTAGTCCAATCCTACGAGCAGCGTGTCGTTGAGCTCTCCGGGGGACGGTTGAAGATAAGGATAGACGCTGTTGGCATTCTTGCTGCCAGCATCGGCTCCCGCCAAAATACGCAAATTCTCCACACCTAATTCCTTGAGTTTGTCAAGCTCTTTCTGTAGACGCTCTCTGTTGCCTCCTTCGCCTGTTGAACCCAAGATAGGCGCAGCCCAAAAGTTTGTACCAATGTAGTAATAAGCCTTGCCGTTGCGGGCTATTCTGCCATTGTTAATTGTTATGAATTTATCTTTCGTCTCTTCCGTATTATTGCATCTGCACGATTGCATTGTAACAGATATTAAGGTTAATATGCTAAATGCTAATATTTTAAATAGTTTTTGAGCCATACTCTTCTCCCAATTTATAATAAGTTTTTGCGAATATATGAAACTGTTTCGAGGTTTTAAAATAATTATAAATGATTTTCACTCTTTCTCATCTTTAATTTTTATTTATCATTATAAATAGTTGCCATTTTTGCCCAATTATTTAAAGTTGCAGGCTTTATAGCACGTGTTGTTCATAATGTGCTTTCAAAAAATACCAAAATGAAAAATATTTATCAAAAAAATATTTAACGATGCTCCAATTATTTTAATAAATGAAAAGGGTTTCTTACATTTGCGACGTACAATGTGTAGAATGTGCTTATAAATAATTGCTTATGGGCACAATGCGGCAATTGCCGCAAACAGAGTTTTTTAAAAGATAATCTATTCAAAATAATATAATTTATGAAGTTGAATATCATTGTATTGGCGAAACAGGTGCCCGATACTCGCAATATAGGCGAGCAGGCAATGAATGCCGATGGTACGATAAACCGTTCGGCTCTTCCCGCCATATTTAACCCCGAGGACCTTAATGCTCTCGAGCAGGCATTGCTCTTAAAGGAGCAGAATCCGGGTAGTCGCATAACATTGCTGACAATGGGTCCCCAGCGTGCTGCCGACATTCTGCGCGAGGGACTCTATCGTGGAGCCGACGAGGGTATCTTGCTTACTGACAGAGCTTTTGCAGGTGCCGATACTCTTGCAACATCTTACGCATTATCGGCAGCCATAAACAAAATAGGAGAGTATGATATTGTGCTTTGCGGTCGTCAGGCTATAGATGGCGACACAGCGCAGGTTGGTCCTCAAGTAGCTCAGCAGTTAGGGTTGCCACAGGTTACTTATGTGCGCAGAATAGTAACAATTGAGGATAACAGAATTGTAGTTGAACGTTCAATAGGAAACGGAGTAGAGACCGTTGCGGCTCCTCTTCCTCTTTTGCTTACTGTCGATGGCTCGGCAGCTCCCTGTCGTCCGCGCAACGCCTATCGTCTGTTGCGCTACCATCGTGCAGCAGTCCCCTCGGAGCTGTCGGTCGGCGAGAATGGTAAAAAGCCTGCTGATGAGTCTGTGTTGAAGGAGTGGAGCCTTGCCGATGTAAACGGTGATGCTTCGCGCTGCGGCCTCGGCGGCTCTCCTACAAAGGTGCGCAAGGTCGAGAATATTATCTTTCAGGTGAAAGAGAGCAAGCGTCTCACCGCCGATGATGCCGACATTAAGGCTCTTGTGGGTGAGCTGTTGGCCAATCATACTATAGGTTAAAGTATCAGCAAAAGAAAAGACTATGAATAATATATTGGTATATTGCGAATTAAATGGCAATAACGTTGCCGGAGTAAGTCTCGAATTGCTGAGCAAAGGCCGTTCGTTGGCCGACACTCTCGGAGTACAACTCGAGGCTGTTGTTTTGGGCAGTGACCTCTCGGCAATTGCTTCGCAGGTATTTCCCTACGGAGTAGATACACTGCATCTTTTCGAGGATTCTCGTCTGGAATATTATACTACTCTTCCCCATACGTCGGCTATATGCAAACTTGTCGATGAGGAGCAACCGCAAATATTCCTTATGGGAGCGACTGTTATAGGTCGTGACCTTGCCCCTCGTGTATCTTCGACACTCAAGAGCGGTCTTACAGCCGACTGTACAGCCCTTGAGCTTGGAGACTACGAGGATAAGAAGAGCGGAGAGAAAATAGAGAATCTTCTCTATTCGGTGCGTCCCGCCTTTGGTGGAAATATTGTGGCTACAATTGTCAATCCCTATAATCGTCCGCAGATGGCGACGGTGCGCGAGGGTGTAATGCCTTTGTGCAAGGTCCGCCCCGATGATTATGTAGGAAACGTTGTCAATCACAATCTCGCCGACTATGTGTCGGATAGCGACTTTGTCGTTCAGATACTCGAACGCCACGTGCAGGAGCAGAAGAACCATCTTAAGGATGCCTCTATCGTTGTTGCCGGAGGCTACGGCGTAGGTAGCAAGGAGAATTTCGACAAGCTCTTTACGCTGGCCCACCTATTGCACGCTGAGGTTGGTGCCACACGCGCAGCAATCGATGCTGGATTCACCACTCACGACCGTCAGATAGGTCAGACAGGCCTTACCGTACGCCCCAAAGTATACATTGCTTGCGGAATCTCGGGACAGGTACAGCACATTGCAGGAATGCAGCAGAGTGGTATAATAATATCGGTAAATACCGACCCCGACGCTCCTATAAATGCTATTGCCGATTATGTGATTACCGGCAGAGTCGAGGAGGTATTGCCTAAACTAATAACCTTTTATCAGCAGAAAATATGAACTACTACAGCGATAATGAAATATTGAGACACTATCTTGGCCACCCACTATTGAAACGCATCGTGGAGGCTAAGGAGCAGGGTTACTCGCAGGCCGATAAATACAATTATGCGCCGGCCGATTTTGCCGAGGCGGTAGAGGGTTACGAACAGGTGCTCGAGCTTGTAGGAGAACTGTGTGCCGAATATATTGCCCCCAATGCAATGGCTGTCGAGGAGGAGGGACCTTCTGTCGAGAATGGCAGAGTGAAATATGCCCCTGCTACAGAGCATAATCTCGACCTTTTCCGCAAGGCTGGTCTTATGGGAGTGTCGCTTCCTCGCTGTTACGGAGGACTCAATTTCCCGATGACAGTATTTACGCTTATCGAGGATGTTGTCTCGCGTGCCGATGCAGCCTTTGGTAACCTTTGGGCGTTACAGGATTGCGCTGAGACAATAAATTGCTTCGGAAGCGACAAACAGCGCGAGCGTTATCTGCCGCGTGTCTGTGCGGGAGCGACAATGTCTATGGACCTTACAGAACCTGACGCCGGTAGCGACCTTCAGAGTGTGCGCCTCAAGGCTACATACAGCGAGGAGGATGGCTGCTGGTATCTCGATGGCGTAAAGCGCTTTATAACCAATGGCGACAGCGATATTCATCTTGTGCTCGCACGAAGCGAGGAGGGTAGTGTCGATGGTCGCGGACTATCGCTCTTTATCGTCGAAAAGGAGTGCGGAGGCGTTCACACTCGCCGCCTCGAGAATAAGATGGGTATTCACGGTTCGCCTACCTGTGAGATTGTCTTCAACAGAGCGCGTGCCGAACTTTGCGGCAGCCGTCGTATGGGACTCATAAAATATGTAATGTCGCTTATGAACGGTGCGCGATTGGGTATTGCTACACAAAGTGTAGGCCTTGCGCAGGCTACATACAACGAGGCATTGGAGTATGCTCGCAGCCGCAAGCAATTCGGAAAAGAGATTATAAATTTCCCTGCAGTATACGACATTGTAGGAACAATGAAGGCGCGTCTCGACGCTGCCCGCAGCCTCCTCTACGAGACTGCCCGCAATGTCGATATGACAAACATATTCAATGATATAGCTCGTGAGCGTTCATTGACTCCCGAGGAGCGTCAGGAGTCTAAAATCTTTGCAAAGAAGGCCGATGCCCTCACTCCTATCGTCAAGGGTATTGCCAGCGAGATTGCCAATCAGAATGCCTATGATGCCGTGCAGGTTCACGGTGGCTCGGGCTATATGCGCGACTATCTTTGTGAGCGACTCTATCGCGATGCTAGAATAACATCAATCTACGAGGGAACGACACAACTACAGGTGGTTGCGGCTATCCGTTACGCTACCGGAGGCTTCTATTCGCAGCTGCTCAATGAGTATCTGTCGGAAAATGTGCCCGAGTCGTTGCAGCCTCTGCGCGTTCGTGTACAGAATATGTGCGATAAATACAACGAGGCATTGGAGCGTGTGCAATCTTTCGGCGATCAGGAAATTATTGATTTTCTTGCCCGTCGCATATATGAAATGGCATCCTACAGCATAATGTCGTCGCTTCTGTTGCTGGACGCTGCAGCCAATGAGGAACTTTTCTTGCCATCACTCAATCGTTTTATTGCAATATCCGAGGCAATTGTAGCTGGACATTCGACATATATTTGTAACTTTGTACCGGAATTGATAAATTATTTTAAACAAAAATAGCAATTATGGAGAATCAGCAGAACAAATATATGCGCGTTGCATATACTCTTTTGTCTCATAAGAACGGAGAGTGTGAGGAAGTTGAAAAGACAACCCGCGAACAGCCTTTTTCTTTTCTTACCGGTGTAGGATACACTCTCGATGCATTCGAGGATAATCTCAAGGACCTTAAGAAAGGTGACGAGTTTGACTTTGTCATCCCCTTTGCCGAGGCTTACGGAGAGTATGACCCCGACCACGTTCAGGATTTTAACCGTGACGTATTTACCATTGACGGTAAGTTTGACTCTGCACACATTTTCGAGGGTAATGTGGTTGAGATGATGCGCGCCGACGGTTCACCTATCCTCGGTACAGTTAAGGAGGTTACTCCTTTTAAGGTTACAATGGACTTTAACCATCCTCTTGCAGGCTGCGACCTTCAGTTCATAGGCTCAATCGTTGAGTCTCGTCCCGCCAAAGAGTCTGAATTAAAGAAATTCTACGATTCTTTGCGTGCAGCGTCGAGCGGCTGTGGCGGTTGCGGTGGTTGCAGTGGCGGTTGCAGCGATGGTTGCAACGGCGGTTGCGATTGTCATTGATACTTTAAATTCAGAGTAGTAGGGTATGAACAGCTTCGGTAGAATTTTACGTCTTACAACTTTTGGAGAGTCTCACGGTGTAGCCATTGGTGGAGTGCTCGATGGCTATCCTTCGGGCATTGAGATTGATGAGGCTTATGTGCGCAGTGAAATGCAGCGTCGCCGTCCGGGACAGAGCGCTGTTACAACGTCGCGTAACGAGTCCGATGAGGTAGAGTTCCTCTCGGGAATATTCGAAGGACGCTCAACCGGCACCCCTATTGCTTTTATTATACGCAATACAAACAACCGTAGTGCCGACTATGGTAATCTGAGTGAGGTGTTCCGTCCGTCGCACGCTGACTATGTGTACGAACAAAAATATGGCATACGCGATTATCGCGGCGGTGGCCGTTCGTCGGCGCGCGAGACAGCCGTACGTGTCTGTGCCGGAGCGCTTGCCAAATTGGCTTTGCGTCAGTTGGGAATAACTGTTCAGGCATATACCTCTCAGGTAGGTGACATTGCAATAGAAAACAACTATTCGGCACACAACCTTAATTTGGTGGAGAGCAATGTGGTGCGATGCCCTGACCCTGTGGCTGCGGCAGCAATGGAGCAGCTTATTCTCGACGTCAAACGCTCTGGAGACACCGTTGGCGGTATAGTATCGTGCGTGGCAAAGGGTGTTCCCATTGGATTGGGCGAGCCTCTGTACGACAAACTGTCGGCACGATTGGCGCAGGCAATGCTGTCGATAAATGCCGCTAAAGGCTTTGAGTATGGCAATGGCTTTGCTTCGGTGGTAGGACGCGGCTCTCAGCAGAATGATATTTTTATAAAGGGCGAGGGTGGCATTACTACACGCACCAACAATAGTGGCGGCATTCAGGGAGGAATATCCAACGGACAGGATATTTACTTCAGGGTGGCCTTTAAGCCTGTGGCAACAGTGCTTATGGAACAGTCCACCGTGAACAAAACCGGCGAAGAGGTTACAGTTGCTGCACGAGGCCGACACGACCCCTGCGTGGTTCCCCGCGCTGTCCCGGTTGTTGAGGCTATGACAGCTCTTACGTTGCTCGACTTTTATTTGTTGTCGCAATCTACAGGTACTCTTTAATTTTTTTTAAGAGTATCCTTTTGTTTTAGGAATATAGGGGCTCGTGCCCCAGAATAATCTATCGTACTATGAATAAAAACGATAAAACACAAGCGTTTGCTGTGGGCGAATCTTCCAATGCGAATTTTTTGTCACAGTGGCAAAAATATTTCGTTGCGGCATTTTTTGTTGTCGTGTGGGCGATGCTGGCTTTTTATGAGTCGGCGCTGTTGGAACGCATCGACGCGCAGTCTCTCTTTCTCTACGATACGCTCTTCTTCAAAGAGATGATGTCTGTGCCTGCCGGTTTGTTATCCTATGTAGGTGCTTTCTTTACACAATTCTTGGCAATCCCTGTAGCCGGTGCAACAGTCTTTGTGGCTCTGCTTTTTGCGCTATATAAAACAGTAAAAAGGGTATTTGATATTTCCGACAGTAACTCTTTGTGGGCGTTGCTGCCTTCGGTGTTGTTGCTTGCGTTGAACGTGCAATTCGGCTATTGGATATTCTACATTAAATTCCCCGGTTGGTATTTTGTGCCGCTGTTGGGAACGCTCTTCTCTCTATCAGCAATAGAGTGTTACCGTAAGCTGTCGTGGAAATTATCGTTGCCTGTAATATTGCTTCTTGCAATATTCGGTTACCCATTGTTTGGTGTGTATGCACTCTTTGCTGCACTCTGTATGAGTGTCATAGGAATTGCCGATGCTGTTAAGGCGGGCAATAACAAGCTGCTTATTTTCAAGGGAATAGTCCCTGCTGTACTTACTGTAATATTGTCGGTGGCGGTCCCCTGTGCGTGGTATTATGTGTACCAATCTGTTATCATTGAGTTTATGTACACAGCCGGCCTTCCTGGCTACTCTTGGGACCCGAGACGAGAATTTACAAGCACTATCTTAACTTATTGGCTGCCCTATATGCTGCTCTTTGTGTCGTTGTTGCTCTATTCGGCACTATGCACTCGTCTGAATGGCGAAGGCAAGAGTCTGCGCAAGACAATTACGATGCTTGTGGTAGCATTGCTTTCGGTTGCTTTTGTATGGTTCTATTGGTATAAGGATAACAATTTTAGAATAGAGAACAAACAGAATAATGCAATGTGGGAGTGTCGTTGGCGTGATGTTGCTAATTATGCAAAGGATGCCGATGTTCCTACACGAACGATTGTGCTTAACAAGAATATAGCATTGCTGAATCTTGGAACAGCTGGTAGCGAAATGTTCTCATACCCCGATGGCAGTGCCGATATTGACGCTCCATTTAATGTACACCTAACACAGACTTGCTCAATGATGTCCTATTTCAATTATGGAAAGTTGAATTTCTGCTACCGTTGGTGTATCGAGAATTCTGTGGAGTATGGTTGGCGTGTGGAGCATCTCAAGCACGCTGTCCGCTCTTTGATTGCTCAGCGTGAATATACTCTTGCCCGACGCTATATAGGTATTCTCAAAAAGACCCTTTTCCATAGTGGGTGGGCCGAGAAGCAGGAAAAATTTCTCGATAATCCTGAACTTACCTTGCGCTCTCCCGAGTATGTACTGCCTATACAAATGTGCTGTTACCCCGACAGGCTCGAGGTTGATGATTCTTATGTAGAGGTCTATCTTATAAAATCTCTGACTATGGGTGTGCTACACGGTGCCACCAATGTCTACAATGAGGCCGTGCTTTTGGCAATTCTTGTTCGCAAGGATAAAGAGCATTTCTGGGAGGCGTTGGCAGGTTATTTTTCCGGACGTAAGATTCAGCGTCTGCCTAAACACTATCAAGAAGCTGTTCTCATATATTCGACAATGAACAAGAGTGTCGATATTTCCAATATTCCCATCGATAATAGTATACGCACACGTTACAGCGAGTTTTTAAAGAGAGCACAGCGCTATAAAGGAATGAGCGAAGAGGAAATGGCACCTCACTTTAAAGATTTTTCCGATACCTATTGGTATTTCTATTTCTTTGTTCGTGGAATAAGGAGTAATTAACCCATTGTAAAAGAGTATGATTATGAAAAATAGAATATTGAATATTTTTGCACCGCTACTACTCTTTTGTGTGGTAGCCTGCAGCCCTGTGGCTCCCGAAAAGTGGTCCGAGAGTGCTTCGTTACCACAAATTTACCCCGATTATGTCAATGTTACAATCCCTTGTAATATTGCTCCGCTTACTTTTGAGATAAACGATGATGCCGATGAGTATGTCACACGCCTGTCGTCGGGCGCTGTGGAACTTCTTGTTGGTGGAAAAATAGTTGCTCCATCGATAAAAAAGTGGAGAGAATTGTTGCGTGCAGCAACCGGAAATGAAATAAAAGTAGAGGTATTCCTGTGTAGGAATGACCGATGGACGCTTACCTCTCCTTTCTCCTATTTTGTCTCTTCCGATTCTATCGACCCATATATCTCTTATCGTCTGATACCCCCTTCATATGTTGGCTACGAAAAGCTTACTATCAATCAGCGCTCTCTTGCCGACTACGAGGAGAAGGTGATATACAACAATATGCTATCCTCCATTGAGGATAAGGCTCAGTGTATCAATTGTCACGCCTATAAGAACTATCGTACCGACAATATGCAGTTTCATCTTCGTCAGACGAATGGAGGCACCATCTTTGTCAATGACGGCAAGATTGTGAAGCTGAATATGGCTACCGATTCAACACTCTCGCCGGGCGTCTATCCGGCATTTAACCCTGTGTACGACGTTGTTGCCTATTCGGTGAATAAGACAGGACAGATATTCCACACCAGAAACCGCAATAAGGTTGAGGTTCAGGATGTTGCGAGCGACGTTATTATTTACAACCCCGCAGCCAATGTCGTTACCAATGTGTCTGATTCACCCGATGACCTTGAGGTTTTTCCCTATTGGTCGCCCGACGGAAAGAAACTTTACTACGGCTCGGCGCATTTTGTCATAACCGACACTGCACGAACAATGATGCAGGAGGAAATTATGCGTTACCGCGATATAAAATACGACATTCTTTGCCGTTCGTGGAATCCCGAGACTTTTGAATTCAGCGCTCCCGACACTGTCTTTGCTGCATCTAGAATGGGCAAGAGCGCAACCTTTCCGCGTATATCTCCCGATGGCCGCTATCTGCTTGTGGCTCTTGGCGAGTATGGCTGTTTTCACGTGTGGCACAAGGACGCCGATCTTTGTTTAGTTGATTTACAGACAGGATATTATCGCCTGCTCGATAAGGCTAATTCTCCCGATGCCGAGAGCTACCATTCGTGGAGTAGCAACTCACGCTGGATACTCTTCTCGAGCCGTCGCGACGATACGAACTACACCCGTCTGTATATTGCTCACGTAGACCCCGATGGAATGGATTCAAAGGCTTTTCTCTTGCCGCAGAAGAGCCCCGAATTCTACTCAATGTTCGATAGGTCGTACAATGTCCCCGAATTTATGGTTGAGCCTGTAAGAATAGCTCCTCACGAATTTGCCGAGTATGCCAAAGGCGATGCTGTAAATGTTAAATATTCGACAAATGGAATGTGAATTTTAACAATCATCTGTTAATTAGAATTAAAAAAATAAGAGCGTGCGTCAATTGTGGAAAAACGATTGACGCACGCTCGCTTTTATTTATAATAGACAAAAAACGGTGGGAGAGGGTGAAATTTATCCTAATTTATTTGAACATTTGATTAAAACCCTTATTTTTGCACATTGCATAGTATCTATTTTAGGTGCAGTATGCTTATTTGTAATGTGCAAAATTTAAATAAATTATAAAACTCACATTTATGTTAAAACACCGTTTAAGTAAAATTTGCAGTACAACATTTGTAGTGTTGTGTATGCTTTTTACCGGCAGTTTCATCTTCTCGTCGTGCCAGGATATGTTCGACATATACAAGTACGATGATGGTGAGCCTGACTGGTTGGGTTCTAGCATTTACGACTTTCTCAAGGATGAGACGTCTAAAGGCGAGCATACTTACAAAAACTACATCGGTATTATTGACAGCTTGGGATACAAGGATATTCTCTCGCGTACCGGTAGTAAAACCCTCTTTGTTGCCGACGATGCTTCGTTCGAAACATTCTACGCCAACAACCGATGGGGAGTAAAATCTTTTAGCGAATTGACAAAATCTCAGATGGCGTTGATTCTTCGTAGTTCAATGCTCGACAATGCATATCTCCTTGATATGATGTCTTCGACCGAGGGTAACCCTCCTGCCGAAGGTACCTGTTTGAGACGTGTTACAGCGTCGGTGGCTCTCGATTCAGTGCCCTATCTGCAGCCCGAACGTTTGCCTCAGCATAACAGCCATTGGGACCGTTTCCGCCAGAAAGGTGTTCGCGTAGCTATCGATGGAACCCGTCCTATGATGGTTCACTTCCTGAACGATTATCTTGTTGCAAACAACATTACCGACAGAGACGTTCAGATTATCTTCAATGGACAGACACGTGCCGACAATGAGGCTTACATCTATCAGAACAAGATTCTTGCCAGCGGCATCAAATACGACGACTATTCAGACGATACTCTTACTGTAATCTGTAAGAACGGTTACGTTTATCGTCTCGACAATGTCCTTCTTCCTCCCTCAAATATGGCCGAGGAACTTCGTAACCTGCCTAACACAAGACTCTTCAGCCGTATGCTCGACCGCTTCAGCGTTCCTGTGTTCGACGGTTCATTCGACAGAAGCTACGACGAGCTTAATACAGGCACAAACGATAGCGTATTTATGTTCCGTTATGTGAACCGCTCAAAAGCCCGCAAGCTTATCGGTATTACCAAAGAGTATATTGTCGATACAGACAACAGCAAGTCCGAGGATCAGAACTTCCTCAAGACCCTTCTTCTTTACGATCCGGGATGGAACCAGTATCAGGATGGAGATATTGCAGCCGAGCGTGATATGGCGGCAATGTTCGTTCCTTCGGACCAGTATATCTATAATTTCTTCAAGGACTCTACCGGACGCATTCTCGTAGACCAGTTTGCTCCCGAGGTTCCCATTACCGATGACATCTATTCAATACAGCCTGCATTGGATAGTATTCCCAATAACATTATCGTTGAGTTCTTGAACAACCTTATGCAAAAGTCGTTCATCGCTTCGGTGCCCAGCAAATTCGACAAGGTACAGAACGACGGATACGAGCCTCTTGGTCTAAAAGAGAGCGATATTGACGAGTGCATTGTAGCAAACAACGGTGTTATATATATATTAAACAATGTATTCGGTCCTGCAAAATATCGTTCGGTATCAGCACCTCCTCTCATTCTCGAGAATATGACCATTATGAACGCTCTTATCAACAAGCTGAGATACGACTCTTATTTGTTGGCTATGGACGCTACATATAGCTTCATCGTTCCCGATAATGACTATTTTGTATACTACGACCCTGTGACCATCAAGCACGAGGGTACAGACGCGCACCGCGCTTATACCTTGCACTACAATAATAAATATCCCGAGGCATCTTCTAATGCCGATGCTAAATTGTGGGCAAGAGTTTCGAGCTTCGATACAAATACATACGAAATATTGAATGATTCTGTAAAAACAGCTATCGAGGGCGGTTCGTCTCCTTATGACAACCTTAATTCCTTTATAAACAACCGTGCAGTAGACCTTCTCGAGTACCTTATTATTGTAGGAAATGTAGAGGATGGTAACAAATACTATCAGTCTAAGGGCTACGGATTCATAAAGTGCGATGTTGATGCACAGTCGCCCGAGGGTATCACATTCTACGGTGGAGAGAATCTCGAGAATGGTACAAGCATAAAGGTACAGAGCGGTGGACGTCACGTACAGGACAACGGTATTACCTATTGTACAATATCGGGTACCGAGGGCTATCCTTCGGGAATTCCTACACCTCCCACACACTCGGTTGCCGACAAATTGTCTATGAAATCTCACGGACAGCCCGAGTTTGAGGCATTCTATAATCTTGCAAGCCCTGTAAATGTTCCCAGTACAACCGATGAAAGTTACAAATTGGGTCTTATTGAGATTGTGGACAGTCTCTTCGACTATATGAAGTCTATCGGCGAGGTTTCTGCAAAGGACGATGTTGATGATAAGATTTATCAGTATTCTATCTTCAGCGCCGATGCGCGCAACAACATTACTCCTCTATCGGAGAATGTACCTTTCTTCAGTAAATATCACTACACAGTATATGTACCCTCTAACGAGGCTGTGCAGGCTGCTTACGACAACGGTCTTGTTAAGTGGAACGATGTTGTAGCCGAGATTGCAGCAGGTAACTATGCAAGAGCAACAGCAATGTTGAAGCTCTTGAACAAGGTTGCCCGTTACCACTTCCAAGATAACGCGGTATTTGTCGATAATAAACCCTTCTCAAAGGTTGTAGCCGGTAAGGAATACACCCGCCTGAACTTTGAGACAGCGGCAATCAACTCTTCTACAGGCCGTTTCTATGAGCTTGAGGTAGAGACAAATACTCCCGAAAATGCACAGAGAAGCACTCTTACTATTACCGACCAGATGGGTAATGTAGCCAATGTGTTGAATGAGCCTCAGGATGAGGGTCGCACTTGGAATATTATGGCCCGTGACCTTGCACTTGTGGGAGTATCGCCTCAGGGAGCAAACAGCATTGCTACATCGGCGTACTCTGTTATTCACCTCATTGACCAGTTGCTTGTTGCAAAAGAGTTTATTGGCTATGATGGTAAATTCGTACGCTACACAGTCGATGGATTGACTGTCGATTCAATGAGCGTGTCGGGTGCCGAGGCTGCTGACTGCTATATTCGTGGCGATGAGAACAAATATCTTGTTGCATCGTACGATGAGATTATTATAACAACTGCAAATAACGAGAGAGAGGCACACAGAGTAGCATACCTCTTGAAGCCAAAGGCAGACTCCGCTGTAGCTTATGAGCAGGAGGAGTATGTGCTCGACGCTAATGGCGAGAAGATTCTCATTACCGATCAGGGCTTCAGAGTCAAAGAGAGCGATGGAGTGTTTGTATTCTGCAACGAAGTTGGCGAGGTTACCGAATCTCCTACTTTATTCTTCTCTAACGATGGTAGTTCAAAGTCTATTGTAAACAATTGATGGCGAAACAAATAATTAGTAGAAAAAATAATTAGGCCATATGATAAAGACTAAATATTTATTGATATTTGCGCTATGTTGCATTTTGGGTACAGCAACAGCGTTTGCCCAAAGAAGCGCGAGAATTTCAGGTAACATTTCAAGTGATGCCGAAGGTCCGCTTATGATGGTGAACGTAACAGAGCGTGACAAGAACGACCGTATTATCGAGGCTACCGTAACCGATATGGAGGGTAACTTCAGTATGGTTGTAAAGAACACAAGTAACCGACTCGAGGTCTCTTATATTGGTTACAAGACTCAGAAGTTAGAGATTGGAGCCCGCACGGTATTCAATATCAAGCTTGCCGAGGACAATATAATGGACGAGGTTGTCATCACAGCCAAGCAGACAAGTCGCAATGGTGCGCTCGACATTCTCGACCGAGAGATTACACAAGCAACACAGAAATTCTCAATGAGTGAGATGGACGGTCTCTCGTTTACCTCGGTCGATGAGGCGTTGCAGGGACAGATTGCCGGTCTTGACATTGTCTTCAACAGTGGAGACTTGGGTTCAGGAACTCAGATGCGTCTTCGTGGTACAGCGAACATCCTCGGTGATGCCGAACCTCTTATCGTTGTAAACGACAACATCTTTGAGATGCCTTCGGATCAGGGTGACTTTGATTTTACCAATATGGACAACGAGAGCTTCTCGGAGCTTCTTTCGGTGAACCCCGAGGATATTGAGTCTATCGAGGTATTGAAGGATGCTGCATCGTGTGCCGTTTGGGGTTCACGCGGTGCAAACGGTGTAATCAAGATTAAGACAAAGCGCGGTAACCGCGGTCCTACTCGCGTTAGCGTTGTATATAAGTTTAAGGACAGATGGATTCCCAAAGGACTTAATCTTCTTTCGGGTGACGACTATACAATGTTGCTCAAGGAGTCACACTTTAATCCTAAACAGAGTAGCGTAGACGCCGATATTCCCGAGTTGAACTACGATGCCTTGACATTCAGCGAGTTTGAGAACTACAACGAGAATACCGATTGGGTTGATCAGGTAACAACACACGGTTACAGCAACGATATTAGCGTGAACCTTAATGGTGGTGGCGAGAAGGCTACTTTCCGTATCTCGGGTACATACAGCAACGAGACAGGTACAATCATCAACCAGGGATTGCAGCGTTTCACATCGCGTCTGGCATTGGACTACTTTGTTTCTGACCGTATCAAGGTATTGACAGAGTTTGCATTCTCATATACCGACAATGACAAGAACTATAGCGACCTTCTTGGTATTGCTCAGACAATTATGCCTAATATGAGCGTTTATTATCAGGATAGAACAGGTCGTCAGTATCCCGACTACTATAAGATGCTCAAGGGTGCCTCTACAACATTCGACGGCAATCAAAAATCTAAGAAGAACCCTGTTGCTCTCGGTGATTTGGCAAAGAGCAACCAGCAGAGCTACAGTATCGCTCCTCAGATTACCTTGGAGTATAACCTCTTGGGACTCGAGGATAAGCAGACACAGTTGAAATACCGTGGTATGGTGTATATGAATGCTGCTACATTGACAAATACATCGCATTTGCCCTCTGTCCTCTCCAACAACTCTTGGAACAGCGAGGGTGTGAACGAGGCCGACCTTTACGATAGTAAGAGCTTGCAGTTCACTACACGTCACAATATTATTTTCACTCCCTATTTCGGAAATAGCGACCACTATCTGACAATGAGCGGTCAGTTTGAGCTTACCACAAGTTCAAGCACCACTCAGTCGCAGCACACATACGGTCTTCCTACCGGAATCAACAGTACAACTGTAGGTTCTTATATGCAGACTGCATCTACCAGCCGCGGACAGTCTCGTAGCGTGAACTTTACATATCAGGCGCACTACTCATATAAGTCTAAATATGCATTGGGTCTTACCGTTCGCGGTGAGGGTCACACACAGTTCGGTGACGACCGTAAATGGACAGTATTCCCCTCAATCTCGGGACGTTGGAACATTTCCGACGAGTCGTGGATGCAGTGGGCTAAGCCTGTTCTCTCTATGCTCTCTGTACGTCCCAGCTACGGTTGGGCAGGTAATACTCCCGGACAGGAGTATCTTATGTATACCGAGTATCAGAACAAGGGTACATATTTGGGAATGACTGCTTTTGCTCCTAAGGGCGTGCGTCTTACCGAGATGCGTGCTTCGGACAAGCGTGAGCTCAATATTGGTTCAGACTTTGGATTCTTCAACGACTTCATCACCGGTGCATTCAACTACTATAACAGTACAACAAACGACCAGTTGATGAACAGCTATAAGATTCCCACCTCTACAGGATACAGTGAATTGGCATATAAGAATACCGGAGCCGTATCTAACCGTGGTTGGGATTTGAATATCAGTACAACAAGAATAAAGATTGTCAAAGACCTTTCGGTAAGTGCTTACTTTAACGTTGGACAGAACTTTAACGAGGTAACAGAAATGGAAGAGTCGGTGCTTAAGGGTATCAACGGTGAGTTCGACGAGAACAACGGTTCTTATCTCGGACGTATTCAATTGGGTAACCCAATCGGTTCAATCTATGGTTTCCGCTACAAGGGTGTTTACCGTTACAGCTACAAAAATTGGAAGAAGGCTATGGCCGAAGAGGCTGAAGGTCGCGACGGCTCTTGTCCTATTGTACGTGACGCCGATGGCAACGTAGTATTCAAGGCCGACAATACTCCTAAAAGAATGGTATTTATGTACGACAACGAGACCAACCTTCCTAAATATGAGTTCAACGGTGGTGATGCTATCTACGAGGATATAAACCACGACGGTAACATCAACCAGTTGGATATTGTATATCTTGGAAACTCTAACCCCAAGGCTCAGGGAGGTTTCGGAGTAACATTGAACTATAAGAGATTCTCTCTTAAAGCCAACTTTGCTTATCGTATCGACGTAGACGTTGTAAACAACGCTCGTATGAATGTCGAGAATATGCACTCGAACGACAACCAGAGTGCTGCAGTGAACTGGCGCTGGCGTAAGGATGGCGACAAGACAGTGATTCCTCGTGCCCTCTATAACACAGGATACAACTATCTTGGTAGCGACAGATACGTAGAGGATGCCTCTTATTTGCGTCTCTCTTTTCTTCAGGCATCATACTCATTTGAGCCCGAAATGCTCAAGAAGATTGGCTTGAGAAACCTTACAATCTATGCTTCTGCCGACAACTTGGCATTCTGGTCTACCTACACAGGTCTTGACCCTGATGTTCCGGCAACAAACTGGGGACGTGCTCACGATAACTCAAAGACTCCTCGTTCACGTTCTTATACAATATCTCTTAATGTCGGATTCTAATAGCATAAAGGAGGAATATTATGAAAAAGATGAAAAATATATTTAAATCTACAATATTGACAGTTGTACTTGCTTGTTGTACATTGATGACATCGTGCGTCGATTTCTTGACAATATATCCGACAGACACTGTCATACACGACAAATATTGGCAGACAATCGACGACGTTAACGGAGTGCTTGCTGCCAGCTATTTGCAGCTTCTCTCCGACGATGCAGTACAAAGATACATCCTTTGGGGTGAGGTTCGTGCCGACAATATGATTGCCAGTCTCAATACCGAGAATGACTTGAAGTACATTATCGAGGCTAACATACTTCCTACCAACCCTTACTGTAAATGGGATGTATTCTACACTGCCATAAACGATGCTAACCTCTTGTTGAGATATGCTCCTATGGTTGTTGATCGCGACCCTAACTTCACAAACGATGAGTTGAAGGTTGTGATGGGTGAGATGTATGCCGTACGCGCATTGTGTCACTTCTATCTTGTACGTGCTTTCCGCGACGTACCCCTTTCTTATACTGCCAACCTTAACGACCACGAGATGCCTGAATACAAGCAGGTTCATCCCACAGTTGCTCTCGACAGTATTATGAACGACCTTAACCGTGCCGAGAATATGGTTATGCGTTCGGGAGGATTCTCTATTAACAAGGATAAGCACAACTACGGACGTATCACTGCCAATGCTGTAAGAGCCATTAAGGCCGACGTTGCTCTCTGGCAGGCTGCCTTTGCTACATTCTACGAGGGTAACGATTCTATAACAGTGGGAGATAAGGATGCTTACTATCGCACTTGTATCGACAACTGCGAGACTGTAATAAAGGATATGAACAACGCTCTTATTGCCGACTACAACAAGCTCGGAATAACCATTCAGGAAATGGGTCCCGGAACCGAGAATCCCTATTATCTGCTTGAGAATGCAAAGGAGGGTGTTGAACAGTCTCGATTCAGTATGGTATACGACGAGATATTCGGCTTTGGAAACTCACGAGAGTCAATCTTTGAGTTGCAGTTCGACGAGAACAACAACAAGAACGGCGTTCTTGAGTCGTACTATGGCCGTCCTTCTTCTGTTGGTAAATTCTGCGTACCTACTAACCTCAAGAAGCAGTATGTGGGCATTGGTACCGAGGAGATTATCGACCTTCGTATGACTGCCTATACAGGAATTCCCGGTGGAACAGGTTCTTCGGGTAGCGGCGATAAGAACGACGAGCAGATTGTAATCGCTAAATATGTAGCTGAGACCTCTCCTGCTCTAAGAATCAACGCCGATGGTACAGTAGACGACAGTGATGAGAATTTCCGCGATCAGGGCGAGTGCGATGCTAACTGGATTTTCTATCGTAAGACCGACGTAATGCTTATGATGGCCGAGGCTCTTACATTGCAATCAACAGCTACCGAGGCCGACCTTAGAAAGGCATTCGACCTTGTGAAGGCTGTAAACGACCGCTCAATTGTCGATCCTAAGGATTCTTTGGAGTATGCCGACTACACAGGAGCAAACAATATGCACAAGCTTGTGCTCGACGAGCGTAACCGTGAGTTGATGTACGAGGGTAAACGTTGGTTCGACCTTGTACGTAAGGCTTTGTGCGAGAAACGTACAGACAACATTCTGTTTGTAACCGAAAAATTAGTGAATAACTCAGGTGCTGTAAAAAGTAAGATGGCTTCTATAAACACTCTCTTCTTCCCCATTGCACAGAGTGAGATTGATGTCAATCCCAACCTCAAACAGAACCCTGCATATAAAATTTCAGAGTCGATTACGCAGAAGTAATCTGCTGAAATATAACCCAGCGATAAATAAAAATAGTTACCTGCCAAGTAAAAAAGGTTAATGCCTCGGGCAGGTGAATTTTAAAACATATTTTAATATGAACGCAAAGTTTAAATTCAGAATTTTAATGGGAGTGGCGCTTATTGGCATACTCTGCTTCGCTACTGCGTGTAACGACGATTGGAACGAGCATTATGGCGACAGCGGTGTGAATACCGGTGAGACACTCAAAGAAATAATAGAGAAGGATAGCGATCTTAGCGACTTTTGCGAGGTATTGAATGCCTGCAACTGTCTCGACTCGCTTCTTGGCCAGACACGAGTATATACTCTATGGGCACCAAAGAATGGTACATTCGATAAGCAGTCATTGCTCGACGATGTAAAGGATGGCAAGCGTGACGACGTCTTTAAACGTTTCGTATGCGGTCACATCACTGACTATCTGCACCCCGCTAACGGTACTCTCGCAAGCAATAACTCAATATTGCTGCTCAACCAAAAGGTTGTTGTCTTTGAGGGTAGCGACAAGAAGTATAAGTTCGGCGACGTAGCACTCGATGGCAATAATTATAATATCCGTGCACGCAACGGTATCCTCCACAAACTCAACGGCGGATACAGATATATGCCAAATATTTGGGAGTATCTTGCACAGGATGAGCGCATCAGTGCAGTATCGGAATTCTTGTACTCATACTACAAAAAAGATACATTGTGGAATTTGAGTATCGAGGGTCCTATCGTAAACGGCGAGGCTACATATCTCGACACTGTTTATGCTTACTCTAATACTTGGTTCAACGAGAATGCATCGAACAGAAAGAACGGCGGATTCGGAGATATCTCTTGCGAGGATTCATCGTACATTATGGTAGCTCCCACTAACGACGTATGGAATGAAATGGTGGCTCTTGCAAGAACCTACTATAACTACGAGAAATACGATACCGCAACAACCGAGGACTTGCAGTCTCTCGACTCTCTGCAGGAGTGCTATTCACAGCGTATGCTCTGCAACTATTTGGTATTCAATAAAAAAGCGCAGGAAGAGTCTTCGAACTATCTTCTTTCGACATTTAAGTTCTACGACAATAAGGGCGATGTTTCTCTTCGCCGCTTAGATAAGGCAAACCTTCTCTCCAATCTTGTTGAGGAGCCTGTTGCCCTCTCTAACGGTGAGATGTACATTGTGAACGAATATCCTTATTCTGTTTACGATATATTGCACGACACCATTATCGTCGAGGCAGAGTCGGCTACATACGAGTACAATACAAGCTACTCTAACGCTCCTGCGGTGTACCGAGTAAAAGATGGCGAGCAGAACGAGAATATCGTAGGTGAACTCTCTAACGATTCTTATCTCTCTATAAGACCCAAGAACTCAGGTTCAAAGCCTTCGATGACATTTACAATCCCCAACACACTCTCGGCTTCGTATTATGTAAGCGCGGTATTTGTTCCCAAGAATATCACCGACCAGTATATGGACGAGGATGAGTTGATATCTTGCCGTTTGAATATCTCTCTTATCAAGGAGTATCGACTCAACAATAAGAAGCAGACAACAATCCTTTATCAGACAAAGGGCGGTCTATTGACAAATCCTACAGCTTTGGATACATTGACACTCTACAACGAGGATGATAATGTAGGCGGTGATTTTGAGACACGCGGTGCTCCCAAGAAATTCAAATTCGATTTCTGTGAGTTTGGTAAGGGTATAGAGCATTCTACCATAAAGTTGCAGATTACAGCATTCCCCGACGATTGGGATCCCGATCTTTATGAGCGTGGATTCAGTCTCGACTGTATTATTCTGCAGCCTGTAGAGAACGACCCCATTGAGGATGGTGGTTTCGATTCGGACAATACAGAGGGTGATAACGAATAATGTTCACTAATGATGAAAAAACAAAAATCAACTATGTATATGCGACAAATTATGCAATCACTGGTGGCATTTATGCTATTTATGCTGCCTGCGTTCCCTGCTACTGCAATGGCAACACAGCAATTAGGGGGCGACGATCCTGTAAAGGTTAATGACACCCGCATTATAACAGGTACAGTCTTTGACGCGGCAACAAACACCCCGTTGGCCGGTGTACGTGTTCAAGGAACAGGATACGCTCGTGTTACAACAATGACCGACGCCGAGGGTAACTACAAGCTTACCGTACCTTCGTATGTAACTCTCCTCTCATTCTCGGCTCCGGAGTATGGATTGTTACAGCGTCCTATCACCAATAAAGACGTAATAAACGTACGTTTGTATTCCGATAAGTTCGCCGATAGCTACGAGAAGTCAATCTCTCTGACAGCGAGCCGCGATTTTGAGACCGACATTACATCGGCTCTTACCATTGATGCCGAGATTCAGAACAAACTCGGTGCTGACGTTCGCTCAATCACACGTTCGGGTACTCCCGGTATCGGTAATGTAATGTATGTTCGTGGTATAAACTCAATGAATGCCAACACACAGCCTCTTGTGGTTGTCGATGGTGTAATTCTCGACCTTCAGGAGAATACAACCTCTCTTCATATGGGTATGTACAACAATATCCTTGCAGGAATAGACGTAAGCGATATTGAGAGCGTAGAACTTATGAAGAACGCAACATCCATTTACGGTGCCCGCGCCGCAAACGGTGTGCTTCTTATCACAACAAAGCGCGGTCGCAGTATGGCTACACGCATTAACGCCAATATCTATGGCTCGGTGTCGCTTACTCCCAATCTTCCCTCGCTTATGGATGCTGAGCAGTATCGTACATACGCCAATGAGCTTATCGGTACAATGAAGACCGAGAAGGGCGCTACCTACCCCTTCTTGCAGAGCGACCCTGGATACTATTACTACAATACATACCACAACAATACCAATTGGGCCGATTATATTTATCGTGAGTCTGTTGCACAGAACTACAAGATTAACGTAGAGGGTGGTGATGATATTGCTATGTACAACTTCTCACTCGGATTCAGCGATGCTCAGAGTGCTCTCGAGGAGAACTCTTTCAACCGCTTGAACATCCGCTTTAACTCGGATATCAAATTGGCAAGCAAGCTAAAGACACGCTTCGACATTTCATATAGCAGAATTGCGCGTCAGTTGCTCGACGACGGTGTACGTGCCGACTTTACATCGTTCCCCGTATCGTCTCCCGGTTTCTTGGCAGTTGTAAAGTCTCCTTTCCTCAGCCCCTATAAGTTCGACCGTGAGAAGAACGTTACAGATACATACGATGAGTCTGACAGCTTTGCACACGGCATCGATGCAACATCGTCTCGTGCAAACAACTCACTCTACAACCCTATGACAATCTTGTCGGTTGGTGCAGGAGATAACAAGAACGATCAGGAGTATACTCACTTTGGTATCACCGTAGCTCCAGAACTTACACTCGGAGATTTTAAGATTACGGAGATTTTCAACTACTCGTTGCACCGTATGAACGAGAAGTATTATCTCCCCTATGCTACAGCAAATACCTCTCGTCAGTTCTATGCCGAGAATCTGGGTATTATAGGTAACTACATTGCCTCTTCGTTCGGTAAGGAGTTGCAGATATCTAGCGAGACTCGCGGTACTTGGTCAAAGAAGATTGGTGCTCATAGCATCGACGCTCTCTTGGGCGTACGTTACACCAATTTCCGCTTCGACAACAACTATCTCTCTTGTGCAAACTCAGGTAACGACAAGGCGATAAATATCAGCCAGAAGTACGATTATGTAACAAACATCGGCGACGAGAATGCTTGGACAAATATCGCTTGGTTCGCAAATGTCGATTATAACTACCTTACACGCTATTTCTTGCAGGCTTCAGCATCTATGGAGACATCTTCGCGCTTCGGTAGAAACGCTGCGGCAGGTATAAAGCTTGGCGGTGTAAAATGGGGTATCTTCCCCTCTGTTCAGGCTGCTTGGCTCATATCTTCGGAGTCGTGGTTCAAGGCAAGAGCCATCAACTTGCTTAAGCTGCGTGCCGGATTCGATATGACAGGTAACGATGCTATTGACTTTTATGCTTGTCAGAGCTATTTGCAGAATATCCAGTTGCAGGATAAACTGATGGGTCTACAGCTTGGTAACGTAGAGAACGACGGTGTAAAATGGGAGACAACCTCTCGCTTCAATGTTGGTCTCGATGCTGTATTGTTCGGTGATCGTCTCTCTTTGTCACTCGACTGGTATAAGTCTATAACAACCGACCTTCTTGTTCCTAAAGCATATCCTTTTGTAGCCGGAATGGATACCTATTGGGCTAACGGTGGTACAATGGAGAATATGGGTGTTGAGCTTGCAATCAACGCTAAGCTTGTGAATACTCTCGACTTCCAGTGGGAGCTTGGAGCATCACTCGGACACTATAAGAACAAGGTAACATCACTCGATGAGAATATCGCACCCCGCTCGGTTTATGGCGGCGAGGTTCTAACACAAGTAGGACAGCCTCTTGGAGTGTTCTATGGCTACAAGACTGCAGGCGTTATCTCTTCGTCGGCCGAGGCTGATGCTGAGAAGCTCTATCAGACATCTAATACCGGTGTTAAGGAGTATTTTGGTGCAGGTGATGTTCGTTTCGTAGATCTTTACACAGCCGATGGTAAGGGTTATATAAATGAGAATGACAAGACTGTCATCGGTAATCCTAACCCCGACCTCTACGGTAACATCTATACAAAGTTCGTTTATAGAGATTGGCAGTTGAATGTTGGCTTTAACTACTCATTGGGTAACGACGTATATAACTACTATCGTCAGCAGCTCGAGAGCGGAAGCAACTTCTTCAACCAGACAACAGCAATGTTGAACCGTTGGGTTGTTGATGGACAGCAGACAACAACTCCCCGTGTAGTATATGGCGATCCTATGGGTAACGCACGTTTTTCTGACCGCTGGATTGAGGATGGTTCATATCTCAAGCTCAAGACTATACAGCTTATGTACAATATTCCTGTATCGGCAAGCTGGTTGCAGGGTTTGACAGTGTGGGCTTCTGCCGAGAATGTTCTTACTCTTACAAAGTATTTGGGTAACGACCCCGAGTTCTCTGTAAGTAATAATGTATTATATCAGGGTGTCGATGCCGGTCTGTTGCCCCAGACACGTAGCTTCCACCTTGGAGTTAAGGTTAATCTCTAATGAACGCACCCCGAACGGTTCGGGATTGAAAAAGGAATCACATATTTTAAATTTCGAACTATTCGGATAAAAATATTATAACAATGAAAAAGTCTATTATTTATACGTTGTGCATACTCTTGAGCAGTTCCGTATTTTTCGGTTCTTGCGAGGATATGCTTGATTATGATCAGAATCGTGTAATTACCAACTTTGACAAGCTTACTGCAGCCGACTCGGTATATTCTGTGCTTGGTATTCTGAAGGCTGTGCAGGGTGTTGCCGACCGTCAGATGTTGCTCGGTGAGATGAGAGCCGACCTTATTGCTCTTAATCCCGGTAAGGCAGTGCTCGATATTCAGGAGTTGAGCGAATTTACTTATGGTCTCGATAATAAATATATCGACCCTAGCGACTATTACAAGATTATAAACAACTGTAACCTATTCCTTGAGCGTGTCGATACATCAATCTATCGTAACAACCGTAGCCTTTTCTTGCCCGAAATGGTTGCAGTGAAGAGCGTACGCGCGTGGACCTATCTTCAGTTGGCTATCAACTACGGTGCAGTGCCATATTACACAAAGCCTATCCTCACTCACAGTCAGGCTACAGAGGTTATGCGTCAGCCTCGTTTGACAATCGAGGAGATAGCTCCTCTTCTCATCGAGGATATAGAGCCTCTTGTAGGCGATCCAAAATTCACCACCCCCTATTGGGATGGAATTAAGGACGGTCGCGGTACTGCTATCGACACAAAGAAACTGTTCCCACCCATCCGCCTATTGCTCGGAGAGCTTAACCTCTGGACAAAGAATTACGACAAGGCCGCACAGTATTACTATGATATGATTTATGATGCTGGCTATGTAGACAAGAATGGTGCAATAAGCTTTAAGGACAAGGACGGAAAGAGCATTACAAACACCTATTCCGACATCTTTGAGGTATCTGCAGCCAACAACGCGACATCTTTGTTTGTTGTAGCTATGGAGTCTACAACATCAAAAGGTATTGTTTCGGAGCTTGGTAGCATCTTTACTCCCACCGACAATGGTACACATCAGGTAATAGCTTCTCCTGCAGCTCTCTCTTTGCGTGAGCGTCAGGTGAATCTCTTGCGCGAGCAGAGCGGTTCAAAATACAACAACTATTATAATGTTGGTGGTATGTTTGCCGGCGACCTTCGTCTCTCTTCGGTGACAACATCATTGATAGATGAGTCAAACAACCAGCATAACAATATAATATCAAAGTACACACTCGACAATGTTCACTTTGATATTACCAACAATAGAGTAATTGCCAATGCCGCTGCTTATCCCGCATATATCCGTCTCTACCGTTCAGAACTTCTCTATATGCGTTTGGCCGAGGCTCTCGTTGGTATGGCACGCGATGGCGCCGAGGGTGCTGCCGAGCTTGCAATGGCTATCCTCAAGGATGGTGCCGTTAAAAAATACACAGTGCTCTACAATATCCGTTACGAGGAGAAAGAAGAGGAGACTGCAACCGGCGAGATTGTCATTAAGCAGGTAAAGACAGGTGACAAACTCGAGTTCAACTTCTCCGAGGCAAAATTCAAGGATAACAAAGGTATCCACGCTCGCGGAACAGGCGACTCAAAGAACAATAAATACTACGCATTCTCCGATACTTGTATCGCAAGATACGTAGGAGCATTGGTCGATGGAGAGGATAAACAGATAATCTCTCCCGAGCTTAATCAGCAAGACTCTTTGAACTTTATCACTGACCTTGTTGTTGATGAGCTTGCTCTTGAGTTTGCATTCGAGGGTTACCGCTTCACCGACCTTGTCCGCATAGCAAAGGCTGCAGGCGACAAAGATATCTTGGCTAAGCGAGTAGCAGGCCGTAATTACTCCAATAAGGCAACCTACCGCGACAAGAACCCAAATGCTTATGAGTACGACCACCGCCTCTATTCGATTCTCTCGGATGAGCGCAATTGGTACTTACCTCTTCCCGACAGCAATTACGTTCCTTTGACCGAGGTAGAAGAGAATAAGAACAACGAATCGAACGAAGAGTAATATTTTGAATATCATATTCGAGGATAGCGGAGCCTAAAAACTCTGCTATCTTTGACTAAAGACTATAGAAATGAGAAAGATTGCAGTACTTACCGGTGCCGGAATGAGTGTCGAGAGTGGCCTGAGCACCTTTCGTGGGGGCGGAGGCCTGTGGGACGAATATCCGGTTGAAAAGGTCGCTACTCCCGAGGGGTATGCTGCCGACCCGTCGCTGGTGCTCTCTTTCTACAACAAGAGACGTCGCGAACTGCTGTTGGTAGAGCCTAACGAGGGACACCGTCTGGTGGCGCAGTTAGAGAAGGATAATAATGTCGTTGTAATAACACAGAATGTCGATGACCTTCACGAGAGGGCCGGCTCAACCAATGTGATACATCTTCACGGTGAGCTTATGAAAGTATGCTCGTCGCGTAATCCCAACGACAGCCGATACATAAAGCGACTCTCACCCGAGGCGCCCGAAATTACTTTGGGCGACCTTGCCGACGATGGCTCGCAGCTGCGTCCCTTTATCGTGTGGTTCGGAGAGGCAGTCCCTCTTATGGAGGATGCAATAAAAGCCGTAAGCGATATTGACGTCTTTATAATAATAGGAACATCATTGAATGTCTATCCGGCGGCGGGGCTGCTGAACTATATACCTTACGGTGTACCGGTCTATCTTATCGACCCGAACAATGTGCCGGTGAACGGTGTTTGTAATCTGACGCATATACGCAGCGGCGCCTCCGATGGAATGAGAAAAATAATAAACGACTGCCTATAATGTGCCTCGAAACACTGATGGCGGTTATAAATATTTAATATCTAATCAACTAAAATTTATAATTATGAAAAAGTATTATTGCACAGTATGTCAGTGGGTGTACGACCCCGCGATTGGTGACCCCGAATCGGGTATTGAGCCCGGCACAGCATTCGAGAATATTCCCGAGGATTGGGTGTGCCCCTTGTGTGGAGTAGGTAAAGAGGACTTTGCGCCTGTTGAGGAATAATATATACTCCTAAAATAAAAACTCCGTCTCTTATCGAGGCGGAGTTTCTTTTATTTAAAGGTTAAGCTTGCGTAAGAGGTCATTGCGTCCCATCTTTTTCAGCACATTGCGTATGGCTCGCTGCTCCTCGGGCTTATACCAGAAGAAAAACATTCTCTGAGCCTCTTTGTCGCGCATTGTGCGTGCGCAATATATAGGTTCCTTTGTTTCGGGGTTTATGCCACTGTAATACATCTCGGTAGCCATTGTCATTGGTGTAGGGGTGAAGTCCTGCACCTGCTCAAGATGAAAATTCATCTGTTTGGTCTCTGCTGCAAGCTCGGCCATACTCTCGACGGTGCTTCCCGGATGGCTGCTTATAAAGTATGGTATAATCTGCTGCTTGAGATTGTATTTGCTGTTTATGCGGTCGAATATGCGCTTGAATTCGTGGAACTGCTTGAACGAAGGCTTACGCATAAGGCGTAGCACACTGTCGTTAGTGTGCTCGGGAGCAACCTTCAGACGGCCGCTGACGTGATTTTTTATAAGCTCCTCGGTGTAGCGCTCTGTTGCCGAATCAAGCTCCTTGTCGCCGCTCTTGTGCAGCAATAGGTCGTATCGTACACCGCTACCTATGAAACTCTTTTTAATCTGCGGCAGAGCATCAACCTTTTTGTAAAGGTCAATCAATGCGCTGTGGTCGGTATTGAGGTTGGGGCACACCTTTGGCTGTATACACGATGGACGCGAGCATTTTGCACACAGCTCGCTCTTTCTACCGCGCATCATATACATATTGGCCGACGGACCGCCGAGGTCCGATAGATAGCCCTTAAAGTCGGGCATATCACAAATTTGTTTAATCTCCTTGATTATGCTCGCCTCGCTGCGGTTGGCAATGAACTTGCCCTGATGTGCCGATATTGTGCAGAATGCGCATCCGCCGAAGCATCCTCGGTGGATATTAACCGAGAATTTAATCATATCAAATGCGGGGATACGCTTGCCATTGTATTTCGGGTGAGGCAGGCGTGTGTAGGGAAGGTCGAAGCTACGGTCCAACTGTTCGGTAGTCATTGTGGGGTAGGGGGGATTGACAACAACAATACCCTCGTCATACTCCTGAATGAGTCTTTTTGCCGTTACCCTATTCGACTCCTTTTCTATTGCAAAGAAGTTTGCAGCCTGCTTCTCCTTGTTCTTTATACATTCGCGATGCGGGTGAAGCTCCTTGTCGCTCTCGGCTTCTTTGATAAACTCCGCTCTTTTGACAATCTGTCCGGTCTGTTTAATATCCTTTGTCAGCTCCTTTGCCTGCGCGGCAGTCATATACTGCCCATCGCCACTCTCGACAGCCTTTTTCAGTCTGTTGGCAATCTCTATGATAGGCTGCTCGCCCATTCCATAGACAAGAATGTCGGCCTTGCTGTCAATAAGTATGCTCTTCTTGAGGCTATCCTGCCAATAGTCGTAGTGTGTGAAACGACGCATCGACGCCTCTATGCCTCCTATTATAACAGGAACGTCGGGGTATAACTCCTTGAGAATATTGGAGTAAACCGTTGTTGCATACTCGGGGCGCTTACTATGCTTGCCGTTGGGCGAGTAGGCATCCTCGGAGCGGAAACGTTTGGCTGCGGTGTATTTGTTCACCATTGAGTCCATACATCCGGCCGATATTCCAAAGAACAGACGGGGGCGTCCCATCTTCTTGAAGTCGCGTAGGTCGTCCTGCCAATTGGGTTGAGGCACTATTGCCACACGCAATCCCTCGGCCTCGAGCAATCGTCCAATGACAGCCGCTCCGAACGACGGATGGTCCACATAGGCGTCGCCACTGAATATGACAACGTCCATTTCGTCCCATCCACGCATCTGAGCCTCCTTGCGTGTCGTAGGCAACCAATCGGTTATTTGTCTGTTACTCATTATCGGCAGTATCGTTTGTCTCTTCTGCAGGCTGGTTCTTTATCCACTCGTTGTAGCAGGCAATAAGATTGTTGAGTCCCAGAGGTTTCATATTGTCGTCGTATAGTGCCAGACAGAGCATAAGTAGAGCCTTTGAGTCCTGCTCCTGCGAACCTATGAGTGCGCGCACTGTGAATCTCAGTTTCTCCAGAGCATTCTCGTCTACTACTCCCAGACTATTGGCAATTCTCTCGAACAGCGAATATTTTCTTATTATCTGTAGCTGCTCCTCGGTAATCTCAATTGTTCTTGTGCCCGATGCGTTTGCGTTTATCTTCATATTATTATAGTTTAATTCTGTTTACTCTTCCGATACTATTCTCACTCTGCGGCTGCCATCTTCATTCTCCTCCATAAAAACCTTTGTGCTCTCCTCGGGGAGTAGTTCCTCAATTAGCTCGGGCCACTCTATAAAGCAGTAGGCGTCGCTGTAGAGATACTCCTCGTAGCCCATATTATAAACCTCGGCAATGTTTTTTATGCGGTAAAAGTCGAAATGGAAAATGGTGTTCTGCTCAGCATCCTCGTACTCATTGACAATGGCAAAGGTGGGTGAGTTTATAATATCCTCAACACCCATAGCCTCGCATATACTCTTTATGAATGTGGTCTTTCCGGTGCCCATCTTGCCGTAAAAGGCAAATATGCGCTTGTTGCCAATCTTCTCGATGAACTCTTGCGCTGCGGCAGGGTAGTGCTCCAACGATTTTATCTCTATTATAGTCTCTTTCATAGCTCTGTTATTTTTCTCTCGGTCGCATTGTTATCAGAGGGATAATCATCTCCTCGAGCGATACTCCTCCGTGCTGAAAGGTATCCTTGTAATACGACACATAGTGGTTGTAATTATTCGGGTAGGCAAAGAAATTGTTTCCTGTTGCAAAAATATAATTTGTACTTATATTTGGCGAAGGAAGGAACGCTTTTGTTGGCTCTTTTATCTCAAAAACATCTTTTGGGTTGTAGTTGAGCGATTTTCCCAATTTGTAGCGCAGATTGGTGTTTGTATTCTTATCGCCAATGACCTTTGTGGGGTTACCTACCTGTATGCTTCCGTGGTCGGTTGTTATGATTGTGGTGTAGTTGCTGTTGGCAAGGTAGTTGAACAGCCTTGTTATTGCTGAATGACGTATCCACGAATGAGTAATCGAACGGTAGGCAGCCTCGCTCGATGCAAGCTCACGAACCATCATTGACTCGGTGCGTGCGTGCGACAGCATATCAATAAAGTTAATCACAAGCACATTAAGGTTGTTGCCCGATAGATTATGTATAGTGTCGATATACTTATCGGCTGCGCTTGATGCCATCACCTTGTTATACGAGAATGAGTCCTTGCGACGGTAGCGTGCAATCTGTGTCTCGATGAGTGCCTCCTCGTTAAGATTCTTTCCTTCGTCCTCCTCTTCATCGACCCACAATGCAGGGAACATATTCTTAATTTGCAAAGGTAGTAATCCCGAAAATATGGCATTGCGCGCATATTGCGTTGCTGTAGGCAGAATGCCTGTGTATAACTCCTCCTCTATTACGAATTGTGAGCTTATCTCATTGGCAAGCACCTTCCATTGGTCGTAACGGAAATTGTCTATTACAATCAGGAAAATCTTCTCGCCCTTGTCTATGAGCGGGAAAATGCGCTCGCGGAATATATCGTGGCTCATCATCGGGCGCTGCGAACGCTCACTGTTAAGCCAATCGGTGTAGTTGCGCTTGACGAACTTTGCGAACATTGCGTTAGCCTCGTTACGCTGCACCTTGAGCATCTCCTTCATTTCATCGTTGGCACCCTCAAGCTCAAACTCCCAATAGGTTATCTTCTTGTATACCTCTATCCAGTCCTCTATGCTCAAAGAATCGGAAATTTGCATTCCCAACTTACCGAAATTCTGCTGATATGCGCTGTTGGTCTTTTCGGCAACAATCTCCTTCTGATGAATATTCTTCTTTAGAGCCAGAAGAATCTGGTTGGGATTCACCGGCTTTATAAGATAGTCGGCAATCTTTGAGCCTATAGCCTGCTCCATAATATCCTCCTCCTCGCTCTTGGTGACCATCACAATAGGAATAGTAGGAATAATCTCCTTTATTCTTATCAGAGTCTCAAGGCCGCTTAGTCCGGGCATATTCTCGTCGAGCAATATAAGGTCGTACGTGTCGTTCTTGCACGCCTCTATTGCGTCGAGGCCATTGGTTACAGTATCAACCTCGTAGCCTTTCGTCTGTAGGAATATTATGTGGCCGCTCAGTAGCTCAATCTCATCATCGGCCCATAGTAATTTGTTTGCCATAGTCTATTATTCTTGGTTATATTCAGGTTCGTCGAGGGTGTATCCGTCAATCTCCGGCTCGGGAATATTCAGCAGATTCTCCTCGTAGAACTTTATATAGTCGTTGAAACTGTAATATTGCAATAACAATTCAAGGTTCGACTTTGATATTATGAACGCGTTTATTCCTTGCAGCATACGCGACATTTCTCCGTTGGAGTATAGACGCTTCCTATAGATAAATGCCTCGTCGAAATTCAGGAACTCCTTAATCTCGAACAGCGTTATTGCCGCCTGTCGCTTGAATTCAAGTTCAAAGTCGCGCACCATATAGCGTGTAAAGTTGTAGCGCGCAATCTCGAACAGCAGACGTTTCTCATCTATTGAGTCGTTGGGATAGGCGAGAATGAAGCAGTAGGGCTCGTTGCGCTCGGTGCTGAACTGCGGCAGGCTGTCGCTGTCGCTTTTTATTGTGCCGTCGCTCTTGCGCTGCCATATTGACGTTGTAATTCCGCTACGCAGCAGTCGTCCCTCGCGTACCCCTGTGCCAATCTCCTTTGCGAGAATAGAGAGAGTATCCTCGGGTACGCTGTTTACAAGCTCATCAATTGCAGTAAGAGCCTCCTGCTGCTTGCCGCTGTATAGCTTGGATAGCGCATCGATGAACGAGAAGCGTATACGATGCTTGCCATTGGGATATTTTCTCTTTGCATATTCGTTGGCAGCAATTACACTCTCGTAATTCTCCTTTAAAAAGTCGGAGTAGCCCTGAACATAAATAGAATCCTCCTTGTGGCGTTTGACAGCGATACTCTCAAAAAAGTCGGACTCCTGTATCCTTACCGACATACTGCTGTCGGGGAAGTTCGCTATAAGCAATTCCTTGTACTGCTCGGCCTTTTCGGACTCTTTCCACCGCGAGCAGGATAGGAAAAGATGATAATAAACCTCGGCCAGACGCTCAAAGTCGGGATATTCGTTGGCCAACCGCTCAAAATATTGCAGTGTGAGCTCCTTCTCGCCCAATTTCTCCTCGAATATCAGTGCCGATTCAAAGAGCGATATTTTAAGTTCTTTGTGCATCCTGTTCTTCTCCTCGTCGGTGCGGGGAATCCTTTGCAGATAATATTCGCGTATGGTGGGGTCGGTCGATAGAGTGTCGGTCGATAGGGACTCTTCGAGGCTTATGCTGTCCGATAGTATGCTGTTGGCGCCATCGGGGGTGTCGGCAATGCTGTCGCCGGCGATAGTATCCTGCTGAATGTGGAACGATATATTCTCGCGGCTCAATCGCCAAAAATCCTTTAGCTTGCGGTCGCCCCACGTGCTTGTAAACTGCTTTATTCCTTGTACCACAATCTGCGGATTATAGAAATACCAAAGGTCGCCATCGTTGGAGTTACCTATTGTCATATTGGCATTTGCTCCAGCCTGTGCAAGGTCGCTGCCCGTACCTTGAGCCTCCCGCTCCTCTTTCTTCTGGAACTTTTTCTGTAGCTCCACACGCCATTTCTGCTCCTCAATCTTTTTGTCGATAAGCGGCAGCAGCTCCTCTTCTTTCAGCGTTTCCCAATAGAGATATTCGCTGTTGCTCTCGACCGATTGGCTGTAGTTTCCCAATTCTGATGCAAATTTTGCGCGTAGCTTGTCGGCTCTGTTCTTGTCGTCATCTACCTTCTCCAACATTCCCATCGCCTTCTGATAGTGCTCCGAGGCGTAGAAGAAACGCTGCTGCTCCCAATAAATCTGAGCAAGGGTAAGATGCAGCACTCCTGTATCGTAGCCGCCACTTGCTCCCTCGGCTATGCCGGTCTCATAGGCCTTTACCGCTTCGACGGTGTCCTTGTCGCTGAGATACATATTGCCTATTGCATAGTAAAGCTGAGCAATATACTTCTTGTTTTTCTGTGATTTGCTCATTCTCTTGAGTGAGCGTATGATCTTTTTCTTGTTCTTCTCGTTTGTGGCAGTCTCTGTCTGACGTATACGGGCATTTATCTCCATTTCGTATGGAGGAGACAGCGATATTGTCTTGCCAAAGTATTTGTATGCGGTCTTGTCGTTGCCCGTGGCGTGATAGAGCTGTCCCATAAGGTAATACTCGCGCGCCTTTTCGAAAGATGTTATCCATTTGCGCTTGATGGCCTTCTCCAAATAGGGCAGTGCTTCCTCGAAACGGCTCTGCTTCAGCAGCAGATTGGCCTGCGCGCGTGCAAGCTCCCCCTCCTGGTTCTTTGGCATACTGTCGCGGCGAGCTCTCAGCAGCATATCTTCCGATTCGTAGAACCACTCCATTTCGGTATAACATTTTACAAGCCCTATTCTCGCTTTTGCCACAATGTCGGGGTCATTCTCGTATAATCGGCTTATGTATATGAATGTGCTGGCCGCCTCGGTGAATTCTCCTTTCCTGAAGTACGACTCGGCCATTGTCAGCCACGCACGCCACAGGAATGGGTTGAACTCCTTCTGTGCATAGAACTTCTTTTTCTTCTCGCTGAGCTTTACGCCGGCCTTTTTGCGCGGCTTACGCTTTATGGAGTGGTTCTTTATGGCCTTCTGCATCTTTTCTATAGCAGTGCCGTAGTCCGACGAACCGATAGTCTGTGTATTCTTGTCGCTCGACACTATTAGCGGCAATATCTCCATAAAATTGTCCTTATGCTGCATAGTCTGCGAGTTTGACGCTTTCTTGAATGCCTCGTTACCATTGTAGAAGGTATTGTATCGGGCAAAAAAGGCGTGGTACATTCTTGTCTGGGCAGTATTGTTCTTGCGGCTTGCGCAACCGCATAGTCCCAAAAGAATGAATAGCAGTATTATATTTTGTGTCTGTTGTCTCAAAGTGCAGTGAATTTATATTTATTATTAAATATAATAACTTATAAAATTCAAAATTATTGTGATGCCGGTAACAAAGTTAATCTTTTACGAACAACTTTCTTGTCATACAGAGCAAATAAATTACGATAGAGCATAATATTACCGATGCTCCCGATGGAATATTCAAAAAATAGGAGAGGAAAAGCCCGCTGACGCTTGCCGCGTATCCGAATGCTGCCGACAGAATTATAATCCTCTTGTAGCTGTCGGTGAATATCATTGCCGTCATTTGTGGAATGGTGAGCATCGACATTACAAGCACCACTCCCACAAGGCGCAGCGTGGCAACTATTGTCAGCGCAACGAAAATCATCATACAATATTCAATTGCCACGGCTGGAATATTGCGTGAACGTGCAAATTCCGCGTCAAAGGCTATCAGAATTATGGCTCGTAGGAATATGGCAGTGAAAATCATCAGTGCCGCGGTAATAGCGGCCAACAGCATAATGTCGCCTGCGGCTATCGTCAGGATGTTGCCGAAAAGATAGGTCGATAGCTCCCCCGAATAGTTCGGCGACAAAAAGCTGAAAATTACTCCCAGCGTCATTCCCAGAATCCAAAAGACTGCAATTGCCGAATCCTCGCGAATCTCTTTGCGCTTGCTTGCCCAATGTGTCCCCACAGCCGACAGCAGTGCAAACAGGAATGCTGTTATCGCGGGGTTTATGCCAAGAAACATTCCTATACCAACCCCTCCGAACGAGGCGTGCGATACTCCTCCCGTAATAAAAACCTTGCGGCTGCTCACGACAAATGTACCGACAATAGAGCAAGCAAGGCTCGCCAGCAGCGAGCCTATGAGTGCGTTCTGAAAGAATCGGTATTCGAGAATCTCCATCGTGCTATTGTAGAATGAGCAGAATCTCGTCCATAATCTGCTCGGGAACCTCTATGCGACGCTTGCCGAGACATTTTAGCCACTGGTCTACCTCCTCTTTGTTCATAGTGTAAAGAACATTGCGGAATTCGTCAATATCCTCGTCGCTATACTCCTCTTTGGGCTTCTCGCGGAATTTGTCAAGCTCCTCATCGTCGAAATAAAGGTCGCTGTTGTCGTATCCGTGCGTACACACAGTGTGACGTCCGCAGCAGGTACCATCCTCGCCGTCGTGATGATGGTCGTCGTGTGTCTCGCCATTTTTTCTGAAACGGCTAAAGAGAATAAATCCTGCAACAATGGCAAGCAGTAGAAGCGCAAGTATTATTGTTTGTGTGCTCATCGTTAAAGTTCTTATACGTTGCGAAGTTATAAAATAAAATTGAGTTTTCTTTGCTATAGCAAATAAAAAGATGATATATTTTATCCTATATAAATGGAAATTTGAAATAATGACAATTTGTAAACAATTGTTGTTGTAAAATGTTTCGGAATCTTATTTGAATGTCGAAAAAATGATAAAAAAGTAACATAAATTTGCTTATTGTTAAGAATTAGTTGTATATTCGCAAAAAATCAGAATCCTTTATCGGGTGATTTTTATTGACAAAATGATAGTTTAAACAACTTATTGATATAAAAATTAAAGCTTTATAAAAAATGGAAAAATTTAGTTACGGCCTTGGAATGGGAATTGGACAGAACCTTCTCTCTATGGGCGTGAATGAAATTGCGATTGAAGATTTTGTTAAAGGCATCAAGGATGTCCTTTCGGGCAGTAAGACAGAAATGTCTCACGTTGAGGCTCAGAAGGTGGTGAGCGAGCATTTCCAGAAGCTTGCCGAGGAGGCCTATGCAAAGGTGAAAGAGGCCGGTGAAGCATTCCTTGCCGAAAATAAAGGTAAGGAGGGCGTTGTAACACTCCCCAGCGGATTGCAGTATAAAGTGCTCAACGAGGGTAGCGGCAAGCAGCCTAAGGCTACCGACAGAGTGCAATGCCACTACGAGGGTACACTCATCGACGGCACTGTGTTCGACAGCTCAATCAGACGCGGCGAGCCTGCAGTCTTTGGCGTTTCTCAGGTAATCCCCGGATGGGTAGAGGCTCTGCAGCTTATGAGCGAGGGTGCAAAATGGCGTCTCTATATTCCTCAGGAAATGGCATACGGAGCACACGGCGCAGGCGAGCAGATTCCTCCCTACAGCGCATTGATTTTTGATGTAGAACTTATTAAAGTGCTCTGATAAATCACGATGAAAAGGTCGTTCCTTATGTTGCCGTTAGCCTTTACGCTGCTTGCTGCCTCGTGTGGCGGTGGCGCCGATGCTGTTGCAACATACGACGATTCACTCTCTTACGCTGCCGGCGTCTATATGGCGCGCAATTTGCGACAGATGGCAATAGAGCAGATGGGGGTCCCCGAGAATTGTGTCGAGGATTTTCTGCGTGGAGTAAAAGATGCTTTTCCTATCGAGCAGAATGAGGCAAGCGCAGCTTATACCGCAGGACTTATTACCGGTATAAATGCTGTAGAAATGATGGAAAAGGGTAGCAGACTCCTTGCCGACGGGGAGGCTGTTGAAAAATCCCTTAATCCCGCACTCTTCATCGATGGAGTGATTGATGCTGTTGATGGCAACAATTCAATAATGTCCATCGATGATGCTGTAGACTATTTCAACAGCAGCCGCTACCGCGAGAAAAGCGAGGCTTTTATGGCAAAGAACGCCACCCGCGAGGGGGTACAGCAGTTACCCGGTGGCTTGCAATATAAGATAAAGGTTGCAGGCAATGGTGCAGTGGCAACAGTCAACGATGCAGTCCTCTGTGTCTATAGAGGAACATTTCCCGACGGACGCACCTTTGACTCCTCACGCGGAAAGGCTGCCACCCTTTCGTTGGACGCTGTAGTGCCCGGCCTTGCACAGGCTCTGCAGCAACTCCCCGAGGGATCTTCGGCCAAGATCTATATCCCGTGGCAGCTGGCCTACGGCGCAAGAGGTTCAAAGATTGTTCCTCCCTATAGCGTGCTTGTGTACGACGTTGAAATTGTAAGAGTTATAAAAGATAATTCTCGATAAGAATCGAAAATTAAAATAAACCTAACTAACAACCAATGAGTGTGCGAGGAGTTAATCCTCCTCGGCTCTCTAATCTTTAAAACTGATATATGAAAAACAATGTAGAATGCAAGGTCGATAGTCTCGACTTAAAGATTCTCAGCATTATCTCTAAAGATGCAAGAATCCCCTTCCGTAATGTTGCCGAAATGTGCGGAGTGTCGCGTGCGGCAATTCATTTGCGCGTTCAGCATCTTATTGATATGGGTGTAATCTCAGGCTCTTGCTACGAGGTGGATTTTAGACGTCTGGGCTTTAAGACCTGTACCTATATAGGTATACGACTCGAGAAGGGCTCAATGTATAAGACTGCCGTTGAGCATCTTAAGGAGATTCCCGAGGTCGTAGAGTGTTGCTACACAACAGGACCTTACTCTATTCTCGTTAAAATGTATGCTCACGACAACGAAGAGCTTATGGAGCTTCTCAACGGCAAAGTGCAGAATATCCCGGGAGTGGTAAGCACCGAGACAATGATTATTCTCGAGAGTAGCGTAAAGAGAAACCTTCCAATGTAATAAGTTTTTAGAACAATAGAACAATGAACGAAAAGTTCAATCTCAGCAGAGAGTATGACGAACTGCACCGAGACTATCCAATGAGCGGCAGAAAGCCGCTCATTGGCATTACAGCCAATTTTAAGGACGACAATGCCTGCCTTGCCGAAGCTTATTATACGTCGGTTGTCGAGGCTGGTGGCGTACCGCTTATAATTCCTCCTTACAGCAACCGTGAGGCGCTTGTAGAGACTCTTAAGAGTGTCGATGCGATAATTCTCTCGGGTGGGGCCGATATTGACCCGCGTTATATGAACGAGGAGCCCGACTATGCTCTTCTGCATACAATAAACCCTAAACGCGATGAGCAGGAGCTTATGCTCACTCTTCTTGCTGTAGACCGTCAGCTGCCCATTTTGGGAATATGCCGAGGTATGCAGACTCTCGCTGTTGCGCTAGGCGGAAAGGTGCATCAGGATATTTATGCGGCAATGGGCGATAGCCTGCTCAATCACGACCAGTGCGAGGAGCGCGGAGTAGCTACCCACAATGTGAATATTCTCCCCTCCTCAAAACTTGCGGCAATCTTTGGCACCGATACTCTGGCGGTAAACACATTCCATCATCAGGCGGTGAGTGAGCCACCCAAAGGCTTTAAGGTTGTAGCAACCTCTCCCGACGGTGTAATTGAGGCTATAGAGTCGGTAGACTATCGCTCTATAATAGGAGTGCAATGGCACCCCGAGAGTTTCTTTATGAAGGACTCCAACCGCTGTATGATGCCTCTCTTCCAGTGGCTTGTGGGCGAGGCGGAACTTTATTGTAAGGCAAAGGAATTGCACAGCAGAATAATCACTCTCGATTCGCATTGCGATACTCCTATGCTCTTCTCGGGCGGATACAATCTGCAGGAGCGAAGCAAGCGTGCTCTTGTCGATCTTCACAAGATGAATGAGGGTGGGCTCGACGTTTCTACAATGGTCGCCTATCTTCCTCAAAAGGAGCGCGACGATGAGTCGTTGCAAAAGGCGATCTCTATGGCCGACGCTCTGCTCGATGGTATAGAGACGCGTGTGGCGCAATGCTCCCACAGTGTGGTATTATGCGACACTCCCGATGAGATAGCGCCTCTCAAGGCGCAGGGAAAGGCTGTTATAATGCGAGGCATTGAGAATGGCTACGCGATAGGCAAGGATCTTGGCAATATAGAGCGTCTGCGCAAAAAAGGGGTAGTCTATATGACACTCTGCCACAATGGCGACAATGATATCTGCGACTCGGCGCGTGGCAACAAAGAGCATAATGGACTAAGCTCCTTTGGACGAAAGGTCGTAGAGGAGATGAACCGCGTAGGAATGTTGGTGGACCTTTCTCACGCAGCCGAGAGCACATTCTACGATGCACTCTCTGTGAGCTCTCAACCGGTGGTGTGCTCACACTCATCGTGCAAGGCTCTTTGTAACCATCCGCGTAATCTTACCGACGAACAGATGCGTGCCATAGCTCAAAAGGGTGGAGTGGTGCAGGTAACTATGTACGGAGGCTTCCTTGTAGAGCAGGGCGACGCTACACTCGACGATTTTATGCGTCACATTGACCACGCAGTAGAGGTTGCAGGCATAGACCACGTAGGCATAGGAACCGATTTTGACGGCGACGGTTGGGTTGTAGGCTGTGCCGACGCCTCGCAGCTTCGCAATGTTACGCGCGAGCTGTTGCGCCGAGGATATACCCCCCGCGACATTGAAAAAATATGGGGCGGCAACTGGCTGCGTGTGATGCTTAAGGTGCAACAGGCAGCAAAAATCTGAATTTTACATATTTTCTCTTCTGATAAATAGCCTCTACAGAGTATTGTAGGGACTATTTTAAAAGAAAAAGCAAAATATTTGAATTTTTTTTGTCAATATTGTTGCGGGTTTATAAAAAAGTGCGTATCTTTGCAATCGCAAACAGACAAAGTCTGGGACGGGATGTAGCTCAGCCCGGTTAGAGTACGCGTCTGGGGGGCGTGTGGTCGCAAGTTCGAATCTTGTCATCCCGACCGAAAGAAGAAACACTTGATTTACAACGATTTAGATGTGAATTAGGTGTTTCTTTTTTGTGTTTTAGGCGGTACGGAAATTATAAAAACAGGGCAAAAAACGCGAACTTTCGCGAACTTTTGCGAACTTTCGCGAACCTTGTTTGCAAAATGTTTGCAAAATGTTTGCAAAAAAACTAACGAAATTATGATAACTACGAAATTTTATCTTGATACGAGGAGTGGAGCTGCTCCTTATCCGCTGAAATTAAGACTTACGTACCAACGGCAGACTGCGTATCTATCGATGGGCATACAGCTTATGCCGGAGCAATGGAATGGTATACAGGTGGTGAAGCACCCGAGGGCGGCTATGCTGAATAATCAACTTATCGCAAGAAAAGCGGAGATAGACTGTCTTCTATATGACTGGCAACGCGAGGGGAAGCTGAACGGACGCAAGGTGGCGGAGATAAAGAGTATGCTGGAGTGTGCGGAGCGTGGGGAGGAACAGCGTGAGATGACTGTGGAGGAGCATTATAATAAGTTCCTTGAGACAAAGAAGGGTAGGACAAGGGAGATATATCGTGAGACATTGAAGAAGATGCTCACGTATGGAATGCCGAGGACATATAATGACCTCAATATTGATTGGTTGAGGGGGTTCGAGGGGTGGTTGGATATGTCGGTGAATGCAAGGGCTATCCATCTAAGGAACATTAGGGCGTTGGTGAATGATGCGATAGACAACGAACTGACTACATCGTATCCCTTCCGGAAGTTTAAGATAAAGCACGAGGAGACACGAAAGAGAGCATTATCCTTGGAGCAGGTACATATGCTGAGGGATTGGCCGGTTGAGGAGTATCAGAAGGGGTATAGGGATATTTTTATTCTTATGATACTAATGAGAGGGATAAATATCGGTGACCTCGCATTGTTGAAGGAGGATAATATTGTTGATGGGAGAATCAATTACCGCAGGCAGAAGACTCACGAACTGTACTCTATTAAGGTGGAGCCGGAGATGATGGAGATCATCAACAGGTATAGGGGGAAGGAGTATCTCCTGGATATATGCGACAGGTATGCTGATTATGGGGACTATATGCGGAGGATGAACAAGGGGCTGCGGAAGATTGGAGAACTGAAAATGAAGGGGTGTAAGAAGATTATTAAGCCGTTGTTCCCGGATATTACTACTTATTGGGCAAGGCACTCTTACGCTACTATAGGAATGTATGACTGTGGAGTGTCGATAGATATAATCGGTGACTTACTGGGCCATTCTAACGGTATGCCGGTGACGAATATATATATACGCAAGAATGAGAGGGTAGCAGATGAGGCTGCACGCAAGATTATTGATAAGGTTCTATATGGTAAATAATATTTACAATTACTTTTGATTTTGCTAAGCGGGGAATTTTTGCTAAATACTTGATATTCATATATAAGAAAAATACTTACAAAAGTAAATATAATTTACAGATAGCCACTATTCAGGGGAATGGTGGCTATTATTGTATCACTTCTTCATCCATCCAATCGCAATAGTCGCAGTACCATTGTGCGGCGGGAACCATTACTCTTTTAAGAATCTCTTGCTTGTCGGTAGTAATTAAGGGGAAATTATCGAATGGTGCAACTATTGGTTGTTAATTGTCTGCTGGAGCAGGTTGATGGTTGTGCTGCCCTGTTCTTCGACGGGAAGAAATTCTTTGATTATGCCGCTGAGGGCGTTGAGTGAGGCGGCGAGGTCGCGCATGGGAATATTATCGGGCTTCTTGAGCCGCTGGGAAATGGCTCTGATGTTGGCACTGATGGCGTTGCCTATCTCGGCATAGTGTTCTTCTAAGAACTGCTGTCTTGTGGCATTATTTGAATAAATAGACTGGATGACAGCCTCGGAGGTCTTTTCTATGGCAGATACGCAGGCATCGGTGATGATGTCGTTATCACATAAGAAGTCATTAGAATATATAGGTAGCCAGGCAAGAAAGGTGGAGCGGGCTACTCCATACTTCCGCGCTATGGCTGAAGCATTGCCATTGAGCTTATAGTCTTGGACCGCCTTTCGTCTGGTTGCTTCATCTACTATTTTTTTTTTCTTCTTCTCCTCCATCACTACATTCCCCGACAGTGTCAGTTGTCTAAGTATCAACACATTGATTTCGTATGAGTACCGCAGTTAGCACTACAACACTACAACTGTCGGCAAATGTACACTACATTTCCTTACAAAGCGCCTATCGAACGAAAAATGTAATGAATTCGAAATGGGAAAGTAATAATTCCGCGTGTGTGTTTGACTCTTTTGCGCGACCTTGCACCTTAAAAAATAGGATATGAGTATAAGTTTAGCTACGGTGGGGCTCATTGCAGGCCTGGGAAGCACCATTTATGGCGGTATAAGAAATGCGAGCGCAGCAAAGAAGGCTGATAAAAAGCAGAAGGAGGCTGAGGCGGAACAGAGTGCACGCAATAATGCGTGGTATACACGCAACTACTATCGTGATTATATGAATACGGTGGAGGCTCAGAACGCTATGAAAAGATATCGTGATGCGTGGGAGGAGAGAACGAGAGAGGCGCGAGCGAGAGCGGCAATAACAGGAGGTACTCCGGAACAGGCGCAGGCGGTGGCTGAGGCTGGTGGCGAGGCGATGGGAGACCTTATGGGCAACTTGGCAGCGCAGGGCGAGAGTAATAAGCAGATGATTGACCGACAGAAGTTGGAGATGGATAATGCTTTGGCAGCGCAGGGCCTCGATTATGACCTTAAGAAATATGCGCAAGAACAAGAGTCGGCGAAAAACATAATGAGTGCTGGGTTGAATCTTACCGCGGGGTCTTTACAGAGTATGGCTGCGGCAAATGCTCTTCCATCACAAGCTGCGTCTGAGGGCACAAGGAGTATAATGGGTGGCGAGAGTACATCATTGCCCGGATCGGTGGCGAATCCTGTAGGTAAGGAAGTGGGTATTTCCCCTACTTTGGCCGATGAGATACTGGCTGAGGAGAGAGCGTATAACAGTTATTACAGCAAGAATAAGAATTGGTATTGAGATATGGGAAACTGGTGGGAGTCGTCGGAGTTGGCGGCAGAGACTGAGAAAATGGCGCAGAATGCCCAGAGGCGCAGAGAAACTGAGATGGCGCAGGCGAAGCGTGATAGAGATATGGCGATATTGGGCGATATAGCTCGGTTAGGGGCGCAGGTTGGAGCATCGGCGGCAGGAGCGAGAAATATGAATAATGAGCCTGCGTTTACTGCTAAGGCTAATGACAGAATGCGTGCACTACGCGAGAAACACGCTGCGGAGGTGGAGAGATACGCGCAGGAACTACGTAGGGCAAGAGAGGAGCAGCGCAAGGATAACAATGCGAGAATGCGAGCTGAGAGAGAGGAGGCCCACAGACAGCAGCAAGTACAGGAGCAGAAAGAATATAGAGATAAGAGTCTTGCCCTGCGGGCGATAGAAGCACAGACAAAAGCTAAGAAAGCTAAGGCTGATGCTGGTAAGCAGACAGTTCAGGAGCAAAAAGTGCAAGACTACTATGACTATCAAGAGATGATTGCGGATAACCCACAGTTCGCGGTAACGAAGAATGTGCCCGCCAAGGATGAAGATGGTTATTTAGTGAAGAACGAAGATGGTAGCCAGAAGTATGAAGAGGTTATTGAGCCGAATCCTACTCCTAACCAGGTGGCTAATGCTCTCGCTAAGGGTCGTGCTGCCGGATATGCGAAGGGAAAGAAGATGCAAGAGGTGAAACAGAGAAAAGCTAACCCTATGGGGAGTAATAAGAAAGTAAATCCGATGAACTAATGAACGATAATAGACGAAAATTATACGACGCTCTATCTGAAGAGTACGATTTGGGCTCATTCGAGCAATTTAATGCCGATATACAGAATGCCGAAAAAAGAAAGAAACTGTATGATGCAACGATAGGTGATTATGATTTCGGTGATTACAGTTCTTTTAGTGCGCAGTTAGGATTCGCTACTTCTGCTGATAATGTATTCACCGAGCAGGAGCTGAAGGAGGAGTTCGGACCGGAGGAGAACGACGATCCTGTTGTTCCAATGAGTCATGTGTTCCAGTTTGGAATGGCACCTGTGAGTATGGCACAGGCAACAAGTAATGCAGGGGGTGGTAGAGCGGAGAAGCCTCTGACATCGCTCGCGAACCCTTACGACGAGAAGAGATATAGCGGATTCTCGCGTAGAGAGATTGAGTGGTTGGCACACCAGCCGGAAGAGGTGCGACGTGAGCAAATAAGCGACGATGTGCTGATGGCGCAAATGGAGAAGATCGCGAGAGAGGATATTGACACTGAGGAGTTGAAGTATCAACTGAGTGAGCTAAGTGTGAAAACCGGCGCAGAACTTGAGAGATATGCACAGGAGAGAGGCGCGAAACAGGCTCAAGAGGAGGAGAAAAAACCTCTGTGGCGCAGAGTATTGGAGAATATGCCTAAAGGTGGCGGTGTTGCTTCTACTCCAGACTACCTAAGAGATAATGCGAGCATAATAGGTGATGCGCGTTGGAACACGCTGAAGGCTGCGGATTCTCTGAATAAGGAGTCGCAGAGTATTATTGAGGCTGTAGAGAAAGATAAGGGATTCGCAGGGGGTGTGGCGAACAAGTTATCGGATATTGAGACGTGGTTGCCTATGCTTACTGCTATGAAGAGTTCTGAGATTTTACAGCTGGTCGATAAGTTCGAGAAGGGAGAGGAGCTGACGAAGGACGAAGAGAACTTGCTCGATGCGCTGGCGGTAAATGTGGTTGTGAAGCAGGCGTATGGAAGCGATGTCAGCAATGCTTACAGTGCGGGACAGTCGGTAGCAGAGATGCCTGGATTTATGGCTGAGATGGCTATTAACCCGTTGAGTGGCGCATCGAATATGTTGGTTTCACGACTTGGCAAATATGCTGTCAAGAAGGGTATAGGTGCTATACTGAGAGCGGGCGCAAAGGCGGTGGGAGCTACTGCCGCCGGTGCAGGAATGGCTGTTACTACGGGACTGCCAAGAACAGCTGCTGATGCTATGAACAGAATGGCGGGACAGGCTGACTACGAGATTCGTGATGGTAAGGTGGAATATGCCGGACAGGTGAATAGGGAGAGTGCCTTAGAGGCAGGATACAAGGCTGTGGCTGAAGGGGCTATTCAGAACGCATCGGAGATGTTGGGTGCTGAATGGGCTACCAAGGGAGTTGCAACAGTGGGAAAGAAAGTTCTGGGAAAAAGCAAGGCAGGACGTGAGGTGCTTAAGGCGTTAGATGCAATAGAGAACAGCTCTGCGGGAAAGGCGGTGAAGGCTTTCCAGAATGCTACCAAGTGGAATGGTACCGTTGAAGAGTTTATTGAAGAGATTGAGGCTGGTGTTGGTAGTGCTGTATTCGTAGGCGATCAGGAGATAAAAGATGTGTTCGACAGGGATAACCTTGCTACGACATTCTTGGCTGTGCTCGCTCCGGGTGTAACAATGGGTGCTGTTCAGACCGCGGGAGCGGTGGGAGGATACTACACCGAGAGATATAGAATGGGTAGAGAGTTGAATCGCGCAAGAAGAGTGGTTGAGGAGTTGATGGGTGAAGATGCTGCTGAGTATATAGATGCGTTGGATAATGCTGACGAGGCGACTATGAATGCTATATTGAAGTATGTAGATGAGTCGGAGCTACCCAAAGAACAAAAGACAGCTATAATGAAATATGCCGCTGCGAAACTTAAGAGTGATGTATCTACGTCGGTGCTCGATGTGTTGGCAACAGAGGAGGATGCCGAACTGGAGGCTGCATTCACGCAAGGCACAGAGACTGAGCCGACACCTGAGAATAGGCAGGTGGCGAGAACTGCACTGCAGAGAGCGGAGGAGGAGATGCGTAGCCGTTTAGGTTGGGGTAGCGAGGCGGATATAGAGTTGTTCCTTAGAGAGCATTCGGCTGAGGAGTTGGCTATGGGTGATGAACAGACTCTGCAAGCGATAAACAACTATAAGAGGGAAAAGGCTTTTGTAGAGGGTATGCGTGCGAGCATTCAGGATAGACGAGAGGAGAAATATGCTGAGGTGGATAAGAGCATTGACAAGAATGCTAACAAGGTAGATGGCAATGTGTATTCTACTATTTATAATGGCGAGGAGGTGTTCATTACCGGTGGTAACGTGGTGCTGAATGATAACGGCACGGTGGACTATGATGCTTCGTCGGACGCGCTGTATATAACATTCCCCGACGAACACACCGAGCAGGTGGCGGCAAAGAACTTTACAGCAGCTGTTAATACCGAGAGCGCGGAGGATTTGAAGGCTGCAAAACATATGGAGATAGATAGCGAGTTGAATGCTGAGCTGGAGGTAAATGAACAGCAGGGTGCGCCGGCTGAAAACGGAAATGTGACAGCAGAAAACGGTGCTGCTGTGTCGGTTGAACAGGAGAATAACTCTGTTGCTCCTGTGGTTGACAAGAAGGCGCGAAGAGCGGAACTTGAGGCGTTGATTCCTATTGAGGGCAAGAAGAAGCAGTTTACAAAGGTTGAGCCTGCGGTGACTGCGGAGTATATCCAGCTATTGACTGACGATGTTGCAAAGCAGATTGCTACTGCTGACAAGTATATTGCGAATATTCAGGCGGCACAGGAGAAGGCCGACCCTATTGAGGCTCTTGAGATGGATGAGCAGATTGCTTATTGGGAGAGCGTGAAATCTTTGCTTGCTCCACAAGAGAGTGTTAGTGAGGTTGCGGAGGCTTCTCCCGTTGCTGAGGAAACACAGGCTCCTGTTGTTGAGAGTGCACCTGTTGAGGAAGAGCCATCAGCAGTGGTTACAGAGACCGCAGAGGTTGCACCGGTAGAACAGGGCGTTCCTGGCTATCGAGTTGCATTGCAGGATGCCGGTATTATAGGAGTAGGCGAACCTCCTGTTGGTGTAATTAGTAATAGACGCAATACTGCTGATGTTACAGAGGACTTATCTCATGTCCAAGCTGAAATTATAAGAAAGAAGGCAAGAGCTGTCTTTGAAGCAAAGGGAACTAAAGAGCAGTTGCACGATGCGATTGTTTCTACAGCACACAATACTAAAGCTGGCGTCGCTGTTCTTGACGCTTTGTATAAAGTCCTTGACGCGGTTAAAGAAGGCAAGATTACTGTGGAGCAGGCGATGGACTTTTTGGAAGAGAATTTGCTTGTAAACGACAATGTTCACCAAGAGTGGAGAGCAAAAACCAAGGAGGAAAGTGGTGGTTTGGAAAGACCGAACAACCAATCCGAGGATAATCTCGAAATGGTTGCCGAGGATGGAAACGCTCCCGGACAGAGAGGCGTGTTGTTATCAGGTGAGGTTGATGAGAATGGGCTTCCTTTTGTTGTCTCCTCTAATGGTACTACTACATTTGGCGAGATTACCGACAATACGGGGCTACCGGCTGCACCTATAAAACTGAGTGAGGGATATCAAGACGAGAATGGTAAAGGTTATGGTCTTCTTCATATCGAAGCAAATCACGGTGAACAAATAAAAAATGCCGGATTTGAATCGGTAAAAGATTTTGTGTCTTTTGTTGCTCAAAACTATGATGAGAATAATATCCGTGTCGGCAAACGTCGAGATAATATACAAAGCATCACCTATCTTATTCAAGTCACTGATAAGCACGATAATACGTTGTTTATAGAATTATCTCGTGATGGTTCCTATTGGAATGTTAATAGTGGCGGTGTGTTTCGGAAGGGGTATTCTAATAAAAAAGAAACGGTTGCTAAGACCGAACCTCAACAACCGAACAATGCCATTTCGACAGGCTCTTCGCTTTCTGTGGAAGAGAAGAGCGGCATTTCTACCACAGAACCCAACGGTGAGCCTACCGTTTCTACCGACGAAAGTACAATACAATCTGCTAATTCGCAAGAGAATTTACAAGAAAGTGGCGAAATTGCCGAAAACGGGGGCGAAAAAGATGTAATAGAAGAGCTAAGGGAGCAGAACCGTGTAGCCGATGAACGCCAACAGCGTATAGGGTTGCCCCCGAGAGTGAGCGACTACAGCAAGGCTATTACAGAGGGTGATGCCGAGGCGATGAAAGAGTGGGAGGGTAGATTCAATGACTATCTGAGCAAGTTGTTACCTGCCGATATTCCTGCGCTGGATAGCACCATAAGAAGTATGCAGGGGAATAAAGATGCTATAAAGGCGGGAAACCGTAAAGGGTACAAGGAGAATCCCAACTACAAGGCGTTCGACTACATTGAGAAGGCTCTTAAGAAGCGTAAAAAGGAGATTGAGGAATCGGTAAAAAGTGAAATTGAGGAACGTATAAAGAATAACTTTGCTGCCATAGAAACAGTGAAGCAGTTGCTTGAGAGCGGTAAAGAGCCTAATGATGCGCAAAGGGAGATTGTCTCCAAGTTCGATGGTTGGGCTGGGATTGAAGATTGGCACGATGAAATTGTGCTGCGCTTAAAAGATATTTTGAGCGATGCAAACGAATATACTGTTGAGGCGCTTGGCAACGAACACGCTTTTGATGGTTTAGAAGGAGCTTTACAGAAATTAGCAGACAATGAAACGAATACCACACAAGCAGAACTGCAACAAGGTACTTTGTTCCTTGACGAGGGAACAGAGGCTTTTGAGCGTGCTACCAAGGAGACTATGAACGCGCTTGCAAAGACTGGCGTTGAGGTGGTGATGGCTACCGAGGAGCAGGTAAATGATATGCTGGAACTTGCAGAGATGCAAAAAAGAAAATCACCTGAAACCGCGCTACCGGAAGACGAATCTTCTTTCAAAGGCACTGTCATTTCAAGTGATGATGGTGCAAATATACTAAAAGATATTGATAATGCAATAGCCGAGTATGAAAATAAGGGGAATTCTGCAAAAACTTTCATTGGAGATGTTGCCCGAATTTTACGCGCTGTACGTCACGGTAGTAAAAGTGAGTATGCAGATATTGTAACTGTGAATGGAATTCCTGTTAGAATACGTTTAGCAGACCACAATGTAAAGGTGTCAAACTATGATAATGCAGGTATAAACAATGGCATTAGTATAGTAATATCGCGTAAACCTAACGCTGGTATCACAAACGACGGTGATGCGCATTTGGTTGAATTCTTCTACTCTGATAAGAAAATCAGTAAGGCTGAAGGCAAGCCGCTTGTAGAGATACTTAAATCCATCAAGCAGGCTCTTTACAGTGGAGAGTATAAGGATAACACCGGGCTTGCACAGCGTGAGGAGGTTAATATTCCCGAAATGATGACTGTTTTCCACGGCAGCGGTGCGAAGTTTGACAAGTTTGACCATTCGTTTATGGGTACAGGCGAGGGTGCACAGGCCTATGGCTGGGGTACTTATGTGACCGAGGTTGAGGGTATTGGAAGAACTTATGCTTCAACAATGCGAGATAAAAACATCTCAGAAAAACATAAGGAAAATGCGATTATAAACAATCTTGCAAGACAAACCTTAGCTTCAAACAACGGGGATAAAAATGCTGCACTTGAAGAATTAAGAAATCTTCTTAATGAAAGTTGGAGCGACAAGAAGCGCGTCAAGGCTCAAATAAAGATTATAGAGACAGGTAAGTTCTTGCCCGAGTCAAAGGTAAAGGCAAACCTCTACACAGTTGAAATCCCCGACGATAACGGTAGTAATTATCTGCACTGGGAGGAACGTATAAATGGCGAGATACAAGAGCGTATAGCAAATGGTCTGCAAAGCATTGGGTTTGAGATTGAACCCGAGATGAATCATCTTGCTTATTCGCGTGATGACAAGATAGCTGTTTTGAATATAAATGCCAAAGGTAAGGATTTGTATGCTGAATTATCCGATGCTCTTGGCGGTGACAAGCAGGCAAGCCTATTCTTAAGTGATATGGGCTTTGTGGGTATCAGTTACCCGGCCAATGCTACAACTGGTGGTCGTGCTGATGGCGCAAGGAATTATGTCATCTTCAATGAGAACGACGCGCAGATAACCGACCGCGTTGAGTTCCTTCGCACATCCAATGGTACGGTTTATGGTTGGGCAGTGGATGGCAAGATATACCTGACTCCCGATGGTGTTAACCCTAACACTCCTGTTCACGAGTACACTCACCTGTGGGCAAGTGCAGTGGAACAGCGCAATCCCGAGCTGTGGACTGAGATAGTAGGAGCTATGAAACTATCGCAGGTGTGGGCCGAGGTGATGGCTGACGAGGCTTACCGCGACATTTGGAACGATGATAACCGCGTGGCGAGTGAGGTTCTCTCTCGTTTGAGTGGTGCGGAGAACTACCGCCGAGCTATGGAGCGTGCCCAGGCTGATATTGAAGCCGAGAGGAATGTTATAGAGAAGATTAAGAAGATTGCCGGCTGGGAGAGTGTGAAGCAGGCTCTGAGCGACTTTTGGAACAAAGTCAAGGAGTTGCTTGGTATGCCTGTAAAAGGCGAGCTTGAGAGTGATGCCCCTGCGTGGATAGAGTTTGTCGATAGTGTTATTGGTGACTTCTACGAGGGTGTGAACCCTAATGTTGAGAACAGCCCGATGGAGGGAATGTTCATTGGCGAGAAGGGCGCAAGGAGTCTTGACCGCAGAGAGGAGGAGAATGGAGACTTTAACTTTACGCCAAGAAGAGGGGTAAGCACCGAGCAGCGTGAGGAGAAGATGAACACCCGAACCGAGGAATTGGCCGAGGCACTTAATGAGCGTGGATTCGATACAACAATATCGAAGAGCAGAACATCGTTCGGAATGTCGAACTACATTATTGTTCGCTCGAAAAGTGGTGAGGTGCTTAAGAAGATAAGACTGTCGGACCATTCGGTAACAAATACGGGGCGTGTGCTTAATGAGTACCATACAATGAGCACTGATACTGTTGAGGGCATTGTTGCTGACTTGATGGGTGAGAAAGAGAGAGAGATAGGTAACAGAATAAGCAACCTGACGAATGCAAAGTATATGGAGAGCCGAGGCAAAGATGCCAAGACCATTAAACTTGCTACGGGTTGGGAGCGTGGTGCCGACGGTAAATGGAGGTACGAGACAGAGGATGCGAAGGTGAACCGCGAGGCACAACTGTTTGGCCTTAACGATAACAAGAGGTATCCTGTTGCGGGATTCATTGAAAAGGGTAGAGTGGATATTGATGCCACTGTGAGACTCGACAAGCTGGTTGATGATGAGGCGTTGTTTGATGCTTATCCTGGGCTGAGAGAGTATTACGTTACTTTCGAGGAGATGGAGCCCGGCACGGTGGGATCGCATAACTACGATGATAAGGTTATACGATTCAACCGCAGAGAGAGTATTGACAAGCTGACCTCTACGCTTAACCACGAGATACAGCACGCTGTGCAGCATATTGAAGGGTTTGCCTTGGGTTCGAACGTAGAACGTTTTGCCGACGTGCGCGGTGCTGTGTTGGATAGTCTTAACTTTATGACGAATGGCGACCTGCTGAATGGCAGTGCTATTAGTGATGTGCAGAGCCTGCGCGATGCGCTTAATAAGAAGATTCCTTATACCGAGATGTCGGTGAAAGAGGGATATGCCGAGAATTTGCAGAAGGTGGCAAGAAAATACGGGTATGAGAATATCGATGCTCTTGTGGAGGATTATGAGAATATGCCTTCTGCCTTTGAACAATACAAGCGTACTGCCGGTGAGGTGGAGAGCCGCAATGTTCAGGAGCGTATGGGTATGACTCCCGAGGAGCGCAGAAACTCTCTTGCCGAGGAGACAGCAGATGTGGCAAAGGAGGATCAGATATTCTTGTTTGATAACCAAGGGACAAGTGCGATGATGGGTAGCCGCGTTGATGCGCGTATGGCACAGGTGGCCTCGGAGCTTGACGCAAGAGAATTATCGCCTGAACAGAGAGTTGTTGCTGATGTGTTCGGCGGCAAGGCTGATAATTTGACAATTTCTGTCAAGACAAAAGAGGGCAACGAGAGAAAGGTTGTTATGCGACAGGGTAATGAGGCGCACGCAGGTACTAAACATTCGCTGTACCGACACTATAATACCGGTAGCGGTGCAATAACAACTGATGATATTCTGCTTATTCCTGAGATACTTGCTAATGGAGAAAGAACAGAGAATAAGCGAGGAAATACAAAACTTGCTGTTTATCGTTTGACTGATGGTAACGGAACAAGATATACAGTAGTTACCGAGGTGAAAGAGAAGGGTGAGGTCTTTAATGACTTTTATACAAACAAAAAAGCATCGAATCAAACCCCGCAGATGCCAATAGGCGACACGCAATCAAGCGCACGGACAAATGATTCAAATGCTCCTTCTGCCGACAAAGGTAATTCAAAATCTGCGAACGAGCAAGCAACAGAGGAAATTCTTTCGCAACAGGATGGCGATGAGGTGGCAATGACTAAGGGGGCAATAAACTCCCTTGGCGAGAAGCTGAATACTCCGATAAAGATTATTGAGGACACCGCAGGCCTTGACGAGAGACAGAAAAAGGCTAAGGGTTGGTATGACACTAAAACCGGTGAGGTGGTTATTGTGCTGCCTAACAACATTTCGCTTGATGATGCGATAGAGACTGCGCTACACGAACTTGTGGGGCATAAAGGCTTGCGTGGTGTGATGGGTGAGGCGTTCGATGGTTTCCTTGACTTTGTGTATGAGAATGCTGCGCCTGAGATGAAGCATGCTATTGATTATCGTTTCCTTAGCTCTATACGCGAGGGCAGGGCGATGACTCTGAGAGAATGCACCGAGGAGTATATTGCTTCTTTGGCTGAACGTGGGTTCGATGGCTACAGTGGGGTGTGGAATGCTATTAAACAGTGGTTACGCGATTTCTTTAGACGATTCGCTAATGTGAATGTGTCGGATGGCGAGCTTCGTTATATGCTGTGGAAGAGCTATAATCGCCTGCAACGTGGACCTATAGCGGAGATTGAGGATATTGCTATGGAGGATAAAACGAATACGGGTGATAGGGCTAATAGATTCAGAGAGGTTGCAAACGATGGACTCTCCAATAGATATGACCAACGTGTGGAGGGTATATGGAACCAATTCAAAGAGGGATGGATTGATGCTACTCGCTCGATGAAGGTGGCACAAGAGGAGATTCAAAAGGAGGTGGGCCGCGTGATAGTGGACACTGCGGATTTCTTTAACTTCACGAATACGGTGCCATCGCGCAATAGAAATAAGATGGACCGATTTGAGGTGCAGCTGATGAATCCATTCCTTAAGTTCTTAGGTAGAATTCTGACAGATAAGGACATTAGCGAAAAGGACCTTGAGAGATATGCCAATGCTAAACACGGTATTGAACGTAACAGGGAGATGGCTGTTAAGGAGGCGATGTATGATGTGGTAGATGGTAAGAAGGTGTTCAACGCAGAAGCATACGAGGCGTATAAGAAGCGTAAGGGTGCTATACTTACTAATGGAAAGAGCTGGATAGAGCAACAGAATGAGCTTGATGCGCTGGCGGCGTCGTTCGGAGCGATGATAAAGGACTATTCTGGATTTACTGCGATATTCGCTCCTGATAAGAAGGTGAAATATGCGGACCTGAGAAAGGCTGCTGTCGCGTATGTAGCGAAGATGGAGGCTGAACTGGGAGAGGAGGACACCAAAACGCTATGGAAACATATTGGCGATATTAACGGTTTCTCGCAGAATGAGGCGCTGGAGAGTGGTAGAATAAGCAAGGAGGTGTTCGATGCTAATGTGCAGAGGTATCAGTATTATGTTCCTTTACGTGGATTCACTGAGACGACGGCTGATGAGATGTATGACTATGTGAGTGAACAGAAATCGGTGCTGAATAGTGCACAGAAAGGGGCGAAGGGCCGTTGGTCGGAGGCGGATAATATATTTGCAACGATGCTTAATATTGCGAACTCGGAGATTGTATTCGGTAATAAGAACCTGGCGAAACAGCGTCTGCTGAACTGTGCTCTGCTATATAAGACGAACTTGCTCTCTGTTGGTGAGGCGTGGTACGAGAAGGGGGATAACAATGAGTATTCTCCTATATATCCGAATATCAACGATGCTATGTCTAATGAGCAGATTGCAGCCGAGGTGAAGGCCTTTGAGGAGAGATGTAAGGAGAGAGAGAAGAAAGGAGAGGTAACGAGAAAGCGCCAGGGCGTGGAGCTGAAATATAAGTCGCTGGATAAATGGTATAAGAGCCAGCACGCGGTGTCGGTGATGCGTAACGGACGTGAGTACACGGTGTATGTGAATGGATCGCCTCGATTGGCGCAGGCTATGAATGGCCTGTTGATGGAGCAGGATACGAATAAATTTTTCAATGTGACTGATGCGATTAACAGATTCCGCGCTAAGATGGTTACAGGATATTCGCCTAAGTTCGTGGTAACGAATGGTGTGAGAGATATTCAGGAATCGACGGTGTATTTCTTTGCTAAGTATGGCGTATCTGTTGCTAAGAAATTCTCTGGCAATGTGATGAATATAATGCCTGAGATTCATAGAATGTTCCGTTTGTATGAGAAGAATGAGTTGGATATGAATAATGAGATGCATCGTTATTTCAAGGAGTTCCTTGAGAATGGCGGTGAGACGGGTTATTCGGCAATGATTTCGATTCAGGAGTACGAGAAGAAGATAAATGACAATATTAAGGCGAAGAGTGTGCTGGATATGTCGAAGGGTGCGCTGGAGAGTGCGCAGAATCTTGTTGAGTTTGCGAACAGGGGTGTGGAGAATGTATGCCGATTCGCTGCATATATGACGTCGAGAAAGAATGGATTGTCGGTGCTACAGAGTGTGGTGGATGCGAAGAATGTTTCGGTGAACTTCAACCGAAAGGGTAGCGGAGCGGCCGGTAACCTGGAGGCGAGAAAGCTGTTTATGTTCCTGAATCCTGCGGTGCAGAGCTTGGTAAGACGTGTTGAGCTTACACGTAAATATCCTAAGCGTATGGCGATGGTGTGGGCTACAGAACTGGCGCTGGGTGCTGCTTTGCCTGTAATTTGGAATGTGGTGTATGACTTGTTGGGTGGAGACGATGACGAGGCTCTGAATAATTATTATAACTTGTCGGACTTTACACGCAGAGCGAACTTGTGTATCCCTCTTAGCAATGGTGTGGTGAAGATTCCTCTCTCGCACGAGGCAAGGGTGCTTTACTCTTTGGGTGAGGTGATAACATCGGCCATCAACGGACACTCGAAATATGATAATGTTACTGCTGATGTTATTAACTCGTTTGCTCAGATTCTGCCGTTGAACCCTATGGAGGGCTGGGCACCGGGAGATAATATAGGTGAGGCGCTGGCGATGAACTTGTCTCCTGACGCGATGAAATTCTTTCCTGAGATTTTGTTGAACAAGGATTTTGCGGGGAACAGGATACATAATGCTTCGGATTTCAACAAGCATTTGCCGGAGAGACTAAGAGGTAAGAGGGGCACTGCTAAGGTGTATCAGATGGTATCGGATATTCTATCGGGTGACTATGAGCGTAATTTCTTTGATGAACAGTTGGGTGAATTCATTACCCCATCGAGCATTGAGCATATTGTGAAGAGTTATCTGGGTGGTATGTATTCTACTGCTAACGAGCTGATAAAGACTGCGCAATGGATTGGGGGCGATGAGGAGTATGCGGAATTTAAGAATGTGCCTATTGCGAATGCTTTCTATCAGTCGTTGGAGAAATATGAGGCGGAGCCGGGAGAGAGAACACGACGCGACTGGGAGAAGGCTTATCAGAATTTCTTTGAGGTGGTAGGAAGAGACTACGACACGGAGAAGACGGTGAAGGGCTTGATTAAGAATGGTGACGTAGAGGCCCTAAGTAAACTCCAAGAGATGGAGAACAGGGGTGAGCTGCTGAGAATAGACATATTCAATGATGGTCAGAAGAGACTCAAGGAACTGTATGAGGAGAAAGATGCGGCACGTAATATGAAGGATTATACTCTCTCGGACGAGATAGACAAACGGATATATGCGATGAAGAGGGAATTGGTGACGAGAATGGAGACTCTGGCCGATGATCCGATGAGTGGATATCTGATGCTGACAGAGAGAGATGATTCGGAATATGGTGTGCGTGAGACATACGGTGATGCGAGAGATGTGAATATTATCAATGAGTTCCAGAGGTCTATCAAGCCTATTATAGATGGGGCTAAGCAGAGTGAAAATAGGTCTAAATATACTAATGCGTATTCGAAAGAGTTCGAGATATGGCGCAAGCTGAAACGCTGCGAGGATGGTATTTCCAAGAGAAAAAAAAGAATGGAGAATAATCCTGACGAATGCGATAGATATATGATGGAAATTCGTAAATTAAGGGCTGATGCTGTAAAACTGATAAATGAATATGAATAAATTCTTGAAACGTGCAAAGGGCGACCGTAAGAATACGGTTGCCCAAAAGAAAACGAGTTTGACTGTGAATGACGAGGATTTGCAGGCTCTGGAGCAGTTTGCTAATGATTGGTTCTCGCTGGAGGAGATGAGACGTAAGGATAGGCGTTCGACGATGTATGCGTGGGACGACCAATGGGGGGACTTGGTTAAGGACCCGGATACGGGTAACGTGATAACGGAGAGGGAACTGATTATGAAACAGGGTAAGGTTCCTTTGAAGAATAATATGATTGCTCCGATATTGAATAACATCGAGGGACAGCTGAGAACTGCAACAACGAAGCCTGTATGTGCTGTGAGAGACCAACGTGAGGCTAAATTAGGAGAGATGATGACGGTGGCTATTGAGTATGTGCACGACCTTAACGAGATTACTGAGGTGGACGTGGCATCGCTTAAGTCGGCGTGCACGAGCGGACTGATGGTGCAACGCATAGAGTATGGCGTGAATCCTGCAAAGGGGAACAAAAATGATGTGTGGGTGTATCCGGTGAACCAAACGAGGGTGTTCTTTGACACGTCGTTCGAAGATGTGCGCACGTGGGATATAAGCAGAATCGGCGAGATTTATGATATGTCTATTGATGATGTTATAGCGAACTTTGGCAAATATGTATCGGAGGAGGAACTGAAACGTATATATGGTAATAATGGGTATATTTATCGTGATTCGTATGCGCTGAACGGGGATAAGCTGAAGAATATGGGATTCTATACTCCGACGCACCCGGATATGTGCAGGGTGATTCTTGGCTGGAGACTGGAGAACAGACCGGCGATATTCTTCCACGATAATCTGAAAGGTGAATATGGTTATGTGGAGAAAAAGGAGAAAGGCAGACTCGACGAGATTAACAGACTGAGAAGAGAGGAGGCACGAGCTAATGGTGTGGACGAGGAGGATATTCTATACATTGACTATGAGGAGGCGACGGAGAGAAAATGGGTGTATAGATACCTGACGCCTTGGGGACATTGCTTGGCAAAAGGGGATAGCCCTTATTGGCACGGGGGACACAACTTTGTGCTGGGGGTGCTGCACTTTGTGAAAGGTAGATTGTATAACTTCGTGGAGCAGTTCATTGACCAGCAGAGGAGTATTAACCGTACTGCTATGATGATTGACTTTATCAGAAGTGCGAGCTCGAAGGGCCTGCTAATAATAAATGAAGATGCTTTTGATTCGATGACGAGAGAGGAGATTGTAGATGAGTATGTGCGTTACAATGGTGTTCTCTTCGTAAAGCCTAAGCAGGGTGTGAATGTAAGGGATGTGGTGCACCAACTGAATGGTGCGGCATCGACAGCTGGAGATTATGAGTTGCTGAACTTGCAGCTGAAGTTGATAAATGAAATTTCGGGTGTGAATTCAGCTATGCAGGGACAGGCGCCTAAGGCGGGTACACCGAGTTCGTTGTATGCTATGCAGACGCAGAACTCGTCGCTGAACCTTAAAGGATTATTCGGGGCTATGAATGCCTTCAAGAGAAGAAGGGATGTTATTGTTATGAAAACGATACAGCAGTTCTATAATGATAATGTGTACTTGAATATTGCGGGCAAGGACTACTCGGAGGAGGCGAAACGGTATAACCCCGAGAAGGTGAAGAATGCGGAAATTGACCTTGCTATTACTGACGGTAATAATACGCCTGCTTACCAGATGATGGCTAACGACTTCCTTATGCAGTTGTTCCAGAGTGGGGCGATACGTCTGAATACGCTACTGGAGAACAGCTCGTATCCGTTCGCTGCGAAAATCTTAGAGAGCGTGAAACGTGATGAACAGGCACAGCAGGAGGTGATGCAGGCTATGCAGCAGTATGCTCCGCGAAATGAACAAATGGCTATGGCAATGGATAATAGCAATGCCGGGGCTATGGATGGTATTATTCAAAAGGCGTAAATTATGGAAAAGATGAGTTTATCTTTTAAGGGTATGACGAATGTCCCTGATGATGGGGCGGCCGCAGATGGCGAGATGGCGATACTTGTTAATATGAGGAATAGGGGCGGGGAGCTGGTGCGAACCGCCTACCCCTCGAAAGAGAATACGCAGATTCAGGGGGGAGTGAAAAAGGCTAAGTGGCACGGGGAGAGACTGCTGGAGCTACGCGCTGATGGCGCACTGCGTGTGGCGGGAACGGAGACGTATATTAACAATGGCTTCGCGGTGAAGGACTTTGAGGTGATGGGTAATATTGTGGTAATGTACACCGAGGATAATGTGCTGTATTCTATATATAGGAACGAGGAGTATGTGTTCTTGGGGGAGATACCAGAGGTGCCGGAGATGAAGATGACGTTGAAGAGGGTTAGAAAGGCTGTTTCGACTGCGCCTGACAAGTATTATGTAAATGCCATAAATGCGAGCAATGCGGGAAAGTATGATCTCTATAACAGAGTGGTTGCGATGGGATACCTTAATGAGTGTCTTAGCGAGATATACAAAAGTGCGGCTTATGTGGATAGAGCTGAATTTAGAGTAGCTCTTAAACTTTTTGATGGGTCGTATGCTTCGTATTCGCCTATATATTATGCTAATGACTTCGGGAGCGCGGATAACACTAATGATGCACAAGGGGGATTGGGAAATTTCGCTTGGTATGCCAAAAGCGTTGATACTATGAGCGAATATAATGCTTCGGTGATGGGGTTTATTCCGACTATTAAATTGGCTCCGTACGACTTGACGGAATGGGAGAATATTGTTGTGGGGGTGTGTGTGTTTACGAGCGGTTCGTTGCCTGTGAAGAAGGTTAGCGAGATAGGGACGGGCGAAAGAAAATTTGAGTATTATACACTCAAAGAGCATAAAGAGATTGCTGATGATATGCTGAATAGCTCGTTTTTTTTAATTGCTGAATATGACTTGGAGGGTAATATAATAAGAGAGGTGAAGGAGACTTCTCCCTCGTTCCTTGCAACGCAAGAGGTGCTGACTGACTATAATAATGCGCATAAATTGTTCGCGGAGAAGTCGATGGTGTATAATTCGAGATTGCACGTTGCGAACGTGAGCAAACTGCTGAATAGGGGCTATGCCGGTATCTCGTATTTTAATTGCAATAATAGTGGTACTGATGTTAAGAAGGTTATTACGGTTACTCACTTGATGACGGAGAATGGAGTGGTAAAAGTGTCACAGACGCTAAGCAGCGGATTTGAGCAGTATAGTGCTCCTAATATATCGGCGTTACTGACGTACCCGGATTCGAGGGCTAACAAGATGGATGTGTATGTGCATAAGAAAGAGTCGAATAGGAACGGTTTCACGAGGTCTGCGCTATATAGAAAATCTTTTGATTTGGTGAAACATACATATAAGGATATGGCGTATTTCTTGTATGCTCTGTATGCCAACATTTATGATGTTACCATAACGCATTCGTTAAGCTACGGTGTAGAGATTATTAGCAAGGCGGATATGATATCTTCTATAGGGGCGACGAATGCTTCGTACACTGTTGTTTACAGGACTGCGGGGGAAGGTACGGGGCTGACGTGGAGATGGCAGAGATTTGACGAATATTGGGACGCTTTTAATACCGCTCTTGTGGATATTCAAGGTACGCCACAGGAGGGTGATGTGTTCACTATAAGGGTACAGAGCAACAGAACTAATCCTGTGGATGGGGTTCCTTATACTGAGTTTGAGAAAATAGAGACCGGAATAACGGAATTCTATGATGCTGATGTGGAGTGGGAAACGTATGAGGATGGCTCAAAAGGGGTTAAGGATTTCTCGGTGGATATTACGACTGTGGTGGATAAGGGTACAGATTATGTTTTGCGTGTATCGGCAGTAGATAATCCTTTCTATTTCCCGACGGCGCAGACGTATAAGTTTGAGGGTGAGATTGTAGGTATGGCGAGCAATGCGGAGGCTGTATCAACAGGACAGTTTGACAGTATCCGTTGTTTGTATTTACGACTGATGGTATATGGGCTATGGGAGTAGATACCTCGGGAAGAGGGGCGTATGTGTCGCAGGCTCCCTTTGCACGTGAGATATGCAATGGTGGGGTGTGCCCGGTGTCGGGCGGTGTGGTGTTTACTACTGATGCCGGTGTGATGGCGATAAGTGGCGGACAGGTGGTAGAGCTATCGACTGCGCTCGATGGGGAACGACCGCTGATGTCGGACTGTCCTATTTATGAACATATTTTCGGAAGGGCGGGAATACCGCCTGTTAAACCGGTGAGGTTTAGGGATTACCTGAAGAATGCGCGACTGGGATATGATTACTTATATAAAGAGGTGTTTCTATTTAACCCCGACTATGCTTATAGCTATGTGTATTCGTTGGAGTCGCAGAGCTGGTATGTGAGGGATGTGAAACTCGAATATGCGGTGTTGGGTGGCAAGGAACTGATTGTGTATGGCGACTATTGGAGATATACCTTCGCTGAGGGTGTAAATAGTGGGCCTGTGGTGGCTATTACAAGACCTGTGAAAGCGGGTACGAATGATTATAAAAGGTTGCGACAGGCGGCGCTTAGATGTACCTTTAAAGGGCATTTCAACTTTTATGTGCTGGGCTCGAATGATGGGGCTGAGTTTGTGTGTATTACGGGCAAGGAGTATCCGTCAATGAATGGTAATGAGCCTACGGATGTGGTGAGAAGGGATCTTGTGACGTCGATGAGCAGGAGTAAGCAGTATAAGTATTTTGCTATTGCTTTTGCGGGTAACATTGAGGGATGGGTTTCTGTGGCAGAACTGCTGGTTGATGCCGGGTTTGCGGTGAACAAGTTGAGGTAAAAGAAAAGTGCGGAGGTGGTAGGACACGTCCGCACATAATGGATTAGTCCGCTACGGGAACATAGAACCTAAAGGCTCTGCCGTTTTTGGGATAAATGATTTTACCGCCTTTGCGGATATACTTAGCAAAAATAACTTTGCATAGTTGTCCATTTATGAATTTACAAGTTTCCATCGCACATTACACCTCCTTCCTTTTTTGACCTTGCGGTCTGTTGGTTGTTTTGCCGTAGGAATGCAAAACAAAACCCAGTGTCCTACCACTGGGTTTATTCTCTCGAGAGGGTGCTGCGCGAAAGGAGGTGCAGCGTTTACTTGTAAATTCATTGCAAATATAGGTATATTCTTAAGATATTGAAATGTTATTTCAGTATTTATTTGTTATTTGGAATGGGTTTAAAATAAAAGTGAAGGGGCAACCGATGTGGCTGCCCCTTTTGTTATACCTATGCTAAACTCGGTTGATTTCGTCGCGGAGGATGATTACATCGCTGACGAGGGAGAGAATGTCGCGCGAGAGACGGTAGAGGTCTTCGTCGTCGAGACGATTGTTCTCGTAACAGAAGAGTATGTTTGATGTGGTGCAGAGGAGTTCGCTCTCCTTGATGCTGTTGGCGATGTCCTTGACGTTCTGTATTGTTTCTTTTTGTTTTGTATCCATAGTAGTTTGATTTTTTGATTTGTTGAGTGTCGTTTAATCGAATAGTGAGTGTATGAATTGGCGTCCGGACTCGCGCCATACGGTTTGTAGGGAGGTGCGCTGACGGCCGAGGTGGTCTTTGTGCTCGCGCGTGATGGTGTCGGTGTAGCCTTTGTTCTGGTACTTGGCTTTGAGTATCCATTGGTCGTTCTGCTTGTACTGTACGCCGAGTTCCTTGAGCTTGCGGTTGAGGGTCTGTGGTCCCCAGCCGAACTCTTTGGCTATTTGGGTGACGGTGTAGGTGCTTTCGCTGTTGAGGACTTTTTGATAGTACTCTACCTGTGGGGCCTGCTCCTTGATGACGCGCTCTTGCTCTTGGGCCTTGGCTTCGAGTAACTGTTTCTCGGCTTTGGCTTGCTCCAAACGCTTTTGTAGGATGTCCATTGCGTGGGCTATGGCGGCATCGTCGTCGGAGGCGGTGGTTACACCGGTGGTGAGGAGTTCTTTGATGTGGTCGTTGCACCAGATGGAGAATGCAGGAGAGAGCCAACGGGCAAATTCAAGGGCAACATCTTCGTGCATCCAAGTGCCTTGCTCTCCGTTACCGCCCTTAACTACTTGAACAAGAGCCGATGGGCAAATCTGCCTAACGGCTGATAATGAGGTTATAAACTCTTCTGCTGACTTTGTGCGTAACCAATCTTTTGTGGTTTTGTCAAACGCTTTTGCCATTTCGGTCGCATTGACCATTACACTGTCTCCTTTCTCAAAAGAAACAGGACTTCCATTGTACTGGAAGATTTGAACTTGATTGTTGAGCATGATATAAAAACAAAAAGCACACGGTCACAGGTGCTCAACAATCCATAGAATGTGTGAGGGCGTTTCCGTATCCTCCCTGTTCGTGTGCTATACTTTAATATAGGTATAACAATTTCTATATGTCTTCGGCAAAAAAATAAAACTCCTACGGAGTTCCATAGAAGCCTTGCCTGCATCTATGAATTATTGAGCACCGCAAATATAGGCACTCTTTTTGAAACGGCAAACAAAAAGGGGGGAAATTTGCAAAAGCAAGGCTTGCCTTGAAAATTTGTTAAAAATTGTTTGGGGGATATTTATAAATAAAGTAAACTTGCGGAAATAAAAAACGCACCAAATTATGATTTGGTTTATTCTTGCCACTGTCGTTGTGGTTGTATTATTGTGGTTTGTATTCTTTGACCCTGACACAAAAAGAATACGCGATATTCAAAGATTATTAAACATTGATAGAAGCGTATGCGATGTTATCAATTCTTTAGATGATTGGGAAATTACACCTTATAATACAATAGGTCTAAGGATTGTAATAGACCCTGAAGTGATGCCTATGTATAATATGTATATAACGTATAAAGGCGAAAATCCTTCAAATGAAAAAATAAAAGAGCTTCATTTTGAGCTAACTAACGAGAACTCCATCGTTACCAAAGCGCACAAACAAGGTGTGCCTGTAGAAATGTATATGCAAAATATGGCGATGAGATTTCAACAATATGTAGAAAAAAAGAATAATTATGAATAAAACTTTGAAAAATGTATAAGTATGAAAACATCTTACGTTTTATTGGCGCTCCTATTGTAGCGATATTTAAGACGGAGGATATTATTACAGTGTATGGATATGCTTGAAGATAAAAGAACACAGGTGACAGTTGATGAAAAAACACAGCTGGTAAACACGATAGATTTAGAGGCATTTATAAACGGTGACAAGAGTATAAATGATGTATCTTTTGCAAGGTTAATGTGTAAGGTTGCTGAAGAGGGCGCATACGAAAAGGCGAACAATAAGGCGGAAATGAGAAAACTTTTGCAACCTATGAAAGAAAAAATGAAGACACAGATAAAGCAAAAGGAGGAGATGTGGTTTCTGGCTACTAACAGAAACAACGATTTTGCAAAAGAGGTATGGGATAAAGGATTGTTTGTGGCTTGTTTTGATGATATGTTTGAATGGTGTTGGAATGGAGAATTTTCCGATATTCAGGGTTTTGAATCCAAAAAGAAGCTCAAGTATATTATATATGAGAAAAGGCCGCTAAATAATAAACTATACAACAGTAATTTTGCACTTGTCATTTTCTTGATAATATTTTTACTTATTCAAGAAGGTGTGAAAATGCTGACAATGGGAGAACTTTACGGAATAGCCAATGTATCGGTGTTACGTGTGTCGATGGCTGCATTATTGATCGGTTGGGTTATTTCATTCAGGTTAAAAAATAATTCTAAAAATTGTCCGACGTTTGGAAATATCGTATTTGTTCCACTTATAGCGATGGGACTTGTTGCTCTCGGGTGGTGGTTTTTAAACTACATGAGCCAATTCATGTTAATTGAATCCTGGCAAATATCAATGATAAACGAAGTTTACAAGAATGAAATTTTAACATTCCTATTGTGGTATGTGGCCATTCCATTCAACACACAAAGACTGGAAGATTGCTACACTATAAAACGCAGATAGTAACACAGCTCGAAGGGAGTAATATTAATACACAAACATAGCAACGCTCATTTTTATTTCATGTGTTTCTATTTTTTACGTGCAAGAAAATCGGGGAAAATTGTGTTTGTGACAAAAGAGCAAACAATATAAATGAGATTTTTGTATATTTGCAGTATAAACTGTTTTAGATATGCAGGATAAGAAGGTTATAAATTACTTGAATAATTTCAGAAGGTTGTTCTCGCCAATGATGAGAAGCGGTGTGGGGTTGCTGTTTACAGTATATCCTTATGATAGCGGCTCTGTCATTGTGGGTGAGTTGGGTATTGGTATGCAGACGAAAGATGAATACAGAAGTGTATCGCCCACCTTACAGGAGGCTATGAGAAGAACCAATTTATTCAAGGGCGAGGAGAGTCCGGGGAACGTACCGGGCACATCTGTTATTCTTTCCAAAAATTACATTATTATAATAAAGAACAATGATGCGGATCAATGGACTGAGGATATGGCTGTCAAGGATGTGCGGGCGGTGGTTGATGCTGTAATGGATAAAAGAAAGAACAATGGGTGAACTTGAGATAAAAGGTATCAAGGGGGACTCTAATGATATTTTGGAGTTCCTGAAGGCTTCGGATTGCGAACTTTCAGGGCTACTTAAATCCCCAAGAAAGGCGAAGTTTGGATATAGGACGTTTGTGTGGTTAGGGATTGCCTATATTGCGTTGCTTTGCTTTTTGTGGTATGTCCCTTGTTTTGCTCCTGCAATACAGGTTCCCGTGGCAATAGTTGCGCTTGGTATGGCTGGGGTAATTGCTATACTTGTGAGGATATACCAGCGCGACAATTGGGTTACGGCTTTGGTGGTTCTTTTTTCGATTATGATGTTGCTTGTTGCGTACGGTGCGCTTACTCCGGACGCTGCGGGAACGATAATAAATGAAGTTGTATCGGAAACTAAATAATACTCGTAGGGTTTTATAAGGATGAAGGCGTGACACACCGTCACGCTTTTTTGTATAAAAACTTGTAGATTCTTCAAACATCTACAAGAACTTTAGGTGTTTACCACCAAAAACGGTGGTAAGTGTACCACTGATTTAGGGTGAAAACGCAGGGAGCGACACACGTCTATGGTGTACCGCTCCCCGAAACCGATACTGTTTGCAGTATGGGAATAAGATTTAAACATTTGGCGATGTAATGATATAGGCTTCTCGCCTATAAACAATCTTATGTATGTCTGGTTATATAGTCAAGTTCCTGAACCACCGTATTGTAATCAAGTGGCTGCGCACATAGTTTGTCGATGGTCTCTAAAATCTCTCGTTTAGCTTCTTCGCTTTCTACCATTTCAAGTTTAGCCATTTCTTAAAATATTGCCAAGGGGTTAATTTTGCCTGTTCTATTTTCTTTCGCTCTCGTTCGCAGTATTCATCGGCTGTGAGGCCGCTGTCTTTTACTCGTTGGCGAAATTCCATAGAGCGTTGCGCCCAAACTTTTCTTGCTTATTCTATGGTCATAAGGCTTCTGATTTCTGCAAATATACAAAATTAAATGCTTGCTTCGCTGATTATGCGTGTCTTTTTTCTTGATGGGTTGAGTTTATTTATTGCAACAGGCAATGGGTAGTTGTAGCATACCCAAAGGCCGATGGCGGTGGCCATAACGCGGTCGTCGTGGTTGCCTTCGACTGCTCCCATTTCCTTGCCGTTCTCTTTGAATTCGTATAAATCCAACTCGTCGCAGGTGCTTGAGCAGTGCTCGATGTAGAGACCGTCACGCAGGGCTTTGATGAGGTAGTTGATGACCAACGGTTTTGTTGAGCTGTTGGTGTGGAAGCCCCACCTACGGGGGCGGCCTTGCTTGATTTCTATCTCGCTGGTGCGTGAATAGAGGTTGGAGTAATGGTCGGCAATCTCGTTCAAGATGTACTCGAAGTGGTTGCCTTCGGTTCCTGCGGTCTCGAGGGTGTTGGCCTCGATGACTAACAGTGCGTCGCCGTACAAATGGGCTATCTGTGCTGATTTCCACGCTAATTTGTCGTGCTCGATGTGGCCGTACCATTGGGCGACTATCTCGGGGATGCCGGCTTCTATCATTGAGTATCGATCAAAGACTCTAATACAAGAGTAGTCGCTCTTGTCACCGACTCCACCGACATCGACACTGACTACGTATCTATCTCGCATTGGGGTATCGAGGTCGGGCATATACCATATTTCGAGATTGCCTGTTCCCTTGACGAATTTACAATTAAGGTAGTCGCCATCGACATCGCCTGTCCACCAAGGGGCAATGCAGCTCTCGCGTGTGGTCTTGACGTATTCCATACGGAAGACTCTGCGGCCGGTGGATTGGAAGGCTTCGGTTGGGGTGGAGGGGAACTCGCTTGAGAGACGCCACTCGTCGGAGATTTCTTTCTTCTTGTCTCTGTACCAGTTTATTGCTTCGAGGGTTGCGCCAAGTTTAAAGAGTTCGTGCTCGCGCTCGGTCATTGTGGCGATGAAGGCTTCGTAGTCTTCTATCGGTTTGCTGTACAGCGGTATATCGAACCACGGAATAAAGACCGGATGAAAGTTGTTTCTTTCTTCTTTTTTGGTGGTGGTTGCGCCTTTCCAAGTTCTGTGGAAATAGTTTCCTACTCCTTTTGCAGTGGACTCAAGGACTTTCATCGTGCCGGGACCACCTAAGCAGGTTCCGAAGATTGCTTGCACAAGGTCTTCGGGTTTCTTTCCTTTGGTCTCTTTCCACAAGCCGACCTCGGTGAGGTGGGCGAGGGAGACGTTTTCGGAACGGACTTTATCGGGTTTCTGCGCTGAGCCTATTGTGTAGCGTGAGCCGATGGGCTTGATTTCTCGGGTTGAGGTTGAGCCTTTATAGGGTGCTTCCTTGATGTTACATCCCAATACCCATTGTGGGGTGTTGTTGACAGTTCGTGAGAGCATACCGGCAACGATGCGTGACTGGTTCTCGATATCTCCGCAGATGACGGAGTTTATTCCCGGGAAAACGCATACTTGCAACCATTGCATATATAATTGTGTAAGGGTCGAACCTCCCCACTGACGGGCTTTCAAAAGGATGATGTCTATTGCCTTGCCTGATAGTCGCAGACTTTCGAGTTCCTTGAGGTATTTCCTTTGTGGTTGCCACAGGACGAAGGGTACTTCTTTGAGGGTTTCCTTGTCTTGTATGGTTTGGCACATACGGGCGTACCATTCGTAATCGTATTTATTCCTTATTCGTGAAAAATCTTCCCAAAATTTATTGATTGTCTTGTCGTTGACGGGCAGGCCGGCTTTCCTTATGTGCCAATGGAAGCCGTGCTCGATGACGGACTGGATAGTGGGGTCAAGGAGCATATCGTTGGGGAGCCACATCTGGGGTAATGGGCTGTCGTGGATTTCTACAAGCGTTCTTGGGATTGGACTGCCTTCGCCTGTTATGGGGTTGTAGGGGGCGTTAATGAGCGAGAGACGGCGTTTATTTTCTTCTATCATAGATTCGGTAAAGTAAGATGTAGATGTATGTGGAACTTAGATAGAAACTGGGCGCTGGCTGGTTGATGATTTTAATGATGCCGTCGATATTTCGCTCCTCGGGAGGTAAAGAGCGATAGCGTTCGTAGAGTTCGCGGTGTTTACCGGTGGAACCATATCGGCGGGCGCTGTACTTGGGGAAGGCCTTGAGAATACGTGATGCGTATTCGGGGGTTATGTAGAGACGGGGGGCAGGGGATTGTGATATGATGTCGCATATCTGACGACGGGTCTTGAAGATGCCATTGAGCCTGTAATGATTGCTGATGGAGGTGTAGGCGGCATCTAAGTCTTGAATGAGAAGGGAGCTGTATTGCATAATAAATGGGCAGACTCTCCCTTTCTGCGATGCAAATGTAATGCTTTAATGCGTGCGTGTGCGCGTTTTAACAATCTTTTTCAATGATATTATAAGAAAATAATAATTCTGTAATTCTTAGTAATGATTTCGCACAAAGGGGGTGGGGTTATTTCCTTTCCTTTGGGGAAATATTTTATAATTATGGAAGAGGAGAAAATAGAAATTATTAACACTGAACCTGTAGGAGATACTACCGCAAGGCAGGAATTGGAGTCTTTATTGAATGAGATACTGCCAGAGGAGAAACGCACCGGGGATGTGGACCAAATGGCGCTTGACCTTCTGCGCGAACAGAGGGAGATGAACGTGAGACTTGTTCAGGGTATGCAAGATAACCCTAAGTTGGCGCAGGTGTTCGCGGAGATTGTAAACGGTGGCAATGGAGGTGCTGCATTGGTGCGACATTTCGGCCGTAAGTTTCTTGAAGCACAGGAGGGCACTCCTGAATATGACGAGATTATGGCGGCAGAGAATGCCTTTAACGAGGAGAAGGATATGGTGGCAAAAAACAAAGAGGCATTCGATAGTAAAATGAATGCGTTCTTTGATGCTATGGATGCCTATTTTGAGGGTAAGGGCAAGAATGCAGAGGTGTATAGACTGAAGATTCTCGACTCTATTATTATTCCTGTGATGGATGGTGAAGCGGAGAATGAGGTGTTTGAGCGTTTAGAGAAGGCAGTGGACTATGACAAGGATACAGAAGATGCGTTCCAAGCGGGAGAGATAAAGGGACGCAATACGAATATCAATGAGATGCGTGCAAAACCTGATGACGGAATGCCTAAAGGTCTGGGTTCTCAGAGTGTACACCAGGTGGAGAAACCGAAAAAACCGATGAATTCTCTGCTTGCCAAGGCGTTGAATGCGTGATTTGTTTAACATAATTGTTTTTTAAAAGATGAAGAAAGTTTTTAATTTTTTCAAACAGCATCCCTTGATGGCGTTGCTGTATGTTGTGAGTGCGGTCTTGATGTTCTTTGGTGACACTGAGACTGGTGTGATGTGTGCGGTGGCGGCTGTGGGTATTCCCGAAAATGGTGAAGGTGCGTTGAATGCAACCGGTGGTAAAGCCGGTCTTCCTACACAGGCTCCAGGCGAGGCGACTACCGTAAGCAACATGAGTGAGATGGGAGACCTTGTCGAGGCGGACATTGACGACCAGATTACACAGGTGGCAAGCGACGAGAGTGTCATTGACACCATCAAACGCAGAGTAAAGCGTCAGGTGCGTGTGAACTCTTTTGAGGTTGACCATTACATGATTGACGAGAAGCGCTCAAAGGCTTACACCAATGCAGCGTACACCGGTGCGAAGGCGACCCGTGCAGAGATTCCTTTCGACAATGAGGACAGACGTATCTTCCAGGAGTATTACACTGCCATCTGTAAGGGTGTAAACGGTTACGACCCTACAGGCCAGGTTGAGCTTCCAGGCACAGACCTCATGCTCTTCTTTGTGGGTAAGAACAGTGCAAATGAGGCTCCTATTGCAATGGCGGTGAACGGTCCAAAGAACAATGCTTCGGACGAGTATTGCACAGTACCGACAATTCCTGTAGGAACCGAGGTTATTCTTCTCTCTTCGGCAGCGTACGAGACTCAGAAGTTTATTGCTCCTAACACTGTTACTCCTGTGCCTGAGCGTCTGTACTTGCAGAAACAGCTCTGCAACAGCATTGTGAGCGATTACTTTGCTGCGCAGAAGAAGCGTATTCAGTTCAGCGAGTCGCAGATTGCAGAGGCTGTTCTCCGCCAGTTCCGTCTTGAGAGCTGCCGTACAGCGTGGGTTGGCCAGCCCGGTAAATTCAAGGTGCAGGCAATGGATTCGTCAATGGGCTATCAGTGGGACTACTTCTCAAAGGGTATCCGTTGGCAGTTCAAACGTCAGTATGACCTTGCGTCAAAGATTACTTTCGGTGACCTCATCAATCTGTCTATGGTGAAGTTTACAGGTTTCAATGCTACCAAGAAGGCGGTTTGGTTGCTTGGCAAGCAGTTGCTCAACGACATCCAGCAGATAGATCTCACATTGTACAAGAATGTGAACTACAGTAAGGAGAAGGTCTTCGGCATTGAGTGTTCTGCAATTCACACTGTATTCGGTGACATTGCTCTTGTTCACGACCCAACTTTGGACGCTCTCGGTTACACCAACTGTGGTGCTCTCATCGATGAGGAGGGCTTGGTACGTTACTACATGAAGAACGAGGACAACAAGACTGAGAATGTTCAGGGCGAGGAGGCTAAGCGTGAGATTGTGATGACAATCGACTGTCTCTGCTTGAAGGGCTATTCACACATCTGGGTGAACGGCGCGAAGGCAACAAGCTCTATTCCTGGTGCAGCAACCGTGACATCGGCAAATACATTGCCATCTAACCCCAACATCAATGATGTTGTTATCTTGACTGCTGATGCCGGCAAGTTCAAGAACGGCGATGTTGTTACCTGGACCGGTAGCGCATGGATTGAGTACAGCGAAGGTTTTGTAGCGTAAACAACTGAGGGGAGGATAATCCCTCCCCTCTTTTTAAATTAAATATTATGAGTAAGATTGTTAAATATGGTATATACGGTGTGGTGGAGCGTTTTGTCTCGTTTAAACTTGGCAAGGCGACTATGACCATTACATTCAGTGGAGGTGCAATCGACTCTGCGGCTGTGCGACCAGCGACCTACACATCAAGAAATGCTTTTGAGCAGAAGGTGATTGAGAGTCATCCTGACTTCAAGAGTGGTGCAATAAAGGTTCTCAAAGAGCAGATTGTGGAGGATGTTCCAGCTGTGGTTGAAACACCTGAATCAAAGGTGAAGACCATGCAGCAGGCGCGTCAGTACCTGATTGAGAGAGGTGTGCCGGTAGAGGTGTTGCAGAACAAGGCTGCGGTGCTTGAACAGGCAGAGAAAAAGGGCATAAACTTTCCTAACTGGTCATGACACACGAGGAGGTAGTACAAAAGGTTAGAGATGTATTGAATGAACACGGGGGTAGCGATGGGCTGTCTATTGCTACCGACCGTGTTTTGCTTGATAATTATATAGAGACTGCTGTTGCTGATGCTGTTGTTCTATTGGCGAACAATGGGTATGAGGTGAATGTGAGGTCGATAAGTGACTTTACGTTCGAGGATGGCGATGTTGAGTATCTTAAATTTATTTCGTTGCTGTGGGCGAAGGATCGCGCTTGGAAACGACCGGTGACGAGATTGACGGATGTGAACTCGAATGAGTTTATTATGTCGAGAAATGAATATACTAAGCCGGGGGTGAATAGCCCGATAGTATATATATATGATGGAATGCTTAACGAGGAACCAGGGGAGACCGGACCGGTGAAATTCGTATATAACAAGGCGTATGACTCTGCGGAGGGATTGGCGGCGAGTGCTAAGGAGGCTACTGCGGTGTGTTATATGGCTGCGGCTATTGTGATGGGTTTCTTTGGCGATGATGCGGGGAAACAGAGATTGAGTGATATTGCTACTAATATGTTACAATGATTGGATTGATTCTTAGGATTAAGGGTATTGAAAAGGTGGATTGCTCGTTTGACTTTTATGTGGAGCGAGATAGGGCCTTGCATTTTGAGAAGGGGGATTTGCTGTTTGCGTATGATAATGGCCCTGAGTATTATGCGTGTATTGATACTGACATAGTGGGACGTGGTGCCCTTAAGTGTCGTGCAGTGATTCTTGATGGTGTACGTGAAGTGGTGGTGAGCGGATATACCGGCTTCACTATTCCTTGTATGGGCGAGGGTACTACAATTAGCTGTAGAGGATATTCGATTGAGTTCAGCGAGGCAGAGAATTTGCCGCAGGGTGGCGATGTGCCAGATGTTGATTGGCCAGACGGTAGCAACCTGAATGACTATATAACTGATGGTGTGTATAGTATTAGGGGTGTTCGCAAAAAGGGTGATAATGTTCCTATATTGAATGAGGGTGTTATTGCTGCGAGATTGACGGTTTTAACGACTGATGATAATGGCGGTAATAAGGTTGTTACGCAAGTGCTAACGCTTAACAATAATGCGGGTGGCGAGGGTAATGTGTATGTCCGTAGCTCACAAGAGGGACATTGGAAACCTTGGGGGAAACTGCAGACTAATATTGAGGTGGGACAAGTTACTACACTTGATAATTTAGTAGATAATGGTATTTATAGTGGTGTGTTAACCGACGGCTCCCCTACTGCTGTGGGTAGTTTCTACGATACTTTTGTACTTATAGTTTTAAACAATTATTCTGTTGCTGGCCCTCTTGGTGTATCGCAATCGATTAGTCAATTAAAATATTCTCTTAAACTTGATGCAACTATTGAGGTGGCTAAACGTAAGAGAGATGAATTTGGTAATTGGACTGAATGGGAGAGTGTTGGCGGTGGTCCTGCTGCTATTGAGGCGCAAGCTCCTTTGGCGCAGAAAGACGGTAAACTAACATTAAATATTGGCGATGGGCTGAGGGTGGAAAATGAGAAGTTGGTTGCTGTGCCTCAGACAAGCGGTGGCAATGCCTTACGTGCTCTATTTGTAGCTGCTGGTGCAGAGTACAACGATACAGGAGTAGATATTGTAAAAACTACACCTTGGGCTGATTATGTAGATAATCAAGATATACTCAACGTCAGTGCGAGTGATGTAAAGACTATAGTTCAAGGTGGTACTACATATAAATACGTTATAGACAATGGCGTATATAAAGTTATACTGACTGACCTTTTGGGTAACATTCGACACAATGAGCAATATTGTGTTCATCGTGCAGGGCACTACTACTTGAATGGCTTAGGTGATATTACCGAAAAACAAATGCTGGAGATATATAATCACGGTAATACTTTAACTATTAAATATTTCTTACATACACGTAAATTTAGAACAAATAGAACACTAACTTCTATAAATACTACTACTGAGTTAGATGGTTATTATTATGCGAGAGATTGTGAATTAGAAGTTATAAATTTCGATAAAGGTGAATATAGTATCGTAAGTACAAAAAACCCTGATAATGTATTTGGGAATATGTTTAAAGTTATACACATATTAGGTCGTTTTAGATTTGAGTCGGCTGTGAGTAATGGATTTTATAACTGTAAATTATTAAAAACTGTAAAGATACATCAGCTAAAATATAATTTATCTTTAAGTGATTGTCCACTTATTTCTAAAAAATCTATTCTTTATGTGATTAACAATTCTGTCGCGACAACAGCTATAACAATTACTCTACATCCTAACGCTTACGGAAGAATGAATGGCGAGCCAGAAATTGAGGCAGCATTATCTAGTAAACCATTTATAACTTTAGTTTCAGCTTAAAATTATAAATTATGAATACATTAGAGAAAAAAGATGGTGTGTACTACACACAGAATATTGATAATTTACCTATAGAAGAACGAGTGTTCTTTAGAGAGGGTAAAGGAGTTTCGGCAACAAACGAGCATTACCGAGTAGCCACAGAAGATGAGATTGCAGCGTGGAAACAGTGGCTAAAAGAACAGGAGGAGAAAGAATTATGATTTACGGCACACATAACAGCGCAACAGGAGGTAAATTGGTATGGTGGCAGTGGTTGTTCGGGTGGTTTATCCACCTTACCTCTCGCTGTCAAGACAAGAGCATTAAAGAACAGCTCGAGGATGGTGTAAGGCTATTCAATCTACAGGTGACTAAGTATAAAGGTGAGTGGGTATTCTCTCACGGTCTTGCTATCTACAAGGAGAAACTTAACGATGCGTTGGCTCTATTTGAGAAATACGCCACTAAGGAGAATCCCATTTATTTCCAACTTTACCTTGATGACAACCTTTTCTTGGGACAACCTTGTGAGGAGTTCAGAGAGCTGTCGAAAATGCTTGCTAAGATATATCACAAGGATTACGCTGTAAAACTCCTCTACACGTGGATTGAGGGTTCTAAGGAATATCCTTACAATAGTGGTATATCTATTAGTTGCGAGGAGCATTACTGGACTCTTGGTTGGGCTAAGAATTACGCAAGCTCGTATGTGGATTATTTGCCTTTGCCTTTGTACCACGCTGAGGAGTATAACTGCGATTACAAAGAGAATTGCAAAGCACAATATTTGATGTTGGATTATTATGAATTGGAGTGATATAGGCTTAATTCTTACTGCGCTTGGCGGTTTTGAGTTTATAAAGTGGGTGTTTACTCGGAAGCAGAATGCTCGTATGGCGGAGACAAAGGCTGATGATGCGGAGTTTGAAAAGTATCAAAAGCAAATTGACTATGCTAACGAGCGACTGCTGATTAAAGACCAACGCATCGAGGAGAAAGATAAGCTGCTATCGCAGAAGGATGACAGGTATCACGAGCTGTCGCAAAAATTCCACGAGCTGACACTACAGGTTAAGGAGCTTAACTCTGCATTATTAAAGAAGGAGGAAACAATAGGTGACTTGCGAGAAGAGAGAGCGAAAAAATTGTGTGAAGTGAAGAAATGTGGTAAAAGAGAACCACAAAGCGGATATTGATTATGAGAATGAGTGATTATGCTCTGGAACGTCTGAAGGAGTTCGAGGGGCTGAGATTGAGAAGCTATAAATGCTCTGCCGGGGTGTGGACCATTGGTTATGGACATACTAAGGGGGTGAAAGAGGGACAGCAGATAGATAGACGTACTGCTGAGAAATTTCTTGAACAGGATATTGAATATTTTGAGCAGTTCCTGGCAAAGGAGCCGTATGCGGAGGATATTACGCAGGGGCAGTGGGACGCGCTGGTGGACTTCTTGTTTAACCTGGGTATAGGGAATTTCCAGAACTCGACGCTGAGAAAAAAGATTCTGAAGGATGTTGACGAACCGTCTATTCCTGATGAGTTCCGCAGATGGGTGTACTCTAAGGGGGTAGTTCTCCCGGGACTTGTGAAACGCAGGGAGTGGGAGGCACAGATGTTTGAATGGGAATAATATGAAATATCTACACGTTATTATAATGGCGCTGGCGGCGTTGTGTGTGTGCACAGCGATATTTGCTTGCTCGACAGTGAAATATGTGCCGGTGGAGAGCGTAAAGCTCGACAGCGTGTATTCTAATAAATATGAGAGAGACAGTGTCTACATTAAGGATAGTGTATTTGTCTACTCCTCGGCTGATACTGTCTTTTTGAATCGTTGGCATAACGTCTACAGAGATAGAATTGTGCGCGATACTTTATATAAGAGTGTGTGCGATACTACTACTGTGGTGCGCACTGTTGAACGCGAATTTACGCCCTGGGAGTCTCTTTCAATGAGCGTTGGCAGGGCTGCTATTGCTATATTGGCGTTCATCGTTTTTTATAATCTTTATATTTTGTTTCGCAAGCTGAAGAAGTAATTCGGCTACATATAATGTGATAGCGCGGCATAATGGTTGTCGTGCTATAGCTATATATTGTTATGTCAACTTAATTTTACAACTATGAACAAAGAGAAACAGCAAGTTTATAATGAGGTGCTTGCTGAGGTGCTCGACAGGTTCGGGCTCACAGAAGAGAGGATGTTTAAGTGCAACTGTGCTGAGTGTGTTGAGGCTCGCACATCGCTTGTGATGACGCTTAACAGTATGGGGTTCAGCGACCACGACATTGCTGAACTGACACAGAAGATGAGGCGTTGCAGTGTGTGTCTGATACGCAACAGATATAACGAGGCAAATGCGCCGTGGACTGTGCGACATTGCATTGATGCGCTAAAGAATAAGGGGTGTAGCCGATGAGGCTGCATCTTTTTTTTGCCCTGTTGCGAAGTTGTTGCGCTGTAGTTATGAAGTTGTTGTGAGGGTGTTGCGATGTACTATGATAGGGGGTGCTGAATTGTGAACTTTGCCACGTCCGGTAATGGTGCCGGGAAACTAAAAAAACTATATTATTATGAAAGTGAAAGGTGCAGATGGTCACGAGTATCACGTGACAGGACAAGGACAGGGTAACTACAACACTGTGGGTGCATCGGCGGGCATTGCTTCGTTCCTCGGTCTTAACGCGAACAACATCCTTGGTGGCTTTGGCCGCAACAATGGTGGTTGTCCTAACCGCGAGGATACTCCGGTGAGCCGCTATGAGGCTGCTATGATGCAGGAGCTTGCGGCTAAAGATGGCAAGATTGCGTTGCTGGAGAGTAACATTTACACTGACAGCAAGATTGCTGATGTGTATGAGCGACTCAACAACAAGATTGGTGCGATGAAGGACGAGCAGAACGCTATCAACTTGCAGCAGGCTGTTTACAATGGCGTGAATACAGCGGCAGTTGAGTGTATCAAGGGTCAGATTGCTCAGCTTATGGGCTTGACGAAACTTGTTGTTCCAAACGCGAGCATTTGCCCGGGTTGGGGTAATGTGAATGTGACTCCTGCGACTACAACTGCGGGGCAGTAAGTGAGTGAGATGAGTAGGGCGTAATTGCCCTGCTCATTAACCTTTAAACGTATGAGTATGTATAGTAACGGGCAAATTCTAAGTGCGGTGATTAGCCATTGGTCGCAGCCGCTTGTTGGACAGATTGTGCAGGGAAAGGTGGCGTCGATTCCTGTTCTTGGTATGGCGGAGAATTGGATTAAGAATCTGGGGATTGTGTCGCCTAATTATTCGATTATGAAGGACCTCGCTCCGGTGATTGGTGGGGTGAGCGATATGCTGATTTCTCCATTCCTTAATAGGTATCTTGCTATGGTGGATGATTCTTCTTTGCCTGCTATGGCGCACGGGATTGTGGATAGGGCTATTGAGAATGGGGAGCTTTCTCTGGCTGATGGGTTCCTTGTTATTGAGGAGTCGGATTTAAAACGACTAAAGAGGTTGTTGGAGCTGAACCTGCCATTAGCTGAGGAGGATTTTTACATTGTTAAAACTGAATGATTATGAATGAGATTATAGAAAGATACGAGGAACTGTATGAGGATATGGCGACCTCGGGAAACAGAGATAAGATGATTGCATTTGGGAACGCGGAGAGATGGGCGTTCAAGAAAATGACGGAGATTGCTCCGAAAGAGGCACAGTGCTGGCTGGATAAGCTGGAGGCTATGCAGTGGAATAACTTCTTATCGAAACGCGAGGCGGAGGAGATAACAGCGAAGCTGGTAAACCAAAATGGTATGAGAGGACCACACTGGAACTACGAGACGTTCAAAAATGCGGTGGAGGGACTCGGTGGTAAGATGTACGAGAAACCATACTATAACTGCTATGCGCTGTGGGCCACGGCGAATATGCGATATAGTGATAACTATAATAGCGCAAAGGAATTCGTGCCGGAAACGGAGATGCCTAAGTTCTTCTATGCTATGGCGGTGGAGAATCTTAAGGATATTGATAGGCCGAAGTTCATTCGTGAGTACTTTGAACTGTAATAGTAGCACCCCGAGTAAATATACACTCGGGGTGCTCGACGAGGTGCCTTATTGGGAGTTCTGCTTAATTCGTAATGATTTGGTAGAGGAGATTATGGAGCAGGGTGTATCTTTGGGGTATGAAGATGTATAGCATTGATATAATTGATTCGCAGGTGTTTACCGAGGTGTATCGTTTGACGGCGAACGCGGCAGTACAGAGGGGTGATGAAAACGCGGTGGCGACAAGCGACAACGAAGGTATGTTGTCGCGATTCATCACTGAGGGCAGGAGAAGATTGGTAGCGGCTCTTGGACGCTACTCCAAAGGTGGACTCGAATACGCAATGCCGGAGAACTGGCTGGATCGGAGCGAGGATATAAATGAATTGGCGGAGAGCTTCCTCACTAACTATACCATTGCTAAGTGGTATGAACTGAATGGTACGGGGGAGAAATTTATTGAGGCGGCAAATGAGGCGCTGATGGTGATAAAGGATATTCTTAGTAGAAGGGAGAAACCGTTATGATTATTTATATAGAGGACCTGTTAAGGGAGATAGATATTAAGAATTGGTATCGCGGAGAGGCATCGAAGAATGGGGATGAAAGTGCTGTGTTCGTTCAAAGTGGCAAAGATACGCAGGATGTGATGATGTTCTACATTCGAGGGGCGGTGAATGATGTGCTACTGATGGCGAATGCTAACAGGGTGGTGTTCAGATGCGAGTATAAGGATGATGCTCTGAACTTTACTATAGAGCCTTTGCGTGCTGGACGAGAGCATTTGCTCGCAGTACTGAAAGAGGCTGTTAGACTATATATCGTGTATGAGGCTCGTAGACTTTGGATGATGAATATCAGACCTGAATGGGCGGATGCGTCTTTGAGAGAGGCTTTGAGATTGAATATTCGCGAGGCTATGAATGGGGTTACTGCTCTGGGGAATAAGGTGCGTAGAAGGGCTGCTACAATGGGTATTTGATTTTTTTGTTTGTCATAATTAGGTTAATAAATGGTTGTTCCCCTACCTATCCGTGAGGATGGGCAGGGGAATTTGTTAGTCTGCCTTGGGGCAGATGGAGTGAGTGATGATGAGTTCAAGATATTCGCCATCGCCATCAAGGCGGAATATGTCTTTGCTGTAATCTGTGGAGGCTTCTCCTTTAAAAGCTTTGAAATTGTTGTCGTACAAGATTTTTCTTATCTTATTACTTATGGGAACAAGAGGGTTGGACCCGGGAAGAGGTATTGCCTCTTCTTTATTTTTCTTTGCCAATTCCTTGTCGATGATTCCCTTGAGTTCCTTGAAGAACTCTCTTTGTGGGTCGGCAGGAACATCGGGCAGGGCGACGTTCTTACAGACGAACTCGTACATTGCCTGCGCCTTGTCATAGTCGGGTACCTTGTTGTACTTGTCATCGGTTGTTGAGGTGAACTCAATGGCCCACTTGATTACTTCGGCTTTGCTATTAAAGCTGTTTAAACTTGGAGTGCCGGCAAAGGCTCCTCCGATTGCATTTAACATAATGATTTATTTTTAAAGGTTAATATTACCTCCTCGCTGGAGGGTTGATAGATGTTATTCTGCTTTGAGTTGGGAGGTGAAGATTTGGACTATTCCGTAGTCTTCTACTTCGGGTTGCCATTTCTCAACCGCCCAGAGTGTTTCACCGTTAAAAGTGGAATGGGCTATTCTGTAAGGGGGGGATTCATAGGCTTTCATATTAAACTCTTTAATAGTTCTTCTTTGGTGGGAAAAACAGAAAGTGGACTTGTATATACTATTATCCTTTCCGCTTTCAACTCAAGTACTTGCACGCCTGAAAGGTTTATAAAGATGTTGGACACTTTCATCTTTTTTGGTTTGCCCTCGAGGTTAAACTACACCTCATCCCCGATGTTGTACTTTGTTTCGATTGTCATAACTTAATTCTATTTTCAAGCTCATTGATTTTGTTTACCAATTTTTCAATCACTCTATTTACACTTGATACGCTGTAAAAATGTTCGTGCGTTTCTCCGATGGGGCTATCCCTGTGGACTACCATCAGTCCTTTCTTTGCTTCGTCTGTCGTCATACTCTCTTTCCAAGTTTAATTATAAACACATCTTCGGTTGGTGCGCCCCATTCGGGCTTTCCTTTACCGATTGTTATACTCTCTATCTCGAATGTCATTGTTCGCTTTGTGTAGCCGTAGGAGAATTTGACAAAATCAAAAGGCTTAAATACCAATTTCCCCGACTCTATCCACCATTTAAGAATTTCGATATTACTCGCCAAGAAATTAGCAGTCAGCCTTGTTATTTTGCGACCGTTTTCATCTCTAAACAAACGAACAATCCAATACGCTGTTATATCTCGGTATTCTGCGCCTTTAATTAGGCTTTCAATCATTTCGTACCACTTCGCTTTCAGTGGCAAGTGTAGGGTTTTCATAGCGCTTCAATTGTTATTGTTACCTTGTGTTTATTGCTACTTGTTAGCTCGTTGAGCAGTTCGATGTATAGCAACTTGCCGAGCTTAGCTTCTACTCTATTTTCGTTATTACCATTCAGCTCCGCAACCTCAACAATAGTGGAGCCATCGTGTTGTGGTTGTCTTATAATCGCTCCGTTATCAGCAATTTCAACCTCCCAAATTATTTCTATCGGTTTTATCATTTCTCAAACTTTTTATCGGATTTCTTGAAACATCTGTATACGCCTATTAAAGCAAGGCAAGTATAACTGTGCATCTCTGCTTTTTGGCAAAAGTCAGCCAAATCGCACTCGTTACAACTAACGTCGTATCGAGGGGTTGCCGCATCATACCTCACTCCGTTGATTATTATGCTAATTTCGTTCATATTTATTCGTTTAAGTATTCTTTGTTAAATGCACCACAATGAATTGCCTTTTCAATACAGAAAATTAGCAACTTATAAGAAACATCTTTTATACACAAAAAAGAAGTGTCCTCTACATCTGAATACAATTCTATTAACCTATGTAGACTCCAAGCGGGAATGTTCTCAACCTCTTCGTTTGGAACGCTAATGCCGTTTACTTTGATATTGCCGAGATTATTTAGTTCTCCCACCCATTGTGCAATTTCTGCGCCACATACTACCGTTAGGCTCATATCCGCTGTTTCGGGTTTCAATCCCAAATCTAAAAGGCGTTGGCTCTGTTCCCTTGTTGTGCAGATTTGGCTGTTAAATTTTAGTTCCATATTAAATCAAATTAAAAAACAACAACAGGGAGGTTTGTATCATAGTTTATAGTCACCAAGTTTCGGACGAACTGCTTAGATGGCTACTACCTCTTTTTCGCCATTACCCCAAAGTTACATTTGAATTACGCACATAGTGCAACTTAGTCTCCTGTGATTACACATATTTTCGCATTAGGAGACGGTGTGTCTTAACACCATACCTGTTGTTGTTTGTGTTTCTATATCAAATTATCAAGTACATATTTAATAGAATCTATCGCACAATCTTCCCATTGTGTGTAACACTCTTCGCTTTCGTAATAATCACTCGTTACACCGTTGCTGTTAGAATAAACTTGATAGTAATACGCTATCTTATCTTTAGTCGAAAGTGTTGGATTAGCTGCAATGACAATAAATATATTCTTCTCCTCCCTCAACCACTTCAAGACTTGTGAGATTGTGGGAGCATCAATAAAAGGACTCCACTCTGCCCGATTATGGTTGCTTAATAAATCTAATATATTAAGACCATCTTCTGGCATATTATCTTCGACTAAAAAAGAGGGTGTATGTTCATTTATCTTTTCCCAATAATATGCAATACACTGCTCTTTAAACCCTTTCTCCTTGAGTTTTACCGCCAACTCAAAAGGTACAAAATCTTCGTTCATAACTACTCTTTATAAGGTTCAATTTCACTTAAAGGACACCAAGCAACGACATAATTATTATTGTAGTGATACCATTTTTTTGTATAGATAGACCAGTTATCCATATCTATTTTTCCTCCCTTTATACTTAATATGTATCTACCTTTTTTTGTTGGAACTCCCGTCTGCCATTTAATTACACTTTCCATAATTCCCATTCTTTGTTTTCAATTACTTTCAATGCTCGGTCAACAACATCTTCAAGGCGTTGAGAGATATTGTAGGCTTTACTTTGATTGCACACTTCGAATAATGTAAATTCCTCGGCAACTTCAATGAACTCAAATTCAACTGCCACATATTTTACACAAACTTCTTCTTCAGTTACTTCTATGCGTAAATAATAATCCAACTCATCCCAATGCGGTATACACAACGGCAACTTGTCTATTTTCTCTTGTAGAGTCATAATCAATCTATTTCAAAAATGTTGATATCTTCTTCGTAATTTACACCATTTACGTTTACAAGACTTTTCTCTGTTATATATTTGAACACCTCTGCATCATCGGGCACATTCGCCAGAGCTTCTTTAAGTTCCTTTACTGTCATAATTTCCTAAAGTTAATATTCAACCTTTGTGTTAACACATTATCGACTTGCTGTAGGTTTGTCTGTACATTATTCACACACTGCTGAATGCAATTAGCACTGCTTAATTGTGTAGTGATGTTTGCTGTTACATATATAGCGCAAACATCTGCGAGTGCATCAACCAACTCTTCTTTGCTTAACTGGTTTAGCTTCTCTTTTATAAGGACTTTCACATTGCTCATTCTTCCAACTTCGGTATTGATAAATAATGGGTGTAAGTCTTGCTTGTTTTCACACCCACTCGAAAATACTTTTTTAGACTTTCTGTTTGCGGATTTAAGACATCGTATCCTCCACCCATTTTATTGTAGTGTAGTACCACTGGCAGATGTGAAAACATCTTATCCAAGCACTCCTCTGTTGCAAACCCGCTCTCATCGCGCTCAATCTTTACCCATTCCATAGGCTGTATAACTATTTGTTTGCTATTCTTTTGTGGCGCTTTCCAATAATCGTGTGAATTACCTAAATGCGTATTGCTTGGTATATCAAATCCATTGCTCATTTTCCTAATCTTTTATTAAGTTCTTCTTGTAGTTCTTGTATAGTACATTTACTGATAGGTTTAAGACCTAACTTGTTGTGCGCGATATTGAAAAGCAAATCTTCAATAATCTCTACAAGTTGTATGCTATTTATACCAAAATTAGTGTTATCTCTAACCCACTTTAATATTTCTCTTGCTTGTATCAACTGCCAAGCCTCAAAAGGACAATTTTTCATTACGCTTTAGTTTATTGATTTGGTTCTTTAAATTCAAATTCTCTCGGACTTGTGATAAGTAATAAGGGTTCAACTTTAATTGCAATATTTGATGCTGTGTCAAGTCAAGGGATTTTCTAAAAGACTTGATTACTCTATCCACATTTATTTCGATGTTCTCCTTTTTCAAATCTTCTATCTCTTCTTCTTGGCTTTTAATTTTCTTTAGAAGTACCCTTATTATCGTGTCGTATGGAACATCTTTATTCCAATGATGTTTACTCATTCCGCACCTCCTTTCAGCAGCTCTGGGTTGTCGTGAATGTTACCTATGACCTCTTTTGATGCGTTCCAACGACTATCATCAAGACCGCACACTACGACAAAATCGTTCTCAATATCGCCATTGAGCGCATCCAATATCTGCTGACACTCTACAATCTGCTTATTCAGGCGCAATGGGTCTAATGCTATTGCAGTTTCCAGAGGTGTGCCAATTATAAATACTTGCATAATTCTTGTAGATTTTATGTAAATTCTTGTAGAAACTTGAAATATCTACAAGTATTTAAGGTTTACACACTTTCCATTTTCTCGGCTCTCTCAAGTGTATTATTGCCCGGTCTATTGCTTGACCTATTACATAGGGAGGTGGCATTTCGCCTTTTCCACCTCTACGCCACTTTTGATAGTGGTGCAATACGGTTTCTGCTTGCTTTGCTGTCATCGTCTTATAACAAAGTGTGCATTGGTCGCTGCATTGTTGCTCTCGGCCGGTTACATCGCACTGGCCGTAACCGTCTATGCTCTCGTGGGAGAAGAAATTACACTCTCCGCAATATGGTTTACTCATTGTGTTTCTTAATGTATGCTTGTTTGACTAATTCGTATTCTTTTTCCTGTCTCTTACTGAATGTCCTAAACGACCTGTTCAACCAACGGCAGATGTAATAAACCTTATCATTGGAATAATCAACATTATCAGATGTTATCATCCAGTCGCAACGCGGAGATTTTTCTTTAGCACGAATGAATGCGTCTATCAACTTGGGATAACGGAGCAGGCTTTTATAATTGTGAGTAAAATTTCGCTTCGGACAAACGATACATCCTACCCTTTTTGCCGTTTTATACTCTGAATTGATGGGTAAGTTGTGGCGGTGTATATAATCCCAGACTTCACCGTCCATCCAATCAACAATAGGCAATAATTGAATTACGCTTGCTGTTCCTACGCTTTGGCAGTTCTCTATAAAGTACTGACCTACAGCCTTAGCCATTCGCTTCTTGGTTGTCTTGTTTTTGAAGCTGATGGCTGTCCTTGATGAACGCGCGGCGCTTTCAGCCTTGCGCACCCCAACGATAGAGCATTTATCCACATACTTTGGGTTGTGCTTGTAATCGGCACAACAGTAAGCACATTCTACCGTCGGTAACAAACCTTGATGATTCTTGCCTATGTTTTCAATAAAACCGAACTTATGATCTCTGCGCCAGATGACATCGGAGTAATTCTCGCGAATAAACTTCCTTGTCGTTGCACTCTCAAAGGCAACATTGTAATAGGCTTTAAACGGTATCCCTGCACGCTTACACAGGTCATAAGTAACCTGGCTATCTTTACCACCGGAAAACCCGAGCGCAATCTCAAATCCCAAGGTGTTTGCTATTGTCGCAAATTTCCGTATTCGAGAAATAGCAGTGTTCTCCAATTCGAGCGCAAACAAATTACTCATACTATCGTTTTGTTAAAGTCAATCTTTGCTTTTAAAATCTCTTCGATGTTGGTGCCTCGGCGGTGAAGCTCGGTGAGGCAACAGATAAGTACATCCGCCAACTCTTCCTGGGCTTCGGTATATTCCGGCAGGTGTTCACTCTTGGTGACCTCGCTCGCCTGGCGGAACTCTTTCAGTTCTTCGAGGATGCCGAAGAAGGTGTCGTTGTGCGAGAGGTCTTTATTTGTCTTGCCCCTGATGATGGCTGTGTCAAATGCTTGCCGGGCAAGGTCGTTGATGTGGAGGATTTGGGTTAATACCCATTCGGCGCCTAACTCGAAGCCTATGGCGCGGGCACCACTGCCGCAGGCGCGACGTGCCTCGTTGATTATTTTGTCTTTCATTGTTTTGTTGATATTAAATATTTCATTACTTCCTCTTCTGTCATATACTCAATGTGAAAGCGGAAAGGTGAAGGCGGAAAACTGTTCTCACTCTCTTCGGGAACAACAATTTTCGGTTTAGCCGACAGCCAACCTAATGTATTACCAATCTTCTTTACACTATCCAAAATTAGCAAAGAACCAAATAATAAATCCCGGCTCTTGTTTTTAGGTTCTTCTTTATCTATAAGCATGTTGTTTGAGTTTTTTAGGGGAGTAAAAAAGAGCCGTAAGAATAAATCTCGCGGCTCTTGGTTGTTACTGCTGTGCCTGCATTGCAAGCATATTGATACATAATTCGTGTGGATTGAGGTCTGCCGTCATATCGCAGAACTCTGCGAACTTATGGAACAACCCCGATGCTATGATGAATGCGTAGGCGCGGTTCTTAGCGTCCATCTCAATCTGTAACTTACTCATTGCTTTTCCCTCCCCAATGAATAAATTATGCTTTACCCAGGACCTCGATTTTGCGAGGTGGGTTGTCTCCTTCGTAGGCATTGACTATCATCTCCATATGCTGGGTGTGCAACTCAATGATAGCCGCCGCATCTCTGAATATTGATGCCACTTGCTGAAGGTCTTCTTCTTTGCTTGCAGAATCGGCCATATGCCTGAAGTAATCAACCATAAATGAGGGACTGTTCACTGGGATATATCCGTCAATCAAACCGTACTCTTTAGCTTTTTGAAATACATTCTTTTCCATAGTTACGCTGCCATTTTCTTGTTATACAAATCGAGAATAAACTGCTTACCGAGTTCGGTCCAGTACATCTGCTGTCGGGTCTTGATGTTGCCTTGACTATCGACATAGGGGTGCGGACGGTGGACTACATAACCTTTATCGCGGTATTTGGCTTTGAGGTGGTAGGTCTTGCTCTCGTAATATTGCACATCCCATTCGCAGAGCAGTTTGTTGAGTTTGATTGCAGAGATACCCAAGCAGTCGGCTATCATATTGACGGTAAGGTAACCTTCGGAAGATAATACCTTGTCGTGGTATTCTACCTTTGGGGCTTGGAGCTTGAGTTGATGCTCTTGCTCGATATTCACAAGTTGTAGGCGTTCTTTCTCTTCTTCGGCTTCGAGGGCCAACTGAAGGAGTTCCTTGCGGGAGAGCTGTTGAACAGAGTATCCGCCTGTCTTGCGGATTGAGGGGAGAACCTCACTTGTTACCCACTTGCGGAATTGTTTGGCTTCGGGCTTGCGGCTGTCGAGGATTACATCGTACAGACCGTCTTCGTTGACAAAGTTTGCTTGCTGAATTCCGCCTGCTGTTTCAAGGGGGTATGTTGAACATACATCCTTTGTAAGTCGTTGCTTTACAACATTTGGATGTAAATCCAACGCCTTGCATAAATCTGCGAGGCAGAAAAGGGGGTTGTCACTTGTACCTGCGGTACGAACTTGCCCGAATTGGGGCGAATTGAAAACTTGAATAGAATTTGTTTGTGCCATAATGTAGTCAATTTTATTGGCATCATAGGACAGAAGAATGGCGTCCACTTCCCATTGACTACCACCGAAACGGCTGTGGGTGCATTAACACTCCACATGGGGTTAGACGCCATATATTATTGCCCTTTCCCGATGTCCTTCACCATACAGGCAGGGAGTGCATTAACATCTCCGCTCGGGGGTAGCAATAGCTATATTTAGCACAAACAAGCAAAAAAAATTGCCTGCAAGTTGGCAGGCTTCCGCTTGCCGTTTCGATAAGTAGTCGCTGCAAATATAGCTCTGCTGTTCTATTCTGCCAAATGTTTTTGTATTTATTTTTTCACGAGGTTTTGGTTATAACATAGTTATAAAAATCTTTTGCCTAAAAACTTCGCCCATTTGTACTCTATGCGCGCTCCTCGACTGTCGCGCCAATTTGATAATTGGTAAATTCTGTCGCAAAAGGTGAGATGCCATAGGCAGACTATCATACAGCGCAGCCACGACCAATGGTATCGGCAGAGGTGGATGGGGTTGATGCTGGTATAGCCGAGTGCGTGTAGATGACGGTCGGCGGTGATGAAATTATTAAGGACGGTACGGCGGTCGAGACCGCTTACCTTGCCACTGATGAATACTTTGATTTGCTTGCGTTCGTCGGTGGCACCGGCTACATAGGCACGCATAAGGCTGATGCCATTGGATTTATTTTGATGCGCCTCGGCATAGGCGTGGGCGCGTTTGCGGATGGTGTTCATACTGCTTCAAAAAAATCAAATAATGTTGGTGCTGTTGTTTCTATCTCGGCTTCTCGTAGGTAGGTTAAACCATCTTTCCAATAGTCGTAATTGAGTTCGGTGGATAGTCCTCTGCGGCCGAGTTTGATAGCGCAATAGGGAACGGTTTGTATTCCGCCAAAAGGGTCAAACACAACATCGCCTTTGTTAGAATATCGCTCTATCAAACGTTCCACAATATCCAACTGCAAAGGGCAAACATGCATCTGTCGCTTCTTCTGCGTCTGCCTGCAATTAAGCGTGCGCATTCTAACTACATCATCCCAAATATGTTCCTTGTGGCTCACTGGGTCAATGGCCATAAAGGTTTTAGGGAGTTTACCAAGTTGTTCCAACTCTTCGGCAAGGGCTAAATGCCGCTCGAAGTTGTAGATGTTGTCTTTTGAGTATTCGCGGAACAGGTGGCGTATTTTGTCTATATCCATTGAACGTAACTGCTCGCTTGGTATGAGGGTGTTGCCATTGCTTTTCCAGCTTGCGTGAGCGTCTATCTGCCAACGTGCAAGTGAATATTCGTTTTTGTCTTTTGTGACAGGAATGTCGGCGTAAGCTCTACTTGTGTCGCTTGGTAACTTGCGGAACAGCAACACATATTCCGGACAGCCTACTCCCATCTTGGTACCGTCTTTGCACATCTCCGTATAACCCAAACGATATGTCTGGTTATTTTCCCGAACAACATCCGTGTCAACGGTAATTCTACCCATATAACGGAAACCGTGTTTAAGATAGTGAAAGACTGTCATTTCGCTGAATGGGTCGATGGTTGGCATTCCGTCACCTGTGGCGTTGCCGAACAGAACTCTGTCTTTTACGTGGATGCAGGCTAAACGGCCGGGCTTCAACACTCGCAAAAGTTGCGGGGTGAGAAAGTCCATCTGCTCAAAGAATTTATCGTTATCTTCGTTATGGCCGAAATCGTTATACGTTGGGGTGTATTCGTAATGGTTTGAAAATGGTATACTGGTAACAACAAGGTCGACGGAGTTGTCGGGCATTGTCATACATTCAAGAACATTGTCGTTGTTGATGGCGGTGTAGAGCTCGCTCTTACGTTCTTCGCGCTTGGCGAACATCCATCGTTGTAATTTCTCTTCGGCCTGTATCGTGTTCAAACCGTTCTCTCGGACTATGGCCGTCATCTTCTCTACCATTCGGTTGTGCTGGTCCCATTTTTGCATAAAGACTTTGTATATCTCTTGCTCGCTTTCGCTGTACACAAGATATAAGTCAACCGGGTGCTGCTGCATAAAACGGTGGATGCGGGCTACTGCTTGGAACTTGTCGTTGAAACGGTAGTCGATGAACATAATTGCTTTGTGGCAATGGTATTGGAAGTTGAGACCTTCGCCGAGCATTTCGGGTTTTGCGGCGAGGTACTTCAAACGACCTTCTTTGAAGTCTTCGATTATTCGGTCAGCTTCGTCATCGTCCTGCGAACCGTAAACAGCTTTGCATTCGGGTATGGCCTTGCAGAGTGCGTGTCGTTCATTCTCGAGGTCGTGCCACAACAGGAAATGGCTGTCTTTGTTTTCGGGGCGGCTGATTATTTCGAGAACTCTTTCTACTTTGCTGTCTATATTGTCTCGCTTTTCGCGAGCTGCATCTTGTAGTGAGAGGGCTGCATCTCGGAACATCTTTACTTGACCGTATCTATCTGTGCCGGCCGTGCTGTTATCAACGGAAACCACTTCTTCGTGTATGCGTAGTTCTGGTAATATGTAACCGTCATCGGGGTATCCCAAATCGCTTGGCTTGGTCAGGAACAGCCCCCACGTTGAAACCCATATCCAGAATTCGTTTTCTTTGTGTGGGTAGAGGGTGAGGTTGTTGGCTTTGGTGCTGTCGCGCTGAAAAAAGCGTGTGAGAGCTTGACCTGTGTCCATTACGCCGAGATAACCTGCATAGTGAATGAGTTCTTTATAACGGTTGGGCGACGGCGTGGCTGTGGCTACAAAGCGATATTGAACGTCGCGGAACAATGGAAGAAACTCTTGATATGTCTTGGTACCGTAACCGCGAAGTACGCTGGCTTCATCGAGGGATGTTGCGGTGAAATATCCAGGTTCTATTCTTATGCCGGCTTCTCCATCGCGAACTCGTTCGTAGTTGGTTATCATTATGTCGGTCTCACAGTTTTTTACCTCTTGCATTGTCTTGACGTATGTGACTTTGAGATTGAGGTGCTTTTCGGCTTGGGAGGTAAATTCCTGCACTACTCTTTTAGGACAGACGATAAGTGCTTTACCGCCTTTGTGTTTTATGATGATGCGGAGTATCTCTATCTGTGTTACGGTCTTTTGCATTCCGAACGATGAGAATATTGCACGGCAACCGCCTTTGATTGCCCATTTTACAGTGTCTTTTACGTGGGGGAAAAGCGAGGGCGTCAAATCGCTGTCACTTATGTCGAAGCCTGTGTTGTGGCTTATAGCCATTTTGTTTTTTAGGAATTGAAGGTATTTATTCATACTGCTTGTATTAGGTGCATATTTTGGTTTACTAAATTGATTATCTCGTTGTGATGTGCGGTGTTTTGGTTGCGTATTCCTCGGGACTGGACAACCTGGAATGTCTTGGTATTTACTTCGACGGTCTCTATGCGGTTGCCTTGGCGGTCCCGGGCTGAGAGGATGAGGCTGTCTTTCTTTTTATGGTATTCGTTTGCAAATACGCAGTGGTGCATTGCTTTGCCGCTGAGGGTGTCCTTGAGGTACTCGTCGTGGGTGAGCATTACGAGGTCGGCAAGGAGATAGGGGACTAATGGGGCGTATTGCGTTTTTCCATTGCTACTCCATCCTTTGGCTGCGAGGAATCTATCAAGGAGTGATAGGTTAGCAGAATCTCGTTGCTGTGGTATTGCTGGCGGAGGAGCTGACGGGCGTTCTCTAACTGTTCGATTTTGGTGATAATATTGAGTTTTACAGTTTGGGAGTGCTGGCCCTTGTGGTAAATGAGTGCGGAGGTGATGCGGATTGATTCCATTTTTTTCTAAAAATTCTATTGGGTTCATAACTAAGTTGTAAAGTTAAATCTTGCGTAATTTGGATAGTATAAATGCTCCGGGTTGGGCGATTTTGCCTTTTCGGATTTCCCGAATGCAGAAAAGGAGCTCGGTGAGGGCTTGGGGTTTGGCGACCACAAAGCCGTAAATCTCGCGGTAGTCGAGATCGGAGAGGTTCTCCTTGCACCAACAGATGGCGTGGTACCGGTCGGTGTTTAACTCTCCGCACTGACTGCGCAGGTATAGGTTGAGGTCCTTTAGGGAGTAGTCGCGCTTTTGTTCCTCGCTAAGCTGCAGCCATTCGTGGTAGTACTGTGTGTACTCGTTCTGAAAAAAACCGCTAATCGCAACAGCATCCCATACATCCTCGCGTATATGCGCCCATTTCCCTAACTCGAAATATAAATTCTTTCCTCCTCCTCGCGTGTGCGTATTAGAGTTATTATAATTTATATCTTCTTGAGGAAGATTATATTTACTTTCTTTTACTTTACTTTCCTTTACTTTCCTTTGCGAAAAAATGTCAACATTTTCTGCGTTTCTGTCAACATTTTCTGCATTTCTGTCAACATTTTTATTGTTTGTGAGTAACCAAAACGCCGTGTCAAAGTCGTTTTTCTGTCTTCTTTTTGCGACCTCGTAATAGCGCTCTTGTATATTTCTCGACGTTAAAATGCTGTGTTTATCGTAGAGATCTTTATTGAAAAAATTCCTCTTTACAAGCGACTCGACCACCTGCTGTGTAAACTTGGCTGTCAAGTCAGGGATGCTCGGCTTTAACTTACGCGATGTAAAGAGCAGACATTGGTCTTCGCCCCACTCGCAGTAGTAGCCTTCGCTGTAAATTTTACAAAGGAGTTTTAATAGGATAAAAACTCCTTTCATTCCAAACTCAGCTTCAATAAGGGCTACCTTGTCGTTGTCAAAAAAATTGACATCAAACGAAAAGTAGTCAAGTCCTTTCTTTGCCATTACTTTTTCCAGTTCTTTATCTTTGTAAGTTCGTTAAACCTCTTCTTGAAATCATCGGCAATAGCCTTCAACTCGAACACAGAATACTTGCGGAAGAGGTGCTTTTTGATGTAAAGATGATTTACTACGTCCTCGCCGTACTTGGCAATCAATCCCCGGCGGTAGCCCTCGTTGTTACCTTCGTCAAATCTGTTGCATTTCGTACATTGAAGATTGCAATTTTGTTCATCATATCTTGTGTTCAAGTGACCTCGGTTAATAAAATGCCCATTATCAGCCTCGCTCCAATGAACGAGTTTGCCACAACTGATACAACGGCCGTAGCCGTTCGCATCAGCATCCCTCAAGCGGATGTATTTTGACATCCATTTATCTGCCCTGTCGCGGGCTTTCGTGTACTCACTACTGCCCGCTGTTTTCTTCTTCCAAAATGTCATATAAATTCTCTATTCTCCTCAATTGCTCTTCTACAATGTAAAAGAAATTCATGTTCATTTGCCGATGGTAAGTATATCCCTGCAACCGCCGCACTCCAATTCCTGAACCTCTCGATAGCCGTTGTCATCTCCGCTGTTGTGAGTTCGGCAGTCGAGCGAAGGAATTCTATCCTCACGCCTTTTTTGTTGTCGTGCGACCGCTTGAAGAGGTCTGCGTTACATTCTCTCTTGAAGATGTCAAGTTTCACCTCCTCAATCGACAACCCATACTCCGAACCGAAGAACCCCAGGATAAGATGGAGGTAGTTGTTCTGGGCAAGCGATCTCTTGGGGTGAATCTTCTTCAACTCCACCGTTGCACCTTCTTGCAGAAGTTTCTCTACCTTGCCCTTGAACTTGGGGGCTTCGTATTCGTTGTTAAGGTCGTAGATCATAGATTAAAAAGGAAGATCATCTAAATCACTCACACATGGCGCAGCTTCAATCTCTGCGGCCGATGGAGTGTTAGGTTGCGGATTATACGTTTGCAAGTCACCGATAAAATAGTTCACACCCTCCTTGCGCTCCTCCTTCTTGGGAGCGCAACTCACCGAGTGGGTGTAGGTTTTGCCGTCAAAGGTTGATGGCGTCTTCTTCTCACCGATAAAGATGTTAACAAAGATTCTCTCTTTGCCATCCTTACACATTACTTTCTTCATCTGCTCGCGGGGTATGTCCGTGAGGCAGATACTGCCGAATAAGCTGCTCATTTGTTGAATATTTTTTGATTGGTTATTAGTTCTTTGTGGTCGTTGAGGAAGCATATCAGGTCCTCGCAGAACTCTTTAAGCCGCGTTGTATCGCGCTCATCATCGTAGTTGTATAGTTCTGTATAGATATTGCAGGAATTTTTACCACTAAACTCTACAATGTTATACTCGAAGCGACTGATATTACAGCCATCGCGGTGCAGGCAGTAAGGATAAACAAGGTGTTGCCAGTTGCCCTTGAACTTGCCTACCGAATAACTACCGGTGGTCTTGATGTCATGTACTGAATCCGGCATCAGTTCGTCAATGTAACCATACAACTTGACAACACCATACTTGGTAGGCAGCTTGGCCTCGACATACTGCTGTGCTACAGCGTCGGTGAAATAACCTACAAGCTCCAAGCATATCCAATATGGAAAAGTGAACGTCCTGTTGTTGTACCCTACGATATATGCGGCCGGAGTGTTATCAAGATTGTATGCAAGGTCATATGTTATTTTGTCGCTATCCTTACTGTCGTTAATGCAATCAATCAACTCGTTGAAAGCAGTACCACGGTCAGCCGCTTCGCTGTCGAATGGCACACGGTTGATCTTATCAATGAGTGACTGAAATTGCAGTTGTCGGAACTCCTCGGGAGTGTGGGGAGGATTCTCGCTCCACCCCCAATAATTCTCCCATATCTTGTCGCTATCAAGGTAAGACTGATATGCGTCCAGGAGTGTTGCATAGAAGTTATACTGCATCGGCATATTTCTTCGTCTCTTTATTATAGACAAGATTCAGCTCGCCAACCTTCCTTGCAAAGAGTTCACGCGCTTTGGGTTTTGAATTCCCAATGTGCTCGAACGCATCAATGCGCGATGCGAAATCATTGGCCGACTCGGCATCGGTAATCAATGCAATATTATCCTTGATATCCTCAATAAGTGCATTATACTTTTTCTGCTCCTCCTGTTTTACCGCAAGCATAGCAAAGTAAGGTTTAAGTACTTTGCGAGTAATAAAGTCATTCTCGCCGGTGGGGTTGCCTTGTGCGTCAAGGATGGTGGGTATCTCCATCACTGCTGGGAGATTGCATGTGTTCTTGCCGTCGTTACGCTCCGTGGGGTCAAAGGTTACAGTTGCTTTTACGCGGCCGTTCTCGTTGCGTGCTTCCATGTAGCCGAGAAGGTCGAGTTCTGTAACAATAGAATTGTATGACTTTTCACGGAGTGCCGGAATAAACACTGTAGAATCACCCTCCTTGCGAGTGTCGCGGTGGGCAACGAATATCACATTCTTATTGAGATTAGAAATGTTTCGTACAAAGTTCTGGAACTCCTGGTTAATGCCACTCCAATCTCTAACTTGTGGCTGGCGTGTGCCGCACTTTTTGGAAATGATGAAGTCAAGCATTTTGCCGATGGTGTCAACAATAATGGTCTTATAGGCAGAGAGGTCTTCCTTGAGGACTTCATCTACATCGTCCCATGATGTTATCTGTACGATGTCCACTCCGTCAAGGTGGGACATGTTAACACGCTTAACTCCGTTGTCAAAGTCAAGCAACAGGGGTGCCGGTGCGGACAATGCAGTTGTAGTCTTGCGCATACCTGCCTGGCCGTAAAGCATCATCTTAATGGTGCTTGGCAATACTAATTCGTTGGATTTCTTGATAAGGCTCATAATTCAATAATGTTTTTAAGGGTTTCTAACTTTTTGAGGAGCTTGTCGCGCTCCTTGATGAGGTGTAAATAGCAGTCGTTTGTGACTTTAAGCTCGCGCTCTTTCTTTTCGACAAGCTCAATGAGCTCTTCTTTGGTGAACTCATTTAATTCTTTCTTTACGTTTGACATAATTATTTGGTTTTGGTTGTTTCTTTCTTTTCTATGTATTCAATGATGAGCTTGGCGCGGCGGCGCATATTGGCTGCTCTGTTCCCGGGGAGACCCCAGGCCATTCGGCGGAGGTCGCCGAGGACTATCTTAATTTCTTCGGCGGTGGAGTTGCTGATGCTAATCATAGGGGTCGTGTGTATTAAAGATTAGGCCGCTACCTTGACAGTAGGGACAGGGGTCGGATTCGCGTTCTCCATCGGGGAGAGTATCGTAAATTGCTTGACTGACTTCTTCCCAGTCGTCGTTGTCTTCGATATAGCGATAGTAACGCTCTTTGCCGCTACCACCGCATTCGGGGCAGGGCACTTCGTCGGGGACCTCTGTGCAGACAGGGCAGCCCGGGTATCCATTACATACTGTACACATATTGAGTTGTTTTTTGGGTTTTAAAAATGAAAGTACCCCGCGTTTCACAACGAAGGGTACTAAAATGATATACGAAAAAATTGAATCAGCTATTACGCTGGTGGACGCCGAGGGCTCGAACCTCCTGATGAAATGCAAAATTAGGTGATTAAAATGTGCCTCCGACAGGCATTGCGTCCGTGTGGCGGCACGTGGCCGCCGAAAATAATAAAATCAAAATACTATGGGTCCGAATCTCACGACTTGGGTGTGGGGTGCGCCGACAGGAGAATGCTAATTACTGACTCTAATACTTTTAATTGATTCTGTGCCGGCGCTGTGGGGGCGGTCGCACAGCGAAAAACTACTTATAAACCATTTAAACAAAAAACTATCACACTAAAAAAACATTTGCTTGTGCGACCGTGGTGCCCTTGCGCGTTCCGATGGTGGCGCTTACTGAGACTTTTTACAATTTTGAAGCGTGTCTCAAGGGCTGTGGACTCCACGCTATCGACTGCGGAGTCATATACTTGTATCCCCGAAGGGAGAATTTCAAAACTCTGCAAGCATCTTCCCCTGCTTGCTTTAGGGTGGGCTTTGCTGACAATCGTGCCCATCCCGACAGGATTGCTTCGGCCAAGCGGAGGCGCGGATGTGACTCTTATTGCCTTTCGCTTTCCGGTGTATCCTTAATTTGTCCAATATGTCAATGATCGTTTGCTTGTGGGTGGTGGGGAGTCGAACCCCGATACGGGCGGTGGGAGAGATAAACGCTCGCATCTCCATTGCCACCCTTAGTGTGTGTTCCAGAACTTGATTAGGTCTCTGCCGAACACTCTGTAGGAGTTACCTACTACGTGAGCTTTAAGTTCGCCTGAGGTGATGTACTTCTGTACCATCCTTCTTGAGACCTGCAGTTGCTCTGCGACGTCCTTTACTTTGAGCCTTGCGTTGAGGCTGATAGTGGGGCATTCAGTGCACATAGTGGATTGTTTTTGCGGTATTCAACATATATTTTCAGTTTGTCACAATAGCGTCCGTTGAGTCCGTTGTGGGCGTTGGGACAGGTGGTGCAGTTCATTGTCTCTCTTCTTTGTATTCCTGCCAAGCGGTGCGACAGATGACTAAACCGAGGAATATGAATATTGCCAGTAGGATATATCCAAATCCTTGTATATTGCCGGCAAGGGCGTGGGCTGCCCCGGTGAGGATTATCCCCGCGAGGGTTAGGATAGATATGATGAGTTGTGCCATAATTAGAAATCTGCCTTTAATTTGAGTTGTCGTAATACTTCTTTTAGTTCGCTGTCGGTGTATCTCTCGGCTATGCCACGAGGTATGGCGTTGTGGTTCATCGCTATTTGGATGGCGCGTTCTCTTGATATTTTAGGGGTGGATTTTCTTCGTATCATAGTGCTATTTTATGCGGGTAACTGTAATTGTCATATCCTCGCGCGAGGTATGTGTCTTAAACTTTTTTCCTGTTTGAAGATTGAGGAGGCTGCAAGTGGTTCGAATCGTGCCTGCTCGGTTCGCTGGGAATGTGACTTTGGAATTTAATTTCATCTTGAATAGGGTTCCACGCACGTTTACTACGTACTGTTCTTCTTTTTTTGCCATTCTCTTTTTTTTATTGGTTAAGTTGTCCCCCGGAGTCGCGCCACCGACTATGCGTTTTGTTTTCCGGGGGTAATCATTACCTTTGTAGTGTTCAATTAAAAAGTTAATGATTATGATTGATTCTGTTATGTTGTCTCAGTTTGCAGAGGAGTTGAGCAATACGCCTTGTCCTGTCTGCGGTAAGTGTCATAAGGTAGAACTCAATGCTCGTGGAGGTGATGCCTACAATGACGAGCTTGGTTTTCGCTTGCCCGAGGGTAGTTGTGAGGGTTTTAAGGAGCACTTGATTAACCTTTTAAATAATTCAAGGCATCGCTTTGTGAAACCTTTGTGGTAGTCCCAGGCTGTTAGGTATTTCCAGCAGTATATCAAGGTGGGGATTTTTTCTCCGCCCGATGTGCTGTACTCCCAATCATCGAAACCTATTATCCATAGTCCTTTTTCTTTTTTTTTCATTGTTTTGTTTGATACAATTGTTTTTTATAATTTTGTTTATATATTTGTGTCGATAAGTGGATAAATAAACTTATCACGATGCAAAGATAGAGCAATGCTCTAACGTGTGCAAATATTTTTTAGAGAAATTTAGGGCATTTTAGGACAAAGTTCTTTATTTAGACTAATTCTAAACAAGTGAATTATGGAAAGTACTGTAAAACAAAGACTTGTGCAGTTTATTAAAATGATGCACTTGACGCAAAAAGCATTTGAAGAGCGTTGCGGAATGGGTAATGGCTATGTAAATAGCATCCGCAAAGGTATTGGACCAGAGAAAATGCAGGACATTGTTAGAGCATTTCCCGAACTAAATAGAGAATGGCTTTTGTTTGGAGAGGGCAATCCTCTAAAAACCACCTCCACTTTCTCCGGCGACATCACCGTCAATGGCAACCACAACAGCCACATCGGTCACGGACAACACAACACGCCTGCGATAATAGAGGTAAAGGAAAACGGTGTAGAGGTAGAATGCCCCAACTGTGGAGAGGTGATAGAGGTCGCAGAAACAGCATTGACACCATTAGTACCTCACGAGATAATGTTGCAACCCGACACCAACCTTGCGCAGTTCGTCAAGAGAAACCCTGAGAAACTGAGCACCATCAACCTTGCACAACTCTTCGGCAACGACGCTATCGCTATAGAGATAGACACCCGTGCTATGGAACCCGAGTTTAAGGAAGGACACTTCTTGATGATTCGCAAACTGCCCGACCTGTCCTATGCAAGAGCAGACGGCACAGCCTATGTCGTTGACGCAATAAGACCCCACGCACTCTTGAGATACCTAACAAGAGAACGCGACGGCAGTTACATCCTCACAGCCGAGAACGAAAAGAGAACACCCATATACCTCAAAGCCGAAGAGATATACGGCATATGGCAAATCGTAGGTGGTTTTTGGAAAAGAAGGTAATTTTAGAAAAGGAAGATGATATCTTTGTAAAAAATAAACTATGTGGTACGATATATTAAAAGATATATTAAGTAGCGATGCAGGCTCATTCAGTTTTGTATTCTTTACACTTTCGCTGATAAGTTGGGTAATCTATAAGGTAACTGTCTTTATCACAGTGTGGAAAATAAAGAAAGAGGAAATGCACAAGCTCAACGACAAAGTTGTTGCGCTCGATACCGGTGTGTCGCTAATCGAAGAGAATACAAAATATGCAAACTGCTCTAATAACACCGAAAGCATCAGAGAACTGAAAGCCACTTTAAAAGAAGTTGACAACATTCTAAAAAAACTAAGCGGAGGGATTTTGCAAGTTGAAGAAAAAACAAAACACGCGAACTGCACTGGTAACACTGAGAACATCAGAGAACTGAAATCCGACATCAAGGATATAAACATCGAAGTAGCAGACATAAGGGTAGCTATGGCACGAGGATCAGAAGGAAAATTCGGAAGAAAGAAAAGCCCAAAGGTATTGACGGAGTTAGGAGAAAGAATTTATGCTGAGATTGAAGGAGCAGAATTCTTGAAGGCGAACAAGGACGCCCTATTCACTAAGTTGGATAAAGAACACCCCAAGACTGCTCTCGACGTACAAATGATGTCATATTGGGCGTGTATATCAATATCAAAGGAAGATGTATTTAATAAAATCAAGAACTACATCTATAACTGCCCTGAGTTGCATATGGAAAACAGCGAAGGACAAATAGAAAAGCACGAACTGACATTATCTGATGTATGCTCCATATTGAGCCTTCCCTTGAGAGATATGTATCTCGAGGTGCATCCGGAGATTGAAATGTAAACATCCTATGCGTTTAGACGAATTCATAAAAGAGACCCTCTTGCAGATAGCAAAAGGAGTGCAGGATGCAGATAGGGAATTGAGTGCCGCCGGCTCTCAAGCAAAGATTGCGCCGATGGGTAATTACGATTACCAAGGAATACCTGCGATGAACCCAAGAGTTAACACCAACATAAAAAGCGGTATACCTGTGTCACTCGTTGAGTTCCGAGTAAAAGTAGAGATAGACAGCAGTGAGGAAACCGCGACAAAGGTAGGCGGTAACATTAAGGTTATAAGTGCCGACAAGGATGTAAGAACTCAAGAAAGGGAGGGTCAGTTGCAAGAGGTCAGCTTTTGTGTTCCGATGGCTCTTTTTTATCGGTGATGAAATCGTAGAGTTCTTTGGCTTTGTCAAGATTGATGCCAAATCCGCCAAATCCGGCCGACATCTCTACGCACCACATACGGAGTTTCTCATCGCTCATACGACGGAGAAAGAAGAATTTAATTTTCTGCCACATACAATTAAAATTTAGTGCAAAGATAATAACAAATAGAATATATGAAATATTTACTACAAAAAAGTGAAACACCCGGCTGGTGGGTGTTTCACTGATACAGAGAATAAGATAGTGATTCGATTCGAAGAAGGTAAATTTAATGAGACGCAAGAGGTAACATTATTACATGATATTGGGGCGTCAGCAACGGAAATCGCGGCGATGATGAGAGAGATGGGAGACTATATAGTAAGGCATCATTCCGATATTGTTTTTGAATAATGTTTGCAGAATGTTTGCAAAGTGATTTTTTTTGATAAAATAAAATATTGATAATCAAACGTGTAAATTACATCTCTTGTTGTCTGGGGGGCGTGTGGTCGCAAGTTCGAATCTTGTCATCCCGACCAAAAGAGAGGTTCATTTGAATCTCTCTTTTTTTTGTTGCATAAGCCAAAATAGCACTATATAAAATAATGGTTCAGAATCCTAAGATTCTGAACCATTATCTATTTGTGGATACTTAATCTTTACTTAATGTATACCACTTTGCCGTCTATAATATAAATTCCTTTGGTGGGGTGCTCTACCTTGCGGCCCATAAGGTCGTATATCCTCTCAGCAAAAGGGCGTGCGGCGGCAATCTCCTCAATTCCTGTCTCGACAATTCTTGTGTCGATACGAAAAAGGTTACTGTAATTGTCGGTGTATCCGACGCCGCTCGACCAAGAGTCGAACACTCCACTGCTGAGGATAATCAACGCACCGTCGGTTGAGCCGTCGTTTCTCTTGCTCATAAGATAGTATGAGTCGGCTAATCCCTCGCTGCCGTCGTTGATGCTCCAGTCGCAGTATGAGGCATTGTAGGTAGATAACGTTCCGCTATTGTTGTTGTAGCCGTAGTTGTTGCCTGCTCTCCATATCATATAGAGGCTTTTGCCCTCGTTGTAAAAGCTGTATTTGCCGCTCTTCTCCTTCTTGCACAGAAACTCAGCGTCGGCGCCAAGCTCCTCTGCTGTCGAATTGCTTATATTGAGCTTGTTGCTACCGTCAATGTACAATGTGTACTCTGTGCCGTTCTTCTGTAAGTTGGTAAAGGTGAGAATCTTGCCGTCCCACTGGTCGGCAGGCTTGTCCGATGCCAGAAGAGTGTATATATTGTCAATCTGTGCGGGAGTAGGCTCTGTGCCCAATGCGTTTATGGCATTGTAGACACCATTCTTAATCTCGTCCGATACTTTTGCCTCGGCTGTCAGTGCGTTAAGATAGCTCTTTACGAATGCTCCACGATTCACGCTTCTCTTCAGGCTATACTCGCCGTTTGTGATATACTCTAGAGTGTAGGCAACGTAAATATTGTCGAATCCATCGAAATTATGCTCTCCTGCTCCTGTGGGAAAGCTTGTCGATACAGGATTAGGACGTTTGCCCCAGCCGGTGAGTGTCTCCTCGTAGATGAATCCAATCTTGTCGTCGGCCTGTAGGTCGAGAGAACTATATGCCGATGCTTTGGTGGTTACCTCGTAGAACCCGTTCCAGTCTTTCGCAAAGTTTGCAACAGTGTTAATGTCGCTAAGGTCGGTAAGCTCCTTGTAGAAGATACCTACGTTTGAGCGTCCGCTTCCTGTGGGGAGAGACTGCAGTGCAAGATACATCTCCTTCTTGTCGCTGTTACGCTGTACAGGCACAATAAGAATCTCTCCGTTGGTTGAGTTGCCGCCTGCTCCGTGTCCCGAACCCTCGAAAGTACTCTTTACCGATGTACTCCACTCACCCTCACCCTCGAGAGTGTTGCTGTATGTGTAGATGTTGTAAATACGTCCACCGCCTACACGGCTCGACAGAATTACTCTACCGTCGGGCAGCTCCTCGCATTTAGGCTCGTCGCCGCCGGGAGCGGGCAGTGCCGATGCTCCTCCGAGTGCTTGCCACGTTCTACCAAAGTCATCGGAGTAGATGACGCGGTTACCGTTGGGGCGTGCGCACATTGCTGCATACAGACGATAATATTTGTCCTTCTTAACCAAGCGGCTCTGGAATACTTTTCCTCCGCCGACAAAGGCTGCCTGAATGGGGTTACCGCTGTCGAAAAGGCTGTATATGCCCTCGGTAATATCTACGGGTTTCTCCCACGTTTCGCCATTGTCCTTGCTTATGATAAGTGCTACAAGGTTAGGATTCTGACGTGTGGTATTGCCGTTGGTATACACTGTACAGCCGGCAACAGCAATAATGGCAATCTCGTCGCTTGTGCGGTCGGCAACAACGGCGGGGTCGCCGAATGCTGTGTCAAAATAATTCTCTGTAGCCGATGTAATACCTGTGCCGACTGCAACTTCTCTAATAGGACTCCACGTTTTTCCGTGGTCGTCGCTTGTGCGGCATACTACGTCTACCTGACCAAAGCCCGGGTCGGTACCGCACACTAGACGCGCTGCTGTTGTTATCAGTCGTCCCGACCTTGTTGTCGAGATTCCGGGGATACGATAGGGAGGAATTACTCCGTCGCCTTTGCTGGTATTGAAAAGGTCAATCTTTTCGGGTGTTGCAGCCAATGATACATTGGATACCTTGATGCTTTTTCCTTTAACCTCAATGTCGGCACCCTCTACAATGTTGCCTACCACCTTTACGGTAAGGTCGTCGGCTGTAATCTCGCCTGCTGTGATAAAGAATCCGCCGTCGAAGGCATTCTCGGTTGTTGCGCCACGAGTGTAGCTTACATAAACATCCTTGTCAGCCTCAATAGCAACGTCGTAGATGTTCATTCCTTCAACGTCTACAGTCTCGAATCGCCACTGGTTGTCGTCAGCTGTTGCGCCACCCGATGCCCACGTAGTGATAAAGTCGGCGCCGTTCAATTTAAAGTTCGCTCCACCGTTGGTACAGTTTATCGCCTCGGTAAAATAGTAGTAGCGGAACTCGCCAACATCGGTGGTCTTGCCAATTGTAAGCTCTTTGAATGTACCATCGACGCTGCTGCCCCAGTTTGCTCCTGCTACCATAGGGTTACCGTCACCGTTCTTCACGGTGAGCTTGTTGCCGTTTACTGTAATGTGCCATATACCATTGTTGGTATTTACCACTGAATTTGACTGCAATGTGAAACGGTTGCCGTTGCCGCTGTGCAATGCATTGTTGTATAGATACTCGGCACGAGAAGCATCCTTTCCTATAATATGATAGTATCCTGTTGTTACGTCGGTAGGCTCGGGAACGGCAACGTCTAATCCGTTGAGGTAATTCTCAATGTCATTGACATATTTTGCACACTGCTCGCCGGCAACGCCGTGTCCCTCGAATCGAGAGAGCAATGCATTCAATGTGTTGAGCTTGTCGGCATTGTTCTTGTACTCCTCTCTAAGAATCTGAATCTTCTCGTACTGATGAATACCCTCTATGAGACGCTCGAAGCGTACGCTCGAACGGTTGGGATAGTAGCAGTATGTGTCGCCCGAACCGAACTTGCGGTAACGGCTGTCAGTAAGCGGGTCCTCGTCCCAGTTAATCCACGCCCAGTGTAGGTAGCCATCGATATTGTTGGCTGCTGCGTATATGGGCAGGAAGGTTGCCTCGGCAGGGTAGGAGTTTGTGTATATGTTAGGCTCGGCGTTAGAGCAGCTTGTGTACACAGTCGTTACCTGATTCTTTGCCTTGCGCGATGCTAGTTGGTCGGCAGTGAATAGCTTGTCCTGTCCCAATGCCACGCAGAAGTCCTGCAATTTGTCGCAGAGCGAAGAGTGGTAGTTTCCGGCCAATGCCATCTTGAATCCCAAAGAGTTTGCAATATTATATGCGTTGAGCATATCACTCTCGGCACGCTCGTCCATTGCAATATTGGTCTTTTCGAACCATCCTTTCTTTATAAGATGCTCTTTGAATGCAGTCAAGAAGCTTGTCCACAATTCGCGGTACACGGTAGTGCCTGTGGTTGTTGTGATGTTCTTGTATGAGTCGCTTGCCTCGTCGTAGTAGCGGAAGCTCATATCCCAGGGAACCATACTGAAGCAGTTAATCTGCTTGCTTATTCCGCACTCCTCACACAATTCAACATATTTGTCAAATACGGTGTAGTCGTATGCCCACTCGCCGTTGCTCTTCTTTGTTGTCTGAACCATAGGCTCAAAGCGGTCGGGAATATGAGTCTGTTCGCCCCAAGGCTCGTAGAACATAATTGCCGAAACGGTGCGCTGTCCTGCGCGTCCCAATGCCTTAAGATAGGGGCGCAGAGCCTCAATATGGTCGTTGCTCCAACGCTCAACCTTGTGGTAACGGCTCACAGAGTAGGGCTGCTGCCAGAAGTCAAGATGGAATTTCTGCTCGGCAACGGTGGGCAATGTGCGGTCCACTACATTTATGTTCAATGTGAGGCTCTTTACTACCTTGTTGCTGCTGTCCACAATCTCCAACAGAGAAACATATGTTCCGGCCTTTGCATCGCGGGGAACCTCTACAGTACACCACACGGGGCGTGTCTCCATTGCAGGTACAGTGTGGGGCTTGTCAATGTTTATCACATCGGCTACCAACCACTCGGGCTCTGTCATAGGATTGTTGCCGCAAGCGTCGAAATTGTCTGTTATTACATAATTCACGAATCGTGCCTCGGCAGCATTTATTCCTGTTGCCTTGTTGTCCTTTTTCCATTCGCTCATACGCACCGACAATGTACCCTGGTCGCTCTTGCTATATAGCACAGCCTGAACGTTGGCACGCTCGCCTCGCCACGCATAGAGTGTAGTCTCGTCCTTTTGAATATCCTGAGGAACCTCGTGCAACGAGTAGTGTACGTCGCGTGAGCCCCACGTAGCCTGTAGTCCGTCGGGTAATTTGTTCCACACTGAACTGTTGGGTGTTGTGCCTACTCGAGGCTCCTCGTAATCCTCCAAAGGATAATCGGCAACAATCTCCTCGCCTTCCTCGGCTGTGCCCGATATTTTCAGTGTAACGTCAATTATAGAGCCACCGTCTGTAATGAATTTGTTTCCCGGCTCACCGGCAGCATTTATGCTGTTCCACTCAACCTTGTAGCGCATACGGTAGGTTGAGCCATCCTCGAGTCCAGCGGGAACCTTGAACGAACCGGGTGTAAGCACGTTACCGCCGTTAAGTTGAACGCCGTCGCTGTTCCAGCCGCTGTCGCCGTCGGTATTATGTCCATAGAGCGACCAGCACATAAGCTCGTTGCCCGATCCTTTTGTGTAGGGGCCTGTTCCCTCAATCTTTACGTCGAACTGCTTGTTGTTGTTCCAGTCTACGTAAACGTAACCGTGCATCCAAGCGCCGTTTATTACAATGTCGGGAGTGACGGTCTCACCGGCTTTTACGGTAAACACTGTTGCTGTCTTGTCAAAATATGCAGCGCAACCGGGTGCCGATGCAATGTTGTTGAGCACCTGCTTCTGGGTGTGTGTACCCGCTATACTTACCTGCTTGGGGTAGTGTGTGTCGTGGGTGATGTTTACGTTCGCTCCGTGCGATACGCTGTAGTCTGTGTTCTGTGCAACAGAGACTAAGCAGCTTGTCACCAACAAAATCAAGAAAAATGATAATTTTTTCATAAAAAAATAAAGTGGAATTTTAGTTGTTCTATAGTTTTTTATAGCTGTTTTATGGCTAAAATTTTTTGCTAAATTATAAAGAAAATATTATAAAGAAAATATTATAAAGAAAATATTATAAAGAGCTAATAATCAAGAATTAAGAAGTGTGTATTTTTGCTCCTTAATGTCGCTTTTTGCTGCAATTGCCTAAAAAACAAAATAAAATTTAAGGTTGTCTAAAAGGTGTAAAAAAGAGTTGTTTCGCCCCGCACACAATAAAAGACCGAATTTGTAGTTATTATAAGTACGCGCGCATATCTGCCATTATTGCAATGCTTAGAATGAAAAGGACAGCACTATATATAATTTACTTTGTTGCACTGACGATTGCCGTTTCGTGCAGCAGCGGTAAGGCTATACGCAAAGGCGAGCAACTGTTTGCTATAAATGAATATTTCGATGCAGCCAAACAGTATCGAAAAGCCTATACTCAAATATCGGCAAAGGACAAGGCGAAGCGTGGAGAGGTTGCTTGGAAAATGGCCGAATGTTATCGCCGCTCGAATAATCCGCAGCGCGCGGCGGCATCTTATCAGAATGCTATTCGTTACAAATATCCCGATTCTCTGCTTTACCGCTCTCTGGCAGCGGCGCAATTGGAGTGTGGCGAATATAAGGCTGCCATAAAGAGCTACGAGAAATATCTCGAGCAGGTTTCTGACGACCACATAGCACAAATGGGCCTTCAGACAGCCCTGCAGTCGCAAGAGTGGAAAAAGAATCCCACCCGTTACATTGTCAAAAAGGCTGTCGAGCTTAACGGCCAGCGTAGCGACTATTGTCCAACGTATGTAGGTGCCGATACAACAATGATAATGTTTACCTCTACCCGCAAAGAGGCCAAAGGCGATGAGATAAGTGGCATTACAGGGCAAAAGTGCGCCGACTTTTTTATGAATAAGCGCGACGAGAATGGCAAATGGCAAAAGACCGAAAAGATTGACGCCGAGATTAACAGCGAATTCGAGGATGGAGCCTGCGCCTTTACTCCCGACGGTAAGGTAATGTATTTTACACGCTGCACAACCGACCCTGAATTTCCCCGTTACGCAGAATTGTACCGCAGTACCCGCAGCGACGCAGCTTGGGGTGCCCCCGAAAAGATAATAATATCCTCTGACACCCTCTCGTCGTATGCCCATCCGGCAGTCTCTCCCGACAGCGAGTGGCTCTACTTCTCCTCTAATATGTCGGGCGGTCAAGGAGGGTTCGACATTTGGCGCTATTATATTGGTAAGAACAAGAGTCTCGAGGGCATCGTCGAGAATATTGGCGCAGGAATAAATACCGACTGCGACGAACTTTTTCCCTCGTTCGGCCCCAAAGGGGAACTTTTTTTCTCGTCCAACGGCTATCCGGGAATGGGCGGCCTCGATATTTTCTGCGCAACGCTTCAGGGCGACACACTGTGGCAGGTGAGCAATATGATGGCTCCGATAAATTCCAATGGCGATGATTTTGGAATAACATTCGCTCCCGGACTCTATCGCGGTTATTTTTCGTCGAACAGAGGCGATGCTCGCGGCTGGGACCACATATACTCTTTCTTCCTCCCCGAGACGGTGCATATTCTCAGTGGCTGGATATACGAGAAAGATGGCTATGAACTACCCGACGGCATAATAAGAATGATAGGCAACGACGGCACAAACAGCAGCTTCGGAGTGATGAACGACGGCTCGTACAGCGTGCGGGTGAATCCCGGAGTGGAATATGTGCTTTTGGGAACCTGCAAAGGCTATCTTAATGCTATGCAAGAGCTTAAGACCGACTCAGTCGAGGGCAGACGAATGTATAATCTCAATTTTGAACTGCCTACTATTACCCGTCCCGTGCTGATAGAGAATATCTTCTATGAATTCAACAAGGCAACATTGACAGCTGAATCGGCAACGTCGCTCGATGAGCTTGTCAATATGCTTGAGCTTAACCCCAATGTAACCATTGAACTCAGTTCGCATTGCGACTTTAGAGGCCGCGACGAGTATAACCTTAAATTGTCTCAGGAACGTGCCGAGTCGGTGGTAAAATATCTTATAGACAAGGGAATAGATGCTGCGCGACTCACCCCCGTAGGATACGGCGAAGAAAAGCCCAAAAACGCCACAAAGAAAATATGCGAGGAGTATCCTTTCCTAAAGGAGGGCGATATTCTTGATGAGGCTTTTATAAAGGCGCTTCCCGACGAGGAACAGCAGGAAATTTGTCATCAGCTTAACAGACGCACCGAATTTCAGGTGCTGAGAACAACCTACCGACTCTACGAGTAACGGCTTTTTTTAAGAAATCTTGCCGGGATTCTTTGCCGCAAAGTCGGCCCACGACGAATATTTCTTCTCGCTCGTTGGCTTTCCGCGTTGTATGAAATGGCAAAAGGCAGCTCCTAGAGCATCGGTGGCATCCATAAAATGAGGCATCTCATCGCTCGATATATTGAGCATCCGGCGTAACATATCGGCTACCTGCTCTTTCGATGCCGAGCCGTTGCCTGTTATTGCCATCTTAATCTTTAACGGTGCATATTCGTGTATAGGAACTTGACGGCTGATAGCCGCAGCAATGGCTACTCCCTGCGCACGTCCCAATTTAAGCATACTTTGCACATTCTTTCCAAAGAAGGGGGCCTCTATGGCAAGCTCGTCGGGAAGAAACGATGCAATAAGCCCCTGCACGCGTGTAAAAATCTCGCCCAATTTCATATACGAGTCCTTACACTTTCTAAGGTCGATGACACCCATAGCAATAAGACGTGCACGGTTGCCGTTCACGCCTATAAAAGCATAACCCATAATGTTTGTTCCAGGGTCAATGCCCATAATCACCCTGTCGTCGCAGGGGGGTGTGACTTTTTGTATACTCATTGTCCGATGAACTTTACAAGGCCCTTGCATCCGGCAAGAATCTCCTTGTAGGTCTTGTCGAAATTACCGTGATACCACGGGTCGGAAATATCGTTGCCCATACATTTTGCGGGAGTCTCTTCGACAAAGTCGAGCAGTTTCCACACTTTCTTGTCGCAGTCGCATCCTATTATGCGCAAAAGGTTGCGTACATTGTAATCTTCCATAACAACCACAATGTCATTGATGTTGTAGTCGTCGATGGTAAACTGACGCGCTCTGTGTCCCTTGCACTCAATATTGTGCTGTGCAAGAGTATGTGCCGCCGGCGGATAGATGCCGTTGCCAATCTCCTCGCGGCTGGTGGCTGCCGACTCTATTGTATATTCATTCTCGAGGCCCTCCTTTGCGACAAGATGCTTCATCACAAATTCGGCCATAGGTGAACGGCAAATGTTGCCGTGACACACGAATATTATCTTTTTACTGTTTTTCATTGTTCTTTCCTATTCTAAAAAATCGGCGTCGAAACGCAGAGGAAGCAACGCTTCGCAACCATCCTCAATAAGATAGCTCTCTCTTGTACCGAACAATATTATGCGCATAGGGCGATTGTGGCGCTGCTCAGTCTCGAGAATCACCTGACGGCAGGCTCCGCAAGGAGGGATAGGTACAGGAAGCTCTCCGCAGTCGTTGCGTGCGGCTATTGCCAGCGTGACGACTGCTTTGTCGGGGTGCTGTGAGCCGGCCCAGAATAGTGCGGTGCGCTCGGCGCATATTCCCGATGGGTAGGCGGCATTCTCCTGATTGTTGCCTGTTACTATTGTGCCGTCGATGAGTCGCACCGCCGCCCCTACATTAAAGCGTGAGTAGGGGGCATAGCCTCTTGTGGCAGCCTCTCGTGCGGCATCTATTAGCTGTCGGTCCTCTTCGGAAAATTCATCAAAGGAGCAGACGCTTACTCTCGATTGCAAGATTAGCTCTCTCATATTCTGCTTATTAGTTAGGCGAAGATAGGCAAATACTTGCGCATAAGCAATTATTTCATTTATTTTGTGCAACGGAAATACTTATTTACAATGATAAAGAAGAAACTGCCATTACTCTCTCTTGTGCTGTTATTATTCTCCTGTACCACTCAGCGCAGCAGCACAGCGCTCTCCGATGAGGTCTCTCAGGCGCGCGACTCCTACGAGCGTTACGTGCTTACATATTATCCTCTTGCGGTGGAGCAGATGGAGAAATATAGAATTCCGGCGAGCATCACTCTTGCGCAGGGACTGCTGGAGTCGGGTGCCGGCAATAGTGAACTGACAAAAAAGTCGAACAACCATTTTGGAATAAAGGCCGATAAAAGCTGGAAAGGGGAAAAGACAACGTCGTTCGATAATGGACGTACCTGCTATTTCAGAGTCTACGACCATCCGCGCGGCTCCTACGAGGACCACTCGCTATTTCTTACGGGACGCAGCCGCTACTCCTCGCTGTTCGAACTTAAAATAACCGATTATGAGGGGTGGGCAAAGGGACTGAAAAAGGCCGGTTACGCCGAGGACCCCGCCTATCCTCAAAAGTTGATAAGCCTCATAGAGCGTTACAATCTCGATAAGTACGATAGATACTCCACAAAAAAGGTTGCCAAAGAGTTGTCGGCTCAGCAGCTGTCGGGCGTCTCTATGCGTGCGGTGTATAAATCGAACGACCTTTATTATGTGGTTGCCGACGATGGCGATACATTCGCCTCGCTTGCCAAAGAGACAGGAGTGTCGCGCCGTAAGTTGATAAAGTATAACGACCTTTACAAAAACTATAAGATACAGGCGGGTGATATAATATATCTGCAAAAGAAGAATAGTAAGGCCAAGCGTCCATACTATTTCCACAAGACACTGCCGGGTGACTGCCTGCATTCAATATCGCAAAAGTATGGGGTGAGGCTCTCAAAGATAATGAAGATGAATCCCCAATATAAGGAGTTTGTTGAACTGCGGGTGGGCGATGCAGTAAGGCTCAGATAAAATAATCGGTTGCAAATTTTATTTGCAACCGATTATT
>JAFYRW010000047.1 GCA_017546785.1 Bacteroidaceae bacterium | reverse complement strand
TCTCTGCCAACAACGACGCCGAGATCGGTAAGCTCATTGCCGATGCTATGCGCAAGGTTTCTAAGGACGGTGTGATTACAATCGAGGAGGCCAAGAGCCGCGATACCACAATTGGTGTTGTTGAGGGTATGCAGTTCGACCGCGGTTATCTATCGCCCTATTTCATTACCGATACCGAGAAGATGGAGTGCCATATGGAGAATCCTTTTGTCCTCATCTACGACAAGAAGATTACCAACCTCAAGGATATGCTCCCCATTCTTGAGCCTGCCGTACAGACAGGCCGTCCTCTCCTTATCATTGCCGAGGATGTAGAGAGCGAGGCTCTTACTACATTGGTTGTGAACCGTCTGCGTACACAATTGAAGATTTGTGCCGTTAAGGCTCCCGGATTCGGTGACCGTCGCAAGGATATGCTCGAGGATATAGCTGTACTCACCGGCGGTATCGTTATCAGCGAGGAGAAGGGCATCAAGCTCGAACAGGCTACACTCGAAATGTTGGGTACTTGCGGCCGAATCACCGTAAGCAAGGACAATACTACAATTGTCGACGGTAACGGCGACAAGGAGGCTATTGCACAGCGTGTGGCACAGATCAAGGCTCAGATTTCAACCACAAAGAGCGATTACGACAAGGAGAAGCTCCAGGAGCGTCTTGCCAAGCTTGCAGGCGGTGTTGCAGTGCTTTATGTAGGTGCAGCATCGGAGGTAGAGATGAAGGAGAAGAAGGACCGTGTCGACGATGCTCTCTGCGCTACACGTGCAGCTATCGAGGAGGGTATCGTTCCCGGTGGCGGTGTTACATATATCCGTGCAATCGAGTCGCTCGACGGCATTGCCACTGTGAACTCCGACGAGGCTACAGGTGTTGCAATCGTTAAGCGTGCAATTGAGGAGCCCCTCCGTCAGATTGTTGCGAATGCAGGAAAAGAGGGTGCTGTGGTTGTGCAGAAGGTTCGCGAGGGTAAGGGCGACTTCGGTTACAATGCCCGTACCGATGTTTATGAGAACCTCTTTGCAGCAGGTGTAGTAGACCCTGCCAAGGTTACCCGCGTAGCTCTTGAGAATGCAGCGTCAATCGCTGGTATGTTCCTCACTACCGAGTGTGTAATAGTAGAGAAGAAAGAGGATAAGCCCGAACTTCCTATGGGTGCTCCCGGAATGGGTGGAATGGGCGGTATGATGTAAAAAATAGACCTCATATTGACTTATGGGTGGCGGGTATTTCGGTACTCGCCACTTTTTGTTTATGCCGTTTTATAAAATGGGGCAGTTTGTGTGGTGCAATAGAATTTAGCGCTCCCAAGTAGTGTCTAATCACGCAGAAAAATCTTATCTTTGCACATAAAATAAAAAAATATGGACAACACCCGTAATATTGCAATTGCCGAATATGATTATGATTTGCCAGATGAGAGGATAGCGAAATATCCTCTTGCGCAGAGAGACACCTCGAAACTCTTGCTGTATAATGCAGGCAGGGTGTCGCACGATACATTCGGAAATTTGCCGAAGCATATCCCTGCAGGCTCGTTGATGATTTTCAACAATACAAAGGTGATACAGGCCCGTCTGCGTTTCCGTAAGGAGACAGGTGCGACAATAGAGATATTCTGTCTTGAACCTGAGAGTCCCAATGACTATCAGCTGATATTTCAGGAGACAAGTGGGTGCTCTTGGCGATGCCTTGTAGGGAATTCGTCGCGTTGGAAGAGCGGTGTGCTCAAACAGCAATTCTCTGTTGCGGGTAGGGATGTGACACTTTGTGCCGAGCGCATCGAGACGGGTGCAGTGAACTGCGTGCGTTTTACCTGGGATGGCGGTTGTTCCTTTGCCGAACTGCTGGAGGTGGCTGGCGAGCTTCCTATTCCTCCTTACCTCAATCGCAAGACCGAGGAAAAGGATAAGGAGACCTATCAGACAGTCTATTCCAAAATAAAGGGCTCAGTGGCAGCACCCACTGCCGGACTCCATTTTACTGCTGCCGTGATGCAGGAATTGCAGGATAACGGTGTCGACCTTGCCGAGGTGACATTGCACGTGGGAGCGGGTACGTTCAAGCCGGTAAAGAGTGACTCTATAGGTGAGCACGAGATGCACGAGGAGTATATCGAGGTCAGTCTCGGCCTGCTCAGGAAGCTGATTGTTGCTGGCGGAAATGCAATAGCTGTAGGTACTACATCGGTACGTACGCTCGAGAGCCTTTACTATTTGGGCGTAATGGTCAATGAAAACCCCGATATTCCCGAGGAGCAGCTGCACGTATCGCAGTGGATGCCTTATGACAATACTTGCACGCTGTCTACGGTTGAGGCTCTTGAATCGCTTGTTGCATATATGGAGCATTTGGGGACAGACAGACTCCATTCGCATACACAGATAATTATAGCTCCAGGGTACAAGTATCACATAGTGAAAGCTATTGTCACGAATTTCCATCAACCCAAAAGTACATTGCTGTTGCTCGTTTCGGCTTTTGTGGGCGGCAATTGGAAGCAGATATACGATTATGCGCTTGCCAATGACTTCCGTTTCTTGAGTTATGGCGACAGCTCGCTGTTAATCCCTTATAAAAATAGTGCAAAACTATAACAACTATATAAAAAGGGGCTGACCCAAAAGCCCACTTTTAGAACAAGCTACCCCTGTCAGAGTGTATTCTGACAGGGGTAGTTCTCTTTACAAAATGACTTTTGAGTCGCCCTCTTGTATTAATCAATTTTGTATCGTTATATTTATCACGACAACTCTTTACACAGCTGTTCCACCAAGAGGGGCACACCCACAGCACCACGTTCTCTTATATGGGTCAAAGGATTATGAATCATAGATGTGTCGGGGGTGCCCGGGTCAACCAAATAAATAGGCACCTCTTCATCACGCATAAAATAAAGCAATGCGGCAGCAGGATATACTGCAAGAGATGTTCCTACAACTATCAGAATATCTGCGTGTTCAACAATTCTGCTTGCCAATTCAAACATAGGCACATCTTCTCCAAAAAAGACAATGTGAGGGCGAAGCAACGCCCCATCCTCGCCACGCTCATCAAGACTTTGTTCCCATCCTTCGTTAATATCATATATGAGTTCGGGATTCTCCTCGGAACGCAACTTCATCAGTTCTCCGTGAAGATGCAATACTCGTGTAGAGCCTGCCTGTTCGTGAAGATTATCTACATTTTGAGTAATCACACAAACATCTGCCCATTGCTCTAACTTGGCAATAGCAATATGTCCCTCATTAGGTTTCTTTGTCAAAGATTCCTTGCGTCGCATATTATAGAAATCAATAACCTTTGCCCTATTATTTTTCAATGCCTCGGGAGTATACACATCCTCAATGCGATAGTTTGCCCAAAGACCGTCCGCATCACGAAAGGTTGCTATTCCACTGTCGGCACTGACACCTGCCCCTGTAAATACTACAATTCTTTTCTTTTTGCTCATACTATTTATTACTCATAAAATCACTATCACATATATAACAAAAGAGCACAAGAAATTTAGTCCTATGCCCTTTTGTTTATTCAAAATATAGAATATTGATAAAATTTAAAATGGAAGTCCATCTTCATCATCACATTCAACCGTGTTACCTTCTGTATCGATTGTAGAACATTCACCATCAAGCCAAACAGTTGCTTTGCCGTTACGGAAAGTTTCGCAGCAATCATATTTGCACGCTA
>JAFYRW010000046.1 GCA_017546785.1 Bacteroidaceae bacterium | reverse complement strand
GGCGTATTTATAAATATGTTCTTTGGACTGAATCTTGTAGATGCCTATGGACTCTCGCTCTCGAGTGTGAGTAATGTGGGTCCGGGATTAGGCAACTACTGTACGGCGAATGCAATGGCTACATTGCCCGATGCTCTTAAATGGTTCTACTGCTTCCAGATGCTTGTGGGACGACTGGAGTTTTTTGCTGTGCTGTTGCTATTTGCTCCTGTCTTCTGGAAGAGAATGTAATTGCAGACTATCCAACAAATTGCGTATATCCTGCTGTAGACGCTTGTAGGGGGGAGCCTCCTTGTAATTGGTGTTTTTCTGCAGCATTATGCTTACGTCGCACTGGCTGTGTCGGTACGATGACAACTCGTTCGTATATTGCTGATGGTGGCAGGCGTAACGTTGAATCTCTGTCTCGCGTTTGTTGCGCAGATGACGGCACACGGGTACCAGCATTCGTAGCACCACGCTGTCCATAATATGGTGTCCCTGTATGTAAAAATAGGTCTCTTCCTCTTTTATTCCCAATTGTGTGAATTCGCTCTTAAGAGCCTCATATTCGGGTAAAAGATTGGGCATATTCTTCTCGAGCAGCGTCAGATGATGACTCACGCGCAACGACAGCTGCTTTAGAGAGTGCTCGGGAGTGTCTATATTAAAAGATGTAAGGCGCACAATCTCGCAGAATCTCTGTATGCTCATAGTCTTTAGATCGTGCTTGCGATAGAGCAGTATATTCCATACGAAGAGAGGATAGCATATTTTTGAGTAGAGGCTCATAAACGACACAAAGTCAAGAATCTCAAGGTCGTTGAGGGTACTCTGTACGCAAATTCTTTTAAGCCCCTGAGAGTAGCATTTGAGATTCTCTATTGCATAGGCGTATGTGTGCAGCACATAGGGGTTGTTTATGAGTTGTCGAGAGGACTCTGTGGCGCCCTGCATAAGATAATCGTAGTCGCTGTCTACGCAGGCAATCATATTCTTGCCTACCGAACTGCCGAGCATATTCATCATTGCCTGCTTCTTGCCCTTTGTGAGCTTGCCTCGTGCAGGCAGCATTACCTTGAAATGGAATTTCTCATTCTCGAACTCATCGAATACCGTCCGCCAGAATGAAATGTCGTCGTAGCTCTCTACATAGGCGACAATTATTGTTCTGGCTCTTTTGGGACGCAGGGCATTGGCTGCCTCTATGAATCCCGAATTAAGATATTCTGCGAGTCTTTTCATCGCTGTATCTATTTTGTGATGTCCTCAATCTCTGTTACGGCGTCTATCCATCCGTCCATTATTATTGCGGGTGAGTGTGTGCATAATATTATCTGGACATTGGGGTTCAGCGTGCGTATGAGTGATATTAGCTTCTGTTGCCACTCAATGTGCAGCGATATTTCGGGCTCGTCCATAAAGAGCACTGCCGGACGATTCTCCTGCACAAGCGCAGTGAGCATTATTACCAATAGCTGCTTCTCGCCCGAAGAGAGAATGTAGGGCGGTATCTTCTCGCCATATTGGTTGAAGAATATCTCGTTGCTGTCGCGTACTATTGTCTTTGCTGTGGGTGCAAAAAGCTCGTCGATAAGATCCTGAAAAATCTTCTTTGATTTTGTTAGTTCGGTGGCCAGCCTCTGGTCGTCGGGGTTACCCGAGGTGAGCAATGCTATTATGCGGTTGCCAATATTCACCTGATAGTTAAGATAGCGACGCTGCAGATGATAGAGCTGCCAGTCGAGCTCGGTGCGAATATCGGCTCCCGATATTTTTTCGAGAAGCTCGCTGTTGAGCACCGGACGGTCGATGCTGCTTATAACATCGAACTGTATTGCTGTGGCATCCTCGGGGTAGAATGTGAATCGTACACCCTCCTCGGGCTGTCGTGTCACAAGGTGGTCGCGTATAATCTTTAGCTGCCTTGCCGAACGGTTTATGATGGTGCTTTTGCCTACACCGTTGCTGCCACTAAGAATATTTACATCGGGACGAAGCTCCCAATATATATGTTTACGGTTGCTCCACAATGAGTCAATCTCTATGCTTTTAATGTATTGCGCCTGCTTCTCCATACTTTTAAGGCTTTTTATAGTGCCGGCAAATTACTAAAATATTGTATTATGTGCAACAGCCACTTTTAAATTAAAGTATAAAAAACAATAAATAGTTAATTTTAACGTTGAATTGTCCGTTTTTTTTCTATTTTCGCATCGGAGCAACCAAAATTCAATCTTATGATTAAGATATTCTGCAAGAACAGTAACGAGAGCTATGAATGTCCCAAAGGCTCCTCTTTGGTTGATATTTACAACGCCCTTAATCTTAATTTGCCGTACGGCCCTGTTGCAGCGCGAGTGAACAACGAGGTCGTGGGACTCACCTATAGAGTCTATCTTTCAAAGGACATTGAGTTTCTTAATATCACCTCGGACGATGGTATGCGTATATATGTCCGTTCGCTTACCTTTGTGATGATGAAGGCAATGCACGAACTTTTCCCTGGGCGTGTGGTGCGATTGGAGAATCCAATCTCCAACGGGTACTATTGCCGTATGGAGACTGAACTTACCGAAAAAGAGGTTGATGCCGTGCGCGATGCAATGCTCGATATAATAGCCCGCGATATTCCTTTCCAACGTGTGGAGTGTCACACACAAGAGGCCATAAAGGTCTTTTCCGAAATAGGGCGCACCGACAAGGTTCGTCAGCTTGAGACTTACGGCGACCTTTATGCAAGCTATTATATCCTCGACAATTATATTGACTTTTATTATGGCGGCCTTTTGCCTAGTACAGCATACATCAAGCTATTTGAGATTGAAAAGTTTGGCGAGGGTGTACTGCTGAGAATCCCCGATAAGGATTGTCCAATGTCGTTGGAGGATAAGGTCGAACAGACAAAATTGCAGGAGCGCTTTACCGAACGTCTGCGATGGCATCAGCTTATGGGTGTTGAGACTATAGGCGACTTTAACAAGGCGGTGCTTAGCGGCTACGGAGTAGCCCTTGTGAATGTGTCGGAGGCTCTGCAGGAGAAGCGAATATCTTTTATTGCCGATGAGATTAAGGAGCGTAACGCGCGGGTGATACTTATTGCCGGCCCCTCTTCGTCGGGAAAGACAACCACAAGCAAGCGCCTGAGCGTGCATCTTATAGCTTGCGGACTAAAGCCCTATGCAATATCTCTCGACGACTTTTTTCTGAACCGTTGCGATACTCCGCGCAAAGAGAATGGCGACTACGATTTTGAGTCTATATACTCTATCGACCTTCCCTATTTCAATGCAACGCTCACCCGCATTCTTGCCGGAGAAGAGGTTGATATCCCGCGATATAATTTCCAGACAGGCAAGCGCGAATTTACAGGTAAGAAGTTTAAGCTGACCTCTCAGATGGTGCTTGTGATTGAGGGAACGCACGGTCTTAACCCTATGCTCACCGAGCAGATTCCCGAGTCGGACAAATATCGCGTTTATGTATCGGCACTGACATCCATAAAGCTCGATTATCATAATTATATTCCTACATCCGACAATCGTCTGTTGCGCCGTATATTGCGCGACTATAAATATCGCGGCTATTCGGCTGTTGAGACAATAAGGCAGTGGCCCAATGTGCGCGAGGGCGAGGAGCAGTGGATTTTCCCCTATCAGGAGAATGCCGACGTAATGTTCAATTCGGCACTGCTCTACGAACTTGCGGTGCTTAAGCCGCACGTTGAGCCTCTATTGCGTGACGTGCCGCAGAATATTCCGGAATACTCGGTGGCTCGCCGATTATTGAAATTTATGAAATATATTGTACCTTTGCAGGACAAAGAACTGCCGCCAACCTCTGTTATAAGAGAGTTTTTGGGAGGCAGCAGTTTCGAATATTAAAGATGATAAAGAATTCTCTCATACAGACACAGTCGCAGACGCAGATTCAGACGCAGACACTATCGCCTCAACAGGTGCTGGTGGTGCGCCTGTTGGAGCTTACTACCGTGGAGCTTGAGGATAGGGTGAGAAGCGAGGTGATGGATAATCCCGCGCTTGAATCGGTAGAACCGGAACAAGGTTCTCTCGATTCAATTGCCGACTCTTCGCACGAGGATAATATGCTTAATTCTGCCGATGATTACCGTACCGAGGAGGACGTTCCAGAATATGGTTGGGACTATCGTCCGGGAGGCACTGTGTCGGGTGAGATTCCTGTGGGTGCCGACCTCTCCTTTGGAGATACTCTGCTTGAGCAGTTGGGCGAGCTTACCCTCACTGCCGATGAGGCTGTTATTGGCGAGTATCTTATAGGCTCGCTCGAGGAGGATGGCCTGCTGCATAAGCCACTCGCAGAGATTGTCGATGAACTGTCGATATACTACGGCGTTGATTGCAACGAGGAGAGTGTGGGCCGAGTGCTTGGAATGATACAGACATTCGAACCGGCAGGAATAGGGGCGACGTCGCTTCAGGAGTGTCTGCTACTGCAGTTGGAGCGCATAGAGTCGCAACACGACGTTTCGTTGCACAAGAGAATAGTTTCAGAATTCTACTCCTATTTTAGCAAGAAACATTGGGACGCGCTGCCCGAAAAGCTGGGCGTCGATGCTACCGAGTGTCGCGAGGCTATAAACGACATTGTGCGTCTGAATCCTCGTCCGGGAGCAGCTCTTGCCGAGAGTGTGGGCTTTAACCGTCAGCAGATAATCCCCGACTTTACGATAGATATTCAGGGCGAGAGTGTGAGCGTGACGCTGAACAATATGTTCGTGCCCGAATTACGTGTGAGCAACGAGTATCAGGAGATGCTCGATGAGCAGGCGCAGAGCAGCAGTGCCGAGAGTAAGGCTGCGGCGCAATTCCTTAAGCAGAAGATTGATTCGGCCAAAGGATTCATAAGCGCAGTAAAGCAGCGCGAAAAGACACTGCTCGACACAATGAAGGCCATTGTAAAGGTGCAAAAGCCGTTCTTTGTCTCGGGCGGCGATGAGGCTCTGCTTAAGCCTATGATTCTCGAGGATATTGCCAAAGAGACAGGCTACGACATTTCTACAATATCGCGTGTGAGCAATAGTAAATATGCTCAGTTGCCGTGGGGAATATTCCCGCTTAAATATTTCTTTAACGATGGCGTGACGATGAGCGACGGTGCCGAAATTTCGGTGCGCGAGCTTTATCGTAGCCTACGCGAACTTGTTGATAATGAGGATAAGAACAGTCCTTTGACCGATAATGAACTGATGGAGAAACTGCAAGAGCAGGGCTTTACAATGGCTCGCCGCACGGTGGCAAAATATCGCGAACAATTGCATATTCCCGTGGCAAGGCTCAGAAAAGAGTGAATGCAATTCTTATTTCTCTTTGTTTGTCTAATATATTTTTATAATTTTGTACTCATAATCAGCTGCTTGTGTTAAGCGGCTGGTGACATATTTTTTAAGGACGTTACGAACGTTATCTTCTACTGTCAAACTTCGCAACTTTGAACCCAAGAAGAAACGGCAACGAAACGTTCACGTTTGTTGTATTATACATCTTTCTGCTTGTGTGGCGGAAAGTGCTGTCGTATAATATTACGGCGTGGGCTGTCTGCGTTGCTTATCCTTGGGTGAGGCAATGCGAAGGCCAGACAGTGGGATAGGCGAGAAGTAGAAACTCCCACGTCTTTTTTATTTAATATAAATTGTAGTACTGTTTAGGGAGTTGTGGTACTAACATAATTTATATTATACTATGAAAAGGATAACAAAATCGCTTGCTCATTTATTGAGTATTCTTTTCTTATCGTCTATTTTATTTTCGTGTAAGACAAAAGAATTATTGCCGCTTCCAAATGTTACAGCAATAGTAAATACTTTTGAGTATACTATACAACCAATGGATGAGGATGCAAAATGCGATAATTCTACATTGACAGCATTCTACGATGGCTTTAATGTAATATATAGCCTCAATAAAAATCGTATAATGAAATTTTGTATCGAGAATAAAACAAACAAATATCTTATCCTCGATAAATCAAAATGTTATGTAATTTATGATGGATATTCAAGAGAATTGTTTAAAGATGTTCGTTCGGGTAGAAGCACAACCTACAATAATGTGCAGGATGCTATAAATAGTGTAAGTACTAATGAAAGTAGTATTACATTGTCTATTCCTCCTTATTCTAAATGGGAACTTCCTATTGAAGAAACTAATCTTGAAGCTATAAAAGAGTATACTAGCATTAAAACTGAATTAGGTTCACATTCACTTAATCCTTATACTACTAACCAAACAATAGAATTTGTTATTCCTTATTCCTGGGACTACTCTTTAAGTAAATGGGATACCTCGCGAAACAGATTGTATATTGGTAATATTAACGTAGAGGAAAAACTGTGTGCTTATCCGGGGGCTGCCACTCGTTATAATATTTTTAGGGAAAAGAACTATTCAAAAGCTGGAATTACAAAAGCCGGCCGTGCAGAATATGACAGAGTGGTGGAACTGAATAAAGAGATTGAACGCAAAAATGCTAAAATAAAACGTAATAATTATATTGCAAAAGTAACTAGTATCTGTGTCGCTGTTCCTGTAGGAATTCTCTGTATAATGGCTATAGTGTTTGCGGCTTTGGGATGATTTGTCTTTCCCTGACTTATAGTTCAGCCTCCGAAAATCGGGGGCTGATTTTTTTTAAATATTATTGTCTAACCAATCATTCAAAATCTTTGTCTTTTTAAAAAAATAGCTCTATTTTTGTGCTATACGTTTATTTGGGCATATTGTGCCCTGTAGAATGAATTTTCAGTAGTATGGCAAAGCAAAATATAACAATTGAGGAGGTTAAAGAGGACCTGCGTTATTTGCGTCTATTGGCACGCGATTTTCCTACAGTGTCGAGTGTAACTACCGAGATTATCAATCTCGAGGCGATACTCCATCTGCCTAAGCCTACCGAGCATTTTCTTGCCGACCTTCACGGCGAGAATGAGGCTTTTGACCACATTCTGCGCAATGCGTCGGGAGATATAAAGCGTAAGGTTAATGACCTTTTTGCCGACACTGTCTCGGAACAGGAGAGAAAGGATCTTTGTACACTCATATATTACCCCGAGGAGAAGCTTAAACTTATGGAGCAGGAGGGTGTTGATATGAACGAATATTATGCTGTGGCACTTAATCGCCTTATAAAGGTGTGCCGTAGCGTGTCGTCGAAATATACACGTTCAAAGGTGCGTAAGAGCCTCCCCGAGGAGTATGTATATATAATTGAGGAGCTTTTGCACGAGTCGGCCGACGACCGAAACAAGCAGGAGTATCTTCTTGTTATTGTAAAGACTATTATTGGTACGGGCCGAGCAGGGCATTTTATAACCGCTCTATGCTATCTTATACAGCGCTTAGCTATTGACCGCTTGCATATTCTTGGCGATATTTTCGACCGTGGACCGGGTGCGCATCTTATTATGGATACTCTGTGCAATTACCATCATCTTGATATTACGTGGGGTAACCACGATGTTCTTTGGATGGGTGCTGCTGCCGGTAACCTTTGCTGTATTGCCAGCGTGCTGCGATTGTCGTTGCGCGATGCAAATACTACAACCCTCGAGGATGGTTACGCTATAAATATGGTTCCTTTGGCAACATTTGCTATGGAGCAGTATGCCGACGACCCTTGCGAGATTTATCAGCCTCGTGTAGATGAGGAGCGTACCAACTTTACCGATAAGGATGTTCGACTGATTGCGCAGATGCATAAGGCTGTGTCGGTCATTGAGTTTAAATTGTCGGGTCAGATAGCAATGGCGCATCCCGAGTGGGGAATGAACGACCGCTGTCTGATGGAGCATATAGACAAAGAGCGTGGAGTGGTAACCATTGGCGGCAAGGAGTATGAACTTAAGGATAAACTGTGGTCTACTCTCGACCCTGCCAATCCTTATGCTCTTACCTCCGAGGAGAACGACCTTATGGAGCGTCTGCGTCACTCTTTTATGCGCAGCGAGCGTTTGCAGAATCACGTGAACTGTCTGCTTATGCGCGGAGGAATGTATGCTATATATAATTCGAATCTTATGTTCCACGCGGCAATACCTATAAACGAGGATGGCTCTATGCGAGAAGTTGTCTTTGGCGGTGTTCCTGTAAAGGGTAAGGAACTTATGAAAAAGGTCGAGCGTATGGCTCGTCTGGCATTTGACAACGACCTTGATGCTGAATCGCGTATGGCCGCAGCCGACTTTTTCTGGTATCTGTGGTGCGGTCCCGAATCACCGCTCTTCGGTAAGGCCCGTATGGCTACATTCGAGCGTTATCTTCTCGACGATAAAGAGGTACAGAAAGAGCCTAAAGGATGGTATTATATACTGCGCGACAATCCCGATATTTGCGATAGGATACTCGATGAGTTTGGAGTAAAAGGTGAGCATAGACACATAATAAACGGACACGTTCCTGTGCGTGTGGGCAAGGGAGAGACTCCTATAAAGGCCGACGGTCGCTTGATGGTCATCGATGGAGGATTCTCTAAGGTGTATCACAATAGAACAGGTATTGCGGGATATACGCTCGTCTATCACAGTAAGGGCTTCCAGCTTGTGCAGCATACTCCGTTCGATTCTACCGAGGAAGCTATACGCAATGGTTCCGACATTGAGAGTACAACACAGATTGTAGAAATGACGGGACGTCGCGAAAGAGTGAGCGATACTGATATGGGACGAGGCATACGTCTTAAGATTGCCGACCTTGAAAAGCTTCTTTACGCCTACAGAAAGGGTGTGATAAAGGAGCGTCCCTGATTTACTTTGAATATAAATTAAAACAAACAATAATATGAATGCAATAGTAAGTGTTATAATGGGAAGTACATCGGACCTTCCTGTAATGAAGAAAGCAACTGATTTTTTGAATGAGATGCAGGTTCCTTTCGAGGTTAATGCCCTTTCGGCTCATCGTACCCCCGAGGCTGTAGAGGAGTTTGCAAAGGGTGCCAAAGAGCGTGGCGTTAAAATTATAATTGCTGCGGCAGGAATGGCGGCTCACCTTCCCGGCGTAATTGCGGCAAGCACCACACTGCCTGTTATCGGCGTGCCTATCAATAGCACTCTCGATGGAATGGATGCTCTTCTTGCCATTGTTCAGATGCCTCCCGGAATTCCTGTAGCTACAGTAGGAATAAATGCAGCGTTGAATGCAGGAATCCTTGCTGTTGAGATGCTGTCGTTGTCCGATGCAGCTCTTGCCGAGCGTCTGGCTGCCTATAAAGAGAATCTTAAGAAGAAGATAGAGAAGGCTAACGAAGAACTTAAGGAACTGAAATATGAGTTCAAGACAAATTGAATTTAATATTTTCAATTATTCCCGCCGTAAGACTGTCGAGGTAAATGTCGGCGGTGTATCCATAGGCTGTGAGCATCCTGTGAGGGTGCAGTCTATGACAAATACATCGACAATGGACACCGATGGTAGTGTGCAGCAGATTCTCCGCATCGTCGAGCGTGGAGGTGAGATTGTCCGTCTGACAACGCAGGGCAGTCGCGAGGCTGTGAATATGGGCGAGATAAAGTCGTCTCTTAAGAAGCGTGGATGCAATGTCCCTCTTGTTGCCGACGTTCATTTTAATGCATCGGTTGCCGACGTTGCAGCGCAATATGCCGATAAGGTGCGCGTTAATCCCGGCAATTATGTCGATGCGGCGCGTACGTTCAAGCATATTGATTACACCGACAGCGAGTATGCCGAGGAACTTGCACGCTTGCGCGAACGTTTCGTCGCTTTTCTGAATCTTTGTAAAAAAGAGGGTAAGGCAATAAGAGTGGGCGTTAATCACGGCTCGCTCTCCGACAGGATAATGAGCCGTTACGGCGACACTCCTTCGGGTGTCGTTGAGTCGTGTATGGAGTTTCTGCGTATCTGCCGTGACGAGAATTTCTCGAATGTGGTAGTCTCTATAAAGACTAGCAATACTGCAATGATGGTAACTACCGTGCGTAGCCTTGTTGCTGCAATGGATGCCGAAGGCATTATGTTTCCTCTGCATCTTGGAGTGACAGAGGCTGGTGACGCCGAGGATGGCCGCATAAAGAGTGCGGTGGGCATTGGCGCATTGCTTGCCGATGGCATAGGCGACACTGTGCGTGTGTCGTTGGCCGAGGCTCCCGAGAATGAGATTCCGGTGGCAAAAGAACTTACAGAATATATTGCTCAGAGAGCAGGGCACCCCTGTATCGATGCAGTGGCTGCTCCCGACTTTAATTATCAGCAGCCGGTGCGTCGTGCAACAACTGCTGTCGCGAATGTCGGCGGAGCGAATGTCCCGGTTGTTGTTGGCGCTCCCGGTGCCGAGAATAAGGACCTTACTCCCGACTATATTGCCGATGAAATAAAACTTTATAATATCGGCGAGCTTGCAACAGCCTGCGGCGACACTATATTCGTAAAGGTTGATTATAGCTCTCTGACCGACAACGCTTTGAAGTCTCTAAAGGCGCAGAAGAATGTGATATTGGTTGCTGTCAGCGAGCACGCTAATCCCGTTGGTGAGCTGCGCGCTATTGTGCATAAGCTCTCTGTTGCCGGAGTAGATACTCCCGTTGTCGTGCGTCGTTCGTACGGCGATGACAGTGTCGATACTCTGCGCATAAAGGCTGCAGCCGATCTTGGCGTCCTTCTTATCGATGGCCTTGTCGATGGCGTGTGGATAGATGATGCCAATGTGTGCGGCAATGAGATAAACTCCATTGCTTTTGGAATATTGCAGGCTACACGCGCCCGAATAAGTAAGACCGAATATATTGCTTGTCCGGGTTGTGGCCGTACAATGTACGACCTACAGGGTACTCTCGCCCGAATAAAGGCGGCAACAGCGCATCTTAAAGGTCTTAAGATTGGAGTGATGGGCTGTATAGTGAATGGCCCCGGAGAAATGGCCGATGCAGACTATGGTTACGTGGGCGCTGCCCGCGGAAAGGTGAGCCTCTATCGTTGCAAGGAGTGTGTCGAGAAGAATATTCCCGAGGAGGAGGCTATTGAGCGTCTGCTGCAACTCATAGAGAATGACCGTAAATAGATGAACAGCCGCCCGAAAAAGTCTAAGGCAATAGCCTGCTTGCGCGCCCCGTTGATTGTCGGGGTTGTGATGTTGCACGCCAATCTGTTCAATCTGGTGACCCAGTGGACGGGCGAGGCTCCTCAGTGGCCCAGGTGGCTGATATTCTATTTTCGTAATATCGTAAATGTGCTGTTCCCCTCGTGCGTGGCAATATTCTTTCTGTTGTCGGGCTATTTTTTCTTCACGGGTGAACAGCCTAAGAAAATCTTTTATTTCAAGGAAAAGTGGCGTAACAGAGTGCGTACGCTACTTGTTCCTTATATTCTGTGGAACAGCATTGCCTTGTTGCTGTTCTATGTAAAGTCGAGCAATCTTCTTGGTGGGCTTTCTATGCAGAGCGGCGAGGAATTCTCTGTCGTAAAGTATCTTTCGGGCTATTGGGCATTCTATTATTCGGGTGATATTCCGGTGAACGGTCCTTTGTGGTTCGTGCGCGACCTTATGGTAGTATCGTTGCTTGCCCCGCTGTTCTATTGGCTCTTACGCAACAGATGGGTAGGCGCCGTGACACTGTTGGCGCTCATTGTGTGTGTGTCGTGCGGAGTGAATGTAGATATTCACGGGATAGACTTTTATTCGATACTCTTTTTCTCTATTGGTGCTTGGCTGCGTCTGCATAATGCTAATTTAGAAAATATAGGCAAAAGGGTGGGTGTTACGGCTCTTGTGCTCTATCTTCCTGTCTCCTTTTTTATGTTCAATCTTGGCGACTCGCCCTTTTATGTGGCTCTTTCGTTGATGGCTACTATTGTTAAGTTTGTGGCGCTATTGTATTTGTTATCAACATTGTATCGCAATGCTATCCTGTGCCGCGTTCCAGAATTGTCGGCCCGCTCGTTCTTTGTGTATGCGTTGCACGGGCTAATCATCGGGCCGGTAATTAAGATGCTCTATCTTTTGTCGGGGCCTACCGATAATCCTCTGCTGCTTATACTGATTTCTTTGGCTTCGGTTGCCGTTGTTATCTTTGTCTGTTCGGCGGTGTATGATCTTATGGAGAAAAAGTCTCCCTCTCTGTTGAATCTGTTGTCGGGCGGACGCTGATTCGCATAATAAAATGCAGCGGCAAAAAACAAATGCTGCCGTTTAGGTGTTTAATATTAGTATACATAAAAAATAACTAAAATTGGACACTGCAAAGTTTAGGAGAGAGCTGCTGGAGGTGCAATCGGAGCTGCAACGATTCGCTTATAAACTGACAGCCGATAGAGAGGAAGCAAATGATCTCTTGCAGGAAACGTCGCTTAAAGCGCTTGATAATATGGATAAATATATGCCCGATACCAATTTCAAAGGGTGGGTATATACCATTATGCGCAATATATTCATAAACAATTACCGTAAGGTTGTGCGCGACCAGACATTCGTGGATAGGACAGACAATCTCTATCATATGAACCAGTCGCAGGAGTTTGATACCTATACTACGGAGAATAACTACGATACAAAAGAGATATATAGAGTGGTGAATGCTCTGCCAAAAGAGTATCGCGTCCCCTTTATGATGCATCTTTCGGGCTTTAAGTATCGCGAGATTGCCGAACGCTTGGGCCTCCCGCTCGGCACGGTAAAGAGCCGTATATTCTTTACCCGCCAACATTTGCAGGAACTTCTGAAGGATTATCGTAAATAATAGACTTTTATCTTGCGCAGAATGGTATAAAGCATTGTAAAAAGAGTTTTTTATGCTCTATTCTCTTTTTTCTGTTTACAATTTGATTTTTTATCATTATCTTCGCATCTTAGATGCGAAACAGATAGATAACTAAAATAAATAGAATGATGGAGAATAAGTTAATGATATATAATACGCTGTCGCGTAAGAAAGAGGTTTTTGAGCCGTTGCACGCACCCAACGTCGGACTGTATGTGTGCGGTCCTACAGTGTATGGCGATGCTCATTTGGGACACGCTCGTCCGGCAATTACTTTTGACGTGCTCTTCCGCTATTTGCAGACTCTGGGCTATAAGGTGCGTTACGTCCGTAATATTACCGACGTTGGCCATCTTGAGCACGATGCTGATGCAGGCGAGGACAAGATTGCAAAGAAGGCACGACTCGAACAGTTGGAGCCTATGGAGGTTGTGCAGCACTACACATTGCGTTACCACAAGGCGATGGAGGCACTGAACGTTCTTCCTCCCAGCATCGAGCCTCACGCTTCGGGCCACATTATCGAGCAGATTCAGCTTGTTGAGGAGATTCTTAAGAATGGATACGCTTATGTCAGCGAGGGCTCGGTATATTTCGATGTTGCAAAATACGACAAGGATCACAATTACGGTGTACTCTCGGGACGCAATCTCGATGATGTCCTTAATACCACCCGCGAGCTTGACGGACAGCACGAGAAGCGTAATCCTGCCGACTTTGCCCTGTGGAAATGCGCGCAGCCCGAGCATATTATGCGTTGGCCTTCGCCCTGGAGCGATGGTTTCCCCGGATGGCACTGCGAATGTACAGCTATGGGACGCAAATATCTCGGCGAGCAGTTCGATATTCACGGTGGAGGAATGGACCTTATCTTCCCTCACCACGAGTGCGAGATTGCGCAGGGTGTTGCCTCAATGGGTAAGCCTGTCGTAAAATATTGGATGCACAACAATATGATTACCATCAACGGTCAGAAGATGGGTAAGTCCTATAATAACTTTATCAATCTCAGTGAGTTCTTCAGCGGCTCTCATCCGTTGCTCTCACAGCCTTACTCGCCAATGACTATCCGTTTCTTCATATTGCAGGCGCACTATCGTAGCACTGTCGATTTTGGCAATGAGGCTTTGCAGGCTGCCGAAAAGGGATTGCAGCGCCTTATGGATGCTTGGAATACTCTCGGCTCGCTCGCTGCCGGCGACGCAACAACGGTAGATGTTGCAGGCTTGCGTGCAAAATGTTTCGATGCAATGAACGATGATATGAATACCGCACAGGTAATATCGCATCTGTTCGATGCTTCGCGTGCAATAAATCAGATTGCCGACAAGAAAGCAACAATAACAGCCGACGACCTTGCCGATCTTAAGGAGACCTTCCGCCTCTTTACATTCGATATTCTTGGTCTAAAGGAGGAGCGCGGCTCTGACAGCGAGCGTGAGGCTGCATTCGGTAAGGTCGTTGATATGCTTCTCGAGCAGCGTCAGGCGGCAAAGGCAGTAAAGGATTGGGCTACCAGCGACAAGATACGCAACGAACTTGCGGCGCTAGGATTCGAGATTAAGGACGGCAAGGATGGTGCTACCTGGAAATTGAACAGATAACAAACATTATGAGAGGTCTACTGACATTCCTGCTTGTAATAGCTACATTCTTTGTGTCGTGCGGCTCTACAACAGCAAAGAAAAGTGCGCCGGCAGAGGTGCCTATGGCTGTTGTCGTTCCAATATTCAATGGCGACAGTGCCTATAGCTTTGTGGAAAAACAGGTGGCTTTTGGACCGCGTGTCCCCAATAGCGAGGCTCATATAAAATGTGGCGATTGGCTCGAGGATATTATGCGCTCTTATGGCGCAGATGTCGTTTCGCAGCGATTCGAGGTTCTTGCATACAATGGCGACAGATTGTCGGCACGCAATATCATTGCACAATTTGCTCCCGAAAAGAGAAAGAGAGTGCTCTTGTGCGCCCATTGGGATACACGCCCCTGGGCCGACTCGGACCCCGACCCATCGAACCACTATAAGGCTATAGATGGTGCCAACGACGGTGGCAGCGGAGTAGGAGTGCTTGTGGAGATTGCACGCCATCTTGCCTATGCTCCCACAGAGGTAGGTGTAGATATTGTGCTCTTCGACGTTGAGGACTATGGCATTCACGAAAAGGAGACATCGGCGGTGGAGAACTCTTGGGCTCTCGGCTCGCAATATTGGGCGCGCCTGCCTCATAAGAGCAACTACAATGCCCGCTTCGGCATTCTGCTCGACATTGTCGGAGCGCCCGACTCAAAGTTCAACGTTGAGGGAATATCCAAACATTATGCCGAGAATATTGTGAAAAAAGTGTGGGCGCAGGCTAAGCGTCTAGGCTACGGCAATATGTTCGTGAATGAGGATGGTGGCTATATTACCGACGACCATCTTTATGTGAACCGCTTTTTGGGCATTCCCTGTATTGACATAATAAACTACGACCCTGATAGTCCTAATGGATTCGGTCCCTATCATCACACTGTAAAGGATAATATGGAGTGGATATCATCCGAGACGCTTAAGGCGGTAGGACAAACGGTGCTTAATGTAATTTATAACGAAAAGTAAATGGATACAATAAAAAATAAACAAGAGGAGATTATCGAAGAGTTTAGTGCCTTTGATGATTGGATGGACCGCTATCAACTGCTTATTGATATGGGCTCGGAACAGCCTCCTCTCGATGAAAAATATAAGACTGACAATAATCTTATAGAGGGATGTCAGAGTCGTGTATGGTTACAGGCCGACCTTGAGGATGGTAAGATTATCTATCAGGCAGAGAGTGATGCTCTCATTGTAAAGGGAATAGTGTCGTTGCTTGTAAAGGTCTACTCGGGGCACACTCCCGATGAGATTCTCGACAATGAGCCCTATTTTGTTGAGGCTATAGGCCTGCGCGACCATCTCTCTCCCACTCGCAGCAATGGTCTTGTTGCAATGATAAAGCAGATGAAGCTTTATGCTCTTGTATTTAAAACAAAAATGGAGAATAAATGAAAAGTGTCACTTATTTCACACAGGGAACCTGCTCGCGTGTCATTGAGGTAATGGGCGAGAATGGCCATCTGGTAGATGTTAAATTCTATGGTGGCTGTAATGGTAATCTTAAGGGAATATCGCAGTTGGTAAAGGGTAAAAGTTACAAAGAGATTATAGATACTCTCAACGGAATTACCTGCAACGGCAAGCCAACATCTTGTCCTGACCAATTGTGTCGTGCTATTGAACAACTGATGGCCGAGGAGTAGAGTATGGCAAAGAACGAGGCTTACAAGGAACGCAACGAGGCTTTTCTTGCCGAATTGCGTAATCGCGAGGGGGTAAAGGAGATATCTCAGGGAGTGCTATATGAGGTAATAAACAGCGGAAAGGGTGGCAAGCATCCTGCACTACATAATGTTGTTACCGTACACTACAAAGGAACGCTTATAAACGGAAAGGAATTTGATAATAGCTACAAAAGAGGTTATCCCGAGGCTTTTCGTCTCTCCGACCTTATTGTCGGTTGGCAGATAGCGCTTACCCAGATGAGTGTGGGTGATTGTTGGCGTGTATTTATCCCTCAGGAACTTGGATACGGAAAAAGAGCGAGTGGCCCTATTCCCGGCTATTCTACTCTGGTCTTTGAAATGGAACTTGTAGCTATAATGTAATTACATTTTAAGGGTAACGCCGCTGTCGTCTACCTTTAGTGTCGCGTAGGAGCCCTCGATAATAGGCATATTCTCTTTGCAGTGCCCTACGGGGAATCCGAAGCATACAGGGATATTATACTCCTTTACTATATTGTGGATTATTTCGTATAGAGTGCCTCCCATAGAGGGGCACTCTTTTGTTTGTGCAAATTCTCCTACTATTATTCCTGCCAGCGTGTCGAATATGCCGGCCAATTTTAGATTGTAGAGCATACGCTCTATGCGGTAGAGAGGCTCATTGACATCCTCGATGAACAATATTCTGCCGGGTGCGAAAATATCGTATGGGGTACGCATAAGAGAACATAGTACTGAAAGGTTGCCGCCCACGAGCGTTCCCTCTCCCTCTCCTTTTATATTCAATGGGTGCGTTGCTGTGCAGTACGATACATCCTCGCCGAAAAGAATGTTGCGCAGCGCCGTTGATGCATCATCGTCGGGGAACTCCGACAGATGGCGGCATTGTGGGGCGTGCAACGACATAATGTCTTTGCTTACACACACTGCGTGAAGAGCCGAGCAGTCGCTCATTCCGATAATCCATTTTGGATGCTTTTCGATGAAGGGTGCAACAGCCTGCAGAATATGTACGCAGCCGTAGCCTCCATAGGCGCAGAGGATAGCCTTTACATTGTTGTCGGCGAGTATACTCGTAAGGTCGTCGGTGCGCTCCTGCACACTGCCAGCATAATATCCGCTGCAATCTAGACAGTGCTGGGAGATAATGGGGTTTAATCCCCAACGGCGCAGTGTAGCTGCGGCTCCCTCTACAATGGAGTGCTCTTTGATGGCTCCGGCCGGAGATACTATCGCAACGGTGTCGCCGGCAGCTAATGGTTGGGGTCTTAGCATCTTTCTGTGGCTATCAATCGCAACTGTTGCCTGTGCTTACAATCTTGTACAGCTTGTCGGCGGGGCGTACCTTTGCAGGAACCTTGAACGATACATATACACCTTTGGGCACAGTATCGACAGCCTTAAGGTCTACGCGAGCCTCCTCAAGGTCGAGATACATTGCTCCGGTTGTCGGGCCTGTGATGAGCAGTTTGTCGCCGACGCTAATCTCGCCGGCCTCTATGAGAAACTCTCCTACTCCCAATTTTGAGAAATATTTTATTCCGCGACCAATGTAAACCTTGCGCTCTGTAGCTTGCGAACCATATTTGTTGCTCCACTCGCCAATCTTCTGTCCAAGATAGTAGCCGTCCCAGAATCCGCGGTTAAAGACTGTGGCGAGGCGTGTGTCCCACTCGTCTTTCTTCTCGTCGGTGAATGTGCCGTCGATATAAGCCTCAAGAGCCTCGCGGTAGCAATTTACAACGGTGCTCACATATTCGGGTCCTCGGGCGCGTCCCTCAATCTTGAATACTCTTACTCCGGCCTCTATCATCTTGTCCATAAAGCGCAGTGTCTTAAGGTCTTTGGGCGACATAATATATTTGTTGTCTACCTCAAGCTCAATGTCGCTCTCGCGGTCCTTTACAATATATCCTCGGCGGCATACCTGCATACATTCGCCTCGATTGGCACTGCGTCCCAGCTGATGCAACGAAAGGTAGCATTTTCCCGAAATAGCCATACACAATGCTCCGTGACAGAACATTTCTATTCTTATAAGCTCGCCTTTTGGTCCGCAGATATTCTCCTGAACAATAATTCGGTGAATCTCGGCTACCTGCTCCAGATTAAGCTCGCGGGCAAGAACGACAACGTCGGCAAACTGTGCATAGAAACGCAGAGCCTCGCTGTTGCTTATATTCAATTGAGTCGATAGGTGAACCTCGAGCCCGATGCTGTTGCAATATTGCAATACAGCAACGTCGGCTGTAATCACCGCCGATATTCCCGACTCTTTTGCAGCGTCGGCTATGCGGCGCATTGTTACAATGTCATTCTCGTATATTATGGTATTTATGGTAAGATAGCTCTTTACATTGTGCTCGTCGCAAATTTGTGCAATCTCGCGCAGGTCGTTTATACTGAACGTATTTGCCGAGTGTGCGCGCATATTAAGATGCTCAATACCAAAATAAACCGAATTTGCTCCGGCCTGAATAGCTGCTATAAGACTTTCGCGCGAACCTACCGGCGCCATTATCTCAATTTCGTTTCTCGATACCATTGTTGCAATTTATTTGTTGCGAAATTAGTAATAAAAAGGGAAAAAGTCTCCCTTTCGCTTTTAAATCTTGCAATTATGCGGCATTTGGAGTAATTTAGTACCCGAAAATAGTTTGACGATGAAAATTGCCGATATTGAATTTGGGAAATATCCGATCTTCCTTGCTCCAATGGAAGATGTTACAGACGAAGCGTTCCGCTTGTTGTGTAAACGCTACGGTGCCGATATGGTGTACACCGAATTTGTTTCGAGTGATGCGCTCATACGCGACGTGAACAGCACCCTGCGCAAGCTTAATATTTATGATGCCGAGCGCCCTGTGGCCATACAAATTTATGGCAACGAGGTAGAGCCTATGGTTGAGGCTGCCAAGCGTGTGGAGCTTGCCCGCCCCGATATTCTTGATATAAATTTCGGCTGTCCTGTGAAAAAGGTGGCACGAAAGGGCTGCGGAGCAGGAATGCTGCAGAATATCCCTAAATTGCTTGAGATTACAAAGGCGGTGGTAAATGCTGTTAATGTTCCGGTTACCGTAAAGACACGATTGGGCTGGGACGAGAATAGCAAATGTATAGTGGAGCTTGCCGAGGCTCTGCAGGATTGCGGAATAGCTGCGCTCACGGTACACGGACGTACTCGCGCGCAAATGTACACAGGAGAGGCCGACTGGACTCTCATAGGAGAAATTAAGAACAATCCCCGAATGCATATTCCTATCATTGGCAACGGCGACGTTACCACTCCTGAGCGTGCCAAAGAGTGCTTTGACAAATATGGTGTCGATGCGGTGATGATTGGTCGAGCGAGCTTTGGTCAGCCGTGGATTTTTCGCAACGTAAAGCATTATCTCGAGACAGGCGAGCAGGCACCCGCCTTTACCTTCGGAGAGTATATGGATATTTTGCGAGGACAGGTTCGCGACAGTGTCGCGTGGCTGGGTGAGCGCCCAGGAATTCTTCACGTGCGCCGTCATCTTGCTGCAACGCCTCTGCTCAAGGGACTGCCCGATTTTCGCCCATTGCGTATCGAAATGCTGAGAGCCGAAAAATTGGACACTCTGCTTGAGATTCTCGATCGAATAGAGGAAAAATATGGCGTAACGCCGTCGGCTGAATAGAAAATCGGCGCTCCGTTACTTTTTTTGATAAAATTCACATATATTCGCAAATAGAACCTTTAAAATACAGAATTATGATGATTCCTGCTGAATTTGACGAGATTCGTCCCTATATGCCCGAGGAGCTTCCCGCTGCTTATGAAGAGCTTATTGCCGACCCTGAATTCAAGGCTGTGCTAGGCTATGTTTTTCCGCAGATACCTTTTGAGCAGGTAGCTGCAATGATAAGAGGCTGTAAAACAAATATTGAGTTCCAGAAAACTCTTGTGCGTCCTTTCCTCGAGGGGTTGCTTAAAAAGTACTCGGCAGGACTTACATCGGAGATTGAAAATGTTGAGAGCATAAAGAATGCATTGTGTATCTCGAATCACCGCGATATTATATTGGATTCTGCTTTCCTGAATCTTGTTTTTGTGGGCCATATTGACAATACAGTAGAGATTGCCATCGGCGATAATCTGCTCATACGTCCCTGGATAAAGACTCTTGTGCGTGTGAACCGTAGCTTCATTGTGCAGCGTGCACCCTCTATACGCGAAATGCTCGCTTCGTCGAAGCGCCTTTCGTCATATATGCATTATGCTGTCTCTGAGCGCAACCAGCCTGTGTGGATAGCTCAGCGCGAGGGCCGTGCAAAGGACTCTAACGATGCTACTCAGGAAGGCCTTATTAAGATGCTGTCAATGTATAGTGGCGACGATATTGTAGATGCTCTAAAGGTTCTCAATATTACTCCTGTCACAATTTCGTATGAGTTCGACCCTTGCGACTATCTCAAAGCAAAGGAGTTCCAGCAGAAGCGCGATAATCCCGAACATAAAAAATCTCCGTTCGACGACCTTCAGAATATGCAGACAGGTCTTTTCGGTTACAAAGGAGCAATACACTATCACGTTGCCGATGTAATAAATGACGAGATTGACAAGATTGACCGCTCGCTGACAAAGAACGAAAAGACTGCTGCCGTGGCGCGTATCATAGACGGCGTTCTTCATAAGAACTACCGATTCTGGCCCGTCAATTACTATTTCTATGAGCTCTTGACCGGGGATACACGCTTCGCCGATAAATATACCGAGGAGGATAAGGCAAAATTGGAGGCTTATCTTGCCGAGCGCATATCAAAGGTGGACCTTCCCGACAAGGATGAGGCCTTCTTGCGTACAAAGATTCTCGAAATGTATGCTAATCCTTTGATAAACAGTCTTAAGGTGAACGACTGCAACTGATAAAGAAAATAAATTCATTTTTTAATGAACAATCGTATGTAGAATGCCATTAAGAGTATGGGGCGCAGTCTCTTTTAGTCTGCGGCTCTGCGACAGTCGTTGTGGTTGATGTGTGATGTTTGAGACTGTCGGTGGTATGCTAAGAGGCAAAATAATGCTTGTCGCTGTGACAGACCAATGGGGTTGCGCGTACGCGCAACCCCATCTGCTTTTTTTGATTTAAAGAATTATTCGCTTTATATACAGTCTGTGTTTTTTTAGTATCTTTGCAGCAGAAATAATCTATTACTTATGAAAAGATATCTGTTTACGTTGTTTGTGCTATTCTCGTTCATTGCAGTAAATGCACAGAAAAAGGACCTTCTGAATCTTAGAATCGATGCTCGTGCCGATTTTCAGCAGGATTTTGTTGGCGATGACAAGGTGAGTGCCAACAGCGGATTCAAAGGTAAATACATTATGCTGCGTATGGACGGAAATTTTACCGAGAATTTCTCGTACTCCTATCGTCAGCGTCTTAACAAGACACATCTTGACCAGACATTCTTTGATGCTACCGACTGGCTGCATTTGTCCTACACATATAAATCGTGGAGCGTTTCTGCCGGAAAGCAGATTGTGGCTATTGGTGGCTATGAGTATGACCGCGCACCCATAGATATCTATTTCGGCTCGGTATATTGGAATAATATTTCCTGCTATCAGTTCGGAGCGAGCCTCTCCTATACGACAAAAGAGGGTAACGACAAGTTCCTCTTTCAATTCAGTGAGAGCCCCTTCCGCCGTAATGTGGCTAATGTTGCCAACAAGGAGATGTATGCCTATAACCTTATGTGGTACGGTTCGCATAATTGGTTCAATAGCATATACTCTTTGAATATGATAGAGTATCTTCCCGGTAGCTTCATAAGCTATATTACTCTTGGAAACAAATTTAATTTCGGAAAATTCTCCTTTGAATTTGATGCAATGAGTCGTGCCACCGACCGACACGTCTTCTTTGGAAAAAACCTCTCGCTTATAGGCGAGCTTTCTTGGCGTCCCAAAGAGTGTGTGAATATTTTTGCAAAGGTAACATACGACGTTAATAAGAGCGGCGACAATTCTGATTATTGTGTTGCCGATGGTACAGAGCTTACACGCGTCGGTGCGGGAATAGAGTATTTCCCTATAAAGGCTATCCGTCTGCACGCTCAGGGTTACTATGGTTGGGGAGTGAGTGGACACTCGCCATTCAGCGAACAGACTTTCTTTAGTCTGGGAGCTACTTGGAGAATGAACCTCCTGTAAATGTCCTGTCTTTAAAGATTACATAATATGAAAATTTACCGTAGCAAGATTTTTCCGGGCGTAATTTGTCTGACAATCGTATTTGCATTGTTTGCGTATTTAGGAGTTCAGATGGGTGTTCCCAATATGCTGAATACCATAATGAATACCGCACACGACCTGTTGCTGAATACAGTCCTTTATCTTATGGCTATATGCGTGATAACAGGTGCTATCGGCCGTATTTTTGTAGAATTTGGTGTGGTGGATTTATTGGAGACAATTTTGCGTCCGTTGATGAAGCCTCTTTTTAATTTGCCGGGAGTGGCATCATTGGGCGCTGTATTGACATTCTTGTCGGATAACCCTGCGATTATATCATTGGCACAGGACAAGCGCTTCAGCGCATATTTCAAAAAGTACCAGTATATCTCTTTGACCAATTTCGGTACCGCATTTGGTATGGGTCTTCTGGTTATTGTATATATGGTGGGTAAGGGCTTCTACGCTGCTCCTTTGATTGGATTCTTTGGTGCTGTATGCGGCTGTATAGTATCGACACGCCTTATGCAGAGATTGGTTGTAAAGGCCTATCCTAAATATAAGGTCGAGGATGCCTGTTCGGCGTACGAGGCTGAGATTCTTGAGGAGGCCGAGGAGAAGAAGCCTCTCTTCCAGCGTATACTCGACTCCCTGCTCGACGGTGGACGTACCGGAGTAGATGTTGGTCTAGCCATTATTCCCGGAGTGCTCATAATATCGACTCTGGTGATGATGCTAACCTTTGGTCCTGCCGATGGTGGAACGTTTACCGGTGCTGCTTACGAGGGAGTGGAGCTCTTGCCCTATCTTGGTGCTAAACTCGACTTTTTGTTCCGTTGGCTGTTCGGCTTTAACGACCCTCATCTTATTGCCTTCCCCATCACAGCGCTTGGTGCGGTTGGGGCGGCTCTGAGCCTTATCCCTAACTTTATACAGGAGGGCTGGATTGACGGAAATGCTATTGCTGTGTTTACTGCTATTGGTATGTGCTGGAGCGGCTATCTGAGTACTCATACGGCGATGCTCGATACTATTGGCTTCCGCGATCTTACATCAAAAGCAATATTGGCCCACACCATCGGAGGTATTGTTGCGGCTCTTGTTGCTCATTGGTGCTTTGCGCTCTATTCAATATTCTGATTAGGAACAGCAATATTGTAAATATAAATGTTCGAGTGCCTTTGTGGTTGCTCGAACATTTTTTGACTTTTATTAAACGCTTCTGCCGAACCAATACCTGTTGCGGCTGTTTTTTAGTTGAGAGAGTGAACGGCCCTTTGTTGGGTGTTATTAACAACTAAAATTTATCTATATGGAAAATGGTCGCTTTTGGATAGGAATGGCTGCCGGCTTTGTTGTTGGAGCGGTTATTTATCATTGTGCCCGCAGCGAGAGGACAAAACAGATTAAAGAGGAGCTTATGGAGAGGCTTAAATGTCTGTACAGCCATTCGGGTGAGTGTATGGGACATATGGCTGAGAAGGTTGTCGATGCTGGTGTTAAGGCTGCCGATAAATTTGCCGAACGTGCCGAGGAGGCGAGGGACAAGGCCCATAATATTGCTCGAGAGCTTAAGAGTTAAAGTAAAAGAGTCAAGGAATGTCTCCTTGACTCTTTCTTTTTTAGTTTATTGCAATTGTCTTTGTGTTTTTTATCATCTCCTCTTTCGTTATTTTCGGCAGAGTGACGAGCAGTATGCCATTCTCTACCTTAGCAGTGATTTTCTCTCTGTTTATTGTATCGGAGAGAATGAATGTCTGCTTGAATGGTCTCTTTGAGAATTGACGGCGTATATATGTACGTTCCTCTTTTGACTGCTCCTGCTTTTCCTCTTTGAATTCTACGACAAGATTGTTCCTCTCGTCGAGGGTGAGCGATAGCTGCTCTTTTGATAATCCCGGTACGCAAACTTCCAATTCTACACACTCCTTGCTGTCGGCAATGTTTATCATTGGTCCTTGTGCGTTGTTTGAATAGTTGAAGAACTCGTTGAACATTGTAGGGATAAAATTCTGTTGTCTGTTAGTTGTAAGCATAATTGTTTCCTCCTATTTTTAATTTGTTATTATCATTCTATAGCCTTGTGGCTTCGAACAATAAAATACAAGAGGCTTGCCACACACTGTTCTTGTGTTTTTTTGTGAGACATTTTGTCTTGCGGGGTGCTTGTTGTAGGACAAAATGTCCGAAAAGTCTTCTTTCCCTGCTTGAATGATTGTAGAAGGCATATAACACAATAGAGGTCGAGTATTACTCGACCTCTATTGTGTTGTCCTATCCGGATTCGAACCAGAACAAACAGAACCAAAACCTGTTGTGCTACCATTACACCATAGGACAATCCTTAAATTGTTGCTTTTGACAACGTTGCTTTTGTGTAAAGCGTTGCAAAGATACACAGCTTTGCTGAAAATACCAAATTTTTGTTGGCAATTTTAAGCCTGCGCTCTTGCCGTTGCAGCAATGCTCTGCTTCTCTTTTGTGTGTCCTATCCTTTAAATGAATTTACAGCCTCTATTACTGTCGTAATCTCTTTCTCGCTCATATTGGGTGCGAGTGGCAGGCTTAATTCTTCGCGGTGTATGCGCTCTGTTATTGGTAGCGAAAGGTGTGCATATTCGGGCATTGCCTGCTGCTTGTGCGGGGCTATAGGGTAGTGTATTAGTGTTTCTACTCCTTGCTCTATAAGATACTGTTGCAGCTTCTCACGCTCTTGTACGAATATGGGGAATATGTGGAATACGTGCTGTTTTATATTGTCTACGCGCGGGGTTACTACAAGCTTGTTGCTGATGCCCGAAATATAACGCATTGCAATCTCGCGGCGACGCTCATTGTCTTTGTCCAAACGTGCGAGCTTTACCGATAGCACTGCTGCCTGTAGCTCGTCGAGACGGCTGTTTACTCCTTTGAATAGATTCTCATATTTCTTCTTTGAACCATAGTTTGCCAATGTGCGTACAGTGTCGGCGAGTGTGTCGTCGTTTGTCGTTACCGCACCGCCGTCGCCCAATGCTCCTAAATTCTTTGCAGGGTAAAAGCTGAATGCTCCGGCGTCGCCCAATGAGCCTACGCGTTTGCCGTTGTATATTGCTCCGTGTGCCTGCGCACAATCCTCAATTATCTTTAGTCCGTATCTTTTTGCTATGCTCCCAATTTCTGTAATATCGGCAACACGACCGTAAAGGTGTACGGGCATTATGGCCTTTGTTCTGTCGGTAATCAGGGATTCTATTCTGTCTGGGTCTATATTGCAGCTCTCCCATTGTGGTTCGCATAGTACGGGCTTTAGTCCTGCTGCGACAATTGATAATATCGATGCTATATAAGTGTTTGCGGGTACAATAACCTCGTCGCCCTTTTGCATAATTCCCATTTTGCGATAGGCGCGCAGTATAAGTGTCAGAGCGTCTAGCCCATTGCCTACTCCTATGCAATTGCTACAGCCGCAGTAGTGTGCAAACTCTTTTTCAAATTTTTCTACCTCGGGACCTAAAATGTAGATTCCCGATGCAATGACGCGCTGTACCGCCTCTGATAGTTGCGGTTCGAACGAATCGTTAATACCTTTAAGGTTGAAATATTTAATCATTGGAGTCTCTCTTTAGTTCAACAGAATAGGTGTCGTAGCAGATGCCTCGTCCGCCTAATCCCTCTTTCTGGAATATCAGGCCGTTGTTGAGGAAATGTCCTCCTTGCTCTACTGATACGCCAAAATCGAAATACTCTTTGTGGGCGAATGTGTCGTGTATCAGTGTGTTGAAAAGTGCATCGAGCGCTCCGCACTCGCGGCCCTCGGCTGTCGATGCGATATATTGTACGTGTGCTACACGGTGGGTAATGTATAATAGTGCGCCACCGACGGTTGTGTCGTTCTTGTCTGTTGCAGTAAACAGTTTTATATTGTCGGGGAAGAGGTTCTGCAGATATTTTATTTCCTCGATAGTGTGAACGGGCTTTGTGTTGTGTCTCTCGCGTAGATTGTCGCTGAGAATCTGCCAAAAGGTGTCGAGGCTTTTCTCCTCGGCAACGGTTATTCCCGATGCTTGCGCAAGGTTTTTTTTGCGTCTGCGAAGCTGGCTCAGAGGCAGCGGTTCGCGCAGCAATATTGCCGACGATATTTTTCTTTCTGTCAGTGTGGCGTTGTTGCGGAATAGAGCATAAAGGTCCTCTTCGCAGGGGTATTTATGATATATGTGCGGAGTGGGGCGGTAGAGTAATCTTGTTACTTTTAGCTGCTCTTTTATATATGCCAAAAGCTGTTTGAATAGCTCCAGAAGTAATGCAGCGGTTGCGCTCTCCGATAGAATAAGCCCGCCGTATGTGAGCCCGCAGTGTGAGCATAGTGCGTCGTCGGTAATGTGGGCGGGTAGCAGGGCTATAATCTTCTTTCCGTAGAAAAAGAGCAGTGAATGGTCGTTGAACCTTTCCCTGTGATACTCCATATAATCTCGCATAAGCAGAAATGTGCCGTTGCGGCTGTTTGCAACAAAAGAGTCCCATTGGTTCTTGTACTCTTTTGTGTAACGGACAATATTCAACTTTTTGTCGGTTGTCATTCCTGCTTTTTGTTTATATGCGTTAGAAAGTCGTCGTAAGAATTTATGTAGGTGTCGGGATTATAGCTGTGCGATGCGAGTGCAAGCAACACTGCGTCGGATGAGAAATTACTGAATTCGGCCCACGTATTAGGAGGTACCAGCAATCCTTTGTTCTTCGCGTCGAGTCGGTAGCTCTCTCTTCCATTGCAATCCTCAAGTGTAACATCGACACAGCCAGCTACGGCTATAAGATATTCGTAGCAGACGCTGTTGGCGTGCCATCCGCGCTCGGCTCCCTCGGGTACGTCGTAAATCCAAAAGGCGCGTTGTATGCCGAAGGGAATCTCTTTACCCTCCTCTACAAGGGTGAGGCTGCCACGTTCGTCGGTGTATGTCTTGAGTTTTTCCATTCTTTACTCTTATTATTTTACAAACTTACGAAAAAAGGGTGGAATAATCAATGTAATTGTGTTGAATAGTGCTGTTTCCCCTTTTCTTGTCTCTCTTTTTTTGCAGAGTGGTCTTTGTGTGGCCTTAATATTTAACCTTAAAGGTTCATAAATTTATATTGCAGCGTGTGGCATTCTCTTTTATTGCCGTTGCCAACTCATTTATGCTTATGCCTTTTGCCTGTGCAATATTTTCGTAGATAGAGGCTATTGGTCTGTTGCTTTCGTCGCTCTCTATGAAAATGCGCTCCAATGGTACCGATTTTACTGTGTTGCTATTGAACTTTTCGCCGAACGACAAATAAAAACCTGCGCGCAGCAGCTGTGCAGCCTGTTCCTCTTTTCCTCGGAAGCCGTGGATTATCCAAGCTTGTATGTGCGGAATCTCTTTTGCTGCTTTAAGCAACTGCTCGGCACCTTTTACAAGATGTATTATAAGAGGCTTACCGTTGCTCTCTGAAATTCTTACGTGTGCCTCAAAAACGGCTCTTTGTGTGTCGGCGGTAGCTGTTCCTTTTAAAAGGTCGAATCCACACTCTCCTATTGCAACAACGTTCGTGTCGGCAGCTCTCTTTTCTATTTTTACAATGCGCTCTTGCCAATGGCTGTCAATCTCCCACGGGTGTATGCCTATGGAACAGATAGTAGCAGTGTCGCTGTCGGTTGTGTTGTTGAATACCGATGCTTTGCCTCGGATGGTGTGCGTGTGTATATCTATCAGCTGCATATTCTAAGGTACAGGGTCGTATCCCGAGCCTCCCCAAGGGTGGCAACGCAATATGCGGCGTATGGCAAGGTATAACCCTTTTATTGGGCCGTGCTTACGCAGCGCTTCTATTGCATATTGTGAACAGGTAGGGGTGTATCGGCACGCTGGAGGGGTGAGTGGCGAAATATATAATTGATAGAAACGTATAGGTAAGATAAGTATTTTTATTATCAGCTTTTTCATACTTTCTGCACCTTTTCCAGAATGTTGTTCAACAGCTTTTGCATTTTATGCTTAAGATAATCGGTGCTGCCGGGCTTGTTGTCAATGTATAGTATGGCAATGGCGATTTTCTTTCCGTCAGTCTCAATCTCTTTTATGAATGGGGCTTTGTTTAGGCGATAGGCCTCTCGTATGCGTCGCTTTATAAGGTTGCGGTCCACTGCGTGGCGGAAACGTTTCTTTGCGACACTTATAAGAATAGAGGCTGTGGGCAACTGTTGCTCTCTGGGCAATGTGATGAATACGGCGCGCAGCGGAAAGGCTGTTGCCGATGCTCCCTCAGTATAGAGCTTTTCTATGATACTCTTGCTCTTGAGGTGCTCACGTAGTGGGAATTTATTGGGGTGTTGCTCCATTGTTGCTTAAACTAAACAACTCCGCGTGTGGCGGAGTTGTTCCAACATTTATTCTTTGTTGTTCTTATTTCTTGTTGTTTTTTGTAAGAAACTCATCGAGTGCTGCAGGCATTGAAAGCGCTGTCGCTGTGGGCGCTTCAAGGTCGAGACGTAGACCATTCTCGCGAATAGCATCTGCTGTTACCTTTCCGAAGCAAGCGATAAGCTTGTCGCCTTGTACAAAATCGGGGGCATTCTTCTTCAATGACTCAATACCATAGGGGCTGAAGAAGATAATCATATCATAGGGGTCGATGAATCCGGGCTCAAACTCGCTGCTTATTGTGCGATACATCTCTGCCTCAGAGTGGAATATTCCGTGTGAGTCGAAGATGTTGCGAAGCTCGTTGTTGTGAACGTTTGACATAGGGATAAAGTAGCGCTCGTTTTTGTGCTTTACAAATAGAGGCTCAAGATCCTGAATGTGTCCGTTTCCGAAAAATACTTTGCGCTTACGGTACTGTACATACTTTTGAATGTAGAGTGAAATTGTCTCCGAAAGGCAGAAATATTTTAAATCATCGGGAATTGTTACGCGTAGCTCCTTGCATAATGTGAAGAAATGGTCAATGGCGTGGCGTGACAAAAATACAATAGCAGTATGCTCGGGTATTGATACCTTCTGCTGTCTGAATTCCTTGGCAGTAACTCCCTCTACCTTGATGAACGAACGAAAGTCGATTTTAACCTTGTGTTTTTCTTCAATGTCAAAATAAGGCGATTTTTCGGTTGCAGGTTTTGGCTGAGATACTAAAATCTTACTTATCTTCAATGTCCTATAATTTTATTGTTAAAAAACTTATTGTTTGTGCGATTGTTTTGCATAAAATACCGATAGGTAGCAATTCAATTGCGCAAAGGTACAAAAAAATATCGAACCAGCGTAATTTTTCAACAAAAATAATGTTAAGAGCGCGTACAGTGAGCATATAGAGGTATATTATAGCTACAAACACAAGATAAGTCCAATATACACCCTCGGAAAGATTGGCTTTGAATATTATGGCTGTCACAAGGGGAAACAGCAGGAATCCGGTGAGCTTAATTGTAAAGAAATATGAATCTCTCCACTCCTTTGCGAGCTTTGCTGTAAACAGAATATTGTTTACAATATCGTACATAATTCTCTTTACGAATAAAAAGAGTGTAAATAGCGCTGCGAACGATAAGAAATATATGTGCGATATTCTGTTAATGGTCTCCTCTCTGTTCAACAATAGGTAGTTGAATGCTATTATCGAGAGAAAGAAAATAATCTGAAAAATGAGTATGAAGCTGCAGAAGCGGCTTATGCCGGCGCGTGTGTTATAGGGATTGCTCTGATTGCTGTAGTAAAAGAGGCTCTTTGTGCGATCGGCAATGTTGGCACCATTGACAATGAATACATAGGCTACTCCCAATATATTGGCAAGATAGAGCACTAATAGCAAATTGTCGGTACTCAGGCTATAAGGGATAGGCTCTCCAATCATAGTGCAGCATATTTACGTATTTCGGGATTCCACACAGGAGTCTCCTCTATCTGTTGTAGCGCCTCCTCGGGGGTGCTTGCCACGCTCCATATTTTGCTGTGTATCTTGCCCATAAACTGCTCCTCGACGGCACGTTCCAATTGTTGAATAAGAGCATCGTAGTAGCCGTTTATATTAAGAATGACGATTGGATTAAGATATAATCCCAATTGCTTCCACGTGATAATCTCGCATAGCTCCTCCATTGTTCCGCAACCGCCGGGCAGTGCAATTACCGCTTCGGATAGCTGTGCCATCTTTTGCTTGCGCGAGTGCATATCCTCTGTTATGTGAAGCTCGCTCATCGACGGGTGTTGCCAATTTTGCTCAACCATAAAGGCGGGAATTACACCTACAGCCTTTCCGCCATTCTCCAATGCTCCATCTTCCACGGCACGCATAAGCCCTTGGCATCCGGCTCCCGTTATCAGTGTTATTCCCTTTTGTGCGAGTAGTGCACCGAGCGAATATGCAGCATCGGAGTAGCAGGGGTTCACCCTGCTACTCGATGCACAATATACGCAAATGCTTTTTGCTTTAGGCATATAATCAATAGCGATAGATGTCCGATTTATAAGGACCGTTCACGTCTACGCCAATGTATGCAGCCTGTTTCTCGGTGAGAGTGGTGAGCTTCACGTTCAAGCGACCTAGGTGAAGGCGTGCAACCTCCTCGTCGAGATGCTTGGGCAGGCAATATACTCCTGTGGCATACTCTTTTGTGAAAAGCTCAATCTGCGCCAATGTCTGGTTGGTGAATGAGTTACTCATTACAAACGAAGGGTGTCCTGTAGCGCAGCCGAGGTTCACCAGACGTCCGTCGGCAAGCAGAATTATGCTGTGTCCGTCGGGGAAGAAATAACGGTCTACCTGAGGCTTGATGTTAAGACAGTTAATGCCTTTGTAGTTCTTTAGTGCCTCAACCTGAATCTCATTGTCAAAGTGGCCGATATTACATACAATAGCCTGGTCGGGCATTTGCTCCATATGGTCGATGCGTACAATGTCGATGTTTCCGATGCAGGTAACAAAAATATTACCGTATTTACAAGCCTCGTCCATTGTAACAACCTCGAATCCCTCCATTGCAGCCTGTAGAGCGCATATAGGGTCAATCTCGGTTACTACCACGCGGGCACCGTAAGAGCGCATACTGTGTGCGCAACCTTTACCAACGTCGCCGTATCCACATACTACAGCAACCTTTCCGGCAATCATTACGTCGGTAGCTCTCTTTATACCGTCGGCAAGCGACTCGCGGCAACCGTAAAGGTTGTCGAACTTACTCTTTGTCACCGAGTCGTTTACGTTGAACGCAGGGAACAAAAGTTCCTTGTTCTCCATCATCTGATAGAGACGGTGTACGCCTGTTGTTGTCTCCTCCGATACACCCTTAACCTTAGCGGCAACCTTGTGCCAATGCTGATTGTCGGCCTTGAGAACCTCGGCGAGTAGTTTTTTTAGCTCACGCTCATCCTCGGGAGCATCCTCGGCGTAATTGAGTACCGATGGGTCATTCTCGGCAGCGTATCCCAAATGAATCATAAGAGTAGCGTCGCCACCATCGTCTACAATAGTGTCGGGGCCTTCGCCGTTTGCAAAAGTTAATGCCTGTAGTGTGCACCACCAATAGTCGGCAAGATTCTCGCCCTTCCACGCATAGACAGGGATTCCTGCATTTGCAATGGCTGCAGCAGCGTGGTCCTGTGTGGAATAGATGTTGCACGATACCCAACGAATCTCAGCGCCAAGCTCGGCGAGTGTCTCAATGAGCACCGCTGTCTGAATTGTCATATGCAAAGAGCCCATAATGCGCGCTCCCTTCAAAGGCTTCTCGTTACCGTATTTTGCTCTTAGAGCCATAAGGCCCGGCATTTCGTGCTGTGCCATTTCAATCTCCTTGCGACCAAAATCGGCAAGGTTAATGTCGGCAATCTTGTATGCCTCGTTTGTAAAAAGTTCTCTTGTCATTGTTATATGTTTTTGTAGTTATTGTTTCTTAGTTTCCCCAATTCTCGCGGTCGAGATTGCGGTAGCCTATGGCCTCGGCAATGTGGTGGCTTTGTATATTCTCGCTTGCCTCAAGGTCGGCAATGGTGCGTGCGACCTTTAGTATGCGGTCGTAGGCACGTGCCGAAAGGTTGAAGCGTTCCATTGCTGTTCTTAGCATTGTGAGGCTCTGCTTGTCTATGCCGGCGTATTTGCTTATGAGTTTCGGAGGCATCTGTGCGTTGCAATGTACTCCGGGCTCGTTGGCGTATCGTTGCTCCTGTATCTTGCGCGCGGCAATAACACGTTCGCGTATTGCTGCGCTGGACTCTCCCTCGCGCGCGTCGGATATTTTTTCGAATGGTACGGGGACAATCTCAATCTGAAGGTCGATGCGGTCCAATAGCGGGCCGCTTATCTTGTTAAGATAGCGCTGAACCTGTGCGGGGCTACATACGCAGGCTTTTGTGGGGTGATTGTAGTATCCGCAAGGGCAGGGGTTCATCGATGCGACGAACATTACTCCGGCGGGGTATTCTACCTTGTAGCTGGCGCGTGCGACGCATATTTTGCGGTCCTCGAGAGGCTGTCGCATTACCTCTAATACGTCGCGCGAGAATTCGGGCAACTCGTCGAGGAACAATACTCCGTTGTGTGCCAACGATATTTCTCCTGGACGGGGGTTGCTGCCTCCTCCGCAGAGTGCAACCGATGATATTGTGTGGTGGGGGCTACGGAACGGACGCTGTGTTATGAGCGATACTCCGTCGGGAAGGTGTCCGCTAACCGAATGTATCTTTGTTGTCTCGAGGCTCTCCTGCAGTGTGAGCGGTGGCAGTATGCTGGGCAGACGCTTCGCCATCATCGATTTTCCGCTTCCCGGGGGGCCTACCATTATAAGATTGTGTCCTCCTGCGGCGGCTACCTCAAAGGCGCGCTTCACGCTCTCTTGTCCGCGAACCTCGCTAAAGTCGAACGGGAAAGAGCTCTGCTGCGAGTAGAAGTCCTTCTCAATGTCTATGCTGTGGGGAGTAATCTCCTCCTCGCCATTCAAGAAGCGTATCACCTGCAGAATGTTGTCGGCGGCATATACCTTTATGCCCTCTACCACTGCGGCCTCCGAGGCGTTGGCTGTGGGTATTATTATTCCTTCGTATCCTGCCTCTTTTGCTTTCAGGGCTATCGGTAGCACCCCTTTTACGGGCATAATGCCACCGTCGAGACCAAGCTCTCCCATTATAAGATATTTACCCAATCTCTCCGATGATATTGCACCATCTGCGGCGAGTATTCCTATTGCTATGGGAAGGTCGTAGGCCGAGCCCTCCTTGCGAATGTCGGCCGGCGCCATATTCACAATTATCTGCTTGCTGGGGAATTTGAGTCCATTATACTGAAAGGCCGACTGTATGCGTTCGTGGCTCTCTTTTACGGCATTGTCGGGCAGTCCCACGAGGAAGAATCTTATTCCTCGCAGAGCATTTACCTCTATTGTTACCAGTGTGGCGTTTATGCCTTGAATGGCTGCCGCAAATACTTTGACCAACATATTGCGTTATTTCTTTTTCTTCTTTTTTTCCTCTTCCTCTTGTCTCTTGCGCTCGCGCTCCTTGCGTTTCTTTATCTCGTCCTTAAGCTTGTTTATCAGAGAGTCGATATTGTTGTTCAGGAACTCCTCGTCTATGCCGAACTTGTTTGTTCGCTGATAGGGATTTACGTGTATGCTGTATGGCAGCTTGTTTATTGTAAAGCTCTTTGCAATGTCGTTGCCCCACGCTTTTGTATCGCAGTAATTGTCGCCGGGAATGCTGTCGTTGATGAGCGATCGGCGCCACGCGGCAGTGTCGTAGTCGAACGAAATGTTGAGTAGCGCAAAATGTGCGGTGTCTTTCAGTGCCTTTAATTTGCGGTACTCTTTTAGGCGTTTTATGCTTGCAGAGTCCCACGATGCCCAGAAGGTGACCACTAAGTGCTTGTCGCGATAGTCGGAGTTTTTTCTTTTTGTGCTGTCGGCAAGGGTGATATTAAAATCGGGGAAGCTGCGGTAGAGCAGATTACCCTGCTTGCGGTCGGCCTTCAGTGTGAGCTCCTGTATGCGCTCGTTGTCCTGCAGTGTTCCCCCCAACAATTTTATACATTCGTTTATTGCTGAAATGCTGGGATTATCAACCTCGGCAAGGTAGTGTGTTATGAGACGGATGTTAATGTCGTTGTATGGGTAGGCGGAGATGAACTCCTCTATTGCTTTCTGCTTTTGTGCAGAGTCGTCTATTGAGTCGATAACCGCAATTATGCTGTCGTGCAGCTCCTGTGTCGCTCCGCCTATAATGCGGTAGCGGTTCTTATGTAGCGTGTCGGCAATAAACACTCCTTTTTGCTCGGGTTCGGCATATAATGCCATCATTTTGCCGTCGGGGAGCAAAAGTGTCAAAGGAATAACAGTGTCTGTTTCTATATTGTATAGGAAGCTTCCGTCCTTTTTGCTTATCAGAGTGTCTATGTGGTCGTGACGTCTGTCGGTGCCGAATATCAGCAGTGTGTCGTTGCCGTTGCCGTAGAAGCCCTCGAGCGTATACGATGGCTTACTCTCCTTGCAGGCAAAGAGAGTAAGTGTTACGAGCAGTGCGACAATGGCTTTCTTCATTTTTCTGAATGATTACTGCTTGTTGGCACGTTTGCGCTCAATCTCGTCGAGGATAGTCTTACGCATACGCATAGACTTTGGCGTTACCTCGAGGTACTCATCCTCCTTTATATATTCGAGAGCCTCTTCGAGCGAGAATATTATGGGAGGAATGATGCGTGCCTTGTCGTCGGAGCCGCTGGCGCGCATATTGGTAAGCTTCTTGCTCTTTGTCACGTTAATTACAAGGTCGTTCTCGTGAATGTGCTCACCTACTACCTGTCCGGCATATACATCTTCCTGTGGAGTGATGAAGAAACGTCCGCGGTCCTGCAATTTGTCTATTGCGTAGGCAAATGCCGTTCCGCTCTCCATTGCTACCATTGAGCCGTTGGTACGACGCTCAATCTCGCCTTTGTAGGGCTGATACTCTTTGAATCGGTGAGCCATTATGGCCTCTCCTGCCGATGCTGTGAGCACGTTTGTACGAAGGCCGATGATTCCTCGCGAGGGAATGTTGAACTCAATGTTCACACGCTCTCCCTGCGCCTCCATAGAGAGCATCTCTCCTTTGCGGCGGGTAATCATATCAATCATCTTACTCGAATAGTCGGTGGGAACATTTATTGTAAGCTCCTCTATGGGCTCGCATCGTACACCGTCAATCTCCTTGTAAATAACCTGAGGCTGTCCTACCTGTAGCTCGTAGCCCTCGCGACGCATTGTCTCGATGAGTACCGAAAGGTGTAATACTCCGCGGCCGAATACAGTCCAGGCATCCTCCTCAGGGTCTTTCTTTACGCGTAGAGCAAGGTTCTTGTCAAGTTCCTTCTCCAAGCGGTCCTGAATGTGGCGTGATGTAACGAATTTACCCTCCTTGCCAAAGAAAGGAGAGTCGTTGATGGTGAAGAGCATACTCATTGTAGGCTCGTCGATGGCAATGGGGGGGAGAGGCTCGGGATTCTCAAAGTCGCATATTGTGTCGCCAATCTCGAACTTCTCCAGTCCGACAATCGCGCAAATGTCGCCCGAACTTACTGACTCGGTGCGCTTGCGTCCGAGTCCCTCGAATGTGTGAAGCTCCTTAATCTTTACTTTTGTCTCGCCGCCGTTACGTCCGCAGAGGGTAATGTTGGCACCCTCTTTCAATGTGCCTCGGTGTACACGGCCTATGGCTATACGTCCAGTGTAGGGCGAGTAGTCGAGTGAGGTGATGAGCATCTGGGGTGTACCCTCCAATTTCTTGGGTGCGGGAATATGCTCCAGAATAGCGTCGAGCAGCGGAGCAATGCTCTCTGTCTGATTGCGCCAGTCGGTGCTCATCCAATTGTTCTTTGCCGAACCGAATATTACAGGAAAATCGAGCTGCTCTTCTGTCGCATCGAGAGAGAACATAAGGTCAAAGACCATTTCGTGAACTTCGTCGGGGCGGCAGTTGGGCTTATCGACCTTGTTTACAACAACAATGGGCTTTAGTCCAATCTCCAATGCCTTCTGCAGCACGAAGCGTGTCTGAGGCATAGGACCCTCGAATGCGTCCACAAGCAGCAGACAGCCGTCGGCCATATTGAGTACACGTTCAACCTCTCCTCCAAAATCGCTGTGTCCCGGAGTGTCGATGATGTTTATCTTTGTATCCTTGTACTGTATTGATACGTTCTTCGAAAGGATGGTTATTCCTCTTTCGCGCTCAAGGTCGTTGTTGTCGAGTGTGAGTGCGTCGTTGTCCTGCTCTTTCAGCAGATTGCCGGCGAGCATCATCTTGTCTACGAGGGTAGTCTTTCCGTGGTCTACGTGCGCGATTATTGCAATGTTACGAATGTTCTGCATACAATGTATCTCTTACTGAATTATTCTTTTTTTTTGACTATTTTGTGGCTTGTGGCCGCAGTCGCTTTTGCGACTGCAAAGTTACGAAAAAATGCTGAATAATCGAATAAATATTATATAATAGTATATAAGGAGAGTGATAGTTTTTATTGCAGAATAAAAATATTTGAAAAAATAGAGCAAAGTGGTTGTATATCCAAAAAATAGCAGTATCTTTGCACCCGCTAAAAGAATTTTTAATCATTTTAAACTACAAATCTATGTATTTGGATTCTGAGAAAAAGAAAGAGATCTTTGGCACATACGGAACGTCTAACACTGATACTGGTTCAGCAGAGAGCCAGATTGCTTTGTTCTCATACCGTATTGCCCATTTGACGGAGCACCTTAAGGCTAACCGTAAAGATTATAGCACACAGAGAGCTTTGACAACATTGGTAGGTAAGCGCCGCGCACTCCTTAACTATCTTAAGGATCGTGACATTAACCGTTACCGTGCTATCGTAGCTAAGTTGGGCTTGCGTCGTTAATTTTAGACTGCGCACAAAGACAAAAAAGACGAAGAGTTTTCTTCGTCTTTTTTTTGTCTTATATCTAAATATTATTCAAAAAGTGTTGTGTATAAGACGCCTTTGACATATATTTGTCCCAATGGTAAATGTTTATTTTTTAAATAATATCCTATGAAAAAATTCTACTTTTTAATTTCCTTGTTTGTTGCTCTTTTTGCAACAGCAGTAAACGCACAGGATCTTGTAGGTACTCCTGTATTTACAATGGGTGAGGATGGTTCGCAATACTATCGTATCCCTGCATTGGTGCAGGCTGCCGATGGTTCTCTTGTGGCTATTGCCGACAAGCGTGGTGCCGCGTTGGGTGACTTGCCCAATATTATCAGCATTGTGGCTAAAAGAAGTACCGATGGTGGTAAGAATTGGAGCGAAATGGTAACAATCGCTCAGGGTGATGCTTCTGCAGGAACTACTTACGGCGATGCAGCAGCTGTTCTCGATGAGGAGACTGGCGACATTATCTCTGTATTTGTTGGTAACGAGAATTACGGTAACAACTGCGTAGGCTTGTGGGCCTCAAACTCTTCTTATCCCTTGCGCTTGTATAAGTCTGTAAGTAAGGATAATGGTGTTTCTTGGAGCAAGCCCGAGGATATCTCTTCTTATGTTTACGGAGGTATCTATGGCGCAGCGCAGTCTAAATGGATTGGTTTGTTTGCTGGTTCTGGTAGCGCTGTTCAGCTCAAGAAGGGTGATAACAAAGGTCGTTTGATGTTTGTTGTTGCTGCACGTAACGATAGCTCTTGGGGCGGTTCAATGAGCAACTACGCTGTTTACTCTGACGACCACGGTGCTACTTGGTCGGTATCGGAGAATGCAGCTTGTGCTAACGGTGACGAGGCTAAAGTCGTTGAACTCTCTAACGGTGACGTTCTTATGAGTATCAAGAACCGTAACAAGGGTAACCGTCTTATGGCAAAATCAGAGGACGGCGGTAAAACTTGGACAACAGCTGCGTTGAATCCTAATCTTCCCGACCCTGCTTGTAACGGTGACCTTGTTTCTTACACTCACGGCGACGTTCACTATCTCTTGCACTCTTTGCCCGCAAGTACTTCTACTCGCGAGAATGTTACAATCTATTTGAGTTCTGACAATGGTGAAAAATGGGATATCAAACGTCAGGTTTATAGTGGTTATTCAGCTTATTCTACATTGCAGGTTCTTAACGACGGTACAATTGGTATCATTGTTGAGGAGGGTAAATGGGATAGCGGTCTTCCCGGTGACGATGGCTTTAACTTGTCATACTACAATGTAACTCTCGACTGGTTGCTCGATGGTAAGGAGCCTGTTGTTCCCGTAGCAGAGGGCGTACTCGACCTTAACGGTTCACGCTATATGAGCATTGCCAACGACGAGGTATTCAACATCGCAGCAGGCGGTGAGGCTGGCTTTACAATTACCTGTAAGGTTAAGATTCCTTCTTATAAAGGTGGTGCTAATATGCGCTTTGTGAACAACCGTGCATACGAGGGAACAGTAAATAGCGGTACAACAGGATTCGACCTTTATGGTGGTAACTCTGCAACACAGGCAGTATCGGTGAACCTTTCGTACGATGGCAAGCCTTGGGGTAATAGCTTCGCTTGGAATACCGGTCTTAACGAGGGTGCTTGGGCTCATCTTTCTTGGGTGCTCGATGGTACAACCTCTTATTTGTATGTAGACGGTGTGTTGAAGGAGAAAAAAACAGGTATGTCGGCTAATGGTATGCCTTCAAAGGCAGATATTCTTGTAGGTGCAGGATATACAAATACCGATGGTACAGCTGTTGCTCCTACCTATTTTGCTACAGGCTTGATGGATGATGTACGTTTCTACAACAAGGCTCTTACACAAGCTGAGGTTGCTAATGATATGACAGCTACAGTAGATGCTACAACCGAAGGCCTTATTGCTGCTTATGACTTTGCTAATATCGAGGGTACAGAGGTTGAGGATATCTCTGGAAACGGTCACACAGGTACTCTCGTGGGATTCCCCGAGGAGGTACAATATACTGTGACAATCGTTGAGAGCGAGGGTGGTGTGGCTACAGTCGAGGGCGAGGCTACTGCTCTTGTTTGGGACGGTAAGGACGCTGTGTTGGAGGCTATTCCCGCCGAGGGCTACAAATTTGCCGGCTGGTATAACGATAAAGTTCTCTTGAGCACCGAGAATCCCTACACAATTGAAGTGTCTGAGGATATTGAAATTTGGGCTCGATTCGTTGATGAGAATGCTGTTGAGTATAACCACGTAGAGGGTAACTCTACTCACGTCGATCGTCGTTTGAACAGTTTCACCATTGCTGATATGGATGGCAATAGCTTGACTGTTGAGGATATACAGCCTGTTGCTCTCTCTCCCATATATGTAGACAGAACAATGGAGGCTCTCTCTACCACTGCCGGAGCTACTATATACTTTGAGGCTTTTGAGTGGAATGGTCAGTGGATGCACGCTTACGCATACATCGATTATAACAACGATGGTGCATTTAATACTACATTGAACACCGCTGGTGATAACGACGGTGAGTTGGTATCTTACAACTGCTATAACAATAAAACAAGTTTGGGTACAGCTGCAAGTGAGCAGTGGGCAAACGTTTCTTCTCAGATGAACTACGATGGTAGCTACGGTCTTCCCTGGTTTGTTTTGCCCGAGGATCTTGCTGCAGGTGAGTATCGTATGCGTATAAAGATTGACTGGAATAATCTCGATCCTGACAAAGGCGCATCTGATATTCGTCAGAATGGTGGCTGTCAGTGCGACTTTATTATTAAGATTGCTGGTGCTGATGTTGAGAATCCCGAGCCCGAGAATCCCGAGCCCGAGGTGACAGCAGTAGAGTCGGTTGTAGTTGATGCTGAGGCTGTTGTTTACGACCTTACAGGCCGCAAGGTTGAGGTTGTTACCCGTCCCGGTGCTTATATCGTAAATGGCAAGGTTGTTGTTATTAAATAATGTAACAACAATGACCAAATAAAAAAGTGGAGTGCAATGCACTCCACTTTTTTTATTTATTGCAATTAAATATTATTTAATTTCCCAGGTCTCGTTGGTCTCCAAAAGCTCTGCAAAATTGTGGTAGGGCTTCTTTGCCTTTACCTCCTCGAGCTGTGCGTGTACGCTGTCGTTGTAGGTGGGTGCCTCAACGTCGCGGATGATTCCCAATGCAACGGGAAACTCGGGACCTTCCATAAGAGCTAATTTAAGGTGCAGAGTGGGGTCGGCGCAGTGTGCGTCGTGTACAAGGATGTCCTTCTCGGTTACTCCATTCTCGCCCAATTTTACGACCTTCAGTCCGAATCCCTCCTGTGCGAGGCCATACTCGCTGTTCTCGCCGAAAATCATTGGCTTGCCGTGCTCAAGGTATATTGCGTTCTTTGCACGTCCCTCTTTTGTGTAGACGCTGTCGTGTGTTCCGTTGTTGAATATCACGCAGTTCTGTAGTACCTCGGTAACCGATGCTCCTTTGTGCTGTGCAGCAGCCTTGAGGCACTCTACGGTTGCGCTCATATCGGTAGCAACGCAGCGTGCGAAGAAATTACCGCGTGCACCGAAGCAAAGCTCTGCTGGGCGGAAAGGGTCCTCCACAGTGCCGTAAGGTGATGACTTACTTACGAATCCTCTGCTTGAGGTGGGTGAATATTGACCTTTTGTGAGTCCGTATATACGGTTGTTAAGCAGAATCATATTAAGGTCTATATTACGGCGTACCGCGTGGATAAAATGGTTACCGCCGATAGCAAGGCCGTCGCCGTCACCCGATATTTGCCATACGGTAAGGTTGGGGTTTGCTACCTTTGCTCCTGTTGCAATGGCAGCGGCGCGTCCGTGTATTGTGTGGAATCCATAGGTGTTCATATAGTAGGGTAGGCGCGAAGAGCAACCAATACCCGAAATTACAGCAATGTCGTGTGGAGCTACTCCAATCTCGCTCATAGCTTTGTGGAGTGCGCCAAGAAAGGCGTGGTCTCCGCAACCGGGACACCAACGGGGCTGTCCGAATTTGTAATCTTGTGCTTTATATTCGCTCATAAACTAATCTTTTTATATGTTAAACGGTTGCGTTATTCGCTAATAATTTTGTCGAAAGCCTCAACGAGTGTAGCTACATTGAAGGGTTGTCCTTTAACTTCGTTGAACTGATGGAGCTTTATTCCCTCGATATTCATACGCAGATAGGCTGCAAGCTGTCCCATATTCTGCTCGGCAACAACAACATTCTTGTAGCGTGAGAGTACCTCTTTGGTATTGCGTGGCAGAGGGTTGATGAAATTAAGGTGTGCGTGTGCAACCTTTTTGCCTTCCTCGTTCATCTGCTGGACAGCCTCGCGCAAATGTCCGTATGTGCCACCGAATCCAACAACCAAAAGGTCGGCATCGTCGGCTCCCTCTACGTTCAGTTCGGGGATACGCTCGGCGATGAGTGCAACCTTTTTGGCGCGCTGCTCTACCATAAGATGGTGATTGTCGGGGTCGTTGCTGATGGTTCCCGTTGCGTTGCTCTTCTCGAGTCCACCGATGCGGTGCATAAAGCCGGGTGTTCCGGGTACTGCCCAATAACGTACCAATGTCTCGGGGTCACGCTTGTAGGGTGTCCAATTACCAATCATCTCGGGTGTTGTATAGTTGGGCTTTATTGCGGGGTAGTCGTTCAAATTGGGTAATTTGAATGCAGCTGAACCGTTGGCAATGAATGCGTCGGTGAGCAGAATGACGGGTGTCATATGCTCTACTGCTATCTTGCAGGCCCAATATGCCGAGTCGAAACAGTCGGTAGGTGAGGTTGCTGCAATTACAGGGATAGGGCTCTCGCCGTTGCGTCCGAAGAGTACCTGTAAAAGGTCGGTCTGCTCCGACTTTGTGGGTAGTCCTGTCGAGGGGCCTCCACGCTGAACATCTATAATGACCAAAGGTAATTCTGTTATTACAGCAAGGTTAATGGCCTCGCTTTTCAAGCATATTCCGGGGCCTGATGTTGATGTACAGGCAAGTGCTCCTGCGTATGCTGCACCTACTGCCGATGCGCATCCTGCAATCTCATCCTCGGCCTGCATTGTGATAACGCCCATTGACTTATGCTTTGCAAGCTCGTGCAGAATGTCGGTAGCGGGGGTAATAGGATAAGAGCCGAGGAAAAGGTTCATTTCGGCTTTCTCGGCAGCGGCCATAAGTCCGTAGGCTGTAGCCTTGTTGCCGTTAATATCCATATATTTACCTTTTGCCTTCTGCTTGCTCTCTATGCTATAGGTGTGCGAAATTGAAGCGTGGGTGTTGTGTCCCATATTGTAACCGGCGTGTAACACCTTGATATTGGCCTCGGCAATCTCGGGCTTTTTGGCGAATTTTGCCTTTAGCATATTCTCGGCGAGCGATAGGTCACGGTCGAAAAGCCAGCATACAAGGCATAATGCAAGCATATTCTTGCAGCGTACAACGCTTTTGTTGTCGAGTCCGCTATCCTTTAGTGTCTCAATACACATTGAGGTAATGGGGCAGGGGACAACCTCGCAGGTAATGCCAAGTTCGGCGATGGGGTCGTCGGTCTTGAATTCTGCCTTTTCGAGGTCTTTTGCTGTGAATGAATCGCTGTCGATGATTATGGCAGCGGTAGGCTTACAATGTTTGTATTGTGTTTTTAGCGCTGCGGGATTCATTGCGATAAGTACGTCGCATTTGTCGCCCGGTGTATATACCTTGTCGGCTCCGATATGTACTTGGAATCCCGATACTCCGGTGAGTACTCCTTGCGGAGCGCGAATGTCGGCAGGGTAGTCGGGGAATGTACAAATGTCGTTTCCGACAATAGCCGATATTGTAGAGAAAATATTACCTGCCAACTGCATACCGTCGCCCGAGTCTCCCGAGAAACGGATTATTACTTGGCCAAGTTCTTCTTTTTTGTTCAGTTCTGCCATTTTGTTTTTATATTTTATACTGTTTGTTCTGCTTTTTTGTGCTCGGCGAGGCAGCAACGAATGGGTAAAAAACCCGTTATACGCTGTGTGCATAGCCTATGCTCCGCCTATTCTATCTGCAAAGGTCGCAAACATTTGTCAAACATAAAAATATTTTTGGCATTACTTTTTACGTTCGTTGTATTTTTTTTGCATATAACCAAAAGAAAATAGGCTGAAATATGTTTTTACTGTATAAATATACTGTAAAATGCATAAAGCAGCCTATGCTATCCTATTGTTGTATTTATATTCGTAATTTATTCGAAAGGGCCTGCCTGCGACAATGGCGGGAAATGGAGAGTATTACATTTCCATTTCTCCGTAATCCTCGTAGCCGCTACTCTGATTTTGAGTCTGCTTGCGTGTGGGACGCTTAGCCTTCATATTGCCGAAGCTGTATGTTACGTTGAGGCTTATGCGTCGTCCGCCGTGTCTGTTTACTGCGTCGCGGTAGAAGAAGCTATCCTCGGTAATGGTGTGCCAGCCGCGGGAATTGAGAATGTCGCGTGCATTGAGGCTCACGCTCCACTTTTGGTTAAACGACTTTCGTAGTCCAAGATCAATGGTGTAGCTGGGCTTACGGTAACCTTGTGCAACGATGCGTCGTGCATTGTAGCGTCCGGTAGCCTGTAGAGTCATACTCCAGGGGAGAATTATGCTGGCTGTCATATTGGCGTTCCACGAGAAATTCTCATCGGCGGCACCTGTTACCTCCTGATTGGTCTCGGTGACAATGTATCGGAAAGCATCGAGCTTGTAATAGAAAAGGTTTACCGTAGTAGTAAGGTCGAGAATCTTGAATAGTTTGTTCTTTCCAATAATCTCTACTCCGGCCGACTGTTGGCTCGCTACATTCTCGTGTGTGGTGTAAATGATATTGCCAACATTGTAGCTTATGCGCTCTATAATGTCGCTTGTGGTACGGTAATATGCCGACACCGAGAGAGTGTGCTTGTCCCAATTCTTTATGTAATTGAATTCAAACGAATTTGAATATTCGGGAGTAAGGTTGGGGTTGCCGAAAGAGATATTTGTGGAGTCGCTGATATTTCTAAAGTCGTTGAGCTGTCGTCCCCAGGGGCGACGTAAGCGTCGTGTGTAGTTTGCTTGAAGCTCGTCTCCCGTCGGCAGGGCGTAGGTAACAAAAAGGCTGGGGAACAGCTTGAAAAAGTCTTTGTTGGTATAGGCGGGTAGAGTGCCGCTTGTCTCCTGCTCCCAATTTATGGAGCGTGTCTTTACGCGCCAATATTCTCCGCGTAGTCCCAGCTGATAGCCGAAGCTTCCCACACGTCCCGAATATGTAGCGTAGAGGGCGTGTGTGTCCTGATTGTAAATAAAGCGGTTGTATAGCTTGTTATCTATGATGCTATGTTCTTTGTCGCTGTAGGTGGTTGTTGGGCTCTCCTCGCGTGCGAGGCGTCCGTTGTATCCTGCCTCTATGCGTGAGTTCTCGCTAATCTTATTTTCGTAGTCCAACTTTATTTCGGTGGTATTGCTGCTGTTCTTTCCCTGCTGGAACTGATAGCTCTCAACCTCGGTGGTATCTTCGTCGTAGAAGAATGTTGTCTGGTTGTATGTAGACTTATTGTTCATCTTCCATATATTGTGGCTCACCGAAAGGTCTATAAAATGTCCCTCATTAAAGGTGTGTCTGTAGCCCGCATCGGCATTGAACATTGTGGGACGATTGCTCTCGCTGGTTGTACGTATGCGCTCTTCGTTTATGGTGTTTGTCGAAGATATTCCGCTTACGCTCTTTATTGTGGTGCTTCCCTTGCCAAAGGTCATCATTCCCGAAAGGTTGGTGTAAAGCTCATCGTTCTTTGTGAAACGCCACGTTAGTCCTGCGCGCAGGAATGTGTTCTGAGGGTTACGCAGACTTTTGCTTGTCTGCTCCTGGAACCTGTCGGTTGTGTGGTATTTTGTAAGGCTGCTGCCACTGCCGTTGTGTCGCATATTGCGGTAGTTTAGTCCGGCGTATGCGTCGAGTGTGCCGCTGCTGTAGTTGATGTTGCCACTGCCGTTGAAACCTCCCTGTGAGTCGGCGCCTGCCTGTAGGCTGCCGTAGTATCCGGCCTTGCGGTCGCGTTTAAGAATAATGTTGATTATTCCTGCAGTTCCTTCGGGAGAGTGCTTTGCCGAGGGGTTTGTTATTACCTCTATTCTCTCGATGCTTCCGGCGGGCATCTGTTGTAGAATGTCGCCCTGATTGTCGGATGTTAATCCCGATGCTTTGCCGTTTATCCACACGGTGACACTCTCGCTACCGCGCAGCGACACTGTTCCCTCGTTGTCTACCTCTACCGATGGAATATCGGCAAGAACCTCCGACGCGCTTCCGCCGGTAGCCGCGATATTCTGGTCGATGGTAAAGACTCTCTTGTCAATCTCAAAACTCATCTGACTGCGCTGCTCGGTAACGACAACCTCTTTCAGCAGCTTGTTGTCGGGCTTTATGGCTACAATACCAATGTTGTTGCGCTCGCCCTTCTTTACTGTGATGCTGCGTGTGTCGTCGAGATAGCCTACGAACGATATTCTAAGCTTGTATTTGCCGGCCTTTACATTGCTTATGAGGAATGCTCCCTCGTCGTCGCTGTTGCATCCTGCTACGGGGACTGTCGCACCGTCGGGTATAAGGGCTATCGTAACAAAGCCCAGCGCCTCCTTGCTCTTGTGGTCGATAACTTTTCCCTCGATAACGCTTCCCTCGGACTGTGCAAAGAGGGTGGTGAAGGGGATAATCAATAACAGTAGTATGTATAAGAATTTTCGCATATTTGAATTTACATTACATTAAAATTAAGACTCAAAAAATGGGCAAAAGTTTAATTTTTTGATTTTCGGCTGCAAAGATACAACATTCTTGCTCACCGACCATCGGAAAATGATATTCTCGTTAGTTGATAGCAACCAATTTGTTGTGTGAATATTTTGTGCTATGCAATTTGTATATTTCTGTATTTTTCACTATCTTCGCGGCGAATTATGCGCGTTAGTAAAAACTTAATTTAAAATATATATATTATGATTAATGCTCAAGACATTAAAATCGGTACAGCTATCCGTATGGATGGCAAGTTGTATTTCTGCATCGACTTTTTGCACGTAAAGCCCGGTAAGGGTAATACCTTTATGCGTACAAAGCTAAAGGACGTAGTAAACGGTTACGTATTGGAGCGTCGTTTCAACATTGGTGAGAAACTCGAGGATGTTCGCGTAGAGCGTCGTCCTTACCAGTATCTCTATCAGGAGGGTAGCGATTATATCTTTATGAATCAGGAGACATACGAGCAGGTACCTATCCCTTCTTACCAGATTAACGGTGTAGATTATATGAAAGAGGGTATGATTCTCGAGGTTGTAACAGACGCAACTACCGAGACTGTTCTCTTCGCTGATATGCCCGTAAAGGTTGTATTGGCTATCACATACACAGAGCCCGGTCTTAAGGGAGATACAGCTACCAACACAACAAAGCCCGCAACATTGGAGACAGGCGCAGAGATTCGCGTTCCTCTATTTATCAACGAGGGTGAGCTTGTTGAGGTTGATACACGCGACGGTTCTTACGTAGGTCGTGTTAAGGCTTAATGGTGTCTCGAATCTAAAGAAAAAGAAATTGTTATACTCTATAATAGTTCCGGTTTATAATAGACCCGGAGAGGTAAAGGAACTTCTCGAAAGTCTTTCCGCTCAAACGGTGAAACCATTTGAGTTGCTTATTATAGAAGATGGCTCAAAAGAACGATGTGATCATTTGCTTGATCACTATCGTTCTTTTTTTACCATTAACTATTACTATAAGCCAAATTCGGGCCGTAGCGACACTCGCAACTATGGAATGGAGCGTGCCAATGGCGACTATCTGCTCTTCTTCGACTCCGACGTTATTCTCCCTCCCTTCTATTTCGAGAAATTGGAGGATGCAATGAATAATGACTATTGCGATTGCTTCGGCGGTCCCGATGCAGCCGATAGCTCATTCTCGAATATGCAGAAGGCGGTGAACCACTCAATGACCGGTTTCTGGACAACAGGCGGCATTCGTGGAGGAAAAGCGGTGATGGAGAAATTCTGTCCCCGTACATTCAATATGGGTCTTTCGAAAGAGGTATACAACAAGGTGGGTGGCTTTGAGGATATGATGGGCGAGGATATTGACCTTAGCCTCAGAATACGCAAGGCGGGATTCAGCATACGTCTCATACGCGAGGTCTTTGTGTACCACAAGCGTCGTGTGGACCTGTCGCGTTTCTTTAAGCAGGTAAATAATTTCGGACAGGCAAGAATATGGTTGCACATCAAGCATCCGGGTTCTTTGAAGCTTGTGCATACGCTGCCGGCATTGATGCTTATATTTGCCATACTGCTGCTTGTAGCGTCGCTATTTGCTCCTGCGCTGCTGTTGTTGCCTGTGGCCTATCTTATGCTTATCTTCTTCGACTCTTTGTTCAAGAACAAAAGTGTGAATGTGGCGTTTCTCTCTATAATAACCGCTGTGGTGCAGATAATAGGCTATGCTACCGGCTTTTTAAAGGCTTTCTGGTATAAATTGTTGCTAAAGCAGCCTCTTGAGACAAAGAAGAACCTTACAAAATTGTACAACAGAGGCTAATGGACAGCGCAAAGGAGAAAAAGAGCATAAAGGAGTGGCCCGAGGATGAGCGTCCCCGCGAGAAGGTGCTGCGTTGCGGCGCCTCGGCGCTCAGTAAGTCGGAGCTGTTGGCTATACTCATAGGCTCGGGTAGTGCCGATGAGTCGGCCGTGGAGCTTATGAAAAAGGTGCTCGCATCGTGTGGCGACAGCATTGCCGAGCTTGCACGAATGTCGATAGACGAGCTCTGTATGTTCAAAGGAATAGGACCGGCAAAGGCAATAACCATTGTCGCGGCCTGCGAATTGTGGAAACGCCGTCAGATAGACGACCGTGGTGACAGCTACTGCGTGCGTTCCTCGTCGGACCTTTTTGCCTATTTCCATCCTATAATGTGCGACCTTCCGGTTGAGCAGAGTTATGTGCTGTTGCTCAACAACAGGAACAATGTGATAGACGATGTAAAAATAGCAAGCGGAGGATTGACCTCTACCGTGGTAGATGTTCGTCTGGTGCTGCGCGAGGCACTGCTCAAGCGTGCAACGGGCATTGCTCTCTGTCACAATCACCCTTCGGGGAGCCTGCGTCCTAGCAGCGAGGATGACCGTCTGACACAGACTATCGCCGCAGCCTGCAAGGTTATGAATATCCGTTTCTTGGATCATTTGATAATAGCAGGCGACAAATATTTCAGTTATAACGATGAATCGCGTTTGTGATTATGGAAAAATATCAGATTGAGGAAAAAATTGTGGAGATGTTAAAGACGGTGTACGACCCCGAGATTCCCGTGAATCTCTATGACCTTGGGCTTATATACCGCATTGAGGTCTTTGACGACCTTTCGGCAGAGATTGATATGACACTCACTGCCCCCAACTGCCCAGCTGCCGACTTTATGATGGAGGATGTCCGTCAAAAGGTTGAGTCGATAGAGTCTATTGGCGAGGTAAAGATAAACCTTGTCTTTGAGCCTGAGTGGTCTCAGGACCTTATGACCGAGGAGGCAAAATTGGAATTAGGACTATTATAAATATAATATGAAAAAGGTATATTTCCTTTCCGACGCACATTTGGGCTCTTGGGCGCTCGAGCATAGACGCACACAGGAACGCCGTCTGGTATCCTTCCTCGACAAGATAAAGGGGGATGCTTCGGCTATCTATTTTCTTGGTGATATGTTCGATTTCTGGTTCGAGTTCCGTTATGTTGTGCCAAAAGGATATACTCGCTTTCTTGGTAAGGTGTCCGAACTTACCGACAGTGGAATAGAGGTTCATTTCTTTACCGGCAATCACGACCAATGGTGCCGTCACTACTTTGAGGAGGAGTGTGGTATGATAATGCATCGCGAGCCTTATCTTGCCGAGATTATGGGCAAAGAGTTTTTCCTTGCTCACGGCGACGAATTCTCAAAGGACAGGATATATAGGTTTTTGAGTGCGCTCTTCCACAGCCGCATTGTGCGTAAGATGTTCTCGTCGATACACCCCCGTTGGAGTATACTTATGGGTAACGGCTGGGCCCGTCACAGTATGATAAAGCACAAGGTAAAGGGCGACACTCCTTTCTTGGGCCCCGATAAAGAGTTCTGTGCTATCCACGCGCGCGAGTATCTTAAGACACACGACACTGTCGATTGCTTTATCTTTGGTCACCGTCACTGCGACGAGGATTTTATGCTCACCGACAAGGCCCGTTGTGTGTTTCTGGGCGATTGGATAAACACTTTTGCATATGTGGTGTACGACGGAAAGACAATATCGCACGAACGATACGTTGAGGGCGACGAAAAACTTATTGTCTCGCAGAGTGAGTAAAACTACAATATAAAAATATTAGGAGAATTCTTGATTATCCTTCATTGGCGGTGAATAACATTTCATCGCCGAATTTTTGTTGACTATAGCTTCTGTCGTTGAGTTTTTGTGCAGAAATTTTATACTTTGCGTGTAGCTTTTTATCTGGTATAAATCGACAGAAAATAATAATATCTCTACAATATCGTCTTTAGCTATCAGTAAATTGGATTTTGCAGTTTTTTAAAGAACTGACGCTTAATATCTGTCTGTTATAATAAATGAGGAGAGCCTTTATTGGGCTCTCCTCATTTATTATATATGTAAGAATTATTATTTCAAATTCTTTACAATGTCGTATGTGTCGTTTGCAATCATAAGCTCCTCATCGGTGGGGATAAGCAATACCTTAACCTTTGACTCGGGAGTAGAGAGTACAGCCTCGATGCCGCGTGTGCGCTCGTTTACCTCTTGGTCGAGCTCAACTCCGAGGAATTCAAGGCCTTTGAGTACCTCGCGACGGCAGTCGAACTGATTTTCGCCTACGCCTCCTGCAAAGACAATCGCATCGACGCCACCCATTGCTGCTGCGTATGCACCAATATATTTCTTTATGCGGTAGAAATACATTTCGTTGGCAAGCTCGGCACGTTTGTTGCCCTCGGCAACGGCTGCATTTACCTCACGCATATCAGAAGAGACTCCCGATACTCCGGCAACACCCGACTTTTTGTTCAAAAGGTCGGAGAGGCCTTTGCTGTCGAGGTTCAGTTTCTCCATAATGAAGGGGATAGCACCCGGGTCAATGTCACCGCTGCGTGTACCCATCATAAGACCCTCGAGGGGAGTGAGTCCCATTGAGGTGTCTACGCTCTTACCATCCTTTACCGCAGTGATTGAACCACCGTTACCAATGTGGCAGGTGATGATGCGGCTGCCCTCGGCGGGAATGTTCAACATTTCCAATGCACGCTTGCTGATATAACGGTGCGATGTTCCGTGGAAACCGTAACGACGAACGCCATACTGCTCGTACAACTCATAGGGGAGTGCGTACATATATGCATAGTCGGGCATTGTCTGGTGGAACGATGTATCGAACACGCCTACCTGAGGCATTTCGGGAGCAATCTCCTTAACGGCATTAACACCCTTGAGGTTGGCGGGGTTGTGTAGTGGAGCAAGCTCGCTGCAAGCGGCAAAGTCCTCGAGAACCTTCTCGGTGAGCAGTGTCGATGTGCTGAACTTCTCGCCACCGTGTACCATACGATGACCTACAGCATCAATCTCGTTGATTGATTTTACAACGCCATACTTTTCGCTTGTAAGAACGTCGATGATGAGGCGTACGCCTGTTGTGTGCTCAGGAATAGCTGTTGTTATTGTCTCCTTCTCTCCGTTGGGGAGGTTGAACTTGAGGAATGAGCCCTCGAGACCAATCTTCTCTATTCCACCCTTTGCGAGTACATCCTTTGTCTCAATGTCGAACAACTGGTACTTGATAGATGAACTACCGCAGTTCAAAACTAATATCTTCATTTTTATATATATTTATTTGTTGTTATTGTAAACTTTACGAGGGTGAGCCAAATTTTACTTTGGCACACCCTCTCGTTCCAAATAATTGGAAAGGGTTGGGTTATTTCTTTGCAGCTATAGCCTGATTAGCTGTTATTGCAATCATCATATAGACATCTTCTACCGAACAACCGCGTGAGAGGTCGTTCACGGGACGTGCAATGCCCTGAAGAATGGGGCCGATAGCCTCGGCACCACCCAAACGCTGAACGAGCTTGTAACCGATGTTACCTGCTCCAAGGTCGGGGAATACAAGAACATTTGCTTTTCCGGCAACAGTTGAACCGGGAGCCTTGCTTGCACCTACAAAGGGTACGAGTGCAGCGTCGGCCTGTAGCTCTCCGTCGAGTGAGAGTGTGGGAGCAAGCTCGTGAGCAAGGCGTGTAGCCTCGGCAACCTTGTCTACCATTTCGTGCTTAGCTGAGCCTTTGGTCGAGAAACTCAACATTGCTACGCGAGGTTCATCGAGGCCTGCAATAGCCTTTGCTGTCTGTGCGGTACATACAGCAATCTGCGATAGCTGGTTAGCATCGGGATTGGGGGTTACTGCAACATCGGCAAAGAAAAGAACACCATCCTCGCCATACTCCTTTGCGTTTGTGATCATCATCATACAGCCCGAAACACAGGTGATGCCGGGTGTTGTCTTGATAATCTGCAATGCGGGACGAAGCACATTTCCTGTTGTGTTCTCGGCTCCTGCTACCTGACCGTCAGCGTCGCCGTTCTTGATGATGAGGCAACCTAAATAGAGGGGGTTGCATACAAGCTTCTGAGCATCCTCCATTGTCATACCTTTTGCTTTGCGTAGCTCGTAAAGCAATGTGGCATACTTCTCGGCGTCGGGGTTGTTTGCCGGGTCAATGATGGTTGCTCTCTCGATGTTCTTTAGTTCGAACTTATGGGCAAGATTCTCAATTTCAGTCTTGTTACCCAAAATGATAAGGTCGGCAATGCCATCGGCAATGGCTTTGTCGGCTGCCTTCAAAGTGCGCTCTTCGGTGCCTTCGGGAAGGACGATGCGCTGTCTCTCCTGAGATGCGCGTTCAATGAGTTGTTTTATAACATCCATTATTGTTTAAATTTAGTGTTCCTTTTCAAACGATGTCTGTGGGATGTTATCTCGCAGGCAATCTTTATTTATATGGCGGCTTTTTGTAGTGCGCCGCATTCTACTGCAAAGATACACACAAACGAGCGAGAAATATGAAGTTCACTTCGATATTTTTCACAGCGAGTGCAAAAATCTTCGAGCTTTAGCTCAAAGATACACACAAACGAGCGAAATATATAAAGTTTACTTTATTATTTTACAGCGAGTGCAGTATATTTTAGAGGTTTCCTAAAAAAATGATTTTTATTGACCTACTCTCTCTTTGCAAAAAAAATTATATAATACTCTACTTGTTGCGCGTTATTATATGGGGAACCAAATGAATACCGCAACGTCCCATAGGGCGTGAGACAATATTATTGCTCCGAACCATTCGGGCTTTAGACGGTACAGAAGTCCCCACGCTGCTCCTGCAACCAATGCTGCCATTGTGAGCATAAAGTTCATTGAACCGGCGTGTACAAGCGCATATATTGCTGTTGTAACAATGAATCCTATATTGGGGTTCCAGCGTTTGGAGAATTTCTCCTGAATGTATCCGCGCCAGAAAATCTCTTCGGCAGGGCCAATGATAAAGAGCATAAGTGCAGTGAGCAACCACGGCGACTCACCCTCCTTCATTCCGTAGATGAGATTCACCTGCGGGCGGGCAAAATTGAACATTATCTGCGATAGCTTGTCGCCTATCCAGAATACTCCCCATAGTGCAACAGCAATAGCAACTCCCAATAGAATGTTCTTAGGGTCAATCGTTACCTTTTTCCACCATCGGGGCATAAACAGTGTGCCGCAGAGCGACAGTGTGAGTGCCGAGCCTGTCATCATCCACCAGAAATTGACGTGCGGCGCTGTCATTGGGCTGAACATTATTGTCCATAGGGTGGCAGCCAACAGCAGTGTGAATATTGCTTTCTTCATTTTTTAGAAAAGTGTTGCGACAAATAGTGAAACAGCGAGTAGCAGGCTGAATATAAGCTGTAATTTTGCTGTCATCTCATCTACTCCGTGAAGGGCTGTTGCACCCTCTTTGGTATAGCACATTGCCTTGCGGACATTGTCGATGGCAGGCTTAAGGGCTATCAATGTGAGCAACGAAAGAACGGGGAATGCTCCAGCGATGACACCTGAGATAATCCACAAGAAAGGAACGATAATCTCCAATGTGTAGAGCACTGTTGCTGCCTTTCCGCCGACAAGCATCGCAAAGGTCTTTATGTTTGCGCGTTTGTCGTGCTCAATGTCGCGTGTGTTGTTCGAATGGAGGATACCCACTGTTATAAGTCCTATGGGAATGGCAAGCCACAGAGCCTCGCAGTGGAATGCTCCGGTTGCAACGTACGATGTTCCCAGAATGGGCAGCAACGAGTAGGTGAGGAAAATATCAACATCGCCCAATGCGTGGTATTTCAACCACGGGTAGAATACTGTGAGCAACATTCCGGCAAGACCAACGTAAAGAATGGGTAGTCCTGTAACAATTATTAGGGCACAGCCACCAATGGTTGCTATGGTGAGCAGTATTATTGCGAGTGTGATAATCTCTTTTGGCTCGAACATCTTGCTTGTAAGCGACATTCCGCCTATTGTATCCTCGCGGTCTACTCCTCTTTTGTAATCATAGTAGTCGCTCCAGGTATTACCGGCAGCGTGAAATAGTACAATGTTTATAAGAGCCCATATTCCGGTGAACCAATCGATGGTGTACTCTCTCCAGAATAGGTAGGCTAATGTGGCAAGTACAGGCATTGCCGAAGCGGGGAACGACCAGGGACGTGTGGCTGTGAGCCAATCTTTGAAACTATGCTTTTTCATAAAAACAGATTTTTTATTTTCTTTATTCTTAATATTATACAAATATAGACACAAATGAGCGAGAAATATCAAGCTGCTTGATATTTTTTCGGCTAATGTAGAAAATCTTAGAGCCATAGCCCAAATATAGAGCAAAAAAAGATAATATTATTGAGTATGTAGCTTTTATTTTCTATCTTCGTGCTCTAATAATAGAGTTAAAAGAAAATAACGGATGAAGAAGATTGTATCTATAATTGCGGTAACATTGCTTTTGATTGTCGTCTCTTGTGGTAGTGAGCCTGCAAAGAGTCCCGGAGAGGTTGCCATAGAACTTTATACTGCATTAACCTCGGGTGAGGCCGATGGCGTAAAGAATAATATCTACATTGCCGATTCTATACAAAGAAATGTCTTTATGAGCTATATTGACATTGCCTTTGCGTCGGAGCAGTATCGCGATAATGTAAAGGATTTTGAGGCTTCATACTCGGCTGTCGATGAGACTGTCAATGGAAACAATGCTGAGGTAACGCTCGTTGGCGTAGGCCCTCTGAATCAAAAGCTGCGTATTACCGTAAAGCTGCTTAAGATTGACGGAGAGTGGAAGGTGGATGGTGATCACGGTGTGTGGCATCGTTGATTCTTCTCTGCTTGCTATAAAAAAAGTTCGTATCCTTTTCGGATGCGAACTTTTTTATTTGGTTGCGGTATATATTACTTTAGTGTGGTGATAAGCTCGTCGAGACTCATACTCTTCTGCTCGCCGCTTGTCATATTCTTAACCGACAATGTGTTGCTCTCAATCTCCGCCTCTCCGATGAGTGCCACATAGGGAATAGAGTGGTTGTTGGCGTATCCCATCTGCTTCTTCATTTTGTCGCTGCTGGGGAAAAGCTCTGCCGATATTCCTGCCTCGCGCAATTTTGCGATGAGTCCTAGACAGTAGCGGGCCTCTTTGTCGCCAAAGTTCACAAACATAATCTTTGTGTTGCGGATAGACTCCTCGGGGTAGAGGTTAAGCTGGTTCATTACATCGTAGATGCGGTCGGCGCCGAACGATATTCCTACGCCCGATACTCCCTCCATACCAAACACTCCGGTAAGGTTGTCGTAGCGTCCGCCACCGGTAATACTGCCTATTGCAACGTCGAGAGCCTTTACCTCGAGAATGGCTCCTGTGTAGTAGTTGAGGCCGCGTGCGAGGGTAAGGTCAAGGTCTACTGCACTCTTCAACTGAAGGTCGGAGATAGTATCGAGGATGAAGCTTATCTCTTCGACACCCTTGCAACCGGTTGCATTCTCCTGTAGTACTTGAGCGATTGTCGCGAGCTTCTCGCTGTTGCCGCCCTGTGCCTGCAATATAGGCAAGAGTTTCTCTATAGACTCCTCGCCAATGCCTTTGCTCTTGAGTTCGGCAATTACGCCGTCGAGTCCAATCTTGTCGAGCTTGTCAATGGCTACTGTAATGTCTATAATCTTGTCGGGCTCTCCTATTACCTCGGCAATGCCTGCGAGAATCTTGCGGTTGTTCAGCTTTATTGCAACGCGTATATTCAGCTTATGGAATACATAGTCGATAAGCTGGATAAGTTCAACCTCGTTTATGAGTGAGTTGTTACCGATGACGTCGGCGTCACACTGATAGAATTCGCGGTAGCGTCCTTTCTGTGGACGGTCTGCACGCCATACGGGCTGTATCTGATAGCGTTTGAAGGGGAATGTGAGCTCCTCGCGGTGCATTACAACGTAACGTGCAAAGGGTACTGTAAGGTCGTATCTTAGTCCCTTCTCGCAGAATTTAGATGCCAATTTTGCGGCGTTGCGGCTCAATAGCTCCTCGTCGGTGAGGCCATTGAAATAGTCGCCCGAATTCTGAATCTTGAAAAGAAGCTTGTCGCCCTCTTCGCCATATTTTCCCATAAGGGTCGAAAGATTCTCCATTGCAGGAGTCTCAATCTGCTGGAATCCGAATAGATGAAACGCGTGGCGTATGGTGTCGAATATGTAATTTCTCTTTGACATCTCAACGGGTGAGAAGTCTCTTGTTCCTTTAGGTATTGAAGGTTTTGCTGCCATTATTCTTTGTGTTGTGTGTGGTAGGCCTATTCGCGGCGGCCCAAATAAATCATTATATAATAAACTAATGTTGCGAGCGACGATAGTGCCGCTACAACGTATGTGTATGCTGCCGAACGCAATGCGCTATTCGCTGCTCCTTGATTGCTTCTGTTTGTTATTCCTGCAGACGACAGCCAAGCGAGGGCTCTGCGGCTGGCATCAATCTCAACAGGCAATGTTACAAAGCTGAAGAATGTTGTCATTGCAAAAAGCGCTATTCCTGCAAGCAATATTCCTGGGAAGCTCTCAACGGTAAGGATGCCGATGAGCAAAATCCACGACATATAGTTCGATGCGAACGATACAGCAGGCACAATTGCCGAGCGCAATTTAAGCGGAGCATAGGCCTTTGCGTGCTGCAGGGCGTGACCGCACTCGTGCGCAGCAACGGCTGCCGCGGCAATGCTCGATGCGTTATAAACAGCGTCGCTTAGGTTCACTGTCTTTTTGATAGGGTCGTAGTGGTCGGTGAGATGTCCCGGAGTGCTTATTACCTGTACGTCGTATATGCCGTTGTCGTGTAGCATCTTAAGTGCAATATCGCGTCCGGTCATTCCGTTGCCCAAATACATCTTTGAGAATCTCTCGAACTTGCTCTGCAGGTTCTGCTGTACGATGAAACTTACTATGGCAATCCCTGCAAAGAGTATAAGATAGGTGAAGTTGTAGCCTACCGCACCGCTGCTGCCGTTGGAGTAGTATCCTACGGACTGTGCAAATATTGTAAGGAATTCTATGTTCATACTCTCTTTTTTACATTAAAACAAAATAACGGCCATTTTTCTTTTCTCTGGCGAAAATGGGTTATCTATAAAGTTGCGGAAACCTGCAGACAAAATTCTTTGCCTGCAGGTTTATGCTTATTCGGAATCTATCAGATTGCGCGCTCGATGGTCTGATCGCGGTCGGGTCCTATAGAGATATATTTTACAGGAACGCCCAATTTATCCTCAAGGTATTTTACATAGTCGATAAATGCCTGAGGAAGATCCTCCTCGCGTGTAATCTTTGTAAGGTCGCACTGCCAGCCTTTGATCTCCTCGTATACAGGCTCTACTCCCTCAATGTCGTAGGGAAGGTGTGTGAGTGTTTCGCCCTCCTTCTTGTAAGCAACACAAGCCTTGATTGTGGGGAATGTGTCGAGTACGTCGCTCTTCATAAGGATAAGGTGTGTTACACCATTTACCATAATGGTATATTTGAGTGCTACAAGGTCAATCCAGCCACAACGACGCTCGCGTCCTGTAACGGCTCCGTATTCGTGGCCTCTGTCGCGCATTTCGGCACCAACCTCGTCGAATAGTTCTGTGGGGAAGGGACCGGCACCTACGCGTGTGCAATATGCCTTTGTGATACCATAGACGTTGCCTATTCTGTTGGGGGCAATGCCTAATCCGGTACAAGCTCCTGCGCACACTGTGTTAGACGATGTAACGAAGGGGTAGCTGCCAAAGTCAATGTCGAGCATACTGCCTTGTGCACCCTCTCCGAGCACACTCTTGCCCTCGTTCATAAGGTCGTTGATCATCTGCTCGCTGTCGATGAGGCGGAAATTCTTAAGGTACTCAATGCCCTCCATCCATTTAACCTCGAGTTCACCAAGGTCGTAAGAGTATTCAAGGCTCTTGAGAATCTGCTCGTGACGAGCCTTTGCCTGTGCATATTTTGTCTCGAAATTCTCGAGAATGTCGCCTACGCGCAATCCGTTACGGCTAATCTTGTCGGTGTATGTGGGGCCAATACCCTTACCGGTAGTACCAACCTTTGCATCACCCTTTGCAGCCTCGTATGCAGCATCGAGAATACGTCCGGTGGGGAGTATAAGATGCGCCTTCTTTGAGATGAAAAGATTCTTGCGAAGGTCGTAGCCTGCCTTCTCGAGCTCAACAGCTTCGGCTTTGAAGAGAGCTGGGTCGAGCACTACTCCGTTACCAATGATATTTGTCTGACCTCCCTGGAAAATACCCGAAGGAATTGAGCGCAATACAAACTTCTTGCCGCCGAATTCCAATGTGTGTCCAGCGTTGGGACCACCCTGGAAACGGGCAACAACATCGTATTTAGGTGTCAGTACATCTACAATTTTGCCTTTTCCCTCGTCTCCCCACTGGAGACCCAAAAGTACGTCGATATTCTTTTTCATAATTTTCATTTTGTCTTTAATCTGCGTCTCTTTGTCGTCTGGTAGCATTTAGGGCATAGTCCGTAAAGATAAAGAGAGTAGTGAGTTAAATGAAACTTCTTTATATTGGTTGTTATGTTTTCTTTTATGTTTATATTGTTCGTTTCTGTCAGCTTACCGCATTTTGTACACACCATATAGCTCTTTTCTGTGCCGAAGCACTTCTCGTATTTCGATACGGTGCCAAACTGATGGTGTATTACAAGATTGGCGTTTGTGAGCAGTGCTATAGTGTTGTATACAGTGGCGCGGCTCACTCTGAATTTCTCTTTCTCCTCCAGATATTTCTGCAGTTCCTCAATCTCGAAACAGCCGTTTATGGAGTAGATAGCCTTTAAAATGGCATAGCGTTCCGGAGTCCGTCGGAGTTTGTTCTCCTTTAGATGTTCCGTGAAAAGTTGTTTTACCGTCTCTTCGATTTTGTTGCTATCCATTGTCTTGTGATGCTTGCAAAGTTACCTCTTTTTTTATATAATATGATGGGTATATGCTCTTTTTTATTGAACTTTTACTAAAAAAATGTTGTATATTTTATGCTTGTTCTATTCGTATTGTTGCAATAGCCTTTCTACAATGGAATCTTTGCTGTCCGCTGTGCTTTTTGTGGCCTCTCTAATCTTGTGGATATTGGCCTCTTCGTCGCACTCAATGAAACGTTGCAAAGAGGTATATATGCATCCTTGAAGCACTTTTCCCGAGTCGCAGTCAAGGTGGGCGATAGCATTGTCTATGTAACGCTGCTCCTCTTTGCCGATGCTTATGCCTTCTCGGAATATTCGGGCAAAGAGCATATATCCGCAATATGGGAAGAGCCCCTCTTTACTCTCTATCCATTCAAGAGCCTTGCCGCATACGCTTGCCTCTTTCGGCAGCAGGTTAATTACTATATTGTCGGCAATCTCGGTGAATCGGGCCGATGCAATCCACTCCTCGGCCTCATCGATGGTAAATTTGTCGGCAGGCATAAGGAATATGGCAAGCATCTTGCACTCTCTTATGTTCTCTTTCCACAAGGCAATGGCAAGCTCCTTGTTCTTGTCGAAATTTGCCGCAATACCTTTGATACGCGGAATCTCGACTCCAAAATTTATTTTGTAGTCGAGCCCCTGCTTGCGATAGTGGGCCGACACGACTCCGTTCATCGACAGCCTGAGACTTTTCTTAATCTCCAATATCTGTTGGTGAATATCCTGCTCCATCTTAACTAATTATTTTACCGGTAAATGTCTCTTGCGGTAATTGTTGGGTGTCTCGCCCATAATTCGGTAGAAAGAGGCATAGAACGACTGACGGTTAGAAAAACCTACCGACAGTCCAATTTCCTCGATTGTCATTTCGGTATAACGCTTGTCGGACATCTTGTGCATAGCCTCCTTTACGCGATACTCGTTTATCAGACACGAGAAATTTGTGTTGAAGCGCGAATTTATTACAGCCGAGATATATCGGGTGTTTGTTGATAGCGTTGCCGCAAGCTCCTTTGCCGAAAAATCCTTGTCGCGGTATCTCTTCTCGATAACAATGATATTGAGAATTTTTTCGTACAATTCATCGGCAAGCTCCGCTCTTATTAGAGAGCGGTAGGTTGCGTTCTTCTCAGTTTTTTCCTTAATGTTGTAAGGTGTGTGTGCGACGTTTGTCATAGCGTTAAATTCCAATGTTGATACAAATATATGATTATTCTTTTTAACGCTATAGCTTTTTCGGTTTTTTTTGAAAAAATCTTAACAACAGAATATTATCGGCATTTATTGTAAAGATATATGATGGTTTCCTTGTCGTATCCCAGCGACAAAGCACTCTCGAGCGACTCTCTTGCAGCTTTCTTGTCGCCGCTCTCAATCAGAAGCTCGGCAAGGGTTACGCGATATTCGGGGTTGTTCGGGGCAAGCTCGATAGCCTTTTCGGCGTCTATTATGGCAAGCATCGTGCGCTTGTCCTCACGCTCTATATTGCTGCGTACAATATAATATTCGGCATTGGTGGGGTGCTCCTCGATAAGCTGCTCCAGCAGCATTGTGCATTCGTTTATGTATCCGCTTTTGCGATAGAGGAGTGCAAGTGACAGGCGCACCTTGTCGTTGTCGGGCTCCTGCGCAAGCAGTACGTGATAGTCGGCTATTGCCTTGTCGTACTCTTTGTCGCGGCTGTAGATATATGCTCTAAAGAATAGTGCCGAACTGTTTTTTGGCTCAATCTGCAGTATGCTGTTGTAGTCGGACAATGCAGCGTCAATCTGGTCCATAAGCATAAGAATTTTTGCCCGCTGGGACAATGTCTTTACCGATGCGGGGTTAATATCCAATGCCTTGCTGTACGATAGCAGCGCCTCGTTAAGGTTGCCCTCCTGCTCGTATGCGTATGCTAAATTGGAATAGGCATATTCGTTCAACGGGTTTTTGGGGCTTATGCTGATGGTGTTCAGGAATATCGATATTGCGCTTTTGTAGTCTTTATTCTTAAGCGCCTCGGTACCTTCGCAGTAAAGCTTGTCATATGCGGAATCCTGTGCTGTGGCTGTAAAGGCAACAAAGAACAGCAGTGTTACAATTAAAACTCTCATTCTTCTTTATTTTGTGCGAAGATAGTAATTTTGTTCTTTACACGCCTCTATCTTGTTGCTTATTTAAACGAATATAACATTGAACAATCTTTTGTTAATGCCGTTTAACGTATGTGATAGGGGAATTTGGAACTAAAATTCGCATATTATAAAAGAATGTTGTATCTTCGCACACGAAATAATCGACCCCTCTTCGGTCGGGTTTCTGCTCTCGTAGTTCAATGGATAGAATACGGCTCTCCTAAAGCTGGGATACGAGTTCGATTCTCGTCGGGAGTACTTGACATTGGCAAGGGATTCTTTGCCAATGTTTTTTTATTTTTGTCTGCTTTGTATTATTTTAGCGCACAAAAATTGATTATGGAGAATCATAATATAGAAAAGCGCTTGCTTGCAAAGAATATTCGTCCCACGGCTGTACGTCTGTTGGTTGCCAATAAATTGTCGGGCGCTTCGTCACCATTATCGCTGTCGGAACTTGAGGAGCTGCTGCCTACAGTACCAAAATCTTCCATCTTCCGTGCGCTGAGCCTTTTTAATGAACAGCATCTTGTGCATTGCATAGAGGATGGCAGCGGGTGGACTCGTTACGAGTTTTGCGATAACGAGCATCATTGCTCGGTCGATGATATGCACCCTCATTTCTATTGCCTGAGGTGCAGACGCACCTATTGTTTTAAGGAGACAAAAGTACCAGTGATAGCCCTTCCAGAAGGCTTTGAATTGCACTCGCTGAATTATATGGTAAAAGGTATATGCAGCGAATGCTCTAGTAGATAACAAAAATGTTCCGCACTGTTGAGTGCGGGACATTTTTGTCTGTAAAGTGGGATTCTTTTTATCTTTTCTCCTGTAAATTGTAACCGACGCATTTCTGTAATTCTACCCAGCAGAGAGCTTTGTTGTAGAGTGCGTTGATGTACTCCTCCTGCATCATATTCTCGCTGCGCTCGGTCTCAATGAATTCTACAAAAGATATTTCTCCCTGCTCGTATGCCTTGCGCTTGCTATTGAGAAGCTCGGCAGTCTCCTCGAGCAATCCTCGGGTGAATGTCCTTGTCTGCTCCTCGGCTATTATGCAGTTGCTGTATGCCTGCATAATCTCGCTTCCTATCTGCAGACGTGTGTCGGCAAGCTCCCTGTTGGCCTTTTCCACCTTTGCCCTGTCAATGTTGCGCGCTCCTTTGTTTATATTTGAGAATTTAAGAGGGATAGCCGCTCCTACGACAAGATGGGTAAACGACGGGTCGGCAAAGTTGTATTCTGCTCCCAAAGAGAGCTCAAGGTCGATGCGGCGGCGGGCGCTGTTGAGACGCTTCTCGGCCTCGGCAATCTCTACATTGTATAGGGCTGCAAAAAGGTCGCCGCGATGCTCTAACGCTCGTGTTATATATGTGTCGATGGATTCTAACTGAATGCTCTCCTCCTCTAATGTGCCGTGGGCCGTTATGTGCTGCGCATTGCTGATATTACCCATATAGTAGCCCAATGTTATTGCGCTGTTGCGATATTCCGCCTCGGCCGACAGACGCTCGTTGCGTGTAAGGCCGGCGGCCATTCGTGTTTCTATCCACGCAGTCTTTGCAATCTCTCCGCGTGTGAATCGCAGGCTGTCGCTCTGTGCAAGCTGTGTCATATACTCTTCGCGTCTGCGGGCTGTCTCCAGCAGATATTTTGCTCTCAGATGCTGCAGATAGGCTGTCGATGCCTCGGCGTGAAGGTTACGTATGTAGTTGTATAGTACAGCCTTTGTTGCTTCGAACTCTTTCTTTGCGAGGCTTATTCCCGCTCTGCGTACACCAAAGGTGAATGTGTGGCTCAACTGCGCGGCAATGCTCTGCCCCAAATTCTTGCTCCAATCTTCGTTGTTGGTATATTCTACTGCCAACGAGGGGTCGTTGAATACCTTGCTGCCTGTTACCGCCGCCTTTGCAATGTCAATGTCCATATTGCGTGCAACAAGAGCGGTGTTATTGTTAAGCACGCACTCCATATAATGGTCGTACGTGAGCGATTGTGCCTTTGCTGCAATTGCACCTAAAAGAATATATGTTATTATGAGTACTCTTTTCATTTTGTATCTGTTGGTTCTATGGAACAAAGATATTGTAAAAAAGACGGAACTGGGTTGCAATATGAATATGCCTATTGTGTCTACTTCTTTACAACCGACAGTCCTATGCTTGCCGCTCTCTCAATGATGAACTGCAGTGCCGCGTCGTGCTCGTTGGGTATTATGCCGTCGAGAATAGCGTCCTTTACCTCGCTCTTCAGCTTGCCGATGGTGTCGCAAGGCTGTAGGTCGAACAACTCCATAATCTCGCCTCCGTTCACTGGTGGCTGGAAATTGCGTATGCGGTCGCGTTCCTCAAGGTCTTTGAGCTTCTGTCGTACAATCTGGAAATTGTTCAGGAAGCGCTGCTTGCGAACCTCGTTCTTTGATGTAATGTCGGCCTCACACAATGTCATAAGGTCGTCAATGTCGTCGCCGGCATCAAAGAGCAGTCGGCGTACCGCCGAGTCGGTTACCTCACTATCGGCAATGACAATAGGACGCATATGCAGTCCTACGAGCTTTGCCACGTAACGCATCTTTTCGTTCAGTGGCATCTTGAACTCCTTGAATATGCGGCTCACCATCTTTTCGCCTACGGCATTGTGATTGTGGAATGTCCACTTTTGTATGGGGTCCCAACGCTTGGTGCGAGGCTTGCCGATATCGTGTAGCAGGGCTGCCCAGCGCAACCAAAGGTCGTTGCTCTTTTTTGCGACATTGTCGAGCACCTCGAGCGTGTGGTAGAACATCTCCTTGTGTCCCTGTCCGTTCCTTACCTCTACGCCCTGCAGGGCTGTCAGCTGCGGGAATATAATGTCGAGAATGCCGCAACGGTCAAGCTCGATGAATCCTTTTGAGGGTATTGGCGAGAGTAATATCTTGTTAAGTTCCTCGTTTATGCGTTCGCGGGTGATGATTCTTATACGCTCCTTATTCTCGCACAGAGCCTCGAATGTCTCGTCTTCTATATAAAAATTAAGCTGTGTGGCGAATCGTACGCAGCGCAGCATACGCAGAGGGTCGTCGGAGAATGTTATTCCCGGCTCAAGAGGGGTGCGTATGATTCTCTCCTCAAGGTCGAGCATCCCCTCGAACGGGTCTACAAGCTCTCCGAAGCGTTCGCTGTTCAGGCATATTGCCATTGCATTTATTGTAAAGTCGCGACGATTCTGGTCGTCTTCCAATGTGCCGTCCTCAACAATTGGGTTGCGTGAGTCGTGTGTGTACGATTCTTTGCGCGCTCCTACAAATTCAATCTCGTGCTCGTGATATTTTACCTGTGCAGTGCCGAATGTGGCGTATACGGCAAGATGCGCTCCTTTACCTAAACGCTTGGCAAAGGCGCGTGCCATAGTTATTCCTTTTCCAACGACAACAATGTCAATGTCTTTCGATGGACGCTCAAGGAATATATCGCGCACGTATCCACCGACAACATAACACTCGATGCCCAGAGTGTCTGCCGTCTCCGATATCTTGCGGAAAATAGGTGTGTCGAGCAGCCTGCAAAGTTCTTCTCTGTCGGGTTTATACATCTTAATCTGCATTTTGCAGTGCGAAGATAAGGAAATATTTTGGAAGAATTGTCCTTGTATGCATTATCCTTTGCTATAATTTGTTGCCAATTGCATCTATTATTTAAATTTAATTGTACATTTGCCCTTTGTAGAATTTAAAAGAATACAATATGAAGAAAATATCTATGACTATAGCTGTTGCCTCTCTGCTGGCAATGGTTTCTTGTGGCGAGAATATAGAAAAGAGCGCACAGCTTTTGGTTGATGAGGCGCGTGCAGCCTATGAGGCACAGGATTATATCAAGGCGAAACTTTTGCTCGACAGCACAAAGAGAACCTACCCTAAGGCTCTTAAGGCTCGTCGTGCGGCGCTCTATTTGGGACGCGACGTTGAGCTTGCCGAGCAGCAGCGCAGTGTCGATTATTTCAACGAGGAGATTGCTGTATTAGAGGCTCGCCGCGATTCTTTGTTGCCTCAATTCATATTGGAGAAGGATAAGAAATATCAGGATGTTGGCAACTATATGATTCCCTCGCAGACAACAAAGAACAATGTGGGAAACAGCTATCTGCGTGCGCAGGTAAGCGAGAATGGTGCCGCGACAATATCTTCGATCTATCGTGGAAAGGCAATATCGCACACAGGCGTAAAGCTTTCTGTCGGCGATAATTATGTTGAGTGTTCTTCTCCCTTGAACAGCTATAAGTCGCGTCATATGGGAGTAACCACCGAGCGTCTCGACTATAGCTACGGAAACGATGGCGGACTTATGGACTTTATAGCTATTGCCCAGTCGCCGGTAACTGTTGAACTTTTGGGCGACAAGCCTCTTGAATATACTCTGCGCAGTAGCGATGCCGAGGCTATCGGCAAGGTGCTTGAACTGACAAAGGTATTGCAGTCGCTGGAGAATGCAAAGGAGATGCGCGCCGAGGCCGAGCGTCATATAGAATTTATTCTGCGTAGCAGAGAAAAATCGCAGGCAGCGGCCGACAGCATAGAGTAACCTCGAGAACAGGATAGTAAAAAGGTGGCAGTAATCTGCCACCTTTTATTTTTTGTCTATCGTGTGAGAGAGAATCGCATACTCACTCCAAAGTCTGTCGTTGCAGTAGGATAAGAGCTCGACGAAATAAGAGGAATAGTCTTTTGACGGTCGAAATAGAAGCTCATAGTAACCATCTTGCTGAACGCATAGTCGGCCGACAGAGAGTAGCTGAACAATTTTGTTCCGCTGGTAGCCTGTGTGGTGCCTTTGTCTATGCTGCGCGCCAGAGAAGACATATTCTTGAACGAAAAGTCAGCTCTTATGTTAATGTCGTTGCTGCCCGAATTCTTCTTTTTTGCCTTCTGGTCGTTCTTGAATAGTTTGGTGCCAAGAATCTTGTAGCCCACATTTGCAGCAATCTCTTGAGTGTTTGTCTCTACCATCTGTACCGATGTCAAGCTGAGGTTGAGAATGCGCGACTGAATATATTTTGCACCGAACTTAAGGTTGTTGTTCATTGTAAAGTCAATGCCGATGAGCGGCGAGAATGATTCGTTCAGCGACACTGTGTTAATGTTGAATCGACTGCCTGGAGTAGGTAGTCCCGTTGTTGCGTTGTTCACGAATCCAATACCATTGGTGTATTCAACATAGGTTGAATAGGTGCTGTACGAGCCTACAGCATACACACTCTTGTAGGCGTGCTCAATGTTTACGCTCTTGAAATGCTTCTTGAAGAACGGCAGCTTGGATAGTCCTGAATATTTGATTCTCCAGTTGGGCAGCATACGCAGGAACGACGGGAAAATCTCGCTTGCGCTACCGGTGGTTGCTGTTCCTGTATAGGCACTCAGGAATGCAGGGATAAGAACCTCCGACGAATATTTGTTTACCGCTCCGTTGGTTGGGTCGTAAGGCTGTCCGGCAAGAGGGCTTCCCGCAGGGTAGCGGCTGCCCGCGTATCGTGCTTCTACCTTCTGGCGTACAGTCTCAATGTTGTTCACAAAATTATCGTATACCGCCGACTGATAGTTGTTGCTTGCGCTTCCGCCACCAAAGGCACTGCCGAGGCTTATGGTGGTCATTGTAAAGCTACCGCTCTCGTTGTAGGGCATTCCTGCATAGATGAACTGCACATTGCGGTTCTTGTTGCGTGTCCAGCTTGCGTTAAGGTCTATCTTAAAGTCGGCAAAAGGCTCAAGAACAACCTTTGCCTGTATATCCTCGGCGGCGTTTGTCGCAGCCTGCATAGATATACTGTCGTTGCTTATCAACCATTTGTTACTGTGTGCCTTGTCGAGGAAGCTGTCGTTTATGAATCCGAATGCAAAGGCCAGTCCTGGAGAATATATTCCGTTGTTGCTTCTCTGTCCAAAAATGTCGCCTACGACGGGCATAAATCCCGGCAGGTTCATCGCATATGAGTTTGTATAGTTTATGCTTGCACTGCGTAGCATCATAAGTACTCGGGTGGGGTACTGCATAGCTTTTGCAAAGGCGCTTCTCTCACCCTTCTCCTTTGCGACGATACTTATCTTGACGGGAATAGTATCCTTGCTCTTTATAAGAATGGTATTTTCGTCTACCACCTTATATTTAAGATTATATTTCTTGCCCTCCTTTGTCTTTGCCGTAAGGGTTAGCTTCTTGTTCTTAAGATTGTGCGCTACGGTGAATGTGCTATCCTCTAGCAGCTGAATCTCTTTGGCAAAAGGTCGGCTTTTCTTGCTTTTTGTGTTCTTCTTGTTTGAACTGCGGCTGCTCTTCTTGCTGGCGAAGCGCTTGTTGGTCTCCTCGAGATAAGGAACAAGATTGTAGAGCTTCTCAAATTCGAAACTGCTGTTTATCCTTAGGTCACGCTTGTTTGATATTGAGTTACCAAAATCAACGCCCGACAGTTTGTTTCCACGCGCCCAATTGTAGGTTGCATTATAGTTCGCGTCAGCCTTTACCCACTCAAAGATAGGAATCTTGTTTATGGGCAGCGAGTATGACGCGGTGAAATTTTGCTGATAGCTCAATGGTGCACCAAAATCGGTAAGGCTCATTTTTACAGAATCCTTCCACATTGCATATTCGTTGGGGTAACGCTCCCTGTTCACCGGAACATAAGGTTCCTGAACCTCGGCGTTTGTGCCTGTACGCAGTGTGGCGCGAAGGTTAGGTGTAGGGTCCCATTTGATGGAGAATGCCCTGTTCCAATAGAATTGCTGCGAGAATGTAAGAGGAATGTTGCTTCCGCCGTCTATGCTGTTAAGATCGCGTGTCTGCAATTCGTTGTAGTCGCGTGTAATATCGGTGTTGAATGTAAGGTTCTGCGGCAAGGGATTTATTCCCCACTCTTTGATAATCTTTAGCCATTTCGATTTATTCTCTATCTTCTCGAATGGCATAATTGTCTTAAGAGGGCTGCTGTATGCATACGACAGTGAGGCCTTCCAGTTCAGACGATTCTCCCAGCTGATGGTGCTTCCGCTGTTGTTGCTGCTTGAATATGAGAAACTGAACGATAGGTTCGCAGGGTCGTAAGGCATAGACTTTTGGCTGGCAATGTTTATTTTTGCATTGCTGAGCGAGAAATTGTGTGTGCTGCTGCTCTTGTTTGATATATCCTTTATAGAGTCTTTTGCGGCTCCCTCGTACGAATCGAGTACATCCTCCAATAGAAGGTCATTGTCGAATGGACTGTAAAGGGGCGATGTTACCTCGCGTGTGTATGAATAATAGGTGGGCAACGACACTTTTGCTATCGCCGGGATGAAACGTCCAAAGTCGAATGTTCCCGTAAACGAATAGCGGTAGTAATTGTCTTTTCGACGCTCGGCAAGCTTCTCCTCGAGTCCACCGAATCCAGCAGTCTCTATCCGTCCCTGTGCCGCGAGGCTACCGACGTCCGAGAGCTTTACGTTGAGGTTACCTTGTGCCGCCCATCCGCTTTTATTCTCAAAGCCTATCATACGCATTTCATTCACCCATACGACAGCCGATTTTGGTGTTCCTGTGTTGTTTCTTAGACCAATCATCATCACCTTTATTTGTCCTAACGACGGACTGCCGACAATGCTTATCCTGTTCTTTGGTATCGCCTCGTCGTACTCGCTGTATATTGTGGTGTTTGACACGTTCGACACTCCATTGTTGCGCAGAGTGTTGCGGCGTACCTTTATTTCGGAGAGGCGCTTTAGAGGAATATCAATCATATTCTCGGTGGGCCATACTGCGGTAGCGCCTGTGGTACTGTATGTGTCGTAGCTTCCGTGAGGGGTCAGCGTCAGCGGAACCTCGTACTCGTAGTAGTTGCTCTTGTAGTCGGAACCTAAGCGCACAAAGAGAGATACCTCGTTGTTGGCAAGGTTGGTAGCGTCAATCTCGGGAGCCTCGGCGTGTACGAACAGCTGTATGCGCTCATACTGACGAATGTCGAGATTGCTCTTCTTGTATACGGCACGCGACTCTTTACTACCCAGATTATTTATCTGCATAGCCAATGCCTGCTCATTATCCTGACGCAGCTGAGGCTGCTCGGGGTCAATGATTCGGGTAATACCAGGAGGCAGTACATAGTTTACTGGCTTACGGTCGCCGTGCTCCTCGATGTTTACCGCTGAGGTGATGAACTCTCCCGACACAGTGGGGCTTGTATTATTTGTCGATGCAATGGCCTGCTGATAGGGACGCCAGTCGCCACGGACAAGCTCAAGACTCGCGAAACGCAATGTTATCGGCTTGCGGAACGATGTCATATAAATACGCATAAAGCGTATGGAGGTAAAGTCGCGTATGGCTCCTACCGCTTTCTCGTAGTCCTCTATGGGTATACGGAACTTATACCAATTCACACTCTCGCTCTTTCCGTTGCGTAGCTTGGTGCTTACGGTACGTTTGTCTGATATATAGTTTGTTCCGACAATCATATTCTCGGGACGTAACGAGATTCTATATTGGAAGAAATTCTCATATTCGTCCATCGTAAAGTCCTGATTGATATCCTCAATATCGGGTGTTGTCTTTGCTGCGCTGTTGTAGCGGTCGCCATCGACCGATGCGGGCGAGTTGCCCTCGGTATTATTGAAATATTTGTATCGCTCGATAATGGATTTTTGCTTGGCGTCGTAGTCGCTTCCTCTAAAATAGTGGTAGTTGTCGCCGGCAGGGTCGGCAGCAATGCTGTCGTATATCTCCTGACGCACTCGTCCGCGTATGGCATCGAGATAATTGGCGTATACAGGGTGATTCTTCTCCTCGTTGCTGCTCAATCCGTTGAGTCCTACATCCTGCTGACCGCGGCTGTCGGCGTTATTGTCAAAAGCATATACAAGGCTGGTGGTTGTCGGTATACGTCCCCACACAGTCTCCTCGTAGCTGTAGCTGTTCCCTTTTGCCGGCAGTCCATTCTCAAAGAACTTCTTGCCGTCCTTTAGAATATCCTCGGAAACTTCGCCGAGATTGAAATAGAGGTCTCCACCCATCTGCGACTGGTCGTAGATGAATGGGTCGAGCAGCCAGAATTCAATATATTGGATGTTCGCTGCCTCAAAGTCGGTCGATGTGAGCTGTCGTGTGATACCTCCCCAGCGTTTCTCGGGGTTATTGAGCTTACCGTCGTAGTTAAGGTCGGGGTCGAGGTTGTAGGGACCGCGCTCATCGGGGTAGTAGCTGATATTCAGCAACGACAGTGTAGACGACTCTCCGTATGATGACTCTTTGTTGGGGTAGAGCTCACGCTCGTAAACCTCGCGTACATAGTGGTTCGACAGCTGCTCAACGTCGCTCTTTATATGCGCCGGTGTGAGTGATGAACTGCGTCGGGTAAAGAGCGGGTCGATGGTGTACCAGTTTATAAGCGCACGATTGTATCCTGTGAGAATGTTGTTGGTAAGGTTGCTGTACTCCATTCCCGATGGTAGCGCTGATAGCATCCACGATGATGGTGATTTAATGTCGATACCATTTTCGGTGCTCTCAAAGTCGTCTATATACGATGCCTTGCTCTGTACGTCGTTCGACGTTCCTGCCTCTAATCGGGCAAATTCAGCAGTAAAGTTTATGCTCGACGGTGCGGTACATTCGAGTAGCGGCAATTTGTCGAGAAGGTTTGTGAGCCATTGACTCTCCTTCTTCCACGATAGGTTAAAGCCCCACAGGGTGTTGTTGAGCGGCTCGGAGCCCATATCAACCTTTGATGTCAAGGGCTTTTCGTGCAGAGTCATCAATGTACCACCAAAATTGAGCTCGTCTGAGAATTCATATTGCCAATTAAGGCCGAGCATTGTCTTACGCTGCATATTGAACATTGTATTGCTCTCGAGCGACACATTGACATTCGTTCCGGCATCTATGAGATTCTGGTTAAGAATAGTGACGGTTCCCGACGAGTAGTCTACCTGATAGTCTACATTCTCGGTGAGCGTAACGCCTCCGGCGGTAACAACCACAGATCCTCGTGGGATATTTGTCGAGCCGGTGTGTATGACATTGGCTGCCGTTCCGGTATACTCTCCTATAAGGTAGAATTTATCCTTCTCGGCAATCTGTTTGGCTATTGTCTTTGTAGAGTCGTACAGTTCTTGGAAAATATATTTCTCGGCAAGCCCGTCGTTGCCTATCTTTTTTCTGAGGTATTCGCCAAAAGGTTCTACAGACGGGAAGAAGATTCTACCGGTAGAGGCATCCACAGTGTAGCCCTGTATAAAGTCGAAATTACCATTAGGAGCCTCTTTTGTGTTGTTTGTATCCAGACGGTCGAGGCTCATCAACTGCAACAGTGGGGTACTCTTAAGGCTCTCCTCGGGCAGATAGGTGATATTTGTTCCTAAACTGTCGCTTGCATAATATATGTTGAGCTTAAATTCGTCGCCTCGCAGATTGCGTGTTCCTAAGGCATAGACGTTCTTCATCATAAGGTCCCAGCAACCATTCTGTGGCGAGCAGGCATTGGGCTTCAACAATTTTACGAAGAGGGTGGTTGAGGACTCCTGCTGGTCGCTCGAGAATTCTCCCACCTGATAGGTCTCTCCACCATAGGTATATTCAAAGGCAATGGCAAGAACCTCGTCGGCACGCAACGAATTTTTAAGAGAGATATATCCTAACGCACTGTTGATGCTATATTCCGAAGATGACAGCAGACGCGCATTCGATATTTTCTCGTAGTCTACTCCACCGTAAAGGTTGTTGTTGCCGTTGAGCACATTGTTCACCTGGTCAATATCGCGTATGGCATCGTAGGCGCTGTTCATCGACGCGTAAAGGTTGTTGGCGTCGTTCGAGGGGAGCTTGCTACCAAGCGAGTGCCATTTGCTGTTGCTTATCTTTGTGCCCTCGCCAATATCGGTAAAGGCCACAATGTTACGCGGGTTGGTGTAGTCGCTCGACTTATTCGTTACCCATACCTCGACACGGTTAATTGTTACTCCCGATAGGATGGTGGGCAGCTGCGACATTGCGCGGTCGTAATTGTCGCGGAAATAGTGCGCAAGAAAGAAGTGGCGGTTCTCGTCATAGTCGGCAGCCTCAATCTCGAAAGTTGTAAGCTGTGTTCCTCCTTTCGAATTGATGCTCTTGCTAGTTGATGTCTTTTGCGACACTACTGTCTGCAGAGACAATTTGCCGAATTGTAGGTCGGCGCGTATACCGAACAGCGACGAAGCGCCTTTGATAAGGCTCGAATTGCTGTTGAACGACACGTTACCTGCCTCGAGCAATTTTATTACCTCGTCCTCCTTGCCGTCGTATTTAAGATTTATCTTTTGTGCATCGTAGCTGAATGTAGCCTCGGTGTTGTAGTTGAAATTAAGGTTCATCTTGTCGCCGACGCTACCTCTTACGCTGAGGTTAATCTTCTCGTCAAAGTCGAAGCTGTTGGTGTTTCTGCTACGTTGTGGCAGCGAGGGGTTGTCTACCGACTGCATAGAGAATCCTATTTTAAGTTCGGCATTTCCCTGTGTCTTTATGCGCACTCCTCCCGGACCGAATATCTTTTCGGCAGGACCAAGGTCAAAGTGCATATCAGTAAAGTCGAATTTCTCCTTTTTGCCGGCATTCTCGAACTCACTCTTGTTTTTCTCGCGGAAATAGCTCTGTATCGACTGACGGAATTTCCACGCAGAATATTCGTCGGCGCTCAATCTGATGGGGGTGCCTAAAGTGGTCTCTCCCAATCGTGTGGACAATGAGTATGTGCTGTCCTTTGTGTTGTAGAGCGTGTCGGTTACAATGTTTGACGGTGTCCTGAGGTCGAACGAGTATCGCTGTCGATAGTTGGTGTTGTCGGGTATTGTCTTTGATACGGGGAAGAGTGTCTGCAGGCTATCCTTGCTGCTGTTCCCTACGGTTGTGCGTGCCGCGTTCTGCGCAAATATAACGGGTATAGTTGCGAATAGTATAAAAAGTGTGATGAACGAAGCACGTAATCTCATTTCCTGGCTGCTGTTAGAGCTGTTTGAGAGATAGTTTGATGACCTGCTCTATGGTTGCCGACGGCTCAGCCTTTACCACATTCTGTACAACCTTTGAGGCTGCGGCAGTGGGGAATCCTAGCATTACAAGGGCCGATACTGCAGCATCGACAGTGTCGTTGTTTGCTACGGCTGTAATGCCTATGCTGCTTGTGTGGTCGCTGCTGCCAATGGACTTTATCTTGTCCTTAAGGTCTACTATTATGCGCTGTGCGGTCTTTAGCCCTATTCCCTTGACGCTTTTCAGGATAGTTTCGTTGCCTGTTGCAATTACCTCGCATAGCTCGTTTACGGTAAATGCCGACAGGATAGTGCGTGCAGTGTTTCCTCCAATGCCCGATACTGATATCAGCTGCAGGAACAATTCGCGCTCCTCCTTGCTGTGGAATCCGAACAGCTGGTGGGTATCCTCGCGAATAACCTCGTAAATGTATACTTTTACATCTTTTTTGCCCTGCAATACACTGAACGTGTTCAATGTGATGCTTGTCTCGTATCCTACGCCGGCGCATTCTATTATGGCAGTGGTGGGGGTAAGTTCGGCAAGCTCGCCTCTTAGATATTCTATCATAGTAGTTTTCTTATAGTTACAAACAATTGCCCGACTTTGTCGGTGTCAATCTTTTCTCTAAACGTGTTTTTGTTGTTTTTATTGTATAAAAAAGACCTCGGAATTTAAGGAATGTTATAAAACATTGCTGATTTTTAGAACTTGTGTGCAATATTGCATCACGGCGGGGCGGTGTGTTACAAAAATAAGGGTCTTTCCGCTTTCTTGTGATGTAAGGCGGTGGAGCAACTCTTTTTCGGTCTCTTCGTCGAGTGCCGAGGTAATCTCGTCGAGAATGAGAATGCTTCCGGGACGTAATATTGAACGTGCTACGGCAATGCGCTGTGCCTGTCCCTCGCTGAGGCCGCTGCCCTGCTCGGCAACGGGGGTATCTATGCCTTGTGGCAGGGAGAGAACAAAATCGGCGCAGGCAGTGTGCAGTGCCTCGTGCAGCATTTCGTCTGTGGCATCGGGGTTGCCCATCAGCAGATTGTCGCGTATGGTGCCGCTGACGAGGCTGTTACCCTGTGGAATATATACGAAATTACCGCGTGTGGCCGGTGAGGAACTATGCTGTTTGCCGTCGTTGTATATTGTGATTTCTCCGCTGTTGGGGCGTATGAGTGCTACCATAAGCCTTATGAGCGTGGTTTTTCCGGCTCCTGTCTCGCCTACAATGGCGGTGCTGCTGCCGGGAGAAAAATCAAAATTGAAGTTCTTGAAAATAGGCTCTTTGCTGTCGTCGTAGAAAAATTCCACATTGCTGAAGCGTACTCCGGTACCCTTTCCGAGAATGATTCTCTCTCCCTGTCTCTCCTCGGGAATATCCTCTAACTCCTTCAGACGCTCTGTGGCTGTGAGTGCCGCGATGATGTTCGGGATATATTGGCTTAACTCAATTGTGGGACGCTGTATAAGTCCTACCAATTGCAGAAAAGCCGACATTGCACCAAAAGTAATGCTGTTGCGAGCAAGGCCCGATACTCCCCACAGAAACGCTGTGAGATAGCCTCCGGCAAAGCCTATCTGTGTAAAAGTGTATGCCTGCAGCGAGAATTTTGTCTTGCGGCGAACCTGATTGTGCAGATTCTCCTGTAGCTCCGAAAGCTCTCCTGCGGTCGATTCATTCTGCTCGAGGGCCATAATCAGCGCCTTGTGCTGCAGACTCTCCTGAAGCACAGCCTGTATGCGGCTGTCACTCTGACGAATGTCGCGGTTGAAACTACGCATACGTCTGACATATATTCGGCTGATGAACAGGCATATAGGCAGTATTACAACGACTATTGAGGCAAGCATCGGGCTCAAGCTGAAGAGTAGCACAAAAGAGGCGATGAATTGCACAATAACAATTATTACAGAGGGTATTGTCTCGGTTATTAGCGCCGATATTCTGCTTACGTCTCCCTCGAGGCGGTTGATGATGTCTCCTGTGTGCAGTTTCTGAAGATAGAGCCATTCGCTGCGGAGTAGTCGCGAGAAAAGCTCTAATCGCAAACGGTTCGTCGCTTTTACGCCAAGAATGTTTTTTATCCATCGGTTGCAGATGCGTGACGTAATTTCTATCAGCATAAGCGTTCCGATGAATATTCCGGTGCTTAAAAGAGAGCCGTCGGCCTCGCCTGTTGCAATCTCTATCGCCTGTTTGCAGGCAAGCACCCACAGCATCTGACAGGCAACGTCGGCTATTCCAATGAATGTTGTAAGCAACGACTGCTTGCGTGCTCCTTTGAAGTTTCTCCAGAGCCACGATAAAAGTTTGCTTATGGGTATATTGTTTTTCAATGTGCTGTCGTTTATTTTCTCTGCGAATATAGCAATTATCAATAATTTATACAATCTATTTGATGCGTAGTTTATCGGCAGCGCTTGCTATCATCATAAAGAATAGTGGCATACTGGGGGCGAATAGCCTGTGCCACTCGCTTATGGCGCCCGTAAGGACTAAAATAAGATTGCTGCCTACCGTCAATAGGATAACCCAGTGGATTAGTGAATTGTTTTTCTGCTTTTGTGAGTAAAAAATAATGACAAAAGCATATGCTATGAGGAATATGTATACTATATGAAAATGAAAAGCCAATAGGAAAAAACAGCCTTTTATGTATATTTTGGTAAGCGGGGAGACTGTTGCCATATTCACAAAGTGCGAGAATGCTGGGAAATTCCTTACCTCTATTATCTGTTGGAGTATGAACCTATAGTAACTTTTTCTCTCCCTGCCGATGGCGCTCTTTATCATATTGTTGGTCTCTTTGTGGCCGAATGTATTTACCAGATAAGTGAACTCTTGGAACTGGTCCATAGACCTTTCACTCTCTTCGGCCGATAGAATGTCGGCGACGAGAATATTCATACTGCCATTGGTGGCATCGTCGGGAGTTAGGAGATTGTTCTTTCTTAGAAAATAATATTGGTTTAGAATGTTTACATTACTCGGACCGAAAATACCATACTCCTGATAGTATTTAAAGCAGTATCCCGCAACGGCAATGGCCGAAATAAAAAGCCCCGAGAATAGTGTCCACGCAAATTTTTTCCTTTTTGCTAGCATAAAAAGTGCGAACAGTGCCAATGCCGGAGTAAAATATATTGAACTTGGACGTAGGGCTATCAGCGCGAGTATCGTTGCCGGGATTGCAACGGCAGACCATAGTCTCTGCTTTTTGTAGAATTCAACGATAAAATAGAATAGTATCACCGCTCCCGATATTGCAAACGATTCGGTGATAATGAATTGGTTCCATAGTATTATTCCGGGGTGTATGGTATATAGCAACGACGCTGTGAATACTATTCTGCGCGATTGCACCAGAAAAGAGCAGCTCCTGTAGAATGCAAGGATAGAGAACATAAACAGCAGAATCTGCAATATTACCACAATGTGTCCGGCAGCGGAGCCTGCCATTGTCTTTGCAAAATGGTATACAAGAGGGTATAATGGTGTGCGGAAATTATGCAGCCTGCCGTTCAGATAAGTCTCTCCGGCGGTCATATAATGCTGTGAGTCGTTGGAATAGGCGACAGAAATATCGGCATATATACATAATGAGAATATTATGGCTATTGCATATAACCACAAAAGTTGAACATTCTGACTGTTAGAGCTAAAGGGATTGCTCTTTAAAATCTCTTTGATGCGCTTCATCTTAACCTCTGTTTAGTTAATGCAAAGTTAGTGAAATTTTGCAAAAATAATGGCTGTAGGCCCTGCTGTAATAAATTATTAAATGTCTGTTCTTCTATTTTGCTCAAAAAAGGTGCGTATAAGTCATATTATTTACAGTCAATAGAGAATATCTTTCCTTATAGGTTTTATATTTTATTCGTTTGTCATTATATTTGCCGTTAAGAAAAATAAATGAAATTATGAGGAAATTCTTTTATATTCCATTGCTCTTGTTAAGTTTCTCTGTAGCCTCTTGTACCCTTTGCGATAAGGGACTCGAGGGCGGCGATGTTTTTGTGAAGGATTTTGAGGAGCGCGCTTCCAAAATTGAGAAGGCCGATATTATGCAGATATTCGACAGGAATCTGTCGCAGGAACAGCGTCAGGCTCTGCAGTTCCTGTATGCCTATATGCCTGTCTCTGACGTTGCCGACTATTCTCCCGACTACTTTCTTATGAATGTTGATTATTCTCTAAAGGCGCGTGCCGAAATGCCGTGGGGCAGCAAGGTCCCCGACAGGGAATTCCTGCATTTTGTGCTTCCAATACGCGTGAACAACGAGAATATGGACGATAGCCGCAAGGTATTCTACGAAGAACTCAAAGAGCGTGTGGGCTCTCTCTCTATGCACGATGCAGTGCTTGAGGTTAATCATTGGTGTCACGAAAAGGTTACCTATACTCCCTCGGATATTCGCACAAGTTCTCCTCTTGCTACTGTGCGCACAGCCTACGGACGCTGCGGCGAGGAGTCTACCTTTACTGTTGCGGCTCTACGTGCGGTAGGTATTCCTGCGCGTCAGGTATATACTCCCCGTTGGGCACACACTGACAATAACCACGCGTGGGTCGAAGCGTGGGTCGATGGCGAGTGGTATTTTCTCGGTGCCTGTGAGCCTGAGCCTGTGCTGAATCTCGGCTGGTTCAATGCTCCCGCCTCTCGCGGAATGCTTATGCACACCAACGCTTTTGGAAAATATAATGGTCCCGAGGAAGTTCTTAGCACAACGCCCTGTTTTACCGAGATTAACGTAACGGCGAACTATGCTCCTGTAGCAACCACCGAGATTCTTGTGACCGACGAACAGGGCAATCCTGTGCAGGCTACCGTAGAATTCAAAATATACAATTATGCTGAATTCAATACCGCTGCCACCAAACAATGCAGTGCCGACGGTCGTACCTCTATCACCTGTGGATTGGGAGATATGGTAGTGTGGGCCTCTAAAGATGGTAAATTCGGATTCGAGAAATTCACTGCAGGCAAGGATAAAGAGGTGCGCATTGTGCTTGACAAGGCTCCCGGCTACAAAGGCTCGCTGACAATGGATATTGTCCCGCCTGTTGAGCGTAACACAGTGCCCTCGCTTACCGACGGGCAGATAGACGAGAATGCCCGCCGCTTTGCCCGTGAGGACTCTATACGCAATGCCTATGTGGCAACATTCCCCACCACGCAACAGATTGATGAGCTTGCACAGACATTAGGCGTCGGAGCGGAATATGTACAGCCATTGGTGGCAGAATCGCGCGGTAACTATAATACAATAATTACATTCCTTAAGAGTGTAGAGAAGGATAAGCTGGATAGAGCATTGGACCTCTTGTGTGCAATATCGGAGAAGGACCGCCGCGATATTTCTCTCGACGTTCTTGACGACCATTTTACAGCAACCCCCGAAGGCAATAATTCGTCGCTCTATGCGAATTTTGTGCTTAACTCCCGCGTGAGCAACGAAATGCTTACACCCTACAAGGGATTTTTTGCCTCTGTAATATCGGACGATGATAGAGCAAGGTTCACCGAAAATCCCGAAGAGTGGGTAGAGTGGTGCAGCAAGAATATAAATGTCGATTCAGAATGGAATCCTCTGGAGCTTTGTATGTCTCCTATGGGCGTGTGGAAAATGCGTGAGGCTGACCCTCATTCGCGCGATATATTCTTTGTGTCGGGAGCGCGCAGTATGGGTATTCCCGCACGCATCGACGAGGTAACAGGAAAGACACAGTATCTCAATGAAATTCCGGCCGAGGGAGCGCCCTACAAATGGATTGACGTCAATTTCTCAAAGGATACGGGTGCTGCGTCATTGCCTGCCGGCAAGCTTTTCCTTACATACAATCCTACAAAGTATATCGATAATCCCCGCTATTACACCCACTATTCAATCTCAAAGATAGAGGATGGGAAATTGCTCTTCCAGAACTACCCCTACAATGCCGGTTGGGAGAGCCTCTTTAAGAAGGGACAGACAATGGATGCCGGCGATTATATGCTTATGAGCGGAACACGTATGGCCAACGGCAGTGTGCTTGCAAATATTGAGTTTCTGCAGGTGGTAGAGGGTGAAAAGACAAAAGTACCCCTTGTAATGCGCGAGAGCGACAGCGACCTTTCGGTAATTGGAGAGTTCAACAGCGAGAATATCTTCTACGACCTTGCCGAGGCAAGAGAGCGCTCTATCTTGTCGGCTACCGGTCGCGGATACTATATAATAGCTCTCATAGACCCCAACAGCGAGCCTACCAACCACTTCCTGCGCGATGTAATGCCATACGCCAAGGAGTTTGAGGCGTGGGGACAGAAGATGGTTCTTCTGTTCAACGACGCATCGGCGGCGACACGCTTCAAGGGCGATGACTTTGTCCTTCCTTCTACCGTTGTTATGGGAACAGATATTGACGGCAAGATAACAAATGAAATTCTTGTCAATATGAAACTGAAGGCGGCCAACCGTCCCGTTATTCTTGTTGCCGACACATTCAACCGCGTGGTGTTTATGTCTCAGGGCTACTCTATCGGATTGGGTGAGCAGCTTATAAAGGTGATAAAGCAACTGTCGCAGAAATAATAGGGCATTTATAATTAACAGTTTACCGGTTGACATACGTCATATATCAACCGGTAAACTGTTTTTATGTTCTTTGTCGGCAGGCTACTGATCCTTGAACTTTATCTCGCCATTATCTAGGCTCTCTATTATGGCAAGCGACTCAACGTGTATTCCTTTGTCGCGTAGCTCTTTGCCACCATTCTGGAATCCCTTTTCTATGATGAATCCCATTCCAGCAATCTCGGCTCCCGCCTGTGTGACAAGCTCCATTATGCCTTGTGCCGCTTTTCCGTTGGCAAGAAAATCATCGATAAAGAGATACTTCTCGCCGCTCTTGATATAGCTACCGTTTATATACATTGTGTAGCTGCTGTTCTTTGTGAACGAGAATACCTCTGCTGTGAGCATATTGCTGCCCATTGTGCTTGGCTTGCTCTTTTTGGCGAACAGCACGGGGCAGTCAAGCAGGTATCCTACCATTGTTGCGGGCGCAATGCCGCTGGCCTCTACCGTTATTATTTTGTCTATCTGTGTGCCGGAATAGCGACGCACGAATTCTTTCGCTATTTCCATCATCAGCGAGGCGTCTATCTGGTGGTTCAGAAAGTTGTCCACCTTTAGGACTCCTCCGTTTATCGACTCTCCACTGTTGAGAATCTTTTCTTTAAGTATTTTCATCTTATAGCCTCTACAATTGCTTTTACTTCGTTGTTGTCTGTCTCTTTGCGTGCAAACTCATCATTTTCGGGGTTGCCCATACTCACTCCGCTGTGGCGGAAGCGCATTGCGCTGCCTACGCTCTTGCGTGCCGATGCGTGAATCTCGAAGGCGCCTGTGGCATCGAGAATCTTTGCCGCGTTGTTGGCGTTTACTCCGCATCCGGGCATTATCGATATTCTGCCGTCGGCAATGGCGACCAATCTCTTTATTGTCTCAATGCCTGCCTCGGCTGTCGCTGCCTGTCCCGATGTCAATACTCTGTTGCATCCGAGCGCAATAATCTCTTCCAATGCCTTGTAAGGGTCGCGGCACATATCAAAGGCGCGGTGGAATGTTATATTCATTCCTTGTGCGGTAGCTACGAGACGGCTGCAAAGGGCTGTGTCAATCTCTCCGTCGGCTGTCAGTGCGCCTATGACAATGCCGTCGGCGCCACACTCCTTTGCGGTTATTATATCCTGCACCATACACTCGGCCTCCTGCTCGTCGTATAGAAAATCGCCGCCACGCGGACGTATAATGACGTGCAGGGCAATATCATTGACCTTGCGTGCCTCGCGCATCAATCCTGCCGATGGGGTGATGCCTCCAATCTCCAGTGCAGAGCATAGCTCTACTCTTGCTGCACCGCCGTCGCGTGCGGCTATTACACTCTGCACACTGCCGGCGCATACCTCCAATACTCTTTTCATTCCTGCTCTATTTTGTGATAAGTTCTACAATGTAGTCTGTGCCCGAGGGAGCCTCGTTGAACAGCAATCTTATGCAACCCTTCTCCTTCTTGAATTTCAATGGCTTCTTGTTGCTGTAGACGAATGCCTTCTTTACTTTGCAGTCGAGCGGCAGGAATAACTCCTTGTCGTTGCAATCGAATATGTGTACGAACAGACGGTTGTCTTTGCGTGTGGTTACTCCCCACTCCTGCGCAGGAATATCGCCCGCCTTTGTGCCATAGACAGTCTCACCATTCTGCTGCAGCCACTCGCCCATCTCTTTGAGACGCTCAACGGCTGCTGCGGGAATTTCTCCGTTAGGCTGGGGGCCTACGTTTAACAGAAGGTTGGCACCCTTTCCGGCTGTGCTCACAAGGTATCTTATGAGTCTCTCTGTGCTTTTGTAATTTTGGTCCACAAGCTTGTAGCCCCACATTCCGTTCATTGTCTGGCAGGTCTCCAATGGAAGATGACCAATCTCCTGTCCCGAAAGTCCTGCGGTGTTCTCTCCGGGAATATCGCGCTCGAATATCTGAATATCCTCGCCGGGGGTAGGAGTCTCGTGGTGATTGTTACCGATGAGGCAGGCAGGCTGCAGATTGTGAATAAGCTCATATTGCTCCTTCAGCTGCCAGTCGAATGGGATAGTATCCTCGTCGCGGTCCCATTTTCCGTCGAACCATATAGCGCCAATCTCGCCGTAATTTGTGAGAAGCTCGGTCAGCTGATTGTTCATAAATTTGTAGTATGCGGGCCAATTCTCGTTGTCTCTGTTACGGCCAATCACTTTGGTTCCTGTTCTTCCCAAAGGATATTCGTCGCGCATCCAGTCAATATGCGAGTAGTAAAGATGCAATTTAATGCCCTGCTTGTGGCACTCGTCGGCAAGTTCCTTTATTACGTCGCGGCCAAAGGGGGTAGCATCCACGATGTTAAAGTCCGACTCGTTAGTGTCCCACATTGAAAAGCTGTCGTGGTGGCGCGATGTAAAGCAGATATATTTTGCTCCCGATGCCTTGATGGTCTCTACCCACTTTTTTGCATCGAAGCGGTGAGGGTAGAATGCGTCGGCAGCCTTTGCATATTCAAACTTATCTATAGGCATATTCTGCAGATACCATTCACCCTGAGCGAACATACTGTATATTCCCCAATGGATGAAAATACCGAAACGGCTCTCCTCGAACTGCTGTCGTGCCTTTATATTCTCGGGCGAGGGGGTATAATGCTGCTCCTGTGCATATGTTCTTGTGGCAAAAAGCACTGCCACAAAGAGGAAAATCTTTGCAAGAATTCTCAATTGTTTCATAATTAAATTCTGTGTGTTTATAATTTTAACTCACTGCAAATATAAAAAAGGGTAGCGAAAAGAGCAAATAATTTTGTTTATTGCTGATAATAAGGTACTTTTGTGCTCTCTAATTTAAACAGTCAATTCATAAATTTTATATAATAATGAAACGAATTATTGCACTTTTTGTAGCGTTTCTTTCTGTCGTTGCAACTTTTTCGCAAAATGAGCAGTATAAGCTTCTTACAAATGTTCCGGCTATATATATAGAGACCTTCAATGGTGCGTCGATAACAAGTAAGGAATATTATATTTATGCTACTCTTACTTATGTCGATAGCGAGGGTATTACACAGTACGACTCTTTGAGAATCCGCGGTCGTGGTAACTCTACGTGGGGTCTTGCAAAAAAACCCTATCGTATAAAATTCAATGAATCGACAAAGTTTTTGGGCAAGGGCTACGCAAAGAACAAAAGTTGGACACTATTGGCTAACCACTCCGATAAGTCTCTACTACGCAATGCTGTAACGTCGCAGATGGGAAAATTCTTGGGACAGCCATTTAATCCAGCGGCACATTTTGTGGACCTTGTACTCAATGGAACTTATGTTGGCTGCTATCAGGTATCCGATCAGGTGGGCGTCGATAATAAGCGTGTCGAGATTTATGAACAGGAGGAGATACCCGCCGATACTACCGATATTTCGGGAGGCTATCTTGTGGAGATTGACGGATTCGGAACTCAAGAACCTTACTATTTTAGAACTAATAAGAATATAATTGTGTCTATAAAATCGCCCGACAAGGATGTGATAGTAAATAAGCAGGTTAATTATATTCGCGACTATTTGAATAATTTTGAATCCACTCTTTTTAGTAGTAACTACAAGAATGAGACCTCGGGCTATCGTGCCATAGCCGACTCGGCAACGCTTGTAAGCTGGTATATTGCTACCGAACTTACTGCTAACCCCGATGGATTTTGGAGTACCTATCTTTATAAGGATCGTGCCAATCCTAAACTTTTCTTTGGTCCTTTGTGGGACTATGACATTGCCTATAATAACTGTAGCCGTAAAGGTGATATATCGAAATACAGCATTGTTGATGCAGCCTTTGGTGACGACCTTACAAAAATATGGGTAAAGCGCTTCATTCAGGATGAATGGTTCAATAAAGCGGTGAACAATGCCTGGAAAAAGGCTGTATCCGATGGCCTTGAGCAGTACCTATGTAATTATATTGACAGTATGGTTGTCTATCTCGACCAATCGCAGGCAAAGAACTATTCTCGTTACTCCATAAACAAGAGTGTGTACGACGAATTATATATCTACAGCACCTATTCTCAATATATTTCGCAATTAAAGGGCTTTATCGACAACAGAGTCGATTTTCTTACCAACCTTTTTGCCGATAGAGCAGGCGATGATGGTGGCGGAGAAGAGGGCGGCGGCAATAGCGGCGGCGAGGTCATTCCCCCTACATTGGCCCCCTTTGAACTTAACAGCGAGTATTACTACCGAATATATAATAAAGGAGTAAACAAGGTATTTGATATTGATGATATCAATGGTACCGCCGTTGTTACGTGGTCTCCAAATTTTGAGCGTCGCACCCAATTGTGGGAGATTCATCGTGTGGGCGATAATTATCAGTTTATAAACAGCGTGACAGGGCTCGCCCTTAGTGACCCTTCACCATTATTAACGTCGGGACAGCAGCTTACCACCGCCGCGCCCAACGAGTATGATGAGCGTCAGCAGTGGAAACTTGTAACGGTGAACGAGAATGGCAACTATAATCTTATAAATGTATACACCGATAATGTTGTGAATAATTCGGGCGGTAACTCTTTGGATGGCAATAGTATCATAAGCTACACAAATGACGACCGCAATTCAATAAGCAACAACCGTCAGTGGCGAGTGGTACCCGATGAGCTTATTCCCGATTATATTCCCGAGGAGATTCTTGCAATGCTCGAGGCTACAATAGCGTCGGGTGAGCACTTCCTCTCTTCGCTCAACGAGGCGCAGATAGGCGACGGAATATTCTGCTACAACAGAAACGCAATTGAGGCTCTCGAGAATAGCATTGCCGATGCAAAAATGTTTGAGTCTACAGTGCCCGACGACTACATTTTGCTGAATGTGAATCTTACAACACTCATCGAGAATGCACAAAAGGTTAATATGCCTTCTCCCGAGGTGCGTTACACCATAAAGCACAAGAATACAGACTATTATCTGCGTGTAAGCAGCGATCTTCTCGGACTCTTTACTTTTGAGGAGGGCAACGATGCTATGATTTTCAATCTTATAGATTCTGGCGAGGGGGATATTTACATAAAATCGCAGTCGCAGCTTTATGTAACCTTGGGAACAACAAATATCTGGACAATGATAGGCGAGGAGGTTGTTACCAACGACCGTAACGCCCGCTTTTCTGTAAGCTTCAGTGGCGAGGAGTATATTGTGCAGACTGTAAGTGGATATCTTGGTACAGACAAGACAGCCGAAGGCTCAAAGGTATATGCCGATAAGCCCTTGACCGATATTTCACATTGGATAATAGAGGAGTATGTAGAGCCCGAGAAGGACCCTCTGCTCGATAAGAAAGAGGAACTTTATGCGGCAATAGAGGTTGCAAAAGAGGCTGCCAATATCGACGCATCGTGGATAGGCTACGAACCTTTGAAAATATCCGAGGAACTGTATCTTGCATTGTGCGAGGCTATAATTGTTGCCGAGAATAACGAATTTGTTACCGCCGAGGAGATTGATGCTGTCATTCAGCAGCTTGAGGATGCAGCCGAGGCACTGTTACTGCTTAACCGCCCGTCGGAGGATTGTGACTATTGTCTGCGCCATTCAAGCGGCCTGCATCTTTCTGTGGATCAGGGATTGACATTCGCCGCCGCCGACACTCTCGACGCTGAGCAACGTTTCCGTCTGGTGGCTGTTGAGGCTCTGCCCAATTGCTATAATATATACTCGAACGGAATGTATGTGACGCTGTTCGACGATGATGGCTCTATGCTCGCATTTACCGAGACTCCGCGCGATGAGTATGGACAATTTACCGTAGAGCAGGTCGGTGACGAGGAGTTTATCCTGCACTCCTTTGCCGGCTCTTTTGGTACCGAAGAGGATACTCCCGCCGAGGGTGCTTCCTGTGTGGCTAACAAATTGAGCGAGAATGCCGTGCGTCTGAGTCTTGTGCCTGTGGTTACTCCTCCTTATGTGGTTACTCCCCCCTCTGTGGAGGAGCCTGAGCCTGTAACCGCTATACAGCCTCTCATCGTCGATTATGCTGTGCGTTACAACAGCACAACCCACACACTTGATTTTGTGTCGTACGATATTAGCCTGCTGTCGGGTGTTGTGGTAAAGGTGTACACTGTGGGCGGTCATCTGCTGTACTCTTTTGCGGCCAACGAAAAGCAGTCTCTTGTTGCACTGCCCAGCGGAACGTATATTGTCCGTTGGAGCTATGCGGGAGAGGAGTATAGTGTGAAATTGAAGAAATAGTCGCTTAATCGACTCCTGCTTTTGATATATTACGAAGCTGTTGCCTGTTGGTAGCAGCTTCGTGGTTTTTTGTAATAAAAATTTGTAAATTGTAGTTTAAAATTACAAAAAGTGCGGATATTCTTTGTTAAAGCGATTTTTTTTTTTTTTCTTTACAAAAGATTTTTGATAATATGCCGTAAGAGCGCAACTATTCGTTGGACTATTATATAAGTGCTTATTTTATAGAACAATATTAAAAATATATTTTATGAGAATCAAAACTTTAATTTTCGGTCTTCTTGTACCGATATTAGGATTTGCGCAGGAGTTTAAAATGGTCTCTCAGGAATTGTCGAACCCCGACAATGTTCCGGCTCCCTGCCATCCTGTACCCCACAAACGTCAGATTTTGTGGAACGAGACAGAGTTCTATGCTTTCTTCCACTATGGAATGAACACTTTTACCGGCAAGGAGTGGGGTAACGGTGACGAGAAAGAGAGTATTTACGCTCCTAAAGGAATGCCTAATCCCGAGCAGTGGATTACATCGGTTAAGGCTGCCGGAATGAACGGTGGTATTGCCGTTGTTAAGCATCACGACGGATTCTGTCTATGGCCTACCTCTACAACCACCCACAATATCACAGGTGCGGGTAGTGAGTATGGACGTACAGCCAATATCCCTCAATTGTATGCCGAGGCGAGCCGCAAGCATAATATGAAATATGGATTTTATATTTCACCTTGGGACCGCAATTCTAAACATTATGGAAAGGATACATACGTAACAGAGGTTTTCTTGAAACAGTGTGAGGAGCTTGCCGAATATGGTGACGACCAATTTGAAATGTGGTTCGACGGTGCCAATGGTGGTGACGGTTATTATGGCGGCGAGGGTGGTACACGTCAGGTAGATGCTTCTATCTACTACGATACTCCTAACCTACGTACAAGCGTTCATCGTATTGCTGAGAATTGTGTACTCTGGGGCGTCGGCGGCGAGGCTCGTTGGATTGGTAATGAATCGGGTTATGCCGGTGAAACAAACTGGGCAATGACCGATTATATGTCAGAAACAGTTGTACGTGAAGAGGGTGATATTAATGGTTGGTTCTGGAATCCCGGAGAGAGCGACGCAAAGGCTACCGACTCAGGCTGGTTCTGGCATCAGGGCGAGAGTATGAAGAGCGCCGAGCGTCTTTTCCAGATGTATCTTGAGACTGTAGGACGTAACGCTACACTTATCCTTAACTGTCCTCCCAACCAGTATGGTGTTCTTCCCGATAATACAGTGAACGAATTGGTTAAATTGGGTAAGATGCTCCACGAGCGCTTGGCTGTTCCAGTATATGGCCTCGATGAGTCTACAGCAGCCAAAGATTATGCAAAGAGCGCAAAGATTGAGGTTAGCGAGATACGTAATGGCGGACACTATGAGGCTGCGAACCTCACCGATGGCGATAAAGAGACTTATTGGGGTACAAACGATGACACTCGTACAGCGACAATTACTCTAACTTGGGATACTCCCCAAACTATTCGTTATCTTGTTATGCAGGAGCCTATAAAACTTGGTCAGCGTATCAAAGACTTTAAGATTGAGTATAGTGCAAACGGAACATCGTGGACAGAACTTTGTCCTGTGATGGAGACAAGCACTGTAGGATACAAACGTATTATCCCATTGAATGGTAAGACAACAGAAAGCTATGGTAATGGTTACAATGCAAAGAAATTGCGTATTACAATTCTCGATAGCCGCGCTTGTCCGTTGCTCTCTAATTTGAATGTATACTAATGAACATCGACACGTATAATTTTAAAAACAGAAACTTATGAAAAAGAATATATTACTTTCTGCTGCGTTGATGTTTTTCGGGCTTACAGCATCGGCACAGACTAAAATAACATTCGATAACAACGATTATAAATCGATAGGTGTTTACGAACAATGGGAAGAGAGTCCCTTCCGTACAGGTGTACTCGTTGGTAACGCGGCAGTAGCCGATAATCCCGATACAGAGGTAGACGAGGTTCTTGGACACGCTCCAAACTCAACCTCAAAGGTGCTTGCTTTGCAACGCAGTCGTCACGGTGGTAACACTTTTGGCGTTAGAATCGACCTCAAGGAACCTATTCGCGTAACAAAGGAGTATCAGTATATACACGTGATGACTTATCTCAAAGATAAACCCGCCGACAGCCGTATGATGGTGATAGGATTGGGTAAACGCGTTGAGGATAGCTGGAGCTGGCAGACCGGCGAGGAAGAGCAGTTCTGGGCTTGGACCGTTAATGATATTAAACCCAAAGAGGGTTGGCAGGATATTGTTGTTAAGTTTAAAGGCTTTTCATACTCAAAAGCTGAGAATGCGAACAGCGGTATTGATATCTACTCTTTGGTAATAGTTCCCGATGTTCGTTCGGCTCACGCTGATAAGAGCGACTGGGTGGCATATTTCGATGAGATTGTAGTAGATGACACCCCCGATAAGCGTTTCTCTACCGATAAGTATGCTCTTGTGTGTACAGAGGACTCAAAGACTACACGCGATGATCGTGCCATAAACGGAGTAGGTCTTACTGTTAATGGTAAAAGTTACTCTGCAACACCTGCTGCAGGAATGGTATATAGCAACAATACAACAAGTAGCGTATTCTCGGCAACAGCTGGAGCACAGGTGCAGCCTACCTTTAACTACAAAGGTTCCTGGATGAGTGCTTATGTGTATGTCGATTGGGGTAACGATGGTGTGTTTAAGGCTACAGTTAATAACGATGGCTCTCCTGCCGAGGATAGTGATATTGTAAGTTACAATGCTGCACAGGTGAATGGTTCTTGGCGTAAGAGCGATGGTACAGCTGCAACAGGCGATGGAAATACTATCTCGCAAGGTGTTCCCAAATTTACAGTTCCTGCAAATACTGCTAACGGATTCTATCGTATGCGTTATAAGGTAGACTGGAACAGCATAGAACCTGCCGGTTCCGAGACTTTGATAAAAGATGGAGGAGGATTGCTTGATCTTACTCTCGATATTCACGGTGATAAGGTGAATGTAAATGCATCGCAGCTCAATGGTGATATTGTATTAGCTTCGGATAAATCTCCTTTGCAGAACTATACTACAGCGTATGGAGAACCTTTGACTGTTAAAGTTATCCCTGCTCCGGGCTTTGTTCAAAATGGATTTACATTGAAGTATGGTTATAATGTAAATGCTAAAGAGCAGCTTGACGATAATAATAATCCTAATTGGATAGAGGTTAAAGTTCCCTCTAGTGCTATTGCAGCCGATGGAACATATACTATTCCCGGAGAGTATATGCGTGGAGCTAATGTGAGCATTTCCGGTGATATGCAGCAGGTACGTAAATATACACTCGAGGTTACCGGAGCCGATGGTGGTGTTGTATATGCCAATGTAGAGTACAGGAATGGCGCGACTATTGAGGCTACTCAATACTTCTCGGCAGATGATGTTACTCCAATAAAAGTAGATGGTTACACCGCTAAGATAACATTAGATAGTAAGAATAATGTTCTTAAGGTTGTTTATAGTGAGATTTTTGCCTATATTCAGGTGACTACTCTTTCGGAACTTGATAATGAGAAGTTTTATCATATAAAGGCTGAATCGGGTGAGGGATATTGGGCTTGGAATACAACAATTACCGATACATATATCTCTCTAAGAGGCTTGACAAACTCTAGTTACAATAATTTACCAAGTAACCAAGCTATTGTAAACATATATAAGGAGGCTATAGACCCTTTTGATAAAACCGTCGTCTGGCAGATTCTTTTAGAAGATGGTAAATACTATATCTATCAACCCGCATCACAGGCATATGTGACACGATTGAATGATCGTGATTACGGATTTACATTTGAAAAGACTGCTTTGGATGGAATACGTGATAATGGAGATGGAACATTTAGTATTCACGCAGGCGGCGGTTATAGTGACGATTCCAAAAAGTTTGCGTGTATCGTTACCAACGAGAACTCCTGTGCTGTTCGTAACTGGACGTGGGACGATCACGGCTCGGTATTGGAAATTTGGGAGAATCCCAATATAAACTTAAATGAAGAGACTGTGGTAGAAAATGTTGTTGTAACAACTGCTGTCAAAGGTATATATAATCTGCAGGGACAAAAGCTCGAAAATCTTCCCGAGTCAGGAATAGTTATTGTCAATGGCGAGAAATACCTTGTTAAATAAGTAATAATTGGAGTCATATAAAAAACATAGCCACACAAAAGGGTGGCTATGTTTTTTATATTAAGGTGTTGTCATTTCTTGTAGTCTGATAATATCTTCAATATCTCCTCTACGCGGCAGGCCCAAGTATTATGTGCGGCAAACTGCTTGCACTCCTCGGGGCTTTTCTTGTGTTTCCATCCTTGCGATAGAATGTTGTTTGTCAATGATACAAACTCGTCTTTGGAATTATATAGATAGACATAATCCGAGAATTTCTCACTCTCGCCATATAATGGTGCTATGCTGGGCTTTCCCGAATATATATATTCGTATAGCTTGACAGGATTAACCGACTTTATAAGAGGGGTAACCTTGAAGGGCATCAGAAGAATGTTGGCTGCACTCATTATCCCAAAGACCAGATTATGCTCCACCGGACCGTGGAAATATAGTCCCTCTATTTTAGGAATATCAATCTCGGAAATTCCGTACAGATGAACCTCAATATCCTTTCTTGCATCGAGCAGGGCGCCGATAGCGTCAAAGTCGAACCACGATGATATTGTTCCTATGTAAACGAGCTTCTTCTTGTCGTTGCCGACAAACTCTTTAGGAGCGTCGGTATGCCTAATCTCCTCTATTCTCTTTATTGCATTGTTAAGGACTGTAATATCCCTGTCGCAGTAACGCTTGACGAGCGTCTCCTTAAGAAAATGGGAGCTTGCAAAAACAATGTCGGCATTATGCATAAGCCACTCTTCGCATTCTCTTAGATTGTTCAGAGCCTGTGGCGATACTTTGAACTCAAGCATATCGTCCATACAGTCGTATGCAACAATTTTGCTCGACAGCGCCTTTCTTGAGCAGCAATTCAGAATATCGGGAGCGGTCAGCCAAACAACATCACACTCTTTCATCTGCTTCCTCAACTGCCAATTGTAGAGCAGAGAATTTACCTTGCGTATGAGCGGGAAACGCTCCAACGGCAAGCGGTACAGAGGCTTAATATTCACAGAAGTCTCATTCTTTACTGTTACGCCTTTTTTTGAAACACCCAGTCGATAAGCCACTGTAAGGTCGTGCTTTTCGGCGAGCCCCTCGGCAATAAAGTGTGGTCTTTGTTTAATCCACCCCCAAGGAATATGTTGCAGATAAAGTATTTTCATATAGGAAAAAGTAAATATGGGCAAATGTAATATAATTGCGCCAATAGGCAAAATTATAGCTTTATTTAGCCTATAAATGTTAGGAATAACTCCTCTGTGCCTCTATTATGGGAATAAAGGTATTAGCGACAAAAGTGCGGTTGATGATTCTTCGACAAAAGCCTGCGGAAATAAAAAAAAGAACAACCAATGGTTGTTCTTTTGTGCGCCTGATAGGACTCGAACCTACACGTCGCAAAACACCAGATCCTAAGTCTGGCGCGTCTACCAATTTCGCCACAGGCGCGTGCGTTAGAGACGCTTGTTTGTAAAAACAGTGCAAAGATAGTGCTTTTTTTTGAAAAACAGTAAGAATAGACTAAAATTTTATTGTTTCACCCTCTTCCTTTTCGCTATTCTCCAGATTCTGATAGATAAACTTTATATATTGGCGTGCCGCCTCTATCATTGTGTCGCGGCCTTTATCCCAATCTTCCGAGGTAAGGTCTACTCTAATGTCGGGTTCAATGCCGAATTCTGTGTGATTGCCATTAACGTCGAGCATAGGGCACGCCGAGTAGCGTAGACGCCATCCGTTGGGCAGTGTGCTGTTGAGTGGCATTCCCGATCCTCCTCCGGTCTTGTCGCCCAATATGGCAATGTAGGGGTTGGGTAGGGCCTGCATCATCATCACAAAATTGTTTGCCGCACTATATACTCCTCCGTTGGTGAGTACCACTGTGGGACGCAGCCATATAGCTCCTTTCGCGGGCTTAAGTTTCATCTCCTCGGGTTGCGAAAAGTCGTTGTGTCCTATGCCTGTCTTGTGCAGCATATAGCCTACCGACGCCTCTCTGTCGGTAAAGTGCGAGGCTAATGTCTCGGCCGAGGTAATCATTCCTCCTCCGTTGCCGCGAATGTCTATGATTAGTCCGGGGCATCGTCCCATTTTAGCAAGAATGTGGCTTATATTGCCGCTTCCTAATGAATTGGAGAATGAACTTACATACATATATCCTATGCTGTCGGGGAGCAGAGTTTGGAACTTTATTCCGTTGTTGTATCTAAAATCTGTTCCAAGATAGTTGCGCTGTATGGAGTCGCTGAAATTTATGGGGCGTGTTATAGACCAGTCCCAATAGTATGTTGTTCCGTAGGCCGATGAAAGGTTCACGTGCCCGTCGCGTAGCTCAGCAAGGAGATTGCCTAAAATGTCAAAGAGCTCTTCGTTGGTAGTCTCCTCGCTTACCATCGGGCGGTAATTGTCGTACGCTGCATCCCAGTCGAGCCCATATTCTTTCTCGGCATAGTCAAAGAAGCAGTAGTGCTGGTCGATAATACTCCATAAGGCATCGAAGTTGCCTATGGGGTCGTTGTCGAAGCTATCCTCTTTGATACATCCTGTAAGAGTAAGGAGCAATAATGTATATGTCAGTATCTTCTTCATCTTTAGTAGGGGCTGTATGCTTTAATAGGGTCTCCTTCCTTAATCTTGTAGAGTGTTCTTACAACTCCAATACTTATTGCATTGTTGTATATATGTGTGCGTATCCCGTTCACTCGCGACTGATAAAAATCGCCGCTGTACGACAGGCGCAGGGTGTTGTTGCGATATTTGCTGCCTACGGGAATGTCGAATGTAAGTGCGTGGCGCCACGAGGGGGTATTTCCCGGGTAGGAGAATCGTATGATTCCTTTGGTGTCGCCGCGTCCGAATATCTCGTAGTATGACTGTCCATATTGTGGGGCGAACATTACTCCTGCCAATGGAATGTCCAATTGCAGGCGCAGTATATGGTCGCGCCCTTTTATTGGAATATGGTATATTGCCATTGCCGATGCTGCGATGGCCGCCCTAATCTTTGCCGATGCGGGGTTATTGCCGTTTGCGGGGAGATATAATACTCCTCCTGATAGTTGCGCCTGTGCTCCGGCGAGCAGTTGCAGCCTGTCGTTTATCTCGAATGAGTGGTAACCGCCCCAAGAGTAGTCGGCAAGCAGCGCATATTGTATGTTAATCTCCTGCAGAGCAATTCCCAGCGTTGCGTTGAACAGTGTCTGATATTTCCATTTGCGTTTGCCCATTAGAGCATCGCGGAAATTCTCGTGGCTAAGCTTGTATCCTGCCCCTACAAAAGAGTACCCCGACAGATAGGTGTCTAAATTGTCGAGTGCGGCAATTCCGTGGGTGGTTGATTTTACCACTATGCGACGCGGGATTATGCTGTCGGTAATAACATATTGTGCTTTTAGCATTGCCGGCATAAAGAGCAGCGCCATAAGCAACAGTGTGCGTGCGGCTATCTTTCTCATTCTTCTTCGTCGAAAAGTGTAGGCTCAATGATCTCCTCGTTTGTATCCTCGCTCTCGGGCTCTTCGGCAGGCTCGGGGAGTACAGGCTGGCGTGTAGGCTCAAGCTCTATAATCTCGTCAAGCTCGAATGTGGTGAGTCGTTTGCCTCGTGCCTTGAAACTCTTTACTCCGATAAACTCGTCTACCTCAATGACAAGCGGCTCGCGGAAGCTGTCGTTGCCACCAAACATTACCTGTATGCGCGGGTAAACAGTGTCGGAGAACCATATAAGTTCGTTATCCTTATTCTCGCCCAGACAATTCTGTCGGCGGTTGCTTGCCTCGAGTGTGAAGCGCTTGATATAAGGATAGCCTTGCTGCGATGCGTCGTACAGTGCAGCCGACCACACTTTTGCTGGGTCGTATTTCTCTATCACCATAAGGTCGTCGTCGTAGTGGTTGTTAAGGTCGATGGGAGTAAGGTAGAACTCTCCGTTCTTTCTTATGGCGAGAATCTTGTCGTCGTTGTGGAATTCTCCAAGATATTCTCCGTGATTGTCAAAGTTTATACGCAGAATATCGCGGTCGAACCATACTTGACGTCCTCCCAATGTAGAGCTTCCGTGACGTTTGAGGGTAATCTTCGTTACCTCGTTCTTTGTGAGGATATTACCCATAGACTGACGTCCTTTTATGCTTATGGTGCTAAAGTCCTTCTCCAGTGTGGTGATGCGCAGACGGGGGTTGGGGCGTAGTGCCACCTTTATTACCTCGGCCTCTCCGTTGGGGTTCGACGAGAAGTAAACAACCTTTGAGCCTGCAGTGCCCTGAGTAAGGTCATACTCGCGGTCGCGTGTCATACCGGTTGCTGCAAAGCGCTTGATGTAGTAGTTGCCTTTGCCTCCGTCGCGGTATACTACATTGTATATTGTGCGCTTGTCGTTCTTCTTGAATACGTCAATGTGTATTATATTCTTGCCGACGAAGAGCTTCTCGCTCACCTTGACAATCTTGTACTTACCATCCTTGTAGAATAGGATAATATCGTCAATGTCGGAGCAGTTGGTAACATACTCATCTTTCTTTAGCGATGTTCCTATGAATCCCTCGGCGCGGTTAATGTAGAGCTTCTGGTTGGCCTCTACCACCTTTGCCGCTACAATGGTGTCGAGGTTACGAATCTCGGTCATACGCGGATATTTATCGCCATATTTCTCTTTGAGCATAGTGAACCATTTAATTGCAACGGCAATCATATTGCTCAGTTGCTTGTCAATGTCGGTAATCTCCTTTTTTAGACGCACGATAAGCTCCTCGGCCTTCTCCTTGTTGAATCGCAGGATGCGTGCCATCTTAATCTCCATAAGATGCAGAAGGTCGTCGCGGGTTACCTCGCGGATAAAATCCTTTTTGTAAGGCTCTAAGCGTGTGTCTATATGGTTGAGCGCAGAATCCATATCTTTGGCCTGCTCAAACTCCTTGTCCTTGTATATGCGCTCCTCGATGAAGATGCTCTCGAGCGAGGCAAAATGCAACTGCTCGAGAAGCTCGCTCTTGCGTATGAGAAGCTCCTGACGCAGCAACTCTTTGGTGCTGTCTACCGAGCGACGCAGAATGTCGCTCACGGTGAGAAATACCGGGGTGCGGTTGTCTATGACACAGCAGCAGGGGGTGATGCTTATCTCGCAGTCGGTAAAGGCGTATAGTGCGTCGATTGTCTTGTCCGACGATACACCGGGAGCAAGATGCACAAGAATCTCTACCTTGTCCGATGTATTGTCATCGACCTTGCGTATCTTCATCTTGCCGTTGTCCACAGCCTTTAGTATCGATTCAATTATCAACGGAGTAGTTTTTCCGTAGGGTATCTCGGTGATAGACAATGTCTTGTTGTCTTCGGACTTTGATATTTTTGCTCGTATGCGCACGCGGCCTGTGCGGTCGCCGTCGTTGTAACGCGATACGTCGATGCTGCCACCGGTCTGAAAATCGGGGTAGAGTGTGAACGGTTCGTTGTTAAGGTACGATATTGCCGCGTCGCATACCTCGTTAAAGTTGTGCGGCAGAATCTTTGAGGAAAGACCTACGGCAATACCCTCTACTCCGTGTATGAGCAGGATGGGGAATTTTACCGGTAGGGTGATGGGTTCTTTGTTGCGTCCGTCGTACGACAGCTTCCATTCGGTAGTCTTTGGGTTGAATACAACGTCGTGGGCGAATTTCGACAGACGGGCCTCTATGTATCGTGGGGCGGCTGCCGAGTCACCGGTGAGAATGTTACCCCAGTTTCCCTGACAGTCGATAAGATAATCCTTTTGTCCCAACTGGACAAGAGCGCCGCCAATAGAAGCGTCGCCGTGAGGGTGATATTGCATAGTGTATCCGACAACATTGGCCACTTTGTTGTAGCGTCCGTCGTCGAGCTCACGCATTGCGTGCAATATGCGTCGCTGTACAGGCTTTAGTCCATCGTAAAGATGCGGCACTGCACGCTCCAGAATAACGTACGAGGCATAGTCGAGGAACCAATTCTTGTACATTCCCGTAAGCCTGTGCGCCGTTGAGTTCTCCTGTGAGGGCGCGTAGCTGCTATGCTCGCTTGTCTGCTCGTCGTAATTCTCTGCCTGTGTGTCGAGATTCTCTTTATTATCGTCAATTTCGTCGTAATTCATAAATGTCCGAGGAGTTTTTAGTGTCAGACAAATCAAAAGTGTCGGAAAATTTATCTCTTTCCCGATACACCCTCTCTTTTGCTATTACTAATATTATAATAATTGCAAAATTAAGGTTTTTCTCAAAAAAAATGCTTTACTTTGCACAAAATTTATGATTTTATTATAGAAACAGTTACGACAATGGCTCAAGAAGATGTTTTTAAGAAAGTGGTAGCTCACTGTAAAGAGTATGGTTTTGTATTCCCCTCAAGCGATATTTACGATGGTTTGGGTGCTGTTTACGACTATGGTCAGATGGGTGTAGAGCTAAAGAATAATATAAAGAATTACTGGTGGCAGAGTATGGTATTGCTCAACGACAATATCGTTGGTATCGATTCTGCAATCTTTATGCATCCTACAATTTGGAAGGCATCGGGACACGTTGATGCATTCAACGATCCTCTCATCGATAACCGCGACTCAAAGAAGCGCTATCGTGCCGATGTCCTCATCGAGGAGCAGATAGCAAAGTACGAGGAGAAGATGGAGAAAGAGGCTGCAAAGGCGGCTAAACGTTTTGGCGACTCTTTTAACAAGGAACTTTTTATGGAGACCAATCCTAAGGTTCTTGCCGAGAAGGCTAAGCGCGATGCACTTCAGGAGCGTTTCGCAAAGGCTCTCAATGCAATGGATCTTGAGGAGTTGCGTCAGATTATCATAGACGAGGAGATTGTTTGTCCTATCTCTGGTACACGCAACTGGACAGAGGTGCGTCAGTTCAACCTTATGTTCTCTACCGAAATGGGTTCTACAGCCGATGGTGCAATGAAGGTTTATCTTCGTCCCGAGACTGCGCAGGGTATCTTTGTGAACTACCTTAACGTGCAGAAGACCGGCCGTATGCGTATTCCCTTCGGTATTGCGCAGATTGGTAAGGCTTTCCGTAACGAGATTGTTGCGCGTCAGTTCATCTTCCGTATGCGTGAGTTCGAGCAGATGGAAATGCAGTTCTTCGTACGTCCCGGCAGCGAGCTTGAGTGGTTCGGAAAGTGGAAGGAGACTCGTTTGGCTTGGCACAAGGCTCTTGGTTTCGGCGATGAGTCGTACCGTTACCACGACCACGAGAAATTGGCTCACTATGCTAATGCTGCTACCGACATTGAGTTCAAGATGCCTTTCGGATTCAAGGAGGTAGAGGGTATCCACTCGCGTACAAACTTCGACCTTAGCCAGCACGAGAAATATTCGGGCAAGAATATCAAATATTTCGATCCCGAGACTAATGAGAGCTACACTCCCTATGTTATCGAGACCTCTATCGGTGTCGATCGTATGTTCTTGAGCGTAATGTGCGCTTCTTACTGCGAGGAGACATTAGAGAATGGCGAGAGTCGCGTTGTATTGCGCTTGCCATCGGCTCTTGCTCCTGTTAAATTGGCGGTTCTTCCCCTTGTGAAGAAGGATGGCCTCCCCGAGAAGGCTCGCGAGATTATGAACAGCCTCAAATTCAATTTCAACTGCTACTACGAGGAGAAGGATTCTATCGGTAAGCGTTACCGTCGTATGGATGCCATCGGTACTCCCTACTGCGTGACTGTGGACCACCAGACTCTTGAGGATGGTATGGTAACATTGCGTGAGCGCGATACAATGGAGCAGCGTCGTGTGCCCATTGCCGACCTTCGCTCAATTATCCAGGATAATGTAAGCATTACCTCACTGTTGCAGAAACTCGTTTAATAGAAAATGAATAAAAATATAATTCTGCTGTTATCGTTTGTGATTGGGCTGTTGTCGCTCGCATCGTGCGAGGAGACAATAGAGGCTCCCGAGTACGACAATTGGCAGCAGAGAAACAACATTTTCATAGATTCTATTGCAGAGGTTGCTCGTGCCAACGACGATGGCTCGTGGAGAGTATTTCTTGGCGAGAGCGTCGATACTCTCGAGACTGCAAACGACTTTTACGTCTATTGCAAGGTGCTTGAGAGTGGCAGCGGCACAGCGCACCCAAACTACAACGATACGATACTTGCCAATTATCGCGGACGTCTCATTCCGTCGCGCAGCTACAGCAATGGCTATGTGTTCGACGAGACATACAATGGAGTGTTTGATGCAGAGGTCGATGTTCCTATGAAGCTCGATCTTGCCGGTTGTGTGCGAGGATGGATTACTGCTGTCGAGGAGATGGTGAAAGGCGATACGTGGCGAGTATATATCCCCTATGAATTGGGCTATGGCGCGGAGTCTAAAGGTTCTATTCCTGCATATTCGACATTAATATTCGATATTAATCTTGTCGATTTTGCCCCTGTGGGAACTATTCTCAAATAGAGTTGTTGTTTAATATATGAGAGAGATGAATAAAGATAATCAAATGCAGATAGAGATTAAGGATGATGTTGCCGATGGCGTATATGCCAATATGGCGGTAATTGCGCACTCGACATCGGAGTTTGTCCTTGACTTCATACGTCTGTTGCCGGGTATTCCTAAGGCGCAGGTAAAGTCGCGCGTGATAATGACTCCCGAGCACGCCAAGCGTCTGATGTTCGCTCTTCAGGATAATGTCCGTAAGTATGAGGCTCTCTTTGGCGAGATTCGTATGCCTGAGGCTCATAATGGATATATCCCTAAGATGGATGAATTTAAAGGCGAGGCGTAAATACCTATAATAATAAGGTTCTTGATAGACAAAAAAGAGAAAGAGCGGCAATTGCCGC
>JAFYRW010000045.1 GCA_017546785.1 Bacteroidaceae bacterium | reverse complement strand
TTATTCAACCTCTATTATTTCTGTTTTTTTCTCTTGTATAGGGAGTATCTTGCCTACAATGGTGAGCCTTGTCATCTCCTCCTCGGCATTGCTGTATACGTTTATGCGTTTGCGCACTCGTCCCTCTCCGCTGCGGCGGCCGTCGAATGTGACGGTCAACTGGTCGCTCTCTCCGGGCTTTACAGGCTCTGTGTTGTGCTCGGCTTTTGTGCAACCACAGGTAGTGAATATCTGGTGTATGTAAAGGTCGCTGTCGCCTACATTAGTGAATTTGAATGTACATTTTACTATTGATGTGTCTCTTGCAACAACGCCCATATCATATACGAGGCTGTCGAACTTTATTTGGGGCTTTTTGCTGCTTTGTGCCTGAGCGACCAATGGCAGTATGGCAATGGCCAGAATAAATATAATCTGTTTCTTCATTTTACGTTTTTTCTTTTAGAGGGTGCAAAGGTAACTTTTTATATAATGGCTGCACACTATTTTTATGTTTTTATTATGTGATTTATATTCGGCGTACCTGTTTTACTCCTTTTATAGCCTCTATTTTTGTTATAAGCTTCTTTAATTTGGCTGTGTCGTCAATCATAAGTGATAGGGTACCCGAGAATAGCGTGTCGTGTGTCTCGATGTTTATTCCGCGCATAGTAACATCTTTTTCCTGTGTTATCAGCGAGGTGATATTGTTTACTATGCCAATGTCGTCGTGTCCCACAACTCTCAGTGTTACAGGATATATAGCTTTGTTGGCTCCATTATCGCTCCAACGTGCCTCTATTACTCTGTAGGGGTAGCGCTCGCACAATTCTCGGGCGTTTGTACAGTCTTTGCGGTGAACCGATATACCGCCATTTATTGTTACGAATCCAAAAATCTCGTCGCCATATATGGGGGCGCAACATTTAGAGAGCTTGTAGTCTATTCCCTTTAGATTGCGCTCAATGACAAGAACATCGCTGTTGCCTGACGACTCTTTGTCTGGCACAAGCGTAAACTCTTTGGCGCTGTGGGTAGTGTCGTTGCTCTCTGGGTTGGCAATAGCCTGATAGCGTTTGAAAATATCGGCAATGTCGATGTTTCCCTCGGCTACCTGCTGATAAAAATCGGTGAGGCGCTTAAAGCCCATCTTGCGCACCAATTGGTCCATTATAGACTCGTCGTAGTCTATCTTGTGGTTCTTGAATTTGCGTATGAGCATCTCACGCGCAATATCTGCCTGACGCGCTGTGAGGTCTTTTAGTGCCTGACGTATCTTTGAGCGTGCGCGTCCTGTCTGTGCAATGTTTAGCCACGCTTGCTTTGGTGTCTGACTGTTTGATGTTATGATTTCTACTTGGTCTCCGTTGTTCAATACGTGGCGAATGGGTACGTTGCGGCCATTCACTAGTGCCCCTGTGCACTTACAGCCGAGCCCTGTATGTATTGTAAAGGCAAAATCGAGGATGGTTGCACCCTTTGACATTCTGTAAAGGTCGCCTTTGGGGGTAAAGATGAAAATCTCGTCCTTGTAGAGCTCCATCTTGAATTTGTTCTCGTTCACATCCTCCTGTGCGAGATTCTCCAATGTGTCGCGTATCGATGCCAAAAGGTTGTCGAGTCCTTTCTCGCTCTTTATTCCTTTGTAGCGCCAGTGTGCTGCCAATCCGTGCTCGGCAATGGCGTCCATTCGTTCGGTACGTATCTGGACCTCTACCCAACGGCCTTCGGGGCCCATCACAGTAGTATGCAACGATTCGTAACCGTTGCTCTTTGGCACCGACAGCCAGTCGCGCAGACGATAGGGATTAGGGGTGTACATATCGGCAACGATGGAGTATACCTGCCAACATTCGCTCTTTTCGTTCTGCGGTTCGCTGTCTATGATTATGCGTATGGCAAAAAGGTCGTATATATTCTCGAAGGGCACACGCTGTCTCTTCATCTTTTGCCAGATGGAGTTAATGGATTTCGTGCGTCCTTTTATTCTGTATCTTATGTGCGGTTGTGCGCGCAGGGCTGTCTCTATAGGGTGTATGAAATTCTTCATATAATCCTCGCGCGATGCGGCTGTCTCCTCGAGCTTGCGGCTTAGTTCGGCGTAAATGTCGCTCTCGGTGTAGCGCATAGAGAGGTCTTCCATTTCCGATTTTATCTTGTAGAATCCCAATTTGTGCGCAAGAGGAATGTACAGCTTTGACGCTTCGTTGGCTACCTGCTGTCGGGCGTCGATATTGTCGCTGTTGAACAGACGGCGTAGAAGTACCAGACGGGCGCTTATCATTATGAGGATAATGCGCATATCATTGGCAAAAGATAGTAGCAGATTGCGGAAATTCTCGGTCTCTATAGTGGGGCTCTTTGCGTATAGGGTGCTTATCTGTGTGAGGTTCGAGAGTATTTTGGTGGTATTCTCGCCACATTGTCTTTTTACCTCGTCGATGCTTATCACTCCTAATTCTACGCAGCGGCTCAATAATATGCTTATTACAATTTCGCGATGAAAGCCAATTTCGCCGCTTATGAGCAATGCTGTCTGAATGTCGAGAATGACAGGGTGGAATCCGAAGCTGTCGCGTACTATCTTACCGTCGTTTATTGCCTGTGAGAGACTCTGCTTTATAAAATGAAAATCTCCGACCGATATTATCCCTTTGGTATTTACGTGTAGTTCGCGGCATAAATTAAGAATTTCTCGCCTCTCTTCGCTTGTGGGTACTATCTTTTCCGACATAATCTGCTCCTTTCTTTTCTTTTGTTGCTACAATATTGCAGCATCTTGTTTTTGCGAAGTTAATTTATAAATTTTTAAATAATTCATTTTTTTTGTTCTTTTTAGAATTTTATTCTTATTTTTGTAAACGTATGAGTTGTTTATAGCAATATGAGCAATTCATTTTTCACCGGACTATAACTAACCTAATTTAATATAACGGCTATGATAATCAGTAAAGCAGATCAAGCTTTGTTAAGCAAAAAAGGAATCTCGGTAGAGCAGTTTGCTGAGCAGTTGAAGACATTTAAGACAGGATTCCCTTTCTTGAAGATAGAGGCTGCCGCAACGGTAGAGAATGGAGTGTTACGTCCTTCGGAAGAGGAGATTGCACAGTATCTTGCAGTGTGGGACGAATATTGCAAGGATGGAAACTCGGTTCTTAAATTTGTTCCCGCGTCGGGTGCTGCGAGCCGTATGTTCAAGGATCTTTTCTCTTTCTTGAGCGCCGATTATGATGTTCCTACTACCGATTTTGAGAAGAATTTCTTTGTCAATGTAGAAAAATTCGCATTCTACGGCGAACTTAACGAAATGTGTGTCAAGAACAATTCTCAGTCAATAAAGGAACTTATCGAGAATGGAAACTACAAGGCTGTTGTATTCAATCTGCTCGATTTTACAGGAATGAACTATGGTTCGTTGCCCAAAGGATTGTTGAAATTCCACACTTATTCCGACGATGTCCGTACATCGGTTGAGGAGCATTTTGTTGAGGGTGCTCTATACGCTGCTATGGGCAGCAAGGTGCGTCTGCATTTTACTGTTTCTCCCAACCACAAGGCTCTCTTTGAGGAGCTTGTTGCCGAGCGTAAGCCTGTATACGAGAAGATGTTCGGTGTAGAGTATGAGATTGCATTCTCGGAGCAGAAGCAGAGTACCGATACTGTTGCTGCCGACGCAGACAACGAGCCTTTCCGCGAGAATGGTGCTTTGGTGTTCCGTCCCGGTGGACACGGTGCGCTCATTGAGAATTTGAATGATATTGACGCTGACGTCATCTTCATAAAGAATATCGACAATGTTGTTCCCGACCGTCTAAAAGATGAGACTGTTACATACAAAAAGTTGCTTGCCGGCATATTGGTCGATTTACAGCGTAAGGCTTTTGAGTATCTGCGTATTATTGACAGCGGTAAATATACTCACGAGCAGATTGAGGAGATGATTCGCTTTGTGCAGAATAAGCTTATGTGCCGCAACGCCGATGTTAAGCATATGGAGGATTGCGAGCTTGTGCTCTATCTGCGCAAGAAATTGAACCGTCCTATGCGTGTCTGTGGTATGGTCAAGAATGTTGGAGAGCCTGGTGGCGGTCCGTTCCTCGCATATAATCCCGATGGTTCGGTATCGTTGCAGATTCTTGAGAGCTCACAGATTGATATGAACAACGAGGCTGCAAAATCAATGTTCGAGAATGGTACACACTTTAATCCCGTTGATCTTGTTTGTGCTGTCAAGAACTATAAGGGCGAAAAGTTCAATCTCCCAGAATATGTAGATAAGAATACCGGATTTATTTCGCATAAGTCAAAGAATGGTCGCGAGCTTAAGGCTATGGAGCTTCCCGGCTTGTGGAATGGTGCAATGAGTGATTGGAGCACAATTTTTGTAGAGGTTCCTTTGATTACATTTAACCCTGTTAAGACAGTGAATGACCTTTTGCGTGAGGTTCACCAGTAATAAGCGGAATTTATAATAGCAAAAAGGACTCCAGAATTAAGGAGTCCTTTTTTTTTGCCTTAAGGGGAATGGGGTGGTTGCCTTGCAATGTTCTTGAGGATTGAATTAATGGATATTGAACAGTTGAATTAAATTAAAAATGGTAACATTTTGATATTTGCTGAATAATGAATAATTTTGCGCATTCAAACTAAAAAAGGATTATGAATACAGGCAAGGTGACATATTGCAACATAATTTGCGCTTTTGCAAGCGCCGAGGCAATATGGCATTATACGCTTACCCCCCCCCTGTAAACATTCTTATAATCAGATAGTTAGCCGTAGTAATACGATTCAAAGTCATATATTGGCGTTACCACTTGGCATATTGTGCCCGGTGTGTGACGCCTTTTTTTGTGCAAATTCTTAAATGTTAAATAATTTTATAACAATCAAAACGTATGAAGATTTTTAAGTTAATGGCAATTGCCCTTGTGGCAATGGTTGGATTGAACAGCTGTTCAGAAGATTGCGACCACGAGTTTATTGAACACGATTACAGCAAAGACCTTGTAGGTACTTGGACTTATTTGGAAGAAGGTCAAGCAGAGGCTATGGTAATCAATCCCGATGGCACGTTTACCACAACAGGTGTTATGAAAGGTGGTAGTCTTTACGAGGAGAAAGGTACTATCAAGGTGGTAAATAACAAGGTTACCCTCGCATTCGATGGTGATAAAGAAACATTTGAAGGTCGTCTCGAATTGGTAGCAGGCAAATCTTTATCCCTTGTTATGTTTAACGACAATGATGTCCGTTTGACTTATGATTATTGCGGAAATGACCTCTCTGATGAAATTGTAGGTATGTGGGTATGCAATGAAGGTACAGCTGCTGAAGAAGATGGAATAGCTATTCACACATACACCGAAACAGGTAAAACTTATTTGACCACAGCTATATCTGCTGGAACAGGTGATTTCGCTTTAAATGAGGAAACAGAATATAAAGTGATTGGTAATTTGATGTTTCTCAAATTAATGCATGAAACTCTTGGTTCAGGTGTCAATGCATATGCTGCCGTTAGATTGACATATACTCCCAATGCTACTTCTATGGGCGACATTATGACATTGCATCATTATTTTTCAACAACAAATGGTTTCGTGGAAGAAGTAAACTCTTTCCTTCGCATCAAGCAATCCCTCAACCTCACAGGCAAGACATACGACTATAGCTCAGCTTATGTAACCAATGCAAAGGGTACAGATGAGGATTTCTCTATTTTTGGTAACACTTTCAATATGGCCAAGATTGAAGCTGGCAACCTTGATGTGTTCTTCCGTTCAGAACTTTTCTGTGTAGATTTGAATGCAAACTCAATCAAGCAATGTTACCGCACTGCTAATGGTCAAGATATAGTAATTGAAATTCCAATCACTGTAGACGGTAACAAAGTAACCCTTGGTTTGATTGATGAAAACCCTGCTTTCCGCAAGGTAGATATGTATATGTATCAAGATGCTGACGATAGTCAGTTACATATCTTTATGCCAACTGCTTCGTTCATCAACTACTTTGCTAACTTGCAGATTTTTGATTTGATTTCAGATGGTAAGATTAACTCAACTGACACTGCTGCTATCGAGAAGGTATTCACAGATATGGAAGCACGAGTTCAAAGCATCAATGTAAG
>JAFYRW010000044.1 GCA_017546785.1 Bacteroidaceae bacterium | reverse complement strand
AGGATGCGCATTTTTTTGTTTCAATAGCGGCGGTGCATTGTATGTACCGCTTTTTTGTTTTATAAGCGTTATTCTTGTGAACAAAATGTGTTGCCGGGTGGTTTGTAGTATAAAGCAGAATACAATATTATAATACGGATTACTTTTTCTTAATCATTCAATTCCCCCGTGCAGTCTCCCGTAGTGATACGCGAGGCTGTTTCTTTTGATTTTTGTTCGTTGTTTTCTAATAAATTGCTATCTTCGTACCCAATGGGGTATGTTATGGCGAATATTGTAAAGAGTATCTCTGTTGTGCTGCTGTCGCTGTTCTTCTTGTCGGCCTGCAGTGTCACTGTTGCGGATGATGAGAATCCGCAGCTTGCCGATTCGCTATGCACCGAGATATTGGAGAATCGTTACAAGAATCCGCAGGTTATCTATTGGTTGGCTACGGAACTTCTGGAAAAGAGTGCCGAATCGTCGGAGTATAATTCCATTGCGCTGAATTCGTTGGCCTATGCTGCCTTTATGCGTATGGATTATGCCGAGGCGCTGCGTCTCTATGCAAGCGTGGCGGCAGCCTCGCGCTGTGAGGTAGAGCGTCTGGTGGCAAATGTGGGAATGATGACCGTCTGCTACCGTACGTCGGCCAACCGCGAGTTCTTTGACTATCGCGCCGACGCTCTGCGCTCGGTCGAACGCATAGAGGAGGAGTACAATCTGTTGCCAGAGGATGAAAAGGAGCGTTTCCTGCAGGCAAAGGTTGAACTTGATATTGTCTCTATATGCTATTTCTCGAATATTGGAATAGAGAATGAATTGATTGCATCCATTGAGAATCTTAAGATTGATATTCAGAATGTAAAGAATACCGACCTACGTATTTATGCGAGAATGATGCTTAATGCACAGCCTTCGCTGACACTGGCCGAACGTGCCGGGAATTTGTCTGTTGGCTTTGAGAGGGCGCATAAGAGCGGCCTTCTATGGCTAAAGGCGAACTACCGTCTGCTGCTATCGATAATGTTGCGCGACGATGCCTCGCGCAGCTACCTTGTGTCGGAAATGCCGTCGCTCGTTGCCGAATTCTGCGAGGATTCTGTTTCTGTTGCGGAGCTTCCTTTGTCGTTGGCTGTTAATTCGGCAAAGGAATTCAACCTTTATGGCGACCGTTATATGGCTGTCGAGGCGTTGGCTGTAGCCGCTTCGTGTAATACTCAATTGGGAAAATACGACGATGCGCTTCTGTTGCTCGATGATGCGATGCAGTGGATAAACGATTATTATATAGGATTTTATCCAAACGATTCGTTGAGCATATTGTCGATAGATTATCCCGATGATTCGGAAATAGAGCGTATAGAGAATGACAGCATAATAAATATTGCAGAATGTCTGTTGAGTGTGCGTCGCGAGGCTAGCTGTGCCTATGCTGGCATTGGCGATAAATATTTGTCCGATATAAACAGGAATAGTTATCTTGACCTGCTGACGGCGACGCGACTGAACAAACAGATGGAGAGTAGTGCCGAACTTGCCGAGTATAATGCAAAGAGGCTCTATGCGTGGGCTCTTGTTGCCATTGTGACATTTGTCGCAGTGGCACTATGTACCTATTTTATGAACCGTTCGTGGCGCAGACGCAGTGCTCTATATACGGCCGACCTTCGCCGTATGCTCAAGCTGTGCCGTCAGCTTATGGTGGCTCTGCCTCAGGAGATTGACGACAAAGAGGCCGTTCATTCGGCTGTCGAGGGGATTCTGAATAGTGGACTGAGCGGCTTTTCGGGCGAAATAATATTCTCATTTACAAAAATAGAGACTGAATGGTTTACCTGCACATTCCCTCTTACCGCATTTGACGATGCCGGAGAAAGTACTCTTTATGTGGTGTCGTCTCTTCCACTGTCCAAAGAGAAATTCTCTTTGATAGAGATAGCTGTGCCTTACATTGCGGCGGCCATTGAGGAGGGAATGCGCATAGCCAATATAGGCGACGAGCAGCAGGAGATTGAGCAGCAGCGTATATCGTATGCATATTATCTTGCCGAGCGCAAGCGAGAGAATCTGTTGAAAAGGGTCTCAACATCGGTGGTTGGCAGTATGCGTCCATTTATGGATCGTATGTTGAATGAATTGCGTCATCTTGTGCAATCGCCTTCCCGAGGAGATGTGGAGCAGCTTCGCCTGCAATATCTTGCCGAGCTTACCGAGCGTCTCGATGAGTGTAATATTATCCTTGAGAGGTGGATAAAGATGCGCCGCGGGGATTTTTCTCTTCACATAGAGAATTTTACTCTTGCCGAACTTTTTGAGATTATAAAGCAAGGGGCTCAGACTTTTGAACTCAAAGGAATTGATTTTGATGTAAAGAGCAGTTACGCTGTTGTTAAGGCCGATAAGGCTCTTACTCTTTTTATGGTAAATACTCTGGCCGATAATGCTTCAAAATTTACTCCCATCGGTGGCAGCGTTACAATAGAGGCTGTTGAGGCTGACACTTATGTGGAGATTGCTGTCAGCGATACAGGCGAGGGTATAGAGCAGTGCGATATTGATAAGATTCTGAACGAGAAGGTGTATGATGCTTCGCAGATAGGGTGCGATGCTGCATTGGCAAAGAATAAGGGTGGTGGATTCGGATTGATGAATTGTAAGGGTATTATAGAGAAATATCGTAGTACCGATGCTCTCTTCAGCGTCTGTCGTATGGATATTAAGAGTGTGGTGGGCAAAGGCAGCCGTTTCTCGTTCCGATTGCCTAAAGGGGTATTGCGTATAATATTGCCATTGCTTTTCTTTGTACCACTGTCGGCTGATGCGGAGTCGTCGCTTCTTGAGCGTGTGGGTATTCTTGCCGATTCTGTTTATCAGAATAATGTCGATGGCAACTACTCCGATGCGCTGCAGTGTGCCCGTGTGGCTATTGACGAAATAAACAACTATTATAGAGCGAATGTCGGAGGAAACGATACGCTCTCCTTTGCTTCGGGAGCATCGAACGAGATTCGTTGGTGGCGTCAGTCGCTCTTCCCCGACTCGGTGAGCAATGATATTTATTATAATCTGCTTGATATTCGCAATGAGGTAGCTGTAGCCTCTCTTGCTTTGCAGCAATGGGATTGTTACCGATACAATAACAACATATATGCTTTGCTCTACCGCCTTGTTCACGAGGATAAGAATATTGGATTGCACTACGAGAAAATGCAGCGTGTGGCAAACTATCGTCAGGCGGCAATAGTGCTGTGCATAACACTGTTGCTCGTACTAGCCATAGTGTATGCATTGTCGTATGTGCGTCACGGTATAGTCGAGAGAATGAATACCCGTATGCTGCTCGACATCAACAAGCGCCTGCTAGGCGTTACGGGCGGCGTGCGCACTACAACATACAGGATGGCAAAGAGTATGGCAGCCGAGATTTACACCGGAATGTGCGAGATGCTGCGCATAAACCGTGTAGCTATAATGCTTAAAGAGTCGGATAGTGCGGCTCCTGTAATTGCGTGGGCGACGCCTGCCGATGAGATTGCTGACGTTTATCTGCGTCGCGTGCTTGATAGTGGCGAGCCTTGCGTGCTTAAAGGCGGGCTGTTGCGTCTCTTCCCATTGGTGGCGCACTCCTCGGGGGGGGATATCGTGATTGGCGCTCTTGCCGTTGAGACTGAACGTTGTATGGCCGAGAGTGAGATTGTTACGCTGGAGCTTGTGAGCGGTTACGCAGCATCTGCAGCTTATCATCAGACGGTGCGCCTTGCCGAGAAATATCGTATGCTCGATGATATTCAGGAGCAGATGGAACGTGTGCGTTACGAAGAGAGCCGTCTGCACGTGCAGAATCAGGTGATGGATAATTGTCTCTCAATGATAAAGCACGAGACAATATACTACCCCGGACGTATACGTGCGCTCATTGAGGAACTGCGCAGAGAGGATACAGATAACTCTTTGTGGGTCTCTAAAATAACTACAATGAGGGAGCTTATGGAGTATTATAACTCTATATTCGGAGTGCTCAGCGCCTGTGCTATGCGTCAGCTTGACGACTATAATTTTTGGGTGTCAAAAGTACCGTTGGCTACCCTTTGGCAACATCTGCTGCAGATAGTAAAGCGTCGCTCCTCTAAAGAGAATATTGATATTGAGCTATGCTGTGAACCTACCGAGGCGGTTGCTTGCGGCGATAGTGATTTAATATATATGCTCTTTGAGTCGTTGCTCGATGCTGCTCTTGCCTTTAAACGGGGTGGTCGTCTGATATTGCGTGCGCGCGAGGAGGGTAGTGCCGTTTGCGTGGAATTTATAGATACCCGCCGCCATTTTACCGCCGATGAACTGTCGGAACTTTTTGTTCCTTCCAAAAGAAATATTGCAGGAGAGAAGCTTGTAGGTATTGAATATCTTGTAGCAAAAGAGATTGTGCGTATGCACGAAGATAATATGGGTAGACGCGGCGAGCGTATGGAGGCTCGAGACTCCGTAGAAGGAGTGCTTCTTTTCTTTACCTTGCCAAAATAAGATAGAATTATGGAGAATAAATTCAGTGTAATAATAGTTGAGGATGCTCGATTGGAGTTAAAGGGTACAGAGGAGATTTTTAGAACCGAGATTCCCGAGGCGCAGATAATAGGTGTTGCGGCAAATGAGCGTGAGGTGTGGCCTCTGCTCGAGAAAGAGCTGCCCGATCTTCTGCTGCTCGACCTTGGATTGGGCGGTTCAACAACCGTTGGCGTTGAAATTTGCGCGGCGGTAAAGGAGCGCTATCCAAAAGTAAAGGTGCTTATCTTTACCGGTGAACTGTTGAACGAAAAGCTATGGGTAGACGTGCTTGCTGCCGGAGCCGACGGCATTGTATTAAAGACCGGTGAGCTATTGACGGAATTTGAGATTCGTTCGGTAATGTCGGGTAGACGCAACGTCTTTAATCAGCCTATACTCAAAAAGATTGTTGCGCGCTTCGAGGAGACAGTGAATAAGGAGAGCCTGCGTCAAAGATCGCTCATAGAATATGAGATTGACCGTTACGATGAGTGCTTCTTGCGTCATTTGGCATTGGGATACACCAAGGATATGATTGCTAATCTGCGTACAATGCCTTTTGGAGTAAAATCTCTCGAGAAACGACAGGCCGACCTTGTGTCGCGTCTCTTCCCCGAGGGGGAGCAGCGTGGAGTGAATGTCACTCGCTTGGTTGTTCGCGCAATAGAATTGCATATTCTTGATGTTGATAATCTTGAGGCCGATGAATAGTAGAAAGATACTATATTTCCCTATACTGCTCTATGTGATAGCATTGCTGTCGCTGTGGTTACTGTCGTGGCTTCTGGGGGTTATGCAGTTGCTCGTCGATGGAACTTTTGTTATGGGCAACCTTATGACTGCCGAGGGTATACGCTGGGCGTTGCGCTCGTCGCTGAATGTGGTGGATTCTGCACCCTGGGGAGTGGCGATGCTCTCTGTGGTGACTTATGCGACACTCGCAGCATCGGGACTATTGCGCCTTGTCGGTGATATATTTTCGGGGCGTATGCTCACAGCCAACCAGCGTCGTGCGGTGGCTGTCGCTGCAATAATGCTGTTGCTCTATCTGTTGCTGTTGTTTGCCTGCACCGTTGCTCCGTGGAATTTCCTTTTGGGCGCATCGTATAATGTGGCGCTCTCGCCTCTTGCTCGTGGTTGGCTGCTGGTGCTCTTTGTGGGAGTGTTGCTGCTGTCGCTCTCCTATGGATACGTGTATGGTAATTTCCGCTCCATAATAGATGCGCTGCAGAGGGTAGAGGAGAATGTTAAAATGTTTATTCCTGCATTCTTGTCTATGCTGCCGGCTGTTGCGCTGTTGTCGTGTATGCGCTATATGGCTGTTTTTGAACTTATGAATATGAGCACTACGGCCGTTTGTGCCACTGAGAATATTGTTTACGCCTTTCCTTTTCTTTTTGTGCTTATTGTTCGCACTGTTATTGCCTATCGTGCCAGCAGATAGGGGAGAGGGATTTTTTCGATAAAATCCTAAAATGTAAAGAATAAAGTAATGAGTAACCTTTTTAAAAAGGTTACTCATTTTGATAAAATAACAGATGCAAAATAGAAATCTTAATAGCTGATAGATACTCCTTCTGCCTCAATTTAATATATGTATCTTTATAAGATTCTGATATTCGCTATTGTTTTATGTCTAATCTTCTTCGGGTAGATATAATCTTCTCCAATATTGCGATTCTATAGGTCTTACACTATATTCCTCGAAATGTACCCCCTGAGGTTTACGCGTCTCCAAATTTCGATTCAATACATCTGCAACATTAATTACAGCTTCATATATATTCTTTTTGAAAACCATCAGGTCGTAAGAAATTGTCAAAAGCAGCACATTTGCCTCGGTCTGTGTTGTAAGATAGCGGGCTAAATTATTTCTGCCTACCTTTGGCTGTACGCTATGTAGATCGGTCTTCAGCTGAACTGTTTCCTCTAATGTCTTAGAGAAATCCTCATATAACTGCTTTGTCAAATTCCTGTTCCAGGGGATACACTCGTCAAAATCGAAGGACGTTTCACCACGCTCTCCACCCAATTCAAAGTGAAAATCATAAGGAGAGTTCTTTACAATCTGTTCCCCTGCAATAACCACAATCCAATCGTTCTTATCCTTTCCTCGAGTAATATCATCGATAAATGCTCTGAATGATTGATTGTCGGGCTCATCTACCGTATAGAAATTACAACGAGAGTTTATATTGGAATGTGTCCTTGAAAATAGCTCGTTAGCCACATAATTGAAACCACCTATTTGGGCAATATGCCAATCAAAGTAACTCAAGCCATTGTCGCCTTTACCAAGAGGATTAACAATTGTAACCGAAGAATCTCTGTTAATATAAGAACCGTATTGCGTGTTTACGTGGAACTGATTTACAACAATCATATCAGTCTTTGGACCTGAACTTATTGCATTGGCAAGATTTTTTAAACGTAGGTTTTTTGAATTTGATACTGCTTTGATAATTTCTGCATCGGACAAACCAAGTTCGAGTTGCAAATCTCCGATGCTCATATTTTTGGCAGGGAAAAATACACCGGCACGTTTTATACTTTTTACAAGCATAAACTCATTTATTCGACGACTATTATTTTTTAGTTCTTCGTCATTGGAATCCTTCTCCATAACCTCTGTGAATGCCGAGCCTATTAAACCTGCAGGTACTGCAAATATAGCAATACCAAGAACACCAATCACACAAGCAATAAGTCGTCCGGTAAATGTGATGGGAGGAGTATCTGCAAAGCCGCCAGGGTCTCCGATATATTGCGCGAATGCCCACACAACAGATTTCCAACCATTGTCATATACCTCGGGTTGAGCATTGTGCTCAACAAAAAAGAGTATAAACGACAATATCAGCGTAACTATTGCAAGAAACTGCAACGATACCCCCATTTCCTGTCTCTTAGCCTTAATAGCTCTTGAAAGAATATTGAATGCCTTTACATAGCGAAAAACACGAAGCAGACGCGCAATTCGCAAGACCTTCAATGCCATATATGGAACTTGAACAAACAGGTTTAAATAGAAGGGGAATGTAGACAGTATATCTATCAATCCATAAAAGCTTAAGCAATATCTTATTCGTCCCCAAAAACCTTTATATTTTGGTGTAATTTGATCGGCTGCCCAAATGCGCAACGACACTTCTATAGTAAAGCAAATAGTTGTAAAATAATCTACAAAGTGTAGCAACTTACCATACTTTTCAACTATGCCATCATATGTGGATAGAAAAACCTCGATAGTTGAAATAACTATTAAGCCTATGATAGCATAATCGGCATAATTCTCCCACTGCTTTGTGCGTAGGTCGCTATCGAATACTCGAGCAAGTTGCTCCTTAAATTTCTCTGCTTTTGTCATTATTTACTTCGATTATTATTTGTATTGCCTTAACCATATCCTCAAGTGGCATAGTTGGTTTATTGGGTTTAGCTGTAGATTGCCCCTCGTAGAACGGCAAGTGAACGAAAAGAGCCTTGAGCGAAGGATTTTCGCGGCATAGCATCAATGCTTCGTAGTAGAGGCAATTACAAACATACAGACCGCAAGAATTGGATATTTTTACCGGTATACATTCTTCTTCAATTGCCGCACATAAAGTTTTTATTGGAATATTGGTAAAGAGTGCTGCAGGAGTTCCAACGTTTATTGGAGTTTCGTCGGGTATGTAACCGTCATTGTCGGAACGTTTTGAATCCATCATATTCAATGCGACTCGTTCCAACTTAACTTTATCACTTCCACCCGACTGACCGAGCATTAGAATTATATCGGGAGTGTGTTTTTCGACAGCCTCTTTCAATGCTCCACGTACGCGTGAGAAACTGACCGGCATTTGCTCAATAACTATATCTACTCCAACAATATTGCGAGTGGCTACCTTTTTAGCAACCACCCACGATGAATTTATGGAATAATCCCAATATGGCTCAAAACCTGTAACGAGGACTCGCATTATTAGAATATATTACCGCTACAAATCTCCTTAATTTCCGTTGCTCCAACCTTTTTACAGTTTGCTCCCTTTGCCCATTCATTTGCGGCAGTAAGAGAACCCTCATTGAACCAATCTCCAATAGGGAAATAGTGCTTATGTCCGTTAAATCCACAAATTCCCACCTGACAGGCTATTCCAAGTTCTTTCCAAAAATAGTCTTCGAGATTTTGGATCTTTGTACGACCGTGAATTGATATCTCTTTTGTCGATACCTTTTTACGCACCTCCGATATACGTTTCAAAGTGTTAATACCTCTTACATTCACACTCTTACCTCTGTCGGCATCTACTATAAAACAGAGTGTTAGATATTCGAACTTTTTCGAAAATTCCTTTTGTACCGTTTGAATAATTTTGTTGCCATTTACCGAAATCTCGCCACCAAGTTTGGGCGTTTCCGCAACCTTTGCTGAAGCGGGTTTCTTGGCTGTTGCTTTTACCGCAGCGGTAGTCTTGCTCGATGTTGCTTTCTTTGCAACTGTTTTAGTTGTTGTGGCTTTCTTTGCGGTAGTACTCTTTTTTGCCGCAGGTTTCTTTGTTGTAGTTGCCATACTTGTAAAAACTTATGTTATGTATTTATTTTATCGAATATTTCGTTGTAAAGTATTCTGTTTTAGGCACTACAGCCTCCACCTCAACCCATAGGTAGTTGGTATAGCGAACGCGCTCATTTTCGAATGCAAGATATATTGTTTTTAGTCCTTTGACGGGAATACGGCCATTGCAAGATTGCGTTCCGAGCGTAGAGTAATCTACGTCGTAATTAAGCACTGAAGCAGATTTTGTTCCATCCTGAAACTGCTTTGCTTGTGTCTGGTTACGGAATACATACATATTACAATAAGCATCCTCATCACGTAGAGGGCGATTATCATCAAGCAATTTACTGAATAGATTTGCATTGCCGTTTTTCTCCTTTTCATATATGGGTAATCCGAGAAATTTTACCTTTTTGTATGATGTGGCAAGGTTTTCGTGAAATTCACCATCACTCGACCTATCTTGTTCACTTGTGGCAATACGCATTGAATAAAGTATGTCCGTTGCTCCTGTTGGTATCTGAACAGCAACCAAAGCTCTGCTGCTCCCCGAGAACGCAGCCTTTAGTTGTCCTCTCAAAGTAAACTTACGAGGTTCATCAAAACACTTATGCATCACAATGCCTGGGACTCCGATTCCACCTAAATCTCCCTTTTTGCACTCCACTCGCTCGGAAGTAATTGCAGGGCGATTGTAGATATCTGACGATACTGTGGGGCGGAAACCTAACGACACACTTGCATATAGTTTGCCTTGCGGAATAACCTCCAACAAATAGATGCCTGTATTGGCAATGGTAAGTGAGTCGGTGATTTTACTTTTTTGATACGACTTAATCAGTCGCTCGGTATCGGCATTGTATAGTTTTGCTGTAAGTGTAGATGAGGATTCAATCTTGTAATAGAACTTTTCGCCTTTTTTGAGATACACAGGATAGTATGCGTCTTCGGTGAACAGTTGCTCACGCAGATTTAGCAGGTTAATCTCTCCCGACTGCAACATAAACCCCTCGGCAACCTGTATCGCACGCTCTTGACAGCTCATAATATGCAATTTGAGTGAGTCGCAATGTCGTATTGTTTCTACATTCATACCCTCATCGTTATAATCATATTTGAGTGCTTTGGCTTTTGTTAGCAGAACAACAAACGCCTCTTGTGATGGTGAAGTAGCCACCTGTTCACACAGCGATTCAACTTGTTTAGTTTCTTGTAGTGCTTTATCATAGCGATACGCCTCACGTTCCGAAAGTTTGACTCCTTTATTTTTGGTAGTAGTTCTTCCCCCACAACCTCCAAGAAGTAACAATATGAGAAGTATTGCGATATATCTTGTTGCTTTCATATCTAATTGCTATTTGGCGTTATTATAAACTTTATTTAACTCACTACGCACAATGTCATACCGATAGTTGGGATAATTTTTCCCCCACTCGTGATTATCTACATTTTTGAGAAACCATACACTCTTTTGATTGATAAACTGCTGTACCAGCATTGATTGTCCCGAACTATACATCGCAATAATCACATCGCTCATATAAGCAAAATAGTCGGGAGCATTGCCTGGGTAATCATCGTTATTGTAACTGCGGGCGTGATAATTCCACGCCTCGTCATATCGACCATCTTTAAGCAAAGCGTCGAATATCTTTTTTGAGTATCTTTTGGTGTAGTCAGCACTCGCATAGAGCGAATTATATTGCATTTCGTACATCGAACAGTGCCCTGTGATTTTATCAAACACATATATCGCCCTATCCAAATTACCAATGGCGAGATACTCATCAATGAGTAGTCCACTATAGTAACGACATACATCACGATTGTTAATCTCTTTTAGATATGATTCCGCCTCTCTGAGGTTACCTGCATTCAATGCCTCTTCGCACTTTTCAATGGACGATGCTCCGCAAGCTGTCAGTAAGCAAATAGCCGCTATATACAATAATAATCCTAGTCTATTCATTCCTATCTCTTTCTTTTACAGGTTACTGCCTTAATTATAGAGCCACCAATCTTGCGCTCCAACCCTTGTTTGGTAGTTGGAATACCCACCTTTTTTGCGATTTTATTCTTCAAACCACTGATACCCACAGCCCTTTTCAGCGAGAATGATAATCCAGGAATTTTCATAGACAAAGATTACAATGTTTATTTACATCTTTTGAGACTTTCTTTTGCGCTCTCAATTTGGCGCTTATAGCTTTCCACATTGCGATCATGTCGAGCTGCTGCGTCGATTTTACTTTTTCGGTAACTCGCCTTTGAAGATGGTGATGATGCACCCTTAATTAAAGATGCATAACGCTCATTGTCACGTTTCTTTGCTTCTTTCTCTTTTGCTATTGACGCACGAAGATCAATAATCTTCTTCTTGTAATATTCCTTGCTCATCGTTAATGTTTTTTT
>JAFYRW010000043.1 GCA_017546785.1 Bacteroidaceae bacterium | reverse complement strand
GGTCCGAATTCTCAAATAGGAATAACTCATTATAAGATAGGAATTATCTCTATAATATTTTTTATCGGGCACGTTGTTAAACGACACAATATTTTATTTAAGGGATTATTCAAAAAAAAGTAGAAATTACACGATTGCCATCGGCATAGCCGGTGGCAATCGTTGTATTTATATCAATAAGATATTTTATATTAAAATATACCACATTGCAAACTCAATTTGTTGTTTGTACTTAATTAAATATAATTTTCTTTCTGAATGCAACGAAATAAAATACCCGCCAACTGGCGGGTATTTGTGTGCTACTCAATGGTCTCTTTTGTGATTCTGTAGGCGTAAATGTAAATGGAGTGGTTGTTTGTACCGTTGCCTCCGTGCTTTACATTGCCTATATGGAATCCGTACTTTAGGGCTGTTGCCTCTACTTTGGCAGCGACTCTTTGGCCGGCTGTCTGTGCGGCAAAAAGCAACTCTTTTGTGTTGTGTCGGCGCATACGTTCTCTAATGTCTCCTGTTGCACCGACGTATACCTTGTTTCTGTTATCTTCGATTCTTAACAAGGGGTTGAGTCTTATCATAAATTCGATAATCTCTTGGGCTGAGTAGCTTCGACAGTTATGTATTTTTGTGTTTGTTGCCATAGTGCAAAGGTAGTGTGCGAGTGCTGCTTGTGGTTTGCAGAATTGACAAAAACGGATGAAAAAATGGGTAACTGATAAAATTGGATTAACAACATTTGTGCAAAAGGTTGTTATTTTTGTGTATTTAAACATTTTTCAGTAAGTTTGCAATGCGATTATAGTCGTATCGCGTCTTGTAGAACATAAGCAAATAGTTTATATTATGTATGATTTAGCAATTTTGGGTGGTGGACCTGCCGGATACGTTGCAGCAGAAAATGCCGGTGCAAAGGGATTGAAGGTGGTGCTTTTTGAGAAACGTGAGCTTGGCGGTGTGTGTCTTAATGAGGGTTGTATTCCTACAAAGACTCTGCTGTACAGCGCAAAGATGTACGACCACGCTACGGGTGGAAAAAAGTATGGTATTACTGCCGATAATGTTGCATACGACTATAAAAAGATTGCCGACCGCAAGACAAAGGTGGTGCGTAAGCTTGTTGCTGGAATTAAAATGAAGATGGAGCACAACAACGTTGAGGTTGTTCGTGGTGAGGCTTCTATTGTGTCGGGTAACGCGCAGAGTGTTGCTATAGAGTGCAACGGACAGGCTTACGAGGCTGCTCGTCTGCTTGTGTGTACCGGCAGCGAGGCTTTTGTTCCTCCTATTCCCGGTGTCGAGGATAACGACGCGGTGCTCACCAACCGCGAGATTCTTGCTCTCACCGAGGCTCCCGCTAGCATTGTTGTCATTGGCGGAGGCGTTATTGGTATGGAGTTTGCGAGCTTGTACAACAGTTTGGGTGTTCCTGTGACTGTTATTGAGATGCTCCCCGAAATTCTTGGTGGCCTCGATAAGGAGGTTAGTGAGATGCTGCGTGGAATATATGCTAAGAAGGGCGTGAAATTCCATTTGCGTTGCAAGGTAACAAGAATCGATGGCAATACTGTTCATTTTGTTGATGCCGAGGGTAACGAACAGTCGGTCGATGGTGATAAGATTCTTATGAGTGTAGGCCGTCGTCCTGTGCTCAAAGGCTTCGGACTCGAGAATATTGCTGTAGAGGTTGAGCGCGGAATAAAGGTGAATGAATTTATGCAGACAACGCTTCCCAATGTGTATGCGGCGGGTGACGTTACCGGATTCTCGCTCTTGGCGCATACAGCCAGCCGCGAGGCTGAGGTTGCCGTGAACCATATTCTAGGCATCGATGATAAGATGGAGTATAATGCAATTCCTGGTATTGTGTATACTAACCCCGAGGTGAGCGGCGTAGGACTTACCGAGGAACAGGCACAGGAGCAGGGCATTGAGTATAGAATAAGCAAATTGCCTATGACCTATGCGGGTCGCTTTGTTGCCGAGAATGAGGGAGTGATGGGATTATGTAAAATAATAGTGTCGGCCGACAATAAGGTTCTTGGCGCTCATATATTGGGTAATACCTCTTCGGAGTTTATCTGCGCGGTGTGTATGGCTATTACCAATGGGCTCACTGTGGAGCAGTTGCGAAGAACTGTGTTCCCGCATCCTACTGCGTGCGAGATTATAAAAGAGGGATTGTTTGAACTGTAAAACGGGTGTTTGAATAAAATTTTATAAATCTTCTTAAACAAAAAGAGTGAAATAAGGTTTATTAAATAAAAACATCCTTTTGTGCAGCTAAAGAGAGTCTCCAATTGTAAGAATAAAATTTAAATCTATATAAAAATATGAAAGAATGCAGGGTAAGACCCACTAACGGTAAATTGGGAGTTATGTGTGTCGGCTTAGGAGCTGTAACAACAACTACCATCATTGGCGCGCTGATGGCACGCAAAGGCTTGTCAAAGCCTACAGGTTCATTCGCTTGCGAGGGTATTATGCGCTTGGGAAAGGGTTCCGATAAAATATATAAAGAGGTTAAGCATATTGTGCCCGTTGCCGACCTTAACGATATTGTGTTCGGCGCGTGGGATATATATGAGGATAATGCCTACGAGGCTGCCGTAAAGGCTAATGTGCTTAAGCCCTGCGACGTTGAGCCTGTGAGAGACGAGCTTGAGGCTATACGCCCTTACAAGGCTCTCTTCGACAAGAGCTATGCTACTAATATCGACGGCCCCAATGTAAAATGTGGCGACACTCGTTGGGATCTTACAGAACAGGTTCGCGAGGATATTCGTAACTTTAAGGAGGAGAATGGCTGCGAGCGTGTTGTTGTAATATGGATTGCAAGTACCGAGAAATATATTCCCCGCGACTATGCTGCTCACGGTAGCGTTGCTGCCTTCGAGGCTGCAATGAAGGCTAACGACGTTGAGCGTGTGGCTCCCAGTATGTGCTACGCTTACGCTGCGATGCGCGAGGGTTGTCCCTTTGTGATGGGAGCGCCTAACCTCTGCATTGATATTCCTGCAATGTGGGAGCTTGCCGAGGAGTGCAAGGTGCCTATCACCGGTAAGGATTTCAAGAGCGGACAGACTATGATGAAGACAGTTCTTGCTCCAGCCTTCTTTACCCGTCAGTTGGGTGTTACCGGTTGGTTCTCTACCAATATTCTTGGTAACCGCGATGGTGTAGTGCTCGATGCTCCCGAGAATTTCGAGACTAAGCGCCGCAGTAAAATGTCGGCAGTGGAGAATATTCTCGACAGCGACGTTTATCCCGACCTATATTCCGATATTTATCATAAGGTACGCATCAACTACTATCCCCCTCGTGGCGACGAGAAGGAGAGTTGGGACAATATCGACATTTTCGGTTGGATGGGCTATCCTATGACAATAAAGGTGAACTTCCTGTGCCGCGACTCTATTCTTGCTGCGCCTTTGGTATTGGACCTCATCCTCTTTAGCGACGTTGCATTGAGAGCCGGTGACTACGGCATACAGGAGTTTATGTCGTTCTATTGCAAGGCTCCTATGCACAAGGACGGCGAAAAACCGGTACACGACCTTTTCAAGCAGTTTGCAATGCTCAAGAATAAGATAAGGGAGTATGCTGGCTATGAGGCCGATCAGGAATTGGATTAAGCTTAAATATGCAACAAACACTGTTTGTTGCATATTTTTTTACCTTTTTTATTTGAAAAGGTTATTTTTTTGCAAAAAATGTTGTATTTTGTGTTTAATTATTCTTATTTTTGTGCGGTTTTAAGAATAATTATGCAAGATGGCGTGCGGATGCCATTCTTCTACAACAAACTATTGATAATATATGAAAATAAAGAATTCACGCCTTGATGCTATTCGTCTGATACTCTCTACACAGGAGATAAGCAGTCAGGAGGAATTGCTTAATGAACTGTCGAAAGAGGGCTTTAAGCTGACGCAGGCAACATTGTCGCGCGACCTTCATCAGCTGCGTGTGGTTAAGAGTGTAGGTACACAGGGACGCTACAGATATGTTCTTACCCGTCCGCATCAGTATCGTCACGAGGGTGCCGAGGGAGAGATGCGTCCTATTACTCCCGCACAGGAGGTTACGGGCTTTGTTTCTATAAAATTTTCGGGAAACATTGCGGTAATACACACTCGTCCCAGCTATGCAAGCACTCTTGCCTATCACATTGACGGCTACCATTTCCCCGAGATTATAGGAACCATAGCCGGCGACGACACTGTGATGCTTGTGATTGCCGAAGATGCTACAAAGGGTAGCGTGCTTAGAGCGCTTAGAACAATTATACCCAATATTTAAAAGTAGATAATGGAGACATTGAATAATAATGATGATATAAAGGTGATAGTTGCCGATGCATCGCACGAGCGTTACGTCGATGAGATTCTGGAGACTATCAGTGCTGCGGCAAAGGTTCGTGGAACCGGAATCGCAAAGCGTACACACGAGTATGTGGCGCAAAAGATGAAAGAGGGAAAGGCTGTTATTGCATTGTGCGGTGACGAGTTTGCCGGATTCTGCTATATAGAGAGCTGGGGCAACAAGCAATATGTTGCAAACTCGGGACTTATCGTGGTGGATAAATTCCGTCGTCACGGCCTGGCCAAACGAATTAAAAAGATGGCGTTCGATCTTTCGCGCAAAATGTGGCCCGAGGCTAAGCTCTTTGGACTCACAAGCGGTGGTGCGGTGATGAAGATTAACACAGAGCTTGGATACGTGCCTGTGCCTTTCTCGGAACTTACCGACGACGAGTCTTTCTGGAAGGGTTGTCAGGGCTGTATAAATCACGATGTACTGGAGCGTACCGACAGACGCTACTGCATCTGTACAGCAATGCTTTACGACCCAGCAAAGCACAATGATAAAAAATAAGGATAATAAACGTTTGCTGTAATAAAAGTTTGTCTACCTTAGAAATTTGTTAGCAAACAGCATAGAATAGAATAAAGATGGAGAAGAAAAAAGTAGTTGTAGCCTTCAGTGGAGGATTGGATACATCGTTTACAGTAATGTATCTTGCAAAAGAGAAGGGCTACGAGGTTTATGCGGCGTGCGCCAATACTGGCGGATTCAGCGCTGAGCAGTTGAAACAGAATGAGGAGAATGCCTATAAATTGGGTGCAAAAGAATATGTGACTCTCGACGTTACTCAGGAGTATTACGACAAGAGTCTCAGATATATGATTTATGGTAATGTGCTGCGTAACGGCACTTATCCTATTTCGGTGTCGTCGGAGAGAATCTTCCAGGCACTCGCAATTGCACGCTATGCCAACGAGATTGGTGCGGATGCTATTGCGCACGGCTCGACAGGAGCAGGCAACGACCAGATACGCTTTGATATGACATTCCTTGTGCTCGCGCCTGGAGTGGAGATTATCACTCTTACACGCGATATGGTGCTTACACGCGAGTACGAGATAAACTATTTGAATGAGCACGGCTTTGCTGCCGACTTTGAGAAACTCAAATACTCTTACAATGTGGGTATATGGGGAACATCTATCTGCGGAGGCGAGATTCTCGACTCCGCACAGGGATTGCCCGAGAGTGCCTATCTGAAGCAGGTAACAAAAGAGGGTAGCGAGGAGTTACGCCTTACATTCAAAGATGGAGAACTTAAGGCAGTGAATGGTGAGGAGATTGCCGATCCTATAAAGGCTATACAAAAGGTTGAGGAGATTGGCGCTCCATATGGAATAGGTCGTGATATGCACGTTGGCGACACTATTATAGGTATAAAGGGTCGTGTGGGCTTTGAGGCTGCTGCGCCTATGCTTATAATAGGAGCGCACCGTTTCCTCGAGAAATATACATTGAGCAAATGGCAGCAATATTGGAAGGACCAGGTGGCCAATTGGTACGGAATGTTCCTGCACGAGAGCCAGTATCTTGAGCCTGTGATGCGCGATATTGAAGCTATGCTCGAGAGTTCTCAGCGTAATGTCAGCGGTACCGTTATACTTAAATTGTCGCCCAAACACTTTGAGACAGTAGGTGTAGAGTCGCCCAACGACCTTGTAAAGAGCAAATTCGGTGAGTATGGCGAGATTCAGAAGGGATGGACTGCCGAGGATGCAAAAGGATTCATAAAGGTAACATCTACTCCCTTGAGAGTATATTACACCAATCATCCCGAAGAGAAAATTTAAACACACATAACACAAATATATGATAAGAGTTGGAATTATAGGTGGCGCCGGATATACTGCAGGAGAGCTTATTCGTCTGCTTCTGTGGCACCCCGAGGTGGAGATTTGTTTCGTGAATAGCAGCAGCAATGCTGGCAACAAGATAACCGACGTACACGCCGGACTATTGGGAGAGACCAATCTTAAGTTTACCGATGAGTTACCTTTCGATACAATAGACTTGCTCTTCTTCTGTACTGCGCACGGCGATACACGCAAATTCCTGGAGAGCCATCAGCTGCCTGACGAGCTTAAGGTGATAGACCTCTCAATGGACTATCGCATAAAGAGCAACGATCACGACTTTATATATGGATTGCCCGAACTTAACCGTCGTAATACCTGCAAGAGTCGTTACGTTGCTAACCCCGGCTGTTTCGCTACCTGCATAGAGCTTGGTCTTTTGCCTTTGGCAAAGCATCATCTGCTCAAAGGCGAAATATCGGTGAATGCAATTACTGGTAGCACAGGAGCGGGAGTAAAGCCTTCGTCTACAACACACTTTAGCTGGAGAAACAATAACATAAGCATATACAAGCCTTTCGAGCATCAGCATCTGCCCGAGATTCTGCAGAGTGTAAAGCAGTTGCAGCCAGAATTTGATGGCGAGATTAACTTTATTCCCTATAGAGGAGATTTTGCTCGCGGTATATTCGCTACCATCGTGGTTAAATGCGACGAGGATATTGAGACACTCTACAAAATGTACGAGGAGTATTACGAGCGTGACTCGTTCACACACGTAATACCTACAGCCATCGACCTTAAACAGGTGGTGAACACAAATAAGTGCCTCATTCATCTTGAGAAGTTCGGCAATAAGCTGCTTATAACCTCTGTGATAGATAATCTTCTTAAGGGAGCGAGCGGACAGGCTGTACATAATATGAATCTTCTCTTTGGCCTTGCCGAGACTGTTGGATTGCAATTGAAGCCTTCGGCTTTCTAAGCGTAGCCATAGAGCTTCTGATTATAAACAAAAGAATGGGAGAGTCTGCACAAAGGTTCTCTCATTTATATTAAAAGGAGAAAGAACTATGAATTTATATGATGTATATTCACTCTATGATGTGAATATTGTGAAAGGTAGCGGTTGCAGAGTGTGGGACGACAATGGAACAGAATATCTCGACCTTTATGGCGGACACGCTGTGATCTCGATAGGACATTGCCACCCTAAATATGTGGATGCCATAAGCCGACAGGTAGCAACGCTGGGCTTTTATTCAAATTCGGTGATTAACAGGCTGCAGGAGGGCGTTGCTGAGACTCTTGGTCGTGTGAGCGGTTACGAGGATTACAGCCTCTTCTTCATAAACTCGGGTGCCGAGGCCAATGAGAATGCGCTTAAATTGGCATCGTTCCACAATGGCCGTACAAGAGTGCTTGCCTTTAACAAGGCTTTCCACGGACGTACATCGTTGGCTGTGGAGATTACCGACAATCCCAAAATCATTGCGCCTATCAATAGTAACGGACACACTACATATTTGCCTTTGAACGACATTGAGGCTGTGCGCGCCGAGCTTGCAAAGGGCGACGTTACAGCGGTTATTATAGAGGGTATTCAAGGTGTTGGAGGTATACAGATTCCCTCTGCCGAATTCTTGCAGCAGTTGCAGCAGGAGTGCGAGAAGAGCGGCGCTGTGCTTATCCTTGACGAGATTCAGAGCGGATGCGGACGCAGCGGCCGATTCTTTGCCCATCAGTGGGCGGGCATACGTCCCGACATTATTACTGTTGCGAAAGGTATCGGTAACGGATTCCCCGTTGCCTGCGTGCTTATAAGCCCCAAATTCAAGCCTTTTGCGGGCCAGCTGGGTACAACGTTCGGCGGTAACCATCTTGCGTGTGCTGCGGCTCAGACTGTGCTCGACGTCATAAGTGAGGAGAATCTCTTGGAGAATGTAAATAAGGTGGGCGAGCATCTTATTGCAGAACTTGGTAAGATTGAGGGTATAAAGGAGGTTCGTGGTCGAGGACTTATGATTGGCATTGAATTCGATACTCCTATAAAGGATATTCGCCGCAGACTGCTGTTCGAACAGCACGTCTTTACCGGCGTCAGCGGAACCAATGTCATCCGTTTGTTGCCGCCTTTGACTCTTACTATGGAGCAGGCCGATGAGTTTATCGAAAGATTCAAAAAGGTAATCTGATGATGATAGCAGACTGCACAAAGGCATTCCTTTGTGCAGTTCTTTTGTAATATGACAGCCTCTTTTTTAGAGGCTTTTTTGTTGCATAAAAAATATTCCGAGATAAAAAAATGAAACTGATTAAATAGAATTGTTCTAAATAGACTCTTTGAAAAGGTGCAAATGTCAATAAAGAGCAATACCCCCTTTTATAACCCCTCTAGGCCTATAATTTACCCCTCCTAAAATTATTGCTAAAAAAGTTATCAACAGGTTAATATGTTTATAATCAACAGGATAATAAAATTTATTAGTTATGCAAACTTATGTAAACGGCAATTCCTAAGATACTGATTTTAAGCCCCTTAAAAAAGCCAAATTTTGTGGGACTTTTTTTTACTTGTTTTTTTATTTTTCTTTTCGGATATTTGCAAAGAGAATTGCAAGAATAGCAAGCGCAAACAGCTCGTTTTTCGAGAATGGCCAATGAGTGTCTGCTCTGTTAGCAATGGCCGCCGCCTTCGTATTCGATGCACAAATAAACAAGAATTTTAATAACTGATGGAAACTCATCTTACAGCAAAGTGGGACAAATGTCTCGACATTATTCGCGACAATGTCTCTAAAAAAGTTTTCGATACTTGGTTCGCGGACATCAAGCCGCTCGAGTACGAGAATGGCATCTTGACCATACAGGTTAAGAGCAACTTTGTGTATGAGTACCTCGAGGAGAAATTCGTGGATCTGCTCCGTACTACACTCTTCAGAGTGATGGGCGAGGGCACTCAACTACTTTACAGAATTCTTACCGATAAAGAGAATAATTTGAGCGTTGATCTTAAGCCCGAGGCTACTGTCGCTAAGGCTGAGGCCGACAAAGAGGACCTCGATTCAATGCTTATAGGCCGTTACTCGTTTGACAACTTTGTCGAGGGTGTGAGCAACCGCCTGTCGCGTTCTGTCGCTATGAGCGTCGCTCATCAGCCGGGACGTGCCTTTAACCCCTTTTTCATTCACGGAGCATCGGGTGTAGGTAAGACTCACCTTATAAACGCAATCGGAAGCAAAATAAAGGAGTTGCATCCTGAATTGCGAGTGCTGTATGTTTCGGCACACCTTTTCCAGGTTCAATATACCGACTCTATACTCCAGAAGAATTTCAACGACTTTATGAGATTCTACCAGAGTATCGATGTGTTGATAATAGATGATATTCAGGAGTTTGCGGGTGTTCCTAAGACTCAGAATGCATTCTTCCACATATTCAACCATCTGCATCTTAACGGTAAGCAGCTGATTATGACATCGGACCGCTCGCCTGTGCAGCTTAAGGGAATGGAGGAGCGCCTTATCACGCGTTTCAAATGGGGATTGAGCGCTGAGATTGAAAAACCGGACGTTGAGCTCCGTAAAAATATTCTTAGAAGTAAGATTGAGAGGGATGGTCTGAAATTCCCCGAGGAGGTAATCTCGTACATTGCCGAGAATGTAAATGCCAGCGTGCGCGATCTTGAGGGTATCGTCGTGTCGTTGATGGCTCATTCGACCATTAACAATGCCGATATTGATATTGCTCTTGCCCGCAGAGTGGTTGGCGATCTTTCGGATTACGAAAAACCGGTAATAACAATCGACGATATAATAAGCAAAGTAGCCGGCTACTATAGCGTAGAGGTCAATAGCATAAATACCCGTTCGCGTAAACGCGAGGTTGTATTGGTGCGTCAGGTAGCAATGTTCCTTGCGAAAAAATATCTCGATATGTCTACTTCAAAAATAGGACATTACATTGGTGGTCGTGACCACGCAACGGTTGTCCACGCTTGCAAGACAATTACTAATCTTGCGGAGACAGATAAACAATTCCGCAACGAGCTGAGTGAAATAGAAAATTTGTTGTTGTGCGCGTAAAACTTCTGAAAAATAAAAAATAGCCGCGTATTCCGACGCGGCTATTTTTTTTCAGATATAGGATGAGAGTATTGACAAAATGAAATAATTTTACTTTTTATCCTTTAAATTCTGTTAATGAATCTTTGCCCGTTCATTTGGGCGATTATCCAAAAAATATTTTCAAAATTGTCTGTTGATTTTCTATTCGGAAAACTTTTTTGTCGAATAGAAAAAATCGGCTATTGATTATCAAATAGTTAGGAAATTTTTTGGGAAACTTTATTTTTTGTCGATAAGTCGGAGTGATTTTATTTGGTAATTATAAAAAACAATTTTATCTTTGTGAGGCTCTTGAGAAAGAGGTTTATTCGGAACAAAATAATCAAATAAATATAAATTTTTGCAAACGTGAAAAAACAGACCTACACCTACGAAGAAGCATTCAAGTCTGCTCTTGAATACTTTAAAGGCGACGAACTTGCAGCAAGAGTTTGGGTAAACAAATATGCCGTCAAAGACTCTTTTGGTGCAATCTACGAAAAATCGCCCGAAGATATGCATTGGCGTATTGCCAATGAGATAGCTCGTATCGAGTCGAAATACGAAAATCCGATGTCGGCACAGGAGATTTTTGATTTGCTCGATCACTTTAAGTACATTGTTCCGCAGGGAAGTCCTATGACCGGAATCGGTAATGACTTCCAGATAGCTTCTCTCTCTAACTGCTTTGTTATCGGAATCGATGGTAAGGCCGACTCTTACGGTGGTATCATCCGCATCGACGAAGAGCAGGTTCAACTTATGAAACGCCGTGGCGGTGTAGGACACGACCTTTCACACATACGCCCCAAGGGTTCTCCCGTCAAGAACTCGGCATTGACCTCTACCGGTCTTGTGCCTTTTATGGAACGTTACTCAAACTCGACACGCGAGGTAGCTCAGGATGGACGCCGCGGTGCGCTTATGCTCAGCGTATCTATCAAACACCCCGATGCAGAGGCATTCATCGATGCTAAAATGGTTGAGGGTAAGGTTACTGGCGCCAATGTATCGGTTAAGATTGACGATGAGTTTATGAATGCTGTCACAAACGAGTCTAACTATACACAGCAGTATCCCATTAAGTCGGATAATCCCATCCTCTCGAAGGAGATTAACGCAGGCGAGTTGTGGAAGAAAATCATTCACAATGCGTGGAAGTCGGCAGAGCCCGGAGTACTCTTCTGGGATACAATACAGCGTGAGTCAATTCCCGACTGTTACGCCGACCTCGGATTTGAGACTGTATCTACCAACCCCTGTGGCGAGATTCCTCTATGTCCCTACGATTCGTGCCGCCTTATTGCCCTTAATCTCTACTCTTATGTAAAGAATCCCTTTACTCCCGAGGCTGAGTTTGACTTTGAGCTTCTCAAAGAACACGTACAGAAGGCTCAGCGTATGATGGACGATATTATCGATCTTGAGCTTGAGAAGATCGATGCTATACAGGCTAAGATTGAGAGCGATCCCGAGAGCGAGGAGGTTAAAGAGGCTGAGAAGACTCTCTGGAAGAAGATTTACCGCAAGAGCTGTATGGGACGCCGTACCGGCGTTGGTATCACCGCCGAGGGTGATATGCTCGCAGCTATGGGAATGCGCTACGGCAGCGACAAGGCTGTAGACTTCTCGGTTGAGGTTCATAAGACAATTGCTCTGTCGGCTTACCGTTCATCGGTGAATATGGCAAAGGAGCGTGGTGCATTCGAGGTATTCGACTATAAGCGCGAGGAGAACAACCCCTTCATCAACCGTTTGAGAGAGGCCGATCCTGCCTTGTACGAGGATATGAAACAGTATGGCCGTCGTAACATTGCCTGTCTTACAATTGCGCCTACCGGCACAGTAAGTATTATGACACAGACAACATCGGGTATCGAGCCTGTATTTATGCCTGTGTACAAGCGTCGCCGCAAGGTTAACCCCAACGATCCTGCCGTACACGTAGACTTTACCGACGAGAATGGCGATACATTCGAGGAGTATGTCGTTTACCATCATAAGTTCATCGAGTGGATGAAGATTAACGGTATCGATACAAGCAAGCGCTACTCTCAGGTAGAGATTGACAATATGGTGGCCCGTTCACCCTATGCAAAGGCTACATCGAACGATATTGATTGGGTGTCAAAGGTTGAGATGCAGGGACGTATCCAGAAGTGGGTGGATCACTCAATCAGCGTTACTATCAACCTTCCGAACAACGTCGATGAGAAGCTTGTGAACGAACTTTATATCACAGCGTGGAAGTGCGGTTGCAAGGGCTGTACCGTTTATCGCGACGGCTCACGCGCGGGAGTGCTTGTGTCGAACGACAGCAAGAAAGAGGAGAAGAAAGGTGCTGCAGAGCTTAAGCCTATAATCACCGAGGTTCGTCCTACCGTTCTTGAGGCTGATGTTGTACGCTTCCAGAATAATAAGGAGAAATGGGTGGCATTTATCGGTCTTTTGAATGGCGAGCCTTATGAGATCTTTACCGGACAGCAGGATGATGAGGACGGTATTCCTCTCCCCAAGAGCGTGACCCGCGGAGTTATCATAAAGCATACCAACGAGGATGGCAGCAAGCGCTACGACTTCCAGTTTGAGAATAAGATTGGTTACAAGACTACTATCGAGGGACTTTCTGAGCGATTCAACCCTGAATTCTGGAACTATGCCAAGCTTATCTCGGGAGTGCTCCGCTATAAGATGCCTATCGAGCAGGTAATTAAGCTTATCTCGTCGTTGCAGTTGGGCTCCGACAATATCAATACCTGGAAGAACGGTGTAGAGCGCGCTCTTAAACGTTACATTGCCGACGGTGCTGCTTCGGCTGAGAAGTGTCCTAACTGCGGCAGTCAGCTGATATTCGAGGAGGGTTGTCTCCACTGTCCCGTCTGCGGATACTCAAAGTGTGGATAAGGCACTAATTATATACTAAATATCTTCCCTGATGGAGAGTCTTTAAGAATATTAGGGGCTCTCCATCATTATTTTAAAAACTATGCAGATAGAAAATTACCGTATAGAGCTACGCGATATTCATCTTTTTGCGCATCACGGAGTGATGGAGCAGGAGCGACTGATAGGCGCTGAATTTACTGTTGATATAGTGCTTACAATGTCCGACTGGAGCTGTGCCGAGAGTGACTCTATCGACGGCACGGTGAGTTATGCCGACGTGTACGATATAATAAAGGAAGAGATGAAAAAGCCTTCGAACCTTCTGGAAAATGTCTGTAGCCGCATAATGGAGGCTATTATTGATAGGTTCGACAAGGTTGTAGAGGTTGAGATTACACTCTATAAGGATACGCCTCCTATGGGTGGCGACCGTCTGCGTGCGGGTGTTACTATGAATGGACGCCGTTGATGGCTTAAGAGCCTATAGAGAGCTTCTCTATTGCCTCTTTTGCGGCCTGTTGCTGGCTCAGTCGTTTGGAGTATCCCTCGCCTTTGCCGCAGCATTCGCCGTCGATGCATACCTCGCTGACAAAGAAATGTCCGTTGGGTAGTGCCTTTTCGCTTATGAGATTGAATACAATCTCCTTATGGTTCTTCTGAGCCCACTCTATTATACGGCTTTTGTAATTTGTGTCCGATGTTGCAAGCTCCTCGAGATTGTTCAGTTTAGGCAGTGCCTTTTCCAATAGAAATGTGCGGCAGGCATTGTATCCTTTGTCTATATATATAGCGCCGATGAATGCCTCGAATGCGTTGCCGTAGAGGTTGTTCTTGTATTTGAATTCAACGCCGTCGGTCTGCAGCAACTTGTCGAGCTTAAGTTCCACTGCCAGCATATTTAGGCTGTCGCGGCAGACGATATTGCTGCGCGAGCGCGAAAGGAATCCCTCTCTCTCCTTACGGAAACGAAAATAGAGATAATCCGATACGACGGAGCTTATCACAGCGTCGCCAAGAAATTCGAGCCTCTCGTTGCTTGCCGATACTTTCTTTGCCGAACTATGTGTTGATGAACTGTGTGTGAGGGCCCTGCGGTAGTGCTTAAGGTCGTTGGGCAGGAATCCCAATATTGAATATAAAGCATAATAAGACTCCCTTTCCTTGCAGAAAAGGAGTCTTATTTTTACAAATATCTTGTTAAGAACTTTATGCATTTATCTTCTTGAACGCGATACAAGCATTGTGGCCACCGAAGCCAAATGTGTTTGATATTGCTACGTTTATAACTCGCTCCTGAGCTTTGTTGAATGTGAAATTCAAATTGTAGTCGATAGCCTCGTCATTGTCTCCCTCTTCGTGGTTGATTGTAGGAGGAACAACGTTGTGCTTTAGAGCAAGTATTGTAAGAACGGCCTCTATGGCTCCGGCTGCACCCAAAAGGTGTCCGGTCATAGATTTTGTTGAGCTGATGTTCAGTTTGTATGCGTGCTCGCCAAACACCTGCTGGATAGCCTTTGCCTCAGCAATATCACCGGCATAGGTAGATGTTCCGTGTACGTTGATATAATCAACATCCTCGGGTTTTAGTCCGGCCTCGTCGAGTGTGTTCTGCATCACGCGCATAGCACCGTCTCCCTCGGGGTGGGGCGCTGTCATATGGTGAGCATCGGCTGTCAAACCCGAACCGACAATCTCGGCATATATTTTTGCTCCACGTGCTACAGCGTGCTCATACTCTTCGAGAACAAGGCAGGCTGCACCCTCGCCAATAACAAATCCGTCGCGACTCTTGCTGAAGGGGCGAGAAGCTGTCTCGGGGCTGTCGTTGCGCACCGAAAGGGCGTGCATAGCGTTGAAGCCACCGACTCCTGTGGGGCATATTGCTGCCTCTGAACCTCCGGTAAGCATTACATCTGCTCTACCGAGACGAATCTGGTCATAAGCGTCGATGATAGCATTTGAGGCCGAAGCACAAGCCGATGTTGTTACGTAGTTGGGACCTTTGAGCCCGTATTTAATAGAAATGATACCTGTAGTCATATCCGATATCATCTTGGTAATGAGGAAGGGTGAGAAACGGGGGCCATTTTCGGGATTGAGGAAATAAGGACCCAATTCATCCTCGAGGGCGCGGATACCGCCGATGCCCTCACCGTAGATAACTCCGATACGGTTACAATTTTCCTTCTCAAGGTCAATGCCGCTGTCGGCCAATGCCTGTATGGCAGATTCTACTCCATAATGGGTGTCTGTATCCACCTTGCGAGCCTCGCGACCCATATTTGCCTTTGCATCAAAATCTTTGATTTCGCAAGCAAATTTTGTCTTGAAAAGGGTTGTATCAAAATGAGTAATAGGCCCTGCACCGCTTACTCCATTGGCTGCATTTTCCCATATTGTGGGAATATCGTTACCAATGGGGCACACAGCACCAAGACCTGTTACAACTACTCTTCTAAGTTCCATTAAATAGAATAATAGTTAGTAGAATGGTTTAGAGAATTACTGTTTCTCAGCAACCATTTTCTCTACATAGCTAACAGCATCACCTACTGTTACTATATTCTCAGCCTGATCCTCAGGGATTGAAATACCAAACTCGTCCTCGATCTCCATGATGAGTTCTACTCTATCCAATGAGTCTGCGCTCAAGTCGTTTGTAAAACTTGCCTCAGAAGTTACCTCTGACTCTGATACACCAAATTTCTCTACGATAATAGCTTTTACTCTTGATTCAATTTCTGACATAGTTGTATAATTTAAATTATGTAAATTATGAGGTCACAAAAATATGATAAAAATCAGAAACAGACAAGAAAAGATGAAAAAAAAGCATAGGTATTGCACATTTTCTTTTGTTTGTGCAATAAAAAGTCCTAAAAAGGTAATTTTTAGGTACTTTTGCCCAAAAAGTGAAGGCTCATTAAGGGTTAAATGGCCATATTTTACTAAATTTGTCCAACGGTTGAGGCGCTGAAAAGTGTAGTCGGCTGCCCGAAAGGTGAAAAAGCATCACTCCTGTTTTATATAATAATGTGTAATATTCTTTTCTGTATGAAAAAATCGCTATATATTTTTCTGTTCTCTTTTCTGTTGTTATTGTTGCCCGGCTCCTTAAAGGCTCAAGGCGAACCGCTGTTGCAGGATTCCATTACTGTCGATAGCTATAAATATGTCTATCCGGGTGCTGCGGGCGCGTGGAGGCAGGAATTCTCGTACGAGGGCGTACCCTTTCTTGCTGCGGGACTGCTTATGTGGAACCAAAAGGACGAATGGTACAATGTGCGTAGCACTGTGATGCCCAATTTCAGAACAGAATTTGACGACTATATCCAATATGCTCCTTTGGGGCTTACCGCTGTGCTTAAGGCCTGCGGAGTAGAGACTCGCAGCAATTGGTGGCGTTTCCTTGCAAGCTCGGCATTCAGTGCCGTTACCACTACTGCTGTTGTGAACAGTATAAAATATACCGTAAAGGAGATGCGCCCCGACGGTTCGCGTCGTAACTCCTTTCCGTCGGGACATACATCGACTGCATTTATGGCGGCTACCATAATGCACAAGGAACTTGGTGCGCGCAGCCCCTGGTACAGCGTCGGCGCCTATACGGTTGCTACGGCTACGGGTATTATGCGTGTGCTCAACAACCGCCACTGGATAAACGACATTGTCTTTGGCGCAGGAGTGGGAATAACATCGGTGAATATAGGATATTTCCTTTCCGATATTATTTTCAAGGAATATGGCATAAACGGAAAGTATACAGGCTTTAATAATCGTGCCGACCTTAGCGGAAAGCCGTCGTTCCTCTCTGTCGGAATGAATGTGGGAGGAGCTACCGGCCTTTTGGCTCCAAATGTCATAGCCGATGCTGTAGGCACTCCGCTCAATCTTAAATTAAGGACAGGGCTCACGACTGCCATCACTGCCGAGGGGGCATATTATTTCAACCGTTACGTTGGCGTTGGCGGTCAGTTGCGAGCTACCGTTGCGTCGCTCACAGCCGACTATAATGGCGATTATACATCCTATATTCTTAATGACGCAGGCGAGAATGTTGCATATAGGCTGAAGCAGATTAACCCTTCGAGCTTTGGAGCAATAGATGCCAATATAGGTCCGTACGCCTCTTTGCCTTTGGGCTCGCGCGTGCGTATCGACTGTAAGGCAATGGTAGGCTATCGTCTGGTGGGAAAATATGATTTTTCGGCCGAATATTCGCTTGCTTCCGACGAGAAGCAGAAACTTTTGCAGAATCGTGTAAACAACAATATTACAGCCGAGGAGTATGAGAGCCTTAGTGCCGATATTGTAAACGACTTTTTTATATGCACCGACAATGCCCATTCAATGAATCTTAATGCCGGTGCAGGCGTTACCTTTGCTGTTCTAAGAAACACTGTGGCACGCGCCTATTTCGACTATACATATAGCGCGCCGAATATAAGATACACCATCAATAGTAACGGAACGCTCGACGAGAATAGGGCTTTTGTTCCCTCGGCTAGTGCTTATAGTGTGATGCAAAGGACTCCGATGCACAATTTTACCGTCGGATTCTCAATATGTAAGACATTAGGACAATAATAAAAACGGAATAAATATGATTAAGAAACTATTTGTTTGTATTCTTGTTTGCGTCGCCTTTACGACAGTAATGGCCGACGAGGGAATGTGGCTGCCGAGCCGCATTAAGGAGCGTGTAAAGGAGATGCGCTCTTTGGGCTTTAAACTAAAGGCCGATGATATATACTCCGACACTAAAGCATCGCTCAAGGATGCTGTGATGCAGTTCGGCGGTGGTTGCACCGGAGAATTTATCTCTCCCGAGGGACTTTTGCTCACCAATCACCATTGCGGCTACAGCTCGATACAAAAGTTGTCGTCGGTAGAGCACGACTATCTCACATACGGTTATTGGGCCAAAAGCAAGAGCGAGGAACTGCCTGTCCCTGGGCTCACTATAACATTGCTTGTGCGTATGGAAGACATTACCGACAGGGTCGCTGCCGGAGAGACCAACGCCTCGATAGTTGCCGAGGCCGAGGAGAATGGCCGCTACACGGCACAGATAAATTCAATGTATTATGGCCTGCAGCAATATTTGTTTGTTTATCAGGTATTCAAGGATGTTCGTCTAGTGGGTGCTCCCCCCTCGTCGATAGGAAAATTCGGCGGAGACACAGACAACTGGATATGGCCGCGTCACACAGGCGACTTTTCTATCTTCCGCGTATATGCGAATGCTGATAACGAACCAGCCGAATATTCGGCCGATAATGTGCCTTATCGTCCCAAACGCTTCTTTGAAATATCGACAAAGGGTGTCGAGGAGGGCGACTTTACAATGATATACGGCTTCCCGGGAAATACTCAGGAGTATGTTACCTCGGATGCTGTTGAATATGTGGCCAATGTGGCTAACCCAATGAAGATTGAGCTGCGTACCAAACGATTGGAGATAATCTCCGAGGCTCAGGCAAAGGATGCTGCCGTGCGCATAGCATACGCCGCAAAGCACGCCTCCATTGCAAACTCTTGGAAAAAGTGGCAGGGCGAGTCTCTTGGATTGTCGCGTCTGAATACAATAGAGAAAAAGCAGGACTATGAGAATTATTTCTCTATGTGGGCGCAATCGCAGCCTCAGTATGCACATATTCTCGATTCGCTTCGTGTGGCCTATAAGCGTGTCGCTCCCGGCTATTTTGTGCGCGAACTGTTCAACGAGTCAATAGGAAGCATCGAGGCATATAACTACACTGTGAATCTTGCCAACGGTGCGGCAATGGTCGATGCGGGCACCATTACAGCCGGCAATCTTTTGAATTGGCGTGTCAATTTTATGAAGGATTATAATGTGTCGATAGATAAGGCTATTGCCCAATATCTTATCGACGAGTTTATTGCCCGTGCGCCAAAGGATATAATTCCGTCTGAACTTCTGGCTGCTATTGACAACTGCGGCACAACAGAGGCTTTTGTCGATAGTATCTACTCCAATACCCACCTTTTGACTGCTGAGCCTTTGAGTAGCGTAGATATTCAGAATGATATTATGACAACATTTGTAGGATGGTTCAACAATGTTGTAAAGAACAACCGCAAATATGTCTATCGTAACATAAGCAATGTTCCCGAGATTGAAAATTGGTACCGCCCCTATATGCAGGCTCTGCGCGAATGGGACAGCAATCGTGCCTTCTACCCCGATGCCAATTTTACTCTGCGCGTGTCGTATGGCACAGTGACAGGCTATGAGAATGTCGATGGAGAGTATCACACTCATCTTACTACCCTCGACGGAATAATCGCTAAGGATAACCCCGAGATTTACGATTATAATATCCCGCAGGAACTGCGCGACATTCATAGTAGAGGCGACTATGGCCGCTGGGGAGTGAAAGTGAATGGCCGTACCACCGTACCCGTCTGCTTCCTTGCCTCGAATCATACGTCGGGCGGAAACTCAGGATCGCCGGTCATTAACGGCCGCGGAGAGCTTATTGGAATAAATTTCGACCGTACGTGGCGCTCTACAATGAGTGATATTGAATTCGACCCCACTATCTGCCGCAACATATCTGTGGACATTCGCTACGTGCTATTCGTGATTGACCGAATAGGCAAGGCCGGCTATCTGCTCAATGAAATGAACCTGAAATAATGCCTTGCTGATGGATTTCATAAACAGCCTGTTCATAGAACACTCGGCACTGCAGGCCATTGTGGTGCTATCATTCATTTCGGCATTGGGAATAATGCAGGGCAAGGTG